>PEQN01000026.1 GCA_002786225.1 Leptospira sp. | reverse complement strand
ACCTAAAATTCTATCCACAGATTTTGACAAATATGTGGACTTTCCATTGAATAAAAATAACCAAGGTTTTTATTTTTCTTGGAGATCTTTAAAACTAGGGTCTTGCTACTACATTTCTAAAATAGGTTTTAATGCATATCCAAAACCATCTAGTAACATAAGTCAGAATAATAATACAAAAAGATCATACGATGTAGAATTTTCATACTCTGAATCAGGCAAGTTCCTTGAATTCTGTCATAAGAAAGGACAAACATTTATTGGAATTCTTGGGTATAATTCCGATGATGGCAAAGCATTTAATTATATAGAAAATCCAAAAATATCTAATAGTTATATAAACACTTATTTGTATGGTTTGAATAAACCAAATTTTAGAGGCGCAGAACAATTCGTTCTAGAACATTATAATATCAATTATGCAAAATAAGAAATTTTATTAAGAAAATTATATACCTTAAGATGAATAAATTTTTCTAAGAAATTATGAACTTAGTATTTGAAGAAATTAAATCTTTAGAGGATAATAGATTCTTTTTGTTTTTTAGAAATTACTTAAAGCCAAAGTTTCTGAATTGTGAGTTAAAGATAGCATTAATAGAAGATAATATTGATTATTTAGACTTTTATTCAAATCGCTTTGGAATTGCTCGATTTAATTGTGATACTCGTGATTTTACTGCAAATTCATGGGAAAAGGAAGATTACGTACAGGGCCTTTCTGAATTAAGTAAGCACTATACTTCAATAAATTTGAATTCCCATGAGGATTCCTATTTTGCTCTCGAAAAGATCATTCCCGATGTGCAATATTATGCTGATACTGATTTAAAAGATTTTATAAGTAAAATCTTAAACGAACCTATCAAGTCAATCAACGGATTTACTTTCATACAAAAAATAATACGAAAGTAGCGGCTCAATTTCAAAATTGCTACATTTATTCCAGATCCCGAAATTTCGGAAGGGCTTGCATCCATAGTGAGCTTTCAAGTCATGTTCTAGATTTTTTGAGATTGTTAAATAGTAAATGGTTTATATTTTTGAAAAATAAGTCATTTTCATGAATATTCTTAATCAAAAATTTCGTATTCTATCACTTACTTTCCTTTTAGCAAGTTTGGCTTCTAGTAATTGCAGCAACATTACTGATGAAAGGTCTGCTTGTGAGTACAGGGTCAGTCAATTGCTCCAGACTTGTACAGTAGCATCTTTGCTTTGGCCTAATTATTATTTTGGACAAGAATCTAGTCTTAACAATCAAAATGTTCGTAATAGCTTAACTTTTTGTACTATAGACTATCTTCAGAAGACACAGTGTCGAGGTCAGAAAGATTATCTCCCAACAAGAAAAGATTTAGATAAATAAAAATTTATTTCCTCATTTAACCATTTGCTTGACGATTCAAAATTGCTTGACTATTCAAAAAGAAAATATCTAATTATTCCAATTCTGTATTCTTAGGATAAATTTTTATGAATTCCAAAATCCTCTTCAAGATCATTTTATTTTTTTTGCTAATTCCTTATTCTTCACTTATTGCTGAAGGAACATTCTACAAAGTAAAAGCTGAGAATTGGCTCTACTTAAGAGCGACTGCAAGCCAAAGTGGAAGTGTGGAAAAATTGCTAGCGAGTGGAAGCATTGTTCGATTGATAGATTCTTCGAATCCAGTGATAAGTCTCAACAAAAAGAAAGGGAAATGGATTGAAGTTGAGTATTTAGGAACAAAGGGATTTGTCTTTGATTATTATTTAACTAGCGCTAAATCATTGGATTCCTTAATTTCATATTATACTTTCTTAAAGAAATTAAATCCTTCTGAACTTTCTTCTGTTGCAAAAGCAAGATCAGAATTTAGCAAAAAATTTTCGCCTAAGTCCTCTGAGAGTGAGAGTGCATTTAGACTTTTTCGAGAATTTATGCTTTCAGCAATATCTTTGCTAGATAATCAATACAGGCAAAAGCTTTCAGATGCTTATGGTGATTTCCAAAATGCTACAATCCAAGAATTAAACAAAAATGGAATAAGTGCAAGCTTTTGTGAAGGAGACTTCGAATTCATAGAATATTTGCCGTTTTATGTTGAGATTCTCAAACCGTATAATTTTCCATTGAAAAAATCTTTAGAACTTATTTCTGAAGCTGGAGGTTCTTATGCTTGTGATGCGGGGATTCACATAAGCTGGGAAGAAATGCGAAAAAGAATTACTAAGATTGAAGCTTTTTTGGTGAAACAACCTCGCTCACCAGAAACATTTGAACTCGAAGAAACTTTGCGTAGCCTTATGTCTGATTATGTTTTAGGTATGGACAATACACCAATTTGTGATTTTCAGACAAATGTAGTAATTGATGAAATAAATCTAAGCTATCAACTTTTTGAGAAAGAAAATACTAAATCAAAATACTTTCCATTTTTTATAAAGTATAGAACTATGTTAAAAGAAAATAAAAACAAATGCTCAGATAAAATTAGAACTTTTGCATACAATAATTTTAATAAAAACTAAAATAATTAAATTATGGAATCCAAACTCGCTCTTCTCGAATTACTTTTCCATTTTGAGGAAAGCTAACAAAAGTAGACGAGCGAGTTCCATACCCTGAAAGTTCAATAAAAATACTAGATAAAGCCTTTTCTTTGTCCTTAGGAATTCCTGTATCTGGCAATTTGTCTTCTTCCGCCTGTGTTTTATCTTGAAGGTAATTGAAAAATTGATTAGGATCGAATTGATTCTTGTTGCTTGATTCGATCAAGCTAGCAAATCTTGATTTTGCTTTCTGAAGTTTAGGCCAAGGCTCATCTAAAATTCCATTTGAAACAGAATAGATTCCTGGCTTGAGCTCATGTTCAAGTTTTTTAATGTTATTCCAGTAATGGGCAGAAGTATGATTCCCTATTATAAGATTGAATCCTTCATAGGAAGATGAGTTCATGATTCTGGATTCAATAAAAACTTTAGGCGATTCTTCCGAAAGAAGAAAATCTCGGACAAGATGTCCTCTAGAAATAGGGGATGATAGAGGTTTCAAACGAAAGTCTCGGTAATTGGTTAAAAATGCAAATCTCCCATCTACTCGAACACCTAGCCAAGCACCACCATTCTGCAAGTCTCTTCCACCCCAAACTCTTGGGTCTTCTTCCCAACTATTCGCGGCTAAGGTCTTCCTTTCGTAAAATTCATCTCTATTGGCAGCAAGGACAAAGTGATTGCCTTCCGGAAATTTATATGAGAAAGAAATTAAGCACATGGCAGAGGATTCATCCAATATTTCGGGAATTCCTGGAATGGGAATTCTTTTCTTGTCTAGATTAAAATTGAAATTCTAACTCAATAATAAGAAATAATTGATTTTAACTCATTTATTATTAATAAATCGATTCGTTTTATCATTTAGAGAGTTCATAGCTAAGGTGATTTCTCCATATGCACGTGATTGTTCCTTTAAGTTTAATGCTATGGTTTCTATAGTTTCTGAAACAAATCGAGAAGTTATTGATACTTCTTTAAATTTTGCTGTTGTATAATTTACTATTGTAGATCCTTCATCAACAAATTGTTTACCTTTTCTACTCAATTGAATTGCTTCTTGAGATGATGATTTAAATTCAAGCAAAATACTTTGTATTCTAGATGCTGAATTTTTGGATTCATCAGCAAGCTTTCGAATTTCAGAAGCAACTACTGAGAATCCTTTTCCAAACTCACCAGCTCTTGCTGCCTCTACTGCCGCATTTAAAGCAAGCATATTTGTTTGGTTAGCTAATTCACCTACCAAACTAACTATCGTTGAAATATCACCTGTTTGTTCAACTAAGAGATCTATTTTTTGGGCCATTTCATCCACAACTTTCTCAACTTGAGCTTGGACTTGGTTCATTTTGTCACCCATAATTGCACCATCTTCTGCAATATTGAGTGCTGTCTGAGATTTTTTCACACCTTCTTGTGCATCTTCTGCTGTTCGTCTTGAGGACTTTTCCAATGAAATCATAGTCGTTGTTGTCTGGTTAACCGCAGCAGATTGGTCAGATATCAAATCTTCCAATTCGAGCATATTTTTTCGGAATGTTTGAGCAGCTTCTATTAAATCAGCAATTTCAATAGCAAGTACACCAGAGATATTTACATCATTTGATTTTTCCCCTGATGCTAACTTCTTTAATACTTGAGAAGCTTCTGTTATTCGATCAATTAATGTTTTAGTTGAATATCTAATGGAAAAATAACCAATTCCAACAGCAACAATGGTTACAATTAAACTAACAGAAAATTGAATAAATGCATTGCGTACAACTTGTTCCTGTACAGGAACTAATTCTTCAGCAGATGATTGAACTAATTGAACGATGGAATCAAGAGCATCCGATGAATACTGGAAAAAATTTGAAAAATTTTCTTTAAATTCTCGCTTTTTAATTTGATTTTTTAATTCTTCTTTCCTATTATAATAATCTGAAAAATATAAAGTATTCATTTTTTTATATTCTTCAATCAAATCTTCAGAATATGTATTAATTGAAAAAAGAGAATCTATCATTCGTTTGGCGTAAAGGGTATGACTATCTAATGTCTCCATACGACCGAGAATCTCGCTGTCAAATTCAGATCTGTTATACACCGCAATTGCTAAATAAGTTCTTTCTCTTCCTCCGTATTCTCTAGCTTCCCAAGCAAATGCTTGTAAACTTTCTAAAGCTTGGATATCTTTATCCAAATTTATATGCACTCCCTTAAGTAAATTACTGACTGATCTTGCATCTTCAATTACTTGAGGAAAAAAAACATGAACATTATTTACAATAGATACATCTCTTTGACTTAAAGGTAAAGCTAAATTCCTATCTATATCACTTCGAATTTTTTCTAATCGATTCATGATATCTTTTAATTTTTCTTTTACTATAGTTTGTTCAGTATTATCTATTACATTTTGTATTCGAGGATTTGCTAAATCTCTTTGACGGTCTAACAATTTTCTAAATTCGGAATTTACAGGATCTTGAATGTGTAAGGCTGCTTGAGAGACACTTCTTTCCAAAGATAATTCAATCGTCCCTAGCATCAAATCACTTGTTAATTGAATTGTATGAAGTGATTTTTTTTGATCTAAAAAGTTTATAAAAGATTTTATCGTTATAAAAAGTTCACTAAATATCAGAAGAATAAGTAAAACTGAAAAAAAGAATAGAAACGAAGATTTAAGACTCTTTCCTCTTTTAATTTGTTGATTGGAATAAATCATTTGGTTTTAACTTCCTTTATTAGTATCGACTTTTTCATAGTTACAATCTACTTTCCTGTTAGCTTTTTATACAAAGAAAAAAAATTATCATTTGGAACCAAACCTTCTTCATCGCGAGAAAGCTCTGGGTGTATCCTCTCAACAAAAAACATATCTATAGAACCTTTATTTTTAGCAGGAATTTTCCCTCGGTAATGACAAAGAAAAAAATCTTTTACCTTTTCATAGGTATCTCTTGATATATTCACTCGACCAACTTCGCCAGATGATTCCATCCTACTAGCAGTATTTACAGTATCACCCCACATATCATAAGCAAACTTTTTGTTTCCAATAACACCTGCTACTACTGGACCTGTGTGTATCCCTATCCTCAATTCCCAATAAGGAAGTCCTTGGTCTTTTCTTAGATTTTTAGTCATGTCCATAAATTGTTTAATTTCCATTGCTGCTCTAATAAGATCAACAGGGTGGGTTTGATTTGAAACAGGAATACCACCAGCAGCCATATAAGAATCGCCAATAGTTTTTAATTTTTCAACTCCATACATCTCTACTATAGCATCAAACTGCGCAAAACAAAGATCCAATTGTTCTACCAATTCGTCAGGGCTCATAAATTCAGCTACATCAGTAAATCCTTTAAAGTCAGTAAAAAGTACAGAAACACTTTCGAAATACTCTGGTTTGTCGAAACCTTGAGATTTTAATCTATCAGCTATTTTTTCTGGGAGAATATTGCGAAGAAGTCTTTCTGACTCTTGTAAGCTTTTCTCTAATTCCTGAGCTTTATGTTGCAAATCAATCTGCGTAATTAGCAGTTCTTTATTCTTCTTAACAGTATTTTCATATATTGATAAAAGAATCTGCATCATATGCATTTTACTTGCTTGGATAGTATATGTTTTACCTGCATATTGAACATCGATAGGATTATTATCTTCGACATCTTGTTCCATGTTATTCAAAATGGATTCGATTCGATACATCAGAAAGGATTCTTCATATGGTTTGGTTATGTATCCATTAGCTCCACACTCTATCCCACGAATAATATCTTCAGGGTCTGACAAACTAGAACACAAAACAACAGGTATGTTTCGAAAGTTTAAATCTTTTTTTATTCGACTGCAGAACTCGTATCCATCTAAAATTGGCATTTCTACATCGGAGATAATGAGAGAAGGTTGAAAATCTTGAAGTAAGTTCCAACCTTCTTCTCCATTTTTTGCCCAACGAACATCGAAGCCTCTTTGGGTTAATAGCTTCTTTAAAATTGTTCCTTGAATTGTACTATCTTCAGCAAATAAAATTTTTGAATCTTTCAAGATGCTCCTCCCATTATGAGTAAGCGAGAAGCTATTTTTTCAATTGGTAATTCTTCTTTCACACTGCCATTTTCTTTTGCTACACGGGGCATTCCATACACTATGGAAGTTGCCTCATCTTGTGCAATTGTATACCCTCCAGCCTTGCGTATTTTTTCTAAACCTTCTGCTCCATCCGATCCCATTCCAGTTAATAAGACAGCTATAGACTTAGATCCGTAGTTTTCAAAAATTGAATTAAATAAGCAATCAATAGAAGGCTTGTGTTTATAGTTTCCTTTGTTTGGATCCAATTGAATTTTTAGCTTATCTACTTTGATATGAAATCCATCTGGTGGAAAATAAATAATTCCAGGTTTCATAATTTCTTGATCAGATGCCAAATGGATTTTTAAATTTGAAGTTGAGCTTAACCATGAGACCAAGCTATTTGTAAAACCTTCGCTAATATGTTGAGCGCAAACAATGGGTAAATTGAATTTTGGATTTATCTCAGAAAAAATTTTTTGATATGCTTGAGGGCCACCTGTTGATGCACCAATAGCAACAATTTGATATTCATCTTTTTTGTAGTGATCATTTACAGGTGGTGAAAATGATTTTTCATTATAAGATTTTCTAGAGAAGACAACAACTCGTTTCAGAATATTTATTTTTCTCTCTAAATCACCAGTAAGCCAATCAAGATTTCCACCTGACTTTGGTTTTGGTAAAATATCTATAGCACCTAAATCTAATACCTTATATCTATTTTCGTGATCATCTTCTTGCACCAGGTCTGATACGATAAGTATTGGTTTAGGCTTTTCTATCATTGCTCTTCTTGTAAATTCAAAGCCATCCATAACAGGCATATTTAAATCACATAGAATTACATCTGGATCTTTAGAATGGAGAATTTCTAGACCTTCCTGTCCATTACTAGCCATACCGACTAAGTCAACAAAGGGCAAATTAGCTATTGCTTTTTCATAAAATTTTCTTACTACGGGATTATCTTCAATAATTAAAACTTTAGTTTTCATACTCTAACTTCCAGCAACCAATCTTTCAACCGTTTTCATTAGAAGTGATTGATCGAATTGGGATTTAACCAAATAGCTATCTGCGCCTAACTCCTTTCCCATTTCAATGTGTTCATTAGAACCTAGGCTTGTTAAGACAATAATAGGTATTCTCTTCAATGTTTCTTGTTTCTTTATCTCTCGTATAAATCCAAATCCATCCATTATTGGCATTTCTATATCAGTAAGAATAAGATCTGGTGGAGAGACTTTACATTTATCTAGACCTTCTTGGCCATTGGTTGCCGTGATAACTGGATATCCATTTCCTTCAATAATTCGTTGCAATTGTGCTCGAGTTATTAAGCTGTCTTCAACGATTAAAATTGATTTATTTTTTTTACTTTGAATGATTTCGTCTTTGAAGTTATTAAATAAGGGCTTACCTTTAATCTCTTTAAATAGTTCTGAAATATTTATAATACAACAGATTTCACCAGATTCTAATATTGTTGTTCCACTTATGTTTTTTATTCCTTCCAATAATCCTAAAAAAGGTTTCAACAAAATTTCTTGCTTTTCATAAATGTAATCAATGATTATTCCGTATTTTTCAGAATTATACTCTAAAACTATGCAAGTCTCATATCTCTTATTTTTTTTTATTGATTCTTTTCTTTGATACGTTACTGGAAAAAAGTCTGCAAACGATACGATTCTAACAAACTCATTCCCAAAATGGATAGTTGGCTTAGACTCCACCATTCTAATTTCTTCTTTTCTTACAACTAAACTTTGTTTAACGAATTCAATTGGAATTCCATACTTCCAACCATTCACTCCAACTATAAGTAAATGATTTGTACTAAAGTTGGTGGGAATCTTAATGAAAAATTTAGTTCCAGTATCTTTAGAGGATTCAATATCAATTGTTCCTTTAAACCTTTCAGCAAAATTTCTAACAACGTCCATTCCATAACCTCTCCCAGAAAGATTAGTTACTTCGGTTCGAGTAGAAAAACCTTGTTGAAAAATTAATCCAAAAATTTGAGATTCTGTTAAATCATTCAATTCTTGTGTATTATATAATCCTAAAGAAATTGCCTTTTCTTTTATTTTTTCTAAATCTAAACCTCTTCCATCATCTTCTACAATAAGATTAATGAAATTATCTTTTAGGCTTCCAGATATTCTTATTCGAGCAGGATTTACTTTTCCATTATTTACTCGTTCTTCTCTAGTTTCAATGCCATGGTCGAGAGCATTTCTAACTAAATGCATTAATGAATCTTTACATTCTTCAATGATCAGCTTATCAGCAGTAACTTCTCCACCTTCCAAAGTGAGATAAACTTCTTTTCCTAATTCTCTACTTAAGTCCCTAACAACTCTTGGAAATATTTCGAAAACACTTGAAAGTGGTAATAAACGAACTTTCTGTACACCTTCTTCAAGTTTATTTGATACTAAATCAAGCTTAGTTGCATCTTGTTGACATTTTGCTTTTAATATAATAATTTTTTTTAAGATTTTGTCCCAATTGACCTTTTCTTTAGGTTCAATACCTTTTATGCTTCTCCAAACTTTTGAAAATTCCTCTAACTGCATTAGCAATTCTGATATTTCTAAGGATCTTTTTTGAATTCTGTTCTTTGCTATAATTAGTTCCCCTGTATTTCCCAATAAGGCATCTAGCTTTTCTGGATCGACTCGCATAGTTTCAATGCGAAATCCTTTTTTTGGAGAAGATTTTTGGGAACTTGCTTCAGGGATGGGTTTTTTTTCGGAATTGCTAGCTTTCTTACGTTCATCGGTAACACTAGCAGAGGATTCAAGAGCTTCTTCATTCACTTTCGGGGAACTTGGGCTTGAAGAATTACTACTTAAACTTGGATTTTGATTTAATTTATTTGTAAATACTGGACTTCTATTGGAATCAATTTCTTTTTGATTAGGTGGAGGCTCTTTCTTTGTTAGGACATCAACTGTTTTTTTTACGTCCACTTTAGCTTTTTCGCCAGTTATTGCTTGTTTGACTAAGAGTTTGAGTTGATCTAAAACATAGAATATTCTATCATTATCGTCTGATTTATAATCACCATAACCTTTACTTAATTTTCCTAAGTAATCTTCTAAGACATGAGTTATAGATTCTATTTCTTTAAGACCAAGAATTCCTGCTGATCCTTTTAAACTGTGAGCTTCGCGGAATATAGTCTTGAATCCTTCTTGTGAATTTGGATTTTGTTCTAAATCAAGAATACCAGATTCAATCTTTTGAATATGGTCTAAACTATCTATTTCAAATATTTCCCTGATTTCTTGATCTTCTATTTTCATCTATTTGCTCATTCAATCATTCTTTCCATCAATTAGAACTTTCATTTCAGAAGCAGCATCATTCACCTGTGATACTCCTTGTTTGATTTGACTGATCCCTACTGCAGTTTCTTCCGATCCTCTATTTAAAGAATCCATGGCTTGAACGATTTCATTGATTGCTATAGATTGTTGACGAATATTTAAAGAAATTTGTTCCAGCGACTGAAAGACTGTATCTATCGCATGACGAATTCCGAGAAATGAACCTTCAACACTGATTCCAAAATTTACAGATCTTTCTACCTTTTTAATTCCTTCTTCTGCTGCCATCACAGTGTTATCTGTTGATTTTTTTATTTCTAAGAGAATTTCTTGGATTTTTTCTGAGCTAAAATTCGATTCGTCTGCTAGTTTTCTGATTTCGACTGCAACAACAGCAAATCCTTTTCCATATTCTCCAGCTCTTGCGGCTTCCACAGCTGCATTTAAGGCAAGCATATTGGTTTGAATTGCAATATCTGAAACCAAGTTTATAATTTCACTGATTTGATTATTTTTTTCTGATAAATCTAATATCTGTTTACTTATGGTATCAACATTGATTCTTAACTCTTGCATTGATTGAACCATTTGCATAACTAATTCAGCACCTTCGGTAGCTTTCGTTTGGGCTTCTTGGGATTTTTCTGAAACAGTAACAGTTTGTTCTGCGTTTTGACGAGATGTAGCTCCCAATTCTTCCATAGTTGTACTGGTTTGATTCACTGAGGCTGATTGCATTTGAGCAGTTTTCTCTTGTTGCTCGATTGTTGTTGCTATTTCACGAGTAGAAGAAGATAGCATATTTATAACTTTTGTTATAGGATTTGCTATCCATTGAGTTAATGCAAGAGTTATGGAAATTACGAATGCAAAAATTATTAAGAAGGCAATCAATATTTTATTCGTAATTTGTCTTAATGGATACATGGCCGCTTCTGAATGAAATTCGGATAGAATAGCAAATCTCATTCCGTGGATTGTTATCGGTGAATAGGCTGTATAAACTTCTGTTCCACGATAATTTTTTTCTAATATTATTCCTATTGCACCATCTAATGCTTTTTGAACTGATAAAGAATTATTCTTTTGATGTAGTATAAATTTTTCATTAGGATATCTATGATCATTTGAGCGAAAAAATCGATCATATCCTACCAAATAAATGGATGAAGAATCTGTAAGGTAATGATTTATCATCAATGAGTTTAATTCTTCAGTAGATATTTGAACTGCTAATACACCTATTTTACTTCCATTGATAAAGATAGGAGTTGCTAAAAAAGATGCAGGTCTATGATTAGAAGGTGGATAGGCTCGAAAATCAGAGAAACTTACAATTCCTATTGAACCTTGGTTTTTACTTTCTTGAAAGACTTTTGAAAGATTGGAATCCTTATAGCTGCCAGTTAAAAGATTTGTTCCAAAATCATCTTCTTTAGAAACGGAATAAATTATATTTCCTTCTAAATCAATTAAGAATAAATCATAAAAGGATTTTACTCGGATGTATTTTTGAAAGAAAGAATGATACTTCTCATGTTCTTGAGAGTATTTCGTACTATCACTAGCTTTCAGGTATTCGCTTTTTCTTTCGCTACCAAAAGGATTCTTTTCAATATAAGATTGTCTGATTTTTAAAGGGATATTGGATGATTCATTAAAGCCTTTCTTTAATGCTTGAAATGCGTTCTTAACATCTGAAGTTGTAGACAATATTATAACATCTTTGTCTTTGTCTTCAAAAAATCGCAGTACGAGTTCTTTTTTAGTCTTACCTATGGATTCAACTTGAGCTTGTACTTCATCCTGTATTGAATTAGAAGCAAAAACTATAAATATAATCGTTAGAACAAATATTATTAAGAATGCTATTCCAGTGACAAATAACATTAGGCGAATTTTTAAGCTAAATTTTTCTAGCATTCTTTTTATCATTGTAGTACTGACTTTGCTTTACTAAAAATTAATTCTAAACTAATTTGATTTAAGTGATTGCCGTTAGAATCAGGATAAGATGCTTCTATTAAAGAGCCAGTAAAAGTTTCTGTGCTAAATTTTGAATTAATATTAGTTAAAATCTTCTCATTGCTTTTTCTATAAACAACATCTAACAATTCATCAACAAGAATACCTATCGGATAAGAATCTTCCTTGACTAAAATTATTTTACCTTCAGTAAAAGAATATTTTCTAGTTTTACCCATTAATGCAGCCAATGAGAGAACAGGAATCACTTCTCCTCTAAGATTTATACATCCATGAAGCTCAGGCAAGGAACTTGGTATAGGTGTGATTTGCCCAGGTTCAGAGAATTCTAAAATTTGATCTATAGGAAGACAGAATATCTCATTCACCGATTCAAGAACGGCAAGAGCTACCATTGAGCCAGAATCCACTAAGCTTTCAATACTTTCATAGGCTTGCTTTCTTCTTAATAAAATCTCATTATCTAATTCAGAATAGTTGGAGGTCGAAATTTCAAACCAATTCATTTTTTGTTTGGTCATTTGAGGATCGGTTGACTCAGTTGATTCAATGGATAAGTTTAAAAGCGCTTGAGAATCCAAAAGGGAAACTACAAAATCATTTTCAACAAGTTCAGCTTTAATCAGGTGAACCGATTCTGATCCATCTGTTATAGAATGTGAGAGATTCAAGTCTTTAATTTCAATTATTTCTTGGATTGGTATTGCAATATGATTATCGAGTAGCAATAAGTTGTCTTCGATATGGTAAGCTTGAGGTTGTTCTTCCCAGTAGTATCTTAGGTCGAAGGCATAAATTAAACTTCCACGTAGTGGAAAAGAGGCAAAAAATCCTGCACCACCTAAAAAGCTAGGATTGAAGGGAACGATTGAAAGAATTTCTTTTACAATTCTCGCTTCAATTGCATATTTTCTATCTAAAATGCGAAATACGATCCATTGTTCATCTATAGATCTTCGTTCAAATATGCTTCCCATTCCAAATTCCAACCTTTTGTCTCCTTCCATTTATCGACGACTATTGGATTGTTCTTTACAAGAACTCTAATTCTTGATTGGTATATTTTTGCCTGTTCTCTTTCACCAATTTCCCACAAGAGAGATGAAAGTTCGTAATAAGAATAAATATCTTCGGGATCTAAATATATAGCTTGTTTGAGCAATCTCATTTTGGATTCTATAGATTCTAGATAGGAAACTGTGGTATCTTGCTCTAAAATTTTATTTATTTGATTTGATTTTAGATCTCTCTTGGAAGTTTGAGAATCTTCATTAATGAGAGTTAAAGGAATTTCTGGAATTTTTCCTAGCTTACTTACAAATAATGTTTCTTGTGGGAAATTATTTATAGCCTTTCTGGAAATTTTACTTTCTTTTGATTCATCAAACAGATAATAGGTAGTCTTTTTCGGAATATGTATCGTTGAAAAGCAATTGGGAAGTTGGTCACCCACTTCAGAATGACCCGTTACCAAAATTCCATTAGGTAGTAAGGAATTAGAAAAATGATTTAAAATTTTAACCTTTTGTCTATCGGAAAGATAAATCATCACGTTTCTGCAAAATATAAGATGGTATTTATCCTGTGTTGGTTCTAATAGATTACTTGAATGAAAGGAAACAAATTTCTGAATCATGGGATGAATGAAATAGTTGCCTTTTTTGAATTCTAAAAACTTTTTAAAATAATATGGTAAATCGGACCTAACGGAATATGGCTCATATTTACCTTGTTTAGCCCATTGAATGGAAGGCTCCTGGAGATCTGTTCCATTCACAATAAAGTCTAATTCCGGAAAGCGACTTTCTTTAAGGATTTGTAATAAAATTGCTAAAGTATATGCTTCCTCTCCTTTGGAACAACCTGCACTCCAAACTCTTATTTTAGTCTTGGGGCTAGATTGGATTTGGGCAGCTAAAACATCAAAAATAATTGTATCCAATTGTTCTGGATCTCTATAGAAATATGTTTCAGAAATATTTAGAAGCTGATAAGCTTTCTGCCAAAATAAGCCAAAAGAATCTGAATTATTTGATAAAGAAAAATTTGATGAAGTCTGCTGAATTCTTTCCAAAAAGGATTCTAATTCTAAAGTTGAATATTTTTTTATCAACTCTTCCCATTTAGCCTGATTCGAGAGAATGAGGCCTGTTTTTTCTTCTAAATAATTTTGAAATTGAAGTGCATAATCCCTTGAACTCATTTGCATCTTATTTCCATTTGGTGGCACATTTACTTTTTCTTATATAAAATCCATCTTCAAGGGCAGCAAGAACAAAGTGATACCTTATTAAAGATTTTTCAGAGTAATAAGAAAAAGAATTCCATTCTAACTACAAAAATTCATATCGAAACCTAAGTAAATGAACAGCAAAAGGGATTCAGATGGAACCTCAATCCTTCTGATCTGTCACTCTTCATCAGGTATAAAAATTACATCCCGGAGAGTCCCACTCAGTGGTGGGGAGGATACAAAATTGCTTAGATCTCCTTTCACAGAGTTGAATACGGCTTTCGTATTTCCTGTATCAGAAAGTACAAAATATCCATCCCCGTAGGCGATGCCATTGTAGTTTGAGGAAGGGATGTTGGTTCCTAAATTCCAACTGAGTCCGTCATCGAGGGAATAAATTAAATTGTTCAGAGGAGAAGAGTTCCCTAGTATCCAATTCAATGCCAATGACTCTAAGAATGCATCCGAGTTTGGATCACAAGGATTGTTAAGCTTTCCTGCCTTGCAAGAAAACAATAGTAGGTAGATAATAGCCAAACTAAGAAAGATAGGTAGGTCAGAGTATTTAGCTTGGAATCGAAATTTTACCATGCCTATCTTTCGAGTGCTCTCCTAAGGCTTTAGTGTAAATGGTCCAGCTGGTAGGTTGGATTGAATGGATACCATTATACTACCTTTCTAATTTGTTACAAAAAAGCCTTCCTGCTTGTTGCAGAAAGGCTGAATGCTTGAAAGATGAACGTTGATTCGAAGGTTTATTTTTTTACTTTATCAGCAATTTTCTTTCCATACTCAGGGTCACATTTCTTGAAATGTTCAACATTTGCATCCACTAAGGACTGTGGTATTCCCTTCATGGTTGATGCAATGATTGAAGTCATTCTTTCCTGTTCTTCTGGTTTTAGCATTCTATACAAATCACCAGCTTGGCTATAATCGTCGTTATCCTTGTGGCTATTGTATCTATCAGCGTCTCCAGATATTTTCAAGGCAGGCTCTGCAACACTTTTATCTTGGACAGGTCCGTCAAAACCATTTGGCTCATAGTTATCATAGTCAAAATTATCATCGAAGCGAACAGAATCTCTTTGGTAAGTATTGACCTGACTTCTAGAACGGTTTACAGGAATCATTTGAAAGTTGCCACCTAATCTATATCTTTGGGCATCCGGATAAGCAAATAATCTGCCTTGTAGCATTTTGTCCGGAGATGCTGAGATACCAGGTGGCATGTTGGATGGTGAAAATGCAGCCTGCTCGACTTCTGCAAAGTAATTCCTTGGGTTAGTATGTAGTTCCATAGTACCCACTTCGATCAATGGATAATCCTTATGTGACCATACCTTTGTTAAATCAAAAGGGTTCACTTTGTATTTTTCAGCATCCTTTTCTGGCATAATCTGCACACAGACCTTCCACTGAGGAAATTCTTTTCTTTGGATAGCTTCAAATAAATCTCTAGTTGCATAATCTGGATCTGTTCCAGCAAGCTCAGCAGCTCTTTCCGGCGAAAGATTTCTGATGCCTTGTTTTGTTTTAAAATGAAACTTTACCCAGAATCTTTCTTGTTTGGCATTCCAAAATCCAAATGTATGAGATCCATACCCATTCATAAATCGATAACCATCAGGAATTCCACGATCACTGAAAAGGATAGTAATTTGGTGCATAGCCTCCGGAGACTTAGACCAGTAGTCCCACATTCTTACTGGATTTTTGTAGCCTGTAACTGGATCTCTTTTCTGAGAGTGGATAAAATCAGGAAACTTAGATGGATCTCTCTCAAAGAATACTGGAGTGTTATTTCCTACAACATCCCAGACACCTTGTTCGGTGTAGAACTTGATAGCAAAGCCTCTTGGATCTCTTTCGGTATCTGCTGATCCTTTTTCGCCAGCTACTGTTGAGAATCGTAAGAATAGATCTGTTTTTTTGCCCACTTCAGAAAACACGGAAGCTATAGTATAATCCTTCAAATCTTTAGTGATTGTTAGTGTTCCATAAGCTCCAGCTCCTTTTGCATGAACGACTCTTTCTGGAATTCGCTCTCGATTAAAATGAGCAAGCTTCTCAATCAGATGTGTATCTTGGATTAAGATAGGTCCATTTTTACCAGCTGTTAGGCTGTGTTGGTTTTCTGCTACAGGTTGTCCGCCTGCGGTTGTTAATATTTTTTTGCTCATTTTATTGCCTCCTTATTTGCTTTGAATGAGTCTTCCTTGCGAATGAAGGAAAATAAATACTGAAACCAAGATAGAATTCTATCTTTAGTTCTTGGGTTTTGGTCAGGTTGCAAAATTTCGAGAACTTCTTTGCGTCCAAACATGGTTGCCATTTGCAGTGCATTTTGTCCTTTCGGGCTAATATAATGAGGGTCTGCGCCATAGCTGATGAGAAGTTGAATCATCTCAGAGTAACCCTTGAAGCTTGCGCCCATAAGTATGGAATTGCCGGCTTGGTCAATAGAGTTAGGATCAGCTCCTACATCTAGTAGCAGCTTAGCAATTTCAAGTTGGTTGTTATACGATGCTATCATCAAAGCTGAATAGCCTTTCTCATTTTTCTGGTAGATGTGAGTGTTCTGCAAAATTGTCAGAAACTTGTGGACATTCCCCGCCCGTATGGTAGCAAGCAATTCTTCAAACCCGTCTTCCGGGTAGGAAAATGATTTCTGATAAGCTTCCCAGGCAAGGCTATTTGCTTCCTTATTCTTGGCTTTGTCTGGTTTAGAATTGGAATTGCTCAGTATTTCCATCCCGATCTCCTTTTTTAGAATAAATCCTAATTTATACTTAGTCTAAAAATAGACGATGAAAAGTCAAACTTTTTTTAGATTGAGTCTAAAAAAGCTTGTTCCGAGAAAGATGGACTTTCAGATTGGAATCAGTCTAAGATATGAGTTTGTATGAAGTAGGGAGGTTTGGCCTTTGGATCCAAAATATGAAAAAACTTGGAGACGATTGGATGCTGCTGGAATTCGTTCTACTTCGCAGCGTTTAGAGATGGCGCATCTTTTGCTGTCCAAACCCCAACATTTAACAGCTGATGAAGTATTTGGACTCATCAATTCTCATTTTCCTCATGCAAGTCGTGCTACGATATTCAATAATTTGAAATTATTTGTTGAAAAGGGCGTCATTGGCACCTTAGAACTCAAGTCTGGCAAAATGTTTTATGATTCCAATCTCGACCACCACCACCATGCCTTAGATGAGTCAACAGGGCAGATCATAGATATAGATTTAGATCCAGAACTAGAACAGAGAGTCCAAGAAAATCTAAGAGAAGATTTCCTCAAGAAAACTGGGAAAGAAATTTCTCAACCTTCTTTGATTGTTACACTCAAAGGAAAGTATTAATTAACAAAAATTCTTGCTAATCTGATTTGCTATGAATGAATGCATTTATGCCGAATGAGATTTCGAATACAATACAGAGTTTAATTAAAGAAGAGCAAGAGTTTGGATTAAAGAAAGTAAACCAAATTCGCTACTTATTTATATTGGCACTCAGCTTTCCTATTATCAGCAACACATTTGAAAGAGCGGATTACATCCTGCCCAATTTTACTGCCTTGTTTCTTATTATAGCAATTACTTTGCTTCATACTTACGTAATTTATAGATGCAAGTCATCATTCCTTATTGGAATTTCTAATTATCTCACTATCATTTTTGATTTTATTTTAATTATAGGAATCTCCGTTTACTATTGGAGGATTGAATATCCTGAGAATTTCGCCTTCTTATTAAAGAATCCCTTACTATTTTATTTTCTCATACCAGTTTCTCTTGCTTCTCTGGAATTTAAGGTTCGCCCCTTAGTTTTTGCTTTGAGCCTTGCTATATTAAGTTATCTTATTTTACTAATTTACGGTTTGAATATAGGAATTCCTTTAACTAATAGTGGGAAGGATTATATCACGGGTGATGGATTTATTTTAAATGATTCGACTCAGAAGCCAATCATTTTCTTAGTAGTTGGTGGATCTATGGTTTATGCAGTATTTAGAGTTCGCAATCTACTCACTCGGTCTATTGAAATTGAATCTAAGCGAGCAACTCTAGCCAGATACTTTTCCCCTTCGGTGGTTGATGAACTTACAAATAATTCAGGAGAGACTGTAATTTCTAACAATCGTAAGTATGCAGTAATCCTTTTTTCGGATATTCGAAAATTCACTAGCTTATCTGAGGAGATGGATACAGAAGAACTAGCAAGGTTTCTTGCTGAATACCGAAGCCTTATGTTAAATAGTATTTTTGCTCATGGTGGAACCTTGGATAAATTTGTAGGGGATGCTGTTATGGCAGTATTTGGTGTTCCACAAAGTCGTGGAAATGAAATTGAAATCGAAAAAGCAGTTCTTTGTGCCCTTGATATGCAGAATAAGTTGAAGATTTTCAACCAAGATAGAATTTCTAAGAATTTAGTTCCTATAGAGATTGGAATTGGACTTCACGCAGGAGTTGTATTTTCTGGAAATGTTGAATCATCTGGTCAAATGGAATACACTGTCTTAGGTGATGCAGTCAATGTTGCTTCGCGATTGGAATCTCTCACCAAAGAGTACAATGCAAAAGTCATTATATCAGAAGAATTGGAATCTCAACTCAAGGGAAATATCCAAAGAAAATCCATAGGTGAAGTAACTGTACGTGGTAGACTCAAGCCCTTAGGAATTTATTCCTTGGAAATATAAGTTTCAGGAAATTCTTATCTTATCTCGCGCAGAATTTGCCTTCTGTCTTGCATCTTCTATAGAGCTTCCTAAGGCAAGTGCGACACCCATTCTACGTTTGCCATGAAGTTCGGGTTTGCCAAAGATTTTGATATCAACTCCAGGAATACCAAGAGCATCAGATAATCCCTTATAAGCAGGCTGGTCTGTATCTGCTTCCAAAAGAATGGCAGAGCTTGCAGCAGGAATTTGGAAAATTATTTCGGGAATAGGTAATTGTAGCAAGGCTCTTGCGTGCAGAGAAAATTCAGAATAATTTTGTGAAATTAAAGTGACAAGTCCAGTATCATGTGGTCTGGGAGATACCTCACTGAAGTACACTTCGTCCGATTGAACGAATAACTCTACACCAAAAAGACCAAAACCTCCTAGTCCGCTGGTTACCTTTTCAGCTATTTGCTTTGCTTTAGAGATCGCCAGATCAGACATTGGCTGTGGCATCCAAGATTCCACATAATCACCGTTAACCTGTCTGTGTCCAATCGGTGGTAAGAAAGTAGTCCCATTTATATGGCGTATTGTTAGAAGTGTTATTTCGAAATCAAATGCTATGAACTCTTCTATGATCATTCTACCTTTGCCAGATCTTCCACCCGTCTGACCATAGTCCCATGCCTTGGCAATTTCAGTTTCAGAACGAATCAGACTCTGTCCTTTGCCTGAGGAACTCATGATGGGTTTCACTACACAGGGAATTCCAATCTTATCAATAGCAGATTGAAAGGCCTCAAAATTATCTGCAAACTCATACTTGGATGTCTTTAAGCCTAATTCCTTACTTGCAAAATTTCGAATGCCTTCCCGATTCATAGTAAGGTTCACAGCTTTGGCGCTAGGAATAATATTAAATCCTTCCTTCTCCAGTTTCACAAGAGTTTCCGTATGTATTGCTTCTATTTCTGGAACGATATAATTAGGGTGATTATCTCGAATCACCTTCTCTAATTCTACTGGATCTAGCATATTCAGAACGATAGATTCTTGTGCAACTAACATTGCAGGAGCATTCGCATAACGGTCACATGCGATTACATGAATCCCTAATCGATTTGCTTCTATGGCAACCTCTTTTCCCAATTCCCCAGATCCAAGAAGCATTAATTTAGTTGCATTGCCTTTATAAATTGTCCCAATCATATTCACTACTTCGAAATAATACAAAAAGATTTCAACAAGGATTCAGAATTATTACAATCAGAAAGTAAGAATATGATATTCTTAGGATTTCTTTATAGATATTGAAAGAAGTCTTCTTAGGCAAATTACTAATGAAATGTACTTGAAAAATAATTAATTGCTTTAAAAATTCAGAATAGAATTAAATTGGCAGAAGAGATGAAAAAGAAAAAGTTTAAATCGATTTTTATTTCCGATCTACATTTGGGAACATCTCATTGCAAGGCAGGGTTGTTGCTTGATCTTCTAAAAAAGATTAAATTTGAAAATCTTTTCTTAATTGGAGACATTGTCGATCTTTGGGCCTTGAATTCTCACTGGTATTGGGATAAGAATCATAGTAAGGTGATTGAAAAGTTTTTAAAATACAGTCGCAAGAGAAATGTAAAATACATAATCGGAAATCATGATATGGTCTTTCGAGACCTTTTACACAAAAATTACTTTCAATTCGGTGAGATTGAAATTTGTGATTTTCTCATTTACAATTCTGTCAAAGAGAAACAATTTCTTCTTATTCATGGAGATCAATTTGATGGATTTCTAAGAAACCTTGGTTGGTTGTACCACCTAGGTGACAAAACGTACGACTTTGTGGTTTATTTGAATTCCTTACTAAATAAAATTCGTAAATTTTTTGGCAAGGAATACTGGTCGCTTGCTGGATATTTAAAATCAAAAGTGAAAACTGCCTTATCCAATATCACAAAATTTGAAACCATACTCATTGATTATTCAAAGCAACACAGTGTTGATGGTGTGATTTGTGGTCATACCCACACACCTGGAATGAAGATGATAGATTCATGTATTTATATGAATGATGGAGACTGGGTCGATAGTTGTACATTTATTGCAGAGTCTAAGGATGGTGATTTTTATTTAATGGATTACAATCTAAAAGAAATTTCCAGTTTGAAGCTTTAGTTTCAAATTTTTTATTTCCTTTCATTAGTAAATCATCTGCAAATATAAAAATTTATGCAAATCTTTCTAATTAGTCTTCTAATGGTCTCGATACTATCCTTGCTTTATAGTATTGGAGAGATTCTATCTTTCTCTCGAAATAAGTTTAGTTGGATGCTATCTATTGCTTTAGTTTCAATATTTATAATGTCTTTACATGCGTATTTATTGTTTACTGGGATTATGCTTGAATTTCCATTCTTACTTGGTTGGTACATTCCATTTAATTTATTGATTGGACCTTTCTTTTCACGTTATGCGGCACAAAGACTAAAGCTTCCATTCTTAACAAAACTGTTTCCTCATGTAATTCCTGCGATTATTTCTATCTTGGGTTTAATTCTATTTCACCTTGATGGAAGCCTATATGTGAAAGAGAATATACTTGCAACAATGAAATCACCAACAGCTTCAAGAGAGTTCCCTTACTTAGGATTTTTAAACTTACATTTTCTTGTATATGTATTTATTTCTGGTAGAAAAATTCTAAGTTCTATAGGGTATCGCAAAGGAATTGAAGAAAAATATTCTCGTATAATGCTGTTTATACTTATAATGGCATCCATGGTATCTTTATTTTCTTTGATTGGATTTCTTTTTCGAAGTATAGTTTTTCTAGAAGTGAGTATTTTTCTGCTTATTATGATTTTAATTGGAATTTATTTTCTAAGAATCAGAGAGCCAGAATTTTTTGGAGAGTTAGAAAAAATTGTACGTAAAGGTAGATACAGTAAATCAAGATTAAAAGATCATGATTTAAAAAATATTCAATCTGAATTAGAACAATTGATGGAAAATGATAAAATTTATTGTGAGGAAGATATTTCGCTTAAAAGTTTAGCAACAGAACTTGGATTGTCCCAACACCAACTTTCTGAGTTTTTCAATGATTTCTTAAAGATAAATTTCGTAAGCTTTATCAACAGATATAGAATTCGAGAAGCCAAAAAACTTCTACTTGAAGAAAGAGAGACCACTGTCTTAGCTATTGCTTACCAAGTGGGATTTAATTCAAAAAGTGCTTTCAACTCATCATTTCAAAAAGAAGTAGGATGCTCGCCTTCTGAATTTAGAAATAAAAATTAAATTACTTAAATTATTCTCAATAATTCAACTTTTTTCGATTTGATTTATAATTCAGGTCGATCCATTTAATTTATTCTTGTATAATTTGTTTAGATTTCATTAGAAAGGAAATAAATAAATGATACAATTCTTTAACAAATTTTTAATATCTATGAATGTTAAAATTGCGATACCAGCTCTCTTTCCCTTATGTATATTATGGAGTTGTGCAAATCAAAGTAATAAAATTGCCCCTTCCATTATCAATACACACAAAGAATATAAGAATTCTTCTGAATTAGCAGGAACATTGATTTATAAAGGCTCTGTTTATCCATTGGGTCCAACTGAATCTGAGCAAGTCTTTGCATATGAACGGAGAGTCAAAGTGTCGAATGGTATTACCACTGCAACTCATATCACTCATGATGCAGGTAGAAATTTAGTTGTCATTCAAAGTGCCAGGTATTCTTCGAATTTTGCTTTCCTTGAATTTGAATCAACAAATGCTCAAACTGGCATTAGAACTAAAGTAGTGCAAGATGGTAAAATTTTGAAATACTTAGTAACAGAAAGAAGTGGAAAAATAATACATGCAGAAGAAGACGTAAGGGATCCTGTTGCAGTAGGGCCCACACTCTTTGGATTAATTAGTAGTCAATGGGATGAGCTTACTAATGGTTCTAGTTTCTATTTGCAATTCGTGGTTGCAGAAATGAAACAATCTTACCGGTTTGAAGTGCGAATGATAGAGAATACTAAGTTGGTAACTCGATTTGAAATGAAGCCTACAAATAGATTGATAGGTTTGTTTCTTTCACCTTTTATTTTTGATTTTGATTCATCTAAGAAATCTATTTTAACATACACAGGTAGAGTTCCACCTATGCGTACAATAGATGGAAAATTCAAAAATTTAGATGCACGAGTTGTGTATACTCATTTAAGTACCTATCGATAATTTATAAGTATTGCATAAATACTACTCGATAATAGAAAATTATCACGCAATACCGATTTATCTTATAATCTCAATGCTAGACATTCTCACAAGATACTTGCATTGAGATCCTTTTTAAGTCACTACCAAGGGTATACCTTGTAAGGCTTGCAACAAAACAAAGAGGAATATTGCAAAATACATGAAGGCTAAAGTATAAACAAAGAAAAGACTTATTTTGTAATCTAACTTTATCAAGAGAAAGAAGAATGCAATTAGAGGGAGAATTTGTATAGCATGCAATCCAACAAAATGAGCGATTCTTAAATCTCCTCCAGTCAAAGCCCATTTCGTGATAGGCATCACTTGGGAAGGGTCCTTTTCAGCTACACTATGAGAACCGACTGTTAATCCTATGATTCCTTTGTTCTCAACTATCTTTTCTATTTCAGATTTATTAGGAGTGGTCATTGTAAAGGCAGACGCCATAGATAGGAAGGTTATCACTAAACTGATTCTTATTGCATGAAGTATTAAATTGCTTTTAACATTTAATTTTAAAAAGAAAAAAACATAAGCAAATAAAACAATCCAAACAGCAATAATTCCAAATGCCATCAACTGAAATAGTATCATATCTTCTAATGTTGTGTAATTGAAATGGCTCATTCGCCCACGGTAGGCTTGGAAATAAATAATTGCTAATTCTAGATTTAGCATTGATCCAATAATCATATTTGACATTTTGATCAATTTTGATTTAGGAAGATAAATATTAAAATAATATAAACTAGATGAAAACAATAAACTTGAGAAAGCAAATTTGAAAGGCTTCAACCAAATAGGACTATATTGTAATATTCTATCATCTACAATAAGTCCTATAGAAGAAAACAAGAGACAAAATAGAGAAAAAGTAATGTTGTAGAATAGAAATTGGTTCTCATTCTTTTTCTTCTCAGAAATTGACTTGATAAGGTTCATAGATTTAGCTCTTGGTTATTAGATTTTTGGTGAATAGTATTGATACTTTGAAGTTCAGATAGTATCCAGTAGAGCATTTCATAGCTGCTATCAATATCTTCTGAACTTCCAAAATTTGCTACTATGGTTGTATCAAATTCAGGAATGTAAAACAAATGTGTGCCTAGAATACCAGAATGTCCTTCTAGATTAGCTATATTAGGAATAAGGATAGACATTTCTCCGAATTTAACATTCATTAACCCATATCCATATTGAATTCCATCTAAGAATTTATAATTTCCTTTCATGGAATTATAGGATTCTTTTGATATGATTTTACTCGAGGTCAAAGCTTTCATAAATTTCAATAGATCTTCGGTAGTAGAAATCAAACCACCTCCTGCCCAATCTGCACTTATACTTTGGAAGTTTGTAACATCTTGGTTCATGAGAAAAATTGGTGAAAGAGAAAGAGAAGAGTTGATTTGTGGCTTTGATCTTAAGTGCATGTAGGTATGCTTGAGTTTAATTGGCTGAAAAATTTTCTGTTCCAAAATTTGTTCAAAAGGTTTGCGATTTATTTTTTCTAAAACTAAACCTAACAAAACATAGCCTGTATCTGAGTAATGGAATTCTGTACCTGGCCTCGAAAGTGCTGATTGATGAGTCTTTGTATATTCGATTAAATCTTGTGGTGTCCAGAATCGATTTGGTTCAGAAATGATTTCATGAATCAAACCTTTCTTGCTATCAGAGGTAGATTCAAAATAATCATCAACTCCCGATGTATGATTGAGTAACTGAGCTATAGTTACTTCATGAGAGTAATCGACATTTTTGAATACAAATAAGCCTCTTAAACTCTCTTTACCTAAAATGCTTGCTACTTTGTCGTGTAGTTTTAATTTATTGGATTCAATTTCTTTAAAAATTAAAGTGGCAGTAAATAATTTACCAACACTTGCGATGTGAAAAGGCTGATCGACATTTGTAGCTAAATAATCATTCTTGTTTTTCACTTCACCTGCAGAAGCCTTGGTGTGCAGATTTAATGTATCAGAGTGAATGAGTAAGACTGCTGATTTGCTTGATTTAGAAGACTCAAAGGTTGAAAGAAAAATTTGAATGAGTTTGTCTTTTCGTTCTTCCTCACTTAAAGAAGAGCAAGTATTTACAAATAGTAGCAAAAGCATTATACTAATTACTCTATAAAAAAATGAATTCGTGCTATTGATTGAATCAATGGAATGAATTTTTCTCAATCTAGTATAAACATTAATGAAATATTGATGAGATGACATTATGATTTTCTTCCTTTAAATTTGTTCTTTAGAATAATAAGAGTTTCATCTATCCATTGAATGTACATAGACTCATACATTTCACCCATTCTTCTAGTTGCTTCCCAAAGTATCGCATCCTCTTTTATCTTGGGTTCATACTTAGTTGATTTAGAAATAATTTCTTTAGTGGAAGTTTGGTAGGTTTTCAATTTTTGTAAGTGTAATTTTTTTAGAAGAGATAGTTCTTGGATAAGATCTGATTTATCTACACTTGCTGAGAAAAAAAGTTTGAGTAAGAGTTCATCCTTGTGCGGATTTATTGTAAGCAATGGTTTATTCAGCCACTCTCGTAAATCCTGCTTTCCTAACTCTGTAATTGAATATCTTTTGCGATCTGGTTTGTCCTCTTGGTTTTCGATTTCAGACACAAGTAGTTTATCTGATTCTAAGGATTTCAGTGTCATATAAATCTGGCTTAGCTTAGAATGCCAGAAATGTTGGATGGATCCATCCATACTTTGCTTCAGTTCGTATCCAAACATGGATCTATAATTTAAAAAACCAAGTATGGCATATTTAAGCATAAAAATTACCAGATTTATACATAAATATACATATATAAATATTTATATATGTAATCAAGAATTTTTTTATTCTTCTTCGTAATCTATCCAAAATCAAAATATTAAAAGATAAGACGATTGTCTAATGATTGCTATTTGTAAAGAGAATTCGTAATTTGGATAGGATCACGATGGGTCTTGATGATATAGATATGACGCTTAAATATTTTGATAAAATTAAAGAGTATGAAAGAAATTGTGTTGATTTTTAAAGTTTGAAACCTGTAATTCGAGTTAGGTTATTTTGCAAAGATGAATTCCATGATCCTTCATCGGAAGCAAGATAGACTTTATTTCGAGCTCGTGTAATAGCAGTATAGAGAATCTGTCTATTCATAAGGGAAGCCTCTTCATCTGAATGGACAGATTTGCTTGTGGGTGGAAGGTAAATTAGAAGTTCATCATATTCTGAGCCTTGGCTTTTATGAACCGAAAGAAAATAAGCATCTTCATGCTTAGGCAGAGTGTCTATAGCAAAAGAAATTAATTGGTTGTCTATTGCAAAAATTGCTCTTAGTTCGGAATTGTTTTCCTCCCCTATGGGAAGTATAAGTCCTATATCTCCATTAAAAAGTTTACGACTGGTATCGTTTTCAATAATTAAAATGGGTAAACCAGTGTAGTATAACTTACTCGAAAGATTTCTTCTTTGAATACTCCAATAGAAATTTGTTTTAGAACCTTGTCTAGGGTATAATTCATTCTTTGCCAAAGTTTCAATTCCTTGGTTTAATCCTTGTACTCCGAAATATCCTTTTCTATAGACAGTTAGGCAACGAAAATGATTGATGATTGACTGAAATTTATTGAATACTTCTAAAGAATTTAAATCATTAAGATTCTTGAGATTCCACTTAGTTATTTCTTCAATTTGCTTTAAGAAAATTTCATTCCATAATATTTTGAGCATACCATCTCGAAAATTTGTGATTTTTGACACGTCTATTTGCAGTCTTACAATTTGTTCATGACTTTCTTTATTTTGAACCAATGATTTAGTTTTTTGAAAATTCTCTAATCTTATTGAATCTGGGATAGGATTGAATTGATTGAATAAAGTTGGATATTTCTCATTTAGCTCTTCACTACTTGTATTTGAAGATTTTAATTTGATAATTTCTTCAGCTACGGATTGTATTTTGGATTTCTGACCATTCTCTTGAATTTTTTGGCGATTACTCTTCGTTAAATGTGTTACTAGCTTACTATCTTTGTTTAAGGTATCAATAAGATCGTTAATAACAGCTCCTTTTTCAACCGATGGTAATTGATTTGGATCTCCAATTAATACCAAGCGGTAATTTATATCTTCAGGGGGCAATGCATCTAAAATAGACAGCATTAAGTTTAAATCTACCATAGATGTTTCATCAATAAATATTAATCTCTGAGGTAAATATCTTTCCTTTCCATAATAAAAATCATTTAAATACGGTTTGGTCATTAATAGATTATGAATAGTTTTACCTCTGAGTTCATTCAAGTTGGTTTGATGATTCATTAAACTGCTTGAATGTGATTCGTCGTTGAGAATTTGAATAGATTTTTGTATAGACTCAGTTAGTCTTTGTGCTGCTCTTCCTGTTGGTGCCGCTAAAGCTATTTGGTCACTATTTGGTAATTCGCCCAGTTCTTCTAAAACTTTGATGATGAATGCAACGATTGTTGTCTTTCCAGTTCCAGGGCCTCCTGAAATAATGTGAAAAGGATTAATCACACAAGATTGTATCGCTTTTTTTTGTTCATCATTTAGGATAAAGTTAGGAAATTTCTTTATCATTAATTTTTCTAATCTTACAATTGATTCATTAATTTTGGATAGATTAATAATTGGATTTTTCCATCTAAGGCTTATTATTGATTTTATCTTCTCTTCTAATTGTTCTTTAAGAGTATAAGTCTTTTGTAAATAAACATATTTTATTCCTGAAATTTCTTTAAATACAAGAAATGGAATATTAAGACTAGAAATATATTTCCAAGAAAATTCGGATTCCAATAAATTATTCCATTCAATTGCTAGATTGCCAGATTGTTGTGATTTTAAAATTTGGTTTAAAAGTTTAGCAAAAATTATTTCTTTATTTTGAAATATATTTTGTTCTTTTAAATCCTTAATGAGAGATTTAGTATAGATTTCTAAGTCATTATTTTGATTCATATTTTTATTTGGTTGATAGATGAAATCCGCATTTGGAGATCTAATTTAATTTTATGAAATCTTTCTTTATTCCAGGAGTTAGTATCTAAAGTATTTATATCTGAATAGATCCCGTTATCTTTACCTTCTTCCATATGTCTGATGAAGAAAAAATGAACTCCGCCAAATTTTGATAAAGACTCTTCTTCGTTATATATTTTATTTAAATACTCCCACAATACGAAGGCATAAAGATCACGTTGAAGGTAATAACTTGAAGTTTCATCTTGTATTTTTAACTGCATTCCTTCGGAAGATGAATCTTCTAGTAGATTTGATTTGTAGTCTGCAATATAAAATTTTTCATCTTTAACAAATATTAAATCTACATAACCTTTAATTAAGTTACCTTCATGAGATTTGTAATGAAAAAGCATCTCAGAGATATAATCTTTCTTATCTAATCTTGATAATCTAAAAAATTCTCCGTTTCCAAGAGGGATCAAAGCGTTGGTAGTGTCCCAAAGGATTTGAAATGTTTCATTCCGATATTTGGACTTTATGAAATCATTTAATGATTTTATACTTTCACGTGTTAATTGATTGTTCTTATACAATCCATATTTTGTAAAGTTTTTAAGCAGAGTTGAATCCCATTGATTTTCTTTGTTAGAGAAATATATATCTTTATTATTTTCATGAAAATTGTTGAATGCAATTATTTCAAATAATTTATGTAAATATTCACCCGTCTCTTTCCCTAAAGGTAAGACGATGTCTTTTTTTCCTTTAGGTTCTTCATAAAAAGAATTCTCTCCTTCATCATTAAGTTTATTTGGATTTTTCTCTGAGAATAATTCATTCATTTCCGAAGTAAATTTAGCTAAACTTGAATAACTCAATAAGTAATTAGCTTTAGGTGAATTCTGTATTTCAAAAAAGTTGAAACGAAGATCGGATCTTTTTTCTTGTTCAGATTTTTCTATTTTCAATTTATCTAAATTGTTTGTATCATTTTCTTGATTAGCATACTCTATGAATTTGAAATATTTATTAGATTTCAATTGTTCGTAAATGCTTCGAATTGAATTAAGCTTGCTTTGAATTATACTATTATAATATAGCATTTTAGAATTGTATAAAACCAAATCTGGTAGATACAATCTCAACTGAGCTCTTGTGATTCCTACATAGTATAATCTTTTATTTTCATTTAAATTTTTATTATAAACATCATCATTAATTGAATGGAACTTAGACAGTTTCCATATTCTTCTTCCTAGTGATTCATCCCAAGTCGGAGCATCCGAATATTTGTTATTCCTAAGAACTACTTTCATTGGAAAAAGAAAAACAAATGGCCACTCTAAGCCTTTGGATGCATGAAGAGTTAAAATTTGAACCGCATCCCTTTCTGTTTCCTTATCGAACAAAGGTTGTTCCTCATCTGATTGTACTTCTTGCATCATTTTATTTAATTCTTTAGCAAGCTCTTCTAAATTAGATCTGTTTTTAATTTGGAATTGAAGTAGCTTTTGAAAAATCTGTCTATAGTTTGTTATCTTTCTTTCCCAGATTATACTATAATCTTTTTGGTTCCAAAGAATTTTTGTATCTTGTTCTATACTTCGAAAAAGCTCTGAAAATTTTGCATCCTTAGATAGATTTTTCCATTTATCAATGATAGACTTTTCATAAGACTCAATTGAATGTTCATCAAAAGTAGATAGTTGAGAAGGATGAACTTGAAATAAATCACTAATTAAAAGTTTACGATACGAAGATGGCTTATTTGGATTCAGCAAGCATTCAAAAATATTTTTAATTTGGTAAGCTTCAGGGGATTGATAAATTCCTCTTTCTTTATAATAAGAGTAGGGAATTGATTTTCGTTTGAGATATTGTTGAATCAATAGTCCTTGGTTTTTATCTTCTACTAGTATAGCAATATCGCTGAATTTAATTTTTTCAATTTCATTATTTTTTTTGTATTGGAATGGATTATTTGAAACAACTAAATTAATAATTTCATTAGAGATAAAGTCAGCCCATAAATTCTTAAATTCTCCCAAATGCGAAATATTTGTGGGATTTATTTTCACAATTTGAATAGCACCATCATCAAAATTTTTATCTAATTGGATTTTTAGTTCTGAAGATGATTTCACTGGATTATAATGGATTGTATATTTTTCTTGGTTTTGAAGAGAAGATACCTTAGGATTCAATTCATAAATTGGAAAGAAATTATTTTGTTCTTGGGAAACTTCATCGCTAAAGATTTGATTGTATGCTTCCACTAATTCTGGAACAGAACGAAAGTTAGTATCTAAGGGTATTTGTCTTTTATATTCTTTTAGATCTTCTTGTGCTTGAAAATATGTCTCCATATCTGCGCCACGAAAACCATAGATAGATTGCTTAGGATCTCCAATTACTACCAAAGCTTTACCAGTTTGGTGCGAATCTTCAAAGAATATCTTGCTAAAGATTTCATATTGTTTTTGATCTGTATCTTGAAATTCATCCACTATACAAGTATCAAACCGCTCTCTCAGTGTTGAAACTAACAAAGGATTTGTACTAATAGATTCATTTACTATCTGAATCATTTGATCATAAGAGATCCATTTAGATTCATTCAATTCATTCTTTAGATTTTTTATAGTAAGATAAATTGTGTAACCTAGAAATTTATCTTTCAATTTAGAGATTGTATTGATAAAAACTTCATTTAACTTATTTACTACTTGAATCGTGTCATTTGTTAATGTATCCTCTATTGTATTTTTCCATTGATCTACCATTTTATCTTTAATAAGGTAGCTAGAAAATTTAAATACATCTAATCCTTTTATTGATATTCCACCTTCCGTTCTTTTTAAGTTTGATTCTTCCAAAGAATTAGAAATTTCTAATAATGAATTTAGATCATTGTGTTTAGAATTTTGTATCTTTACTTGGAGATCCTTCCAAAGTTTTTGAAAACCTTTTGATTTGTTCCCATCTAAAAATCCAATTTCTTTAAGTTCTGCTATTTTAAGTAAGACTTTATCTATTGCAGTTTGTAGATTGGAAAATTCTATTTCTGAAATTTCAATAGAATTACTTAATTCATTTTCAAATTCTTTAAATTCTTCCCAATGAGGTAAATATTCCCTACCAGCTAGATATTTTTCTACAGCAAAAGAAATAAATTTTTTTCCTTCATTGAAATAATCAGAAGTCTGTAATAAATGAATGAGATTGTTCTTGCTTGTAGTTGTATTTACGAACCATTCATTGTGTTGAATTTCATATAATGCTTGTTCAATTTTATCTTGAATTGGAACTAATTTAGATCCTTCGCATGTGAGAGTCTCTAATTCATACTCTCGAATAATCATATTACAAAATCCATGAATCGTTGATATATTGCATAGATCTAAATTTTGAAGATAGATTTTATAATCCAAATTAGGTATAAATTTTGTAGAACTCAGATTCGATTCTAAGGTTTTCATTCTTACATCGCTTGCATATTGGATTTTCTCCTGAAGCTTTTCGCGAAGTCTTTTCTTTAATTCACCTGTTGCTTTTTCTGTAAAAGTAAGAATCAATATTTTGCTAAGTAAATTTGGGTTAGTAGCTTGATTTAAAATAAAATCTTCTTCAATTAAATTCATCATGATTTCCATGATAGTAAATGTCTTTCCAGTACCAGCAGAAGCATTGATGAATTGATGTTTCATTTTGAATTCTTGATTCATTCTAAAGGCTTCCAATTTTCAATTATTGGAAGATAGTATTTTTTCGCAAAATCCAAGGGATTGGATTCAACCATAAAATTCATTATATTCGGATATAAGCGACTAAGATTAGATAATTCTTTTACTACATCTTCTGAATTTTCGATTAGATATTTTTTCCATGAAGGATCATCATTGATAAACTCATCTATTGGTATTGATTGGATTTTACTTTCGTAGTACTCTTCAAATGCTTTTCTGGAAAAAAGAATTGGATCCTTATGCAGATATTGATTTGTGATGCTGGACAAATATAGCAGCGGATCTAATGATTCTTGTTGTGTGTTTGTCAAAATTGATAAATCCAGCTTCATACAATCTTTTTTAGGATCTTTAGGTCTAGACTTCATTGAGTAAATGATTAATTTTTCTCCTAAATAATTCATTGCTACTGCCGACAGAAAGCTAAAAGCATTTTGTTTAATGAAAATGCCTTCCTTGATTGATTTAATTGTTTCGAGTGTGCCAATATTCAACCAATATAAATTGTTGTCTTTTTGAATAACATTATTCCACTCACCTGTTAGTTGAATGAATGAATCAGATTCAGTTTTTATATCCAAAATTTTTAGCTTTTTGTAATTGGAAAGACTATCTGTATTTTCTCTTAATCCAGTATCACCAATGCTAACTGTTCGAAAATACTGACCTCCTTGTAATTCGGTCTTCCACGAACAAAAAATTTCGGATGCCGTTATGAGATAGCCAAGCATAGATTGCCTTTGTAATTCGGAATAAATAGATTGAGGGAATCTAGAATTTCTCTGTTCTTCTAGAATGATTTTATCGAGGCATTCTTTTATTTTATTTTCATCCCATGTCCAACTTTCATCTTTAACAATATCCTGTATCATCAAAGGATATATTTTTTTGAAAAGGCTTGAGTCTTCTAAAGCTTGTAATGTGAAAATCTCATGACCATCAGGTTCAATTTTGCTTTCATCCATATACATTCCCAATTGTTTCTTTAGATAAGAATCCAAGGGGTCTGCAAGAAATTTAGATAAATCATTTAAATTGATTTTAATTTGTTCAAAAGAATTTTGTTTAGAATTTTCTAAAAGTTTTTCTTCAAATTTAGGTAAAATTCGATTCTTATTTAAATTAGTATCATGCAGTAACCTTAAGCTAAAATCAAAACATTTATAATTAGTATTTTCTAGATATTTATAACTGTAGCTATGCAATGGTATTTTATATGGCTCATTGATATTAAATGCATCCATTAATTCTAAATAATGCGAACAAGGATTGTAAAATTTTTGTTCTTTGGTATCTTCACCAACATAAGATAGAGTAATAGAAGTTAAAGCAGAATGTAAGGCTTCCCATAGAAGTGATTCTTGAATTTCTATTTTATTTGAATCCCAGGGCTTAGGGTCTTTCTTTCTAAGATCTAATTTGGAATGATCAATCTTTCCAGGAAATTTCCCTTCACCTAGCCCTAATATATAAACATGCTCGAAGGGTATAGGTCGCATAGGTTGTAAAAGAGAAATACTTACGCCTTCAATTAAAAATGAACCATGGCGATAAGGCAATCTATCAAAAATACTGTTTGTTAACAATTTTAGAATTTCAATACCTTCTTTGAAATTCTTAAATTCGAAGTTTTCCCATTCTAAAATTCCATCATACCAGTCCTGCAAATTATTTGCTTCCCGTTCAAATTCATTTTCAAATTGAAAGATATCTTCCAAAGAAAGGAAAATTTGTAATATAGCTTCTTTAGAAAGCTTAGATTCACTTAATGATGATTTAATGTTCTTCTTTGTATTTAATATTTTATACCATAATAAAGATATACTTTGAATATCATTATCGGAATAACCAGATATAGCTTCTATTTCAAGGTTCTGTTTGAGATAGTCTTCACTAAAAATGGTATTCATTCTAAGTCGTTTAATTGATTTAGATATTTGAAAAAGATCTGAATCTTTTTGTTCTTCTTCATAATAAGCACCAAGATTCAATAAAATATCTTTAATATCCTTAGCATCTAAACTAGAATCTTGGTTGAAAAATCCAAAGATAGGATTTGATAGTATAGTTATTATATCCTCTTGTTTGATTTGATCACTTTCACATATCGAAAAAATATCCAGTAAGCCCTTGCATAAAAATGAATTATCAATTCCTTTTAAATCAGTTAGTGAATAAGGAATTTTATGACGAGTAGGAAGAGAATCCTCTGTCTCTTGTAAATGAATTCCACCATCAAATACCCATTCTATGGCAGGACGATATAAATTAATATCCGTAACCAAAATTGAAATATCTAAAAAGCTGATCTTATGATTGGAATCTTTGTTTTCTTGAATTTTATTTAGAATATCATGGGCTACTGCTTCTACTTCTCTATAAATAGAAGGGGCACTCCAAAAGCGAATATGATCTTTAATTTTTGATTCGTTTGCCAAAGATTGTATTTGGTCTTTAGATTTTTTCCCATGAAGAAAATCCCTTAATAGATTTAAATTATTTTTATCATTAAATTTATCGGAAACTAATTTATTGGAAAATTCAGCTCTTATAGAAATGCTTTCGATTCTTTCTGCTAGATATTTTTGAGATCTTGCCCATCTAAGCGGAGATGAATTCAAATTGTCAAATTCTAGATTGGGTAAGTCGGTAAAAAATTGATAAAAATAAATGTTATTTGATTCTTTTTGGGAAATTTCTTCTAAGATCTGTACATAAAGTTCGGATAGATTACTTAAACAGAAAATATGGATTGATGGAAATGTTGAGGAAGATTTCAGTTTAGGAGATCGATTTTCTTTTTTTAATAGAAATTGATTTGTTCGAATTTTCTCATTGCCTTTAGCAAGGAAAATCTCTTTGTACATTTGAATTTGAAATTCAGAAATATCCGACCCATGGGGCAAATTATAATTTGATTTACCTATTGGAGCAAAGCTTCCATTGTTAAATTCTTTAGCCCATTCAATTATCCAGTTCGGACGATTGAATTCGTATTCATCTAACAAGCTTCTAATTTTACTACTTAAAGAAAATGCTCTAGTAATGTTATCTAAATACTTAGAAAATGGTAACAAAAGTTTAGATTCTTTTTCTTTAAGTAAATAGTTCAAAATTTTATATTGACTAGATAATTTAGATTCAAACATACCTTGGTCATTCATTAAATCATTTTTTTCCAAAAAATAATTTACTATCATGCTTTCGAAAAACTCAAAAGTTAAATTTAAAGAGACCCCTTGAAGTTTAGCGATCTTTAGTTGCAGCCAGGTTCTAATATTTGTGTTAGGAATTACTATTAGAGAAGAGTTAAGAGGATTAGTTGAGTTTTGAAAATCTAGATTAATATTTATCGATAATTGTTCTGCTAATTGCTCTAGGGATAAACCCTTAAAATATTTTATAGGCATACTTCTTTTAGAAAATTAAATCTCTTCTTCCCAGACTTTAAAGCTTCTATCTGATTTCATAACATAGGTTTCTATGAATTTGTGAGGTGGATTTCCTCCCCATTCAATCGGAGAGACAAAGGAAAAATATTTTGTGCCATCATCTTTTTCATAAAGATGATAGGGTTGGTCAATTTTTTTCTCAAAATTGCATTTTATTGAATGAAGCTCTGCATCGATAGCAGCCTGTTCTAATATCTTGTTCGCCTCTTGCTGTAGATGACGAATTTGTTTTAAAATTAAATCCAACTTCCCATGCGTGTGCGATTTTATCGATTCGTGAGCAAGCTCTATTTCTTTGGCTCTGTCCACAAGTCGAATCGCAGGAGCCAATCGGCTTGTTCCATATGTAAGACTTCGTTGGCTTTTATCTGTATTTTCTTCGTTCACTGCTTCAATAATTTAGAAGGTACTAAGATTCGCAAGAACTTAACCTAAAAAATTAAAATGTTAGTCGGGTAATTCCACCCAATTTGCATGGATTGTGTCAAAAAATTCTTTAACCAAAATTATTTTTCCATTTTTAAAAGTAAAAAGAAAATGGTAGTGGTTGTTGTATTTTTTCCCATTCTTTTTGTGGACAGCATGTGACTCAGCAATAATAGAAACCCTATCATCCTCAGAGGTCAATTCACCTAGACTAAATTGAAATCCATCAAAAGTTCTCGCTAATCCCTTGAGTCCCAAACTAATCTTTCTCTTATCATAAATTCCTGAAACATTAGCTGTTCCCATTATGAGCCATTCTAATGTTTCATCAAACATATCGAAAGCAAGGCTATATTCTTTTTTGTTTATACTATCAAAAAATTCCCGTGAGATTTCTTTATTTGTTTTATTCATTTTTTTTCCTTTATTGATTCTGGATCCTAATATTTAGTATCTATCTTTTTAATATTGCTAGCAATGCAAGATCATCTTGAATCAATAATTTATTCAAGAAAGTATTTATTTCATGTTTAATATTTATTAAGGTTAAATTTAAATCCTCAGAATTATGTTTTAAAATTGAGTCATAAAATCTTTTTTCACCATACATTTCTTTAATGGCATTATGCTGCTCTATCCAACCGTCTGTGAATAAAAAAATTGCATCATTTTTTTTAATTTTATTGTGAAATAAATCGTAGACTGAATTTTTCGTTAGACCTATAATTGAACCAAAGCTAGATAATTCTTCTATTCTCTCATTATTTCTTACTAGAATCTGGTTAGGGTGTCCAGCAGATGAAAATTTTATATCTCCAGTTATGCAATTAAAATCTAACACTAGGCATGTAAAATACATTTTTAGATTTTTATACTTTATACAAAATTGTTGGTTCAAGAAATAAATAATTTCACTAGGTTTTTCAAAATGAAATTTAGCATATTCATATTCAGATTTAATCGCCATAGTTACTAAAGCTGCTTGTATCCCATGGCCTGTTGCATCAGCGATCATTATCCTGTAGTTGTAATTAGAAATTTCAAAAATATCATAAAAATCACCGCCGAGTTCCTCTATAGGTTCATAAATTGCTTTAAATTCAAAATATTCATTACTAAGAGTATCCACACCAAGTATTCTTTCTTGAATATTTTTTGCCATATTTAAATCGTTAGATATACTTTGAATTTTTGATTCCAAATCCTTAGTTCTATCTCTTATTTTTTCTTCTAAATTTGAATTAACCTTTATTAATTCTTCTGATAAAAATTTTGATTTTTTGAATGAAGAAGCAAATCTTTTCCCTAAAAGCATTCCATGTAAAAAAATAAATAATATTAAAGTATAAGGTGTGAGAATCACAGATTTCCAAATTGTTTCATGAAATAATATATCATTGATAGTTCCAGTAAGAAGAAATATTAAAGAAATAAAAACTATAGTTGCATCTTTAGATTTTTCTTTTATTTGAATTATTAAATGATAACTTGTAATGATGCCAAAAATAATAATCATTGGTTGAACAATCTTTAAAGTATGTGCATATAAATTAGAAGGTAAAATGATAACTAATAATGCGCAAAATAGAATTATAGAATTGAAGATATTAGCAAGATATTTAGGAATAATATTGGGAAATAAATTTACTAGATATTTACTAAAGCAAGGAAGAGCTAAGAATAAGCTTAAATATTCTAATTTATAGATTATACTGAAGGGAATTTGCGGAAATAAGTCCGAAAAAATTCTTTCTCCAGTTATCAAGTTTCTCAATCCAAGTAATAGTGAAAAACATCCAAAGTAAAGGGAAGACTTGAAATTTTTAAGATACATAAAGTATAATATAGAATAAATTCCAATTATAGCGGTAATTCCATTAAAAAAGAAAATAAATGAAGAATTGGTAAATTTTTGCTCGTAAAGCTTGTCTAGTTCGCCAATATAAGCCCTATTCCAGAATCCACCATTCGTATTATCATAGTTAGAAACTTCGATTTCTATTAAGTATTCATTATCATTGGTATTTGGGAATTTAGCTATATGAGTTTTCATATCAAATAAACTATCTTGTTCGGTTCTTCCAACCTTGCCATTTCTAGCTATTAATTTACCATTTACAAATGCTTGGTAGGAAGATCCAAAGTCTTTAAACGAAATACCCAATGAGTTTGTATCAATATTCTCGTTAAAAATTATTTTTAAAGTGTAAGTTCCATATCCGTGAGCTGTTATAGT
>PEQN01000025.1 GCA_002786225.1 Leptospira sp. | reverse complement strand
TTATCGAGGAAAAGAGAGTAAGCAATTCGAATCTACTTACAAAGCCGAACAAAAAGGCAATCGGACTTTCTTTGGATTCTTTGGATGATATTTTAGATTCTAAGTTTTTAAATTCTCTCTCTGATTCCACAAGGGTTAGCGTTCTCAAGAAAGTAATCCATCTTGGAAGAGCTGATGTTACTTTAATCGCAGAAGGTCTTCCTTGGGATAAATCTGTAATATCTAGGAATTTAACATTTCTAAATGATGCTGGTGTTTTGAAAAGAACCAAAGTTGGGAAGCAAGTTTTCTATGAACCAGATGTTTCTAACATCTTGAAGCGATTCAAAGATATCACAGCAGGGATAGAGATGATTATTATGAGCTGTTGTCCTATCTTACCGGAGAAGCAAAAGATATGATTTTGCCATTCGTCATTTTACTCAATTCTATAACGCCTAGTAAAATAGAAAGAATCTGGGCACCTATAGCCGCAATTCTGTTCTTTACAAGTTTAAGTATAGCTTTGCAAAATTACTAGTAAAGGTAATACTATTTTATAAATCTTCGATATACTTCCAAATGAAAAAAATGAATTCTGAGATTCAATGAATGGAGGATTTCAACTTTCACATATCCTTTAGAGGAAACCTAAAGCCTTAAAAGCAAGATGAAGAAACGGGTATTGCGTATTTTTTTGAGAGATAACAGATCAAAGTTTGAGTATTAGCGACACTTAAATTTGTATTGTAATATAGAACCTCAGCAATTTCTCCATTAAAAAAACTACTATTATCTACGGCTCTTTTCCCTATCGCCATATTAGAATTAGGATTTGTATATGTGAGGCTTCCATTCCCGCTAAACGTCCCAACTGTACTTGTTCCGTCTAAAAAAAGGAAAGGTGTTCCCGTGTTGTTGATTGATGAAACAGCTGCTATGTAATAGGTATTGGAATTCAAAACGGAAGATAGATTTATGCTGTATGCATTGCAGACGCCTGTATTTATGGTTCCATCATTGAGAATTTGAAAGACTTTATCAGTAATTCCGCATCCTCCCGTTCCTATGGAAATGATTACTATGTTAACCGCAACAACAGGTTTGAAAACAGTAAGGATGGTGTGTGCCGTTGTATTTAAATCTGTACCTCCCGTTTTAGCTAAGGATCTGTCAACACCTCCTGGAAAAAGGACTGCAGGAAAACCATTTTTGGCATTGGCTAAAAATGTTGGAAAGTTTGAGGCGGTAGAGACATCATTTGAATTACCACTGGAATCTGCCCAAAATGAAACATTGCTCCCATTCGCAAGGGAAAGTGAGTTTCCCTTAAACCATGCCTTTAAATTGGAAGCAGAAACAGTTCGCGGTGCAAATAACTTCACTTTATAAGTTTTTTCAGAATTGTCACGTGCACTCACAACATAAGTTAATGTCTCCGTATAGGAATTTTCCGTACTTCCACTTATTTGAGTTGTACTTCCAATCCGTACAGACTTTCCCGATGAGGTGAAAGTAGCCACCAATGGATTAAGGTTGTTTAAATTCTCAGCGATTAGGTATATTTCAGTACCATTGATTAGGCCAGTGGCACCAATAGAAGGAATTGAGTAGGAAGTGATGTCTTTGGCAGTAAATTCATTCGCTGTTTGTAGCAATCTGAGATCGCTTAGCAAGGAGCTTGGATCCAGTTCACTTTCTTCAAATTGAATGCAAGACAAACTAAATGCAAGGTAAGCTAAAATTAAGGTTTTACTGACTTTCAATTTCGTTCTCTGAGCAAACAATCGCATAAATTTTCTTTGATCTATTGTGGGAAATATTACATTTTGTCAACTTATTTCAACAAAATGTTTTTAACCTTTGTTTTACAAGATTTCGTAAAGTTAAAGTTGAGTCAAAACCTAATTTATAAATTTTTACTTTACCAGAAGTAGAATCAAAATGGAAAATAAGAGATGAATCGCTTTCCTCTACCTAAGTCGTAATAACTGTATCGTTTCTGGATGGTTCTCGGTTTTCAGGGTAATCAGTGGAATAATGAAGTCCTCTGGATTCTTTGCGTAAAAGCGCCGATCTTACGATAATATCTGCTATCAAGGCAAGATTTCTTAATTCAAGAAGTCCTAAGCTAACGGTTGTTCTGTTGTAAAAGTCTTTTACTTCTTCACGAATCAATTGTATTCTTCGAGATGCACGCATTAGGCGAAGATTGCTTCTCACGATTCCAACATAATCACTCATAAGAGATTTAATTTCATAGAGATCATGGCTAACCAAGACCCACTCTTCCGCATTCTTGGTTCCTTCTTTATTCCAAAGAGGGATTCTGCTGGTCTCAGCTGGGTAACTTAAATCCTTGGAACGACTGATATCCTTGGCAATTCTATTTGCAAAAACCAAACATTCTAATAAACTATTGGATGCTAAGCGATTACCACCATGCACTCCTGTGCAGGTTGCTTCTCCTGCTGCGTAAAGATTTTCTATATTTGTCTTTCCCCAAAGATCTGTCTCTATACCACCACACATATAATGGGCGGCTGGAACTACTGGGATAGCCTGGGTTGTAATATCAATTCCCAATTTGAGGCAGGTTTCATAAATCGAAGGAAAATGTCCTTTGATGAAATCGCTTGGTTTATGTGTGATATCTAGGTAAACATGGGGCACGCCATTTTTTTTCATTTCGTTGTCTATGGCTCTTGCAACTATATCTCTTGGTGCAAGATCTTTCATTTCATGGTAATCTACCATAAAAGCCCTGCCTTGCATATCTCTAAGGATTCCACCCTCACCACGAACTGCTTCAGATATGAGGAAGGAATTTCCCTGGTCATGGTACAAGGATGTGGGATGGAATTGGTAGAATTCCATGTTCTTTACTTTTGCACCAGCTCTGTATGCACAGGCAACTCCATCACCAGTGGCAATACTTGGATTGGTCGTATGTTGGTAGACTTGGCCAGCTCCCCCAGTAGCAATGATTGTTCGTTTGGCGATGAGTGGAGCGATTTCCCCATCTTCAGTATCAAGAATGTAGGCACCGTAGCAGCGCAAGGGCAAAGAGTCTCCATCTTTAATTTGGTGACGAGTTAGTAAATCTACGCAAGCATGGTTTTCTAAAATTTGAATATTATTTTTACTTTTGACAGCAGTGAGAAGGGATGCCTCAACTTCTCGCCCAGTTCTATCTAAGGCATGGACGATACGATTTTTCCTATGACCACCTTCCCGGCTTAAGTCAAGATTTCCCAACTCATCCTTGTTAAATGGAACACCAATCTCTAAGAGTTCTTGAACCTTAGAAGGACCTTCTTCGACAAGCACACGGACTGCTTCTGGGTCACATAAGCCAGCACCTGCAATCAAGGTGTCTTGGATATGTTCTTCTAGATTATCGTTATCAGCAAATACACTTGCAATTCCACCTTGGGCATAATTCGTGTTAGATTCGTAGTCTGATTTTTTGGTTACAATAGTTACAGATCCGAACTCGGAGACTTTTAATGCTAGAAATAATCCTGTGACTCCTGATCCAATGATCAGGAAGTCTGTTTTCTCAGGTGTCATTTCTTATTGGTTTCAACCAATGCATTCACGAAATCAAGTGCACGTATCAACATATAATCAGGTCGAATTTGATCATTCGTATGTTCCTTTAGATAGGTTGCTGCCTTGCCATTTTTCTTCACATAATCTTTCATTGCTTGGATATTGAATTTGGATTTGATAGAAGATGTTGATGGAATTTCTGGCAAATGATTCCACATATCTTCCTCACGGTATCTGAAAGGGAAGCTCCCATCTGCTTCTTCTGAAATCTCAATATCTGGTTGAACTCCTACGACTTGGATGGTTCGTCCACTGGGTGAGTAGTATCTACTGTTAGTGATTTTTAATAAGAATTCTTGGTTATCAGGGAGAGGCATTAATTTCTGAACAGTTGCTTTTCCGAAAGTTCTTTCCCCTAAGAGCAGTCCTCTGCCATGGTGTTGGATGGCGGATGCTACAATTTCACTTGCGGAGGCTGACTTTGCATTTACAAGTACAACCAAAGGAAGGTCAGTATATTTTTTGTCTCGGGAAAATGCTTCCTCTGGACTGCGGTCAGGAACTTTAGTGCTAACGATCATTAGTCCTTTGTCTATGAAAAGATCTGTGATATCTATTGCTAAATCTAGATAACCACCAGCGTTATTTCGAAGATCAAAGACGAGTGCTTTGAGTTGGCTTCCATTCTTACCAGCCTCTCTTTCTAAGTCACGAATTGCTTTGGCGATTTGAGTATCTATAGGAGATTCATTGTCTGGCTTAACAAATCCTGTGAGCTTGATGTAGCCAACTTGTGGATCTTCCTTAAGTAGTCTATGAGTTAGATTTTTGATTGTAATCGTATCACGAATGATAGGTATATCCGTGTTCCCAGTCTGGCCTTTTCTTTTGATAGTCAGGACAACTTGGGTTCCTTTCTTGCCTTTGATCTTTTTAACAACCTTATCTAAGTTAAGTGATGCTATGGAAACCTTGTCAACTGCAAGAATCACATCTCCACTTCGTACACCTGCATTCAGAGCAGGACTTCCTTCCAATGGATTTTCAATCACAACTTCTCTGGTTCCACCACCTGAGAGAATTGCACCAATACCTTCGAAAGAAGAGTCATTGATCTTTGCCATAGACTCTTCCCACGCTTCTCTTAAAAAAACATTGGAATGAGGATCTAAAGATGATAAATAACCATTTGCTGCTGCAAGGAAGGCATCATTGATCGTGAAGTCTTTTTTCTTTTCCTCTTCACTCGGTTCTATGCCTTCTTCTAATTCAAGTGCAACATTGGGCATAGCAGGTTCTTTGTATTTGGAAAGGTTTTGCTCCACAAAGGCAATAATTTTGTCAAAATCTTTCTTGGAAAATCTAGTCTCTTCCCATTTGGCGGTAATTACACTCTTACGCAGCTTATCTTTCTCTATGAGTTTTTTTACTTCCTCATCGGAAAGTTTTTTATTTTCATTTTTGCTGAGCTTGGTTTTTCTTAATTCTTCGAGCTTTTTGTAATCTGGATCCACTAAAATATATTTATCGGAGGCTGTTATTTTAAAAGTTTCTTTAACAGGAATCATATCCTCAGGGTTTTCATATTTTGCCCTATCTTTGAAATAACTTTCCGGCATAAGATACAATGGATGAGGAAGAGATAACAAAGTGTAGACGGCTGCATCAGTATAGGCACGATTCTTATTGGTCTTCTTGTCAATATAGAACTTATCAACAGATTGAACCACGCTCTCAAAATCGTTCATTGAGAAAGTATTGCTTATTTCAGGTTTCTTTTTAGCTTCGCGTTCACAAAAGGATAAACTTCCTAAAATTAGAGTAAGGGTGATGATAGTAGAAAATATATAAGAATTCTTTTTCAAGTTGATTCTCCAGTTCAAAGATTGGATTCTTGTTCAGTAAACTATTTAAAACGATATAGGCAACTGAAAAAATGAAGAAATCCGCAGCGGTTTTGTTTTTATTCCTAAGTTTTCCCATCTTTATTCATGCTAGAGATGATTTTCACTTTCCTTTGGAGGACATGATTTTTTTTGAGAAAATCATCCTCGATTTCTATTCAGGGGATCAACTCAAGGCAGATGCTATCAGTAATTTGGAATCTAGGTGTAGATTTAAGGATTATGCATCTGGACTTTCTTGTGCCAACCTTGCAATACTTTATAATTCTGAATCAGATTATCCCAGAGCCTATACAGCAGCAGCCTTAGCTTATAAGAAGGAACCTAGTGACAATTACTACCGCAACCTTTTTCAGAATCTTGCCCTTAAGAGCGGAAACCTGAAAGATTTAGAAAGAAGAATGGGCAAGTCTGGAGAAATTCCCGTTCTTTACCTGCGTGCCATTCAGGATTGCAATGAGGCAAATCCCGAAAATGCGATAGGTACTATTCGTATCTTGGTCTCCAAGAAATTGTTAACAAAGCAACAGTTTCAAAACGGGATCTTTGCAGAATGCCTCTCAGGCTATCCTAGCTGGAAGAAGGAGTTAATGGAAGCAGCAATTTCGAATCCAATTTCCTACCAAAAATTGCTGGAAGATGAAATTGATGCAAGCCATAGCCATAAAGAAATTTGGGACATGAAATACGCAAGAAAGGAACTGGAGCAGAAGAATGATCCATTGCCAGAACCTAATAAAAAGTTAACAGAGATTTGGGTCAATTTTAAATCAGCTATTCAGTCTGGGAAGTCTGCTCAAGCCAACCAAGAACTTGTTAAGTTACAATCTGAACTAAAAAGTTTAAAGGCTAAGGGTGGCAAAAGTAAAATAATAGCTGAATCTATAGAGCTTGCTATTGGTTTGATTCTGAAACAAGATAAGGATTTTGCACCAAAAGCAAGTAAGATGGGAATTGTTTGGTAAAAGCTTAAACGCTCTCTAGGTACTTTTTTAGTTCTTCTTCTAGCTCCTTTGGAAGAAGTAGTCCCTTGCTTAGAATGCGCTCATTGTACTTATTAAATGAAAGTCTGTGCTGGTTGGTTCGTAAGTATCCACCTAGAGCTTCGGTTGCCCAGGGAATAATCTCTCGGATAAATTCAGGATTGTCTTCTAATCTTTCGCAATAGTTGATAAAAAGCGGACGATTGACAGGGCGACCAAGGTTTCTATAAAAAAGCAAACGGTATAGAACTTCATTATCGATCACGTCCCCCTTCTGAATGGATTGTTCTACATAAAGAAGGTTGATGTTATCTAAGAAATCAATCTTGAGATCCTTAGATCGAAGTCTTCTGTGAATCGACTTTACGATTTCCTTAATTTCAAAAATATAATTGGGACAATCGTCAGGGCATGAGCCTTCTTGTTTGTGCAATTCACAAGAATGAAGGAGTATACAGTCTACATCGGAGGATTCTTCGCAGATTCCAAAATTAATAGAACCTAATAACTCTAAGGCGACATGGTAGCCTTTTTCAGAGAGATCTTTGGCGGCAAGGCGAAAGGCTTGAACCCTTCGCAGAGCTTCTTTGGTATCATAATTTCTATACCTGTTCTTTAAGGTAAGATATTTTTCGATCAAATTATCCATGTCTTATACTCATAAAAAAGCTGAAATCTGCTTTGCCAAGGGTTTTTCCTTTTTTCGAATCTGCCGATAGATAAGATATGCGATTTCTGGGAAAAAAATATTTGCCTGGCTTACTTCTGGCTCTCATTTTCATCCTGAGTTTGCCTCTACCAGCAGGTGAAGATGATGGACGAGATGATGCCAAGGGTCTTTATTTGTATCCCTATGAAGTTATTCGTCCAGAAGAGATTTCCCTTTTAGATACCGCTACACGATTGAAGATAGCGCCTGATTCTGGAATTGCAATTCCTTACAATCCAGCTGAGCCAGGAGAGGGAGAAGGGGACAAAGATCTTGGTACAAAAATCAATGAAGCCGATGGACTTCTTAGAAGATACTATAGCCAATTTCTAAATGAAAAAAGAATTTGGGAAGATAAGAATCGAGGTTCCAAATTTTCCACTAAGAATGAGCAGAATGAAGTCCGCCTTCTCATAGATGCCTTTATGAATACCAAAGCGGAAACGGAAATCATTCGTGATTCTGAGATTGTCTATAACTTGCATAAAAGATTAGCAGAACTTTATGATCAAAAGAAAGATATTCAACAAGCTATACGTCATTATACAACTGCTTTGCGATATAGAGATCTATCCCATACAGAAGATAGATTCTTAGATGAGCAGTCTTGGAAAGAAGTTCTTGAACCAAATGGCATCCAAGCGAGACAGAATCATAAGTTAGCATTTGATAGACGAAAGAAAGCTATCGAAGAAGTGGAAGATGCCAAAAGAATCATTCATAAACTTGGATCCGATTTCTCCTTGAATAAGATCTCTTATAGGGCTTACCAAGAAGAAAAGAAATCCAAAGAATTGGATCTGACAAGAAAGAAGAACTTACTTGAGGATGCGGAAAAATCTTACCAAGCATCTTTAGAACAAAACTATGAACCTTTTCGGAAATTGAAGTCTAGAGAAGATGCAGAAAATTTCTACAGACTTGCTCAACTTGTTCGTAAATCAGAAGATGCAAATAAGGAAAGATTAAAAATCGTCAACAAATCTACATTAGTTGGAAGAGGAATCTTTATTCTTTTTGATTACAAAAGAAATACAGATTTCTTTGCTTATGAATATCTTCTTGAAAAATCCTACCGTATAGATCCAAGTTTTCCAGAGGCAATCTATGAGGTTGCCAAGCAATTTAAGATCGATGGTAAGAAAATAAAATCTATTGACTATTTTGAAAAGTACATTGCTCTAAAACTTGCGGAAAATCAAGACCCAAGTGATGAAGACAAAGAGAATCTAGCTGATACCTATCTGAATCTTGCCATTCTAAATTCTGATATTAAGCGTAAGGTGATAGCTGCCGATTACTATGAAAAATTCTTTACTACGACACAAGATGCAAGTAAGAAACAAGCTATTGTTTATGAACTTGGAAGATTCTATGAAAAAATCATAGGAGATTTAGATAAATCAAAAACATACTATGAACAATGGTTAAATGACAATCCTCAAGGCTCCCAAGAGAAAGTTGCAATCGCTAATTATGGGATATCCCTTGCACACAAACGGGAAAAGAGGATAGACAGAGAAGAAGAAAAATTACTTCTAGCCTATGAACAAAATAAATCTTTAGATGATAAAATTTCTTCATCCAAAGCGGCTATCACTAAGCTAGAGCGTGATATCCTAAGATATAAAAAAGAACTTCTACTTACAACCCAAGATGATGCCTTAGCTCAATTTCGAATTCTCAATATTCAACTTGATGACTTAAAGATTGAACTTGACCGCTTGCTTACACAATCCAAATCTATACCTCAAAGTCGCATCTTACTTCGATTAGCTGAAATCCAAGAAACTAAACGTGACTTCGAGTCAGCTAAAAAATTCTACCGCGAACTAGTGGAATCTGGCAATGAAGTTGAGGCTAATTTTTCCCTAAAAAGTATAGAACGTGTTGAAAAGACCCAAAGCGATGGTTTCCTTCGTCCTGCTGAAAAATTGTATTGATTTCAAGCATATGTCCATTTTCTGAGTATGATTTCGAAAGGTCCCAGTGCAAAAAACTTTTTCCAAAAGTAGCTAAACGCTAAATTAAATCCATAAATTGGTACAATCAGAAAAGCTACCCATTCTGGTTCAAGTTTTCCAAAGTATCCAAGACCCCATCCATGGAATATCCAATTGCAGATTATGGATTGCATAAGGTAATTCGACAAGGACATGCTTCCTGCTCTGGAGAGTAGGGTAACAAATAGATTCTGCTTAATAGATCCAAGGAAAAAAAATCTGATCCATAATAGAATATAGAGAATCATAAGACTAATTCCTGCTATCGAAAGAAGACTAGAAAAAAATACTCCATACAAAAGTGAATCCTGGTTTAAAGAGCTAAACGCATAACATAAATTAGTTATAATGGCTATAATGAAGAGGTATCTTTTCTTTCCTTGAAAATAAGTCCAGATCTTCTCAGGTTGGGAAAGCAATTGTCTCTTTCCTGCCATTAAGCCAACCAAAAACATAAGAATGGCAGAAGGCCAATTGTAAAAAATTAAGAAAGGAAAAGAAAAGTAGTATTCTTTTATTTTTTGTAAAGTTAGTTCATAAAAAGTTCCAAAATGATTGGCAATGGATTCTTTCGTTAAACTCTCATAGTCTAGCCCGTAGGATTCACCAGGAAGATAGGAAAGGAATCCAATAATGCCATAGCATAGAATTGATAAAATCCAAAAGAAGCCCATGCATTTGATGAGAGTCTTATCCGATAGATCCTTCATTTGGTACAAAATAAAACCTAAGATGGAATAGCTTACTAGTATATCTCCAGAAAATAAGAAGTGAGCGTGAATGATTCCTAAGGTAAAAAGTCCAATCAATCTTCTATAAAATACTCTTTTTGCTTCATAACCTTTTTGGGCTGAGCTATAGAGTAAAATAGTGAATCCATATCCAAATACAAAGGAGAATAAGATGAAAAACTTACCTGTAAAGAAAAAATTAAGCAAAAAGCGTGTAACTTCTGAACTTGTCGAGTGAAAGGGACTAAAACCATAAGGAGGTTCAGCAAAATAGGGTAGATTCACAGCTAGGATACCAACCAAAGAAAATCCTCTTAAGAAATCTAAGAGAGGTAGTCTTGCAGCGGAAGTTTGAGAAGACGATTCTTGATGGGAGGATTGGATTTGACTCATGGTTTACCTTTTTCTGATTTTATTTTAGAATGAATTTGTTTTGCTGCACTGTAACCAGAACGAATTGCACCTTCCATATATCCAGGAAATTCAGCAGAGATTTCTGATCCAGCGAATAGTAAATTTGAATTGTAGTTTCTTAGAACCTCGGCTGCATTGGGCTTGCCACCATATTTCACAAAGGAATTGTAGCCGCCTCCCGACCAAGGATGCTTGACCCAGATTCCTTCATAGTATTCTATTGGCATCTGCCAATTTTCATTAAAGGCTTGTTTTGTTAGATTGTATGCGAACTCTTGCCTTTGTTCTTGGCTTTTCTTAGAAAGTTCAAGCGCTGTCTCTGCACCTATAAAAAGAACAAGCTTTCCTTGCTTTTGATTTTTTAGAGAAGAATCTATAACAGTCACACCTTTGTATACATTGCTCACAAAACTTCCACTCCAACCTTCTTTGCGCCAAAATGGTTCTTTAAAGACCAAAGTAATTTTAATCATGTCACCTGTATCGAAACTAGCTATCGCCTTTTGAATAGCTTGAGGCAATTTAGGTTCTATTGAAATCTTTTGAATGATAGGTGGAGGAACAGCCAGTATAAGATAATTTGACTCTATGACTCCCTTTTTAGATGTTGAATTGAATTTACCATTTTTCCATAGAATTCTTTTTATGGGATTGGAATGAATCGGTGCATACTCAAGCTTTTGAATTAAGCTTTCAATCAATCGACCTAGCCCATTCTCACAGTGCAATTCGTCAGCATCTCGCTCAGAATTAAATCTTTTATACAACTCATAGGTTCCCCGAGTACTTACAAGCTCTGGATTCTTCCCCATGAGTTCTCTAAACATATTTTTCAGAAGAATTCTTTTCTCTTTCTCATCAGTCATGGCATCTATCGCTTCAGACAAGGAGAAGTCTTGGTCTATATCTTTTGAATCTAATTTTGTTAAAAATTTTTCTTCATCGATCCAATCATAGATATTAGAATCTTCATCCCAGACTTCTTTACCAGTGGCATTCAATGAGAAAGTATTACCATCTCCATAAACGGAACTGTACTCTAGATAATTTCTTTCTAGTAAGTTTATGATTTCCTTCATGTCCTGATTGAAAAGTTGTGCTCCAAGTTCAGCAGATACCGAATTATCATTCAAAACAGATTTCATCCTACCTCCGAAGTAGGATTGAGCCTCTATTAATTGAGCTGAAATCCCATATTCCTGTAATTTCATAGCTGCGCAGATTCCACTTATTCCTCCTCCAACGACCAAAACGGTAGGTGAGAAATTAGCCTCTTTTTGGTCGAAAGGTTTGGATTGTATAGATAAACATTTCTGTAAGCCTAGTGCTAATAATGGGAGGGCAGAGTATTTAAAAAATGTGGACCTGTTCATTTCTTTCATAATTTACATCTAAATTATGGAAAATTTTTGTCAAGCTATTTTACATACAATCAGTATGTATGTAAAATTTTAATTTTACTTATTCAAGAAAAATTTGCTTGTGTAATAAAAAATCCAATTATAAAATGATAATTCTAGATGGCTAAACTTAAAAAAGATTTGGGCAAGCAAGAGCAGGGTGAATTAACGCGTAAGAATATTATTCGTATCTCACGAAAATTATTCGGTCGCAAGACTTATGCAGCAACTTCTACTGAGGATATCCTTGAAGAGTTACAACTAACAAGGGGAGCCTTGTACCACCATTTCAAAAGCAAGAAAGATATCTTCTATGAAGTATGTCTCCAGATGAATGAAGAATTAAGCTTAGATATAAAGAATAGTGACTGGTCAAAGTTCAAGAAAGAGTGGCATACTTCATTGGATCTTGCCGAGGATAAAGAATTTATTCAGATATGGCTTATGGATTGCTACAGTGTTCTAACTTGGGAAGAAATTATCGATTTGGATGATAGATTTATCATTAAGCCTTTGTTAGAGCTATTGAAGAAATCTCACAATCAAAAGAAGATCTTTGTTCCTAATTTTGAAGAGGTGGCACATTTATTTTTGGGAATGGTGAACCAAGCCTTATTGGTCATTAGTAAGTGTAACCAAAAAGAAAAAGCAATAAAGAAAAAGAATTTCAAACTAGCAATTGGAAATTGGCTAGAGAGTCTAGAAGTGAAATAAAATCTAACGACTGTATCGGATTATATCATCTTCCATATCAATAGATAGATCAGATTCTAAAGTGTCAGCGTAATAGCCATCTTCAGGTAGGACTTTAAATTCCACTTGATCGAAGACTTCTCCTTCATAAGCAATTTTCAAAAGATAATCTCCTATTCCAAGACCTCGGTAGTAATCTCGAATTACAGGATTGCCTTCTTCAATCGTTTTTCTTCTAAGGTCAACTTCAAGGAAGTCTATAGATTTTTTATTTAAGGAGAAATAAAACTCATCAGAGGCACTAACACGAGAATCAAAAACATAAACAAAGTGTATTGTTTCTTGGGGGGAAAAGAAGAGATCCTCTCTGGTCATTTGAAAGTCAGTTTGGATTCCAAATTCTCTGTCTAATTCCGTCATTCCCTCATCATAGGTAGTCATCCAACCTATAGAACCAGAAGGCGAACCACAGGAAATACATAACGAAAGCCCAATAGCTAGAAAGGATGTTTTCAAGAACCTCATAAGATATCTATCGTCGAGAAAATGGAATTCCTAAATCATACTATTCTTCTATAAAATACTAAAAAGATCAATCCTCTATAACTCTTCCTCTGTCGGTCACATCTTTTTCTCTGGGAATATTTCCACCAATCGGTCCACTAGGATTGCCAAAAGAACCAGATCTATACACACGATACCTGGAGTCGCGCACAGCCTCTGATCCAATTCGAAAAGCGAGATAAATTCTAAAGATCCATCGAAAGAAGAGAAAAAGCAGAATAGATAGTAAAATGATTCGAATCATACTTGTTTAGACTATTTGAATAGACTAGAAATTTCACTTAAAAAAATGCTTGCAAAATTTGATAGAATTCCTTTTTTATTATAATTAGGAATTTCATTCCTGAATATCATTTATCAACACACTGACCCAGTTAGGCTGGGTTTTTCTTTTTTCAAATCAATAGATCTCCATCTAGGGCAGTTTTTCGTTTCAAATAGATTAAAAATGCAAAAATAATCAATAAACTTATAAGGATAAGCCAAACGTTATATTCTTTCTTCCTGAAAATATTTCCTTCGCCTGGAATAGGATTTTTCTTGGGCTGAGTTGGTAGATTGTATTTTTTGGCAAGAGTTTCAATTTGAATAAAATGAATTACTGGAATATCATTTTTAAGATATCGTAGCATAACAGAGTCTACATCTTCTCCATCAACAGGAATTGATTTTATTAGACCAGGTTTAAAGGTTTTCTTGCCTATACTTGTTCCCACCGATAAAGCACCACCACCAATATTAATATATGCTTTAATAGGGGTAATGCTACTGGAATTATAAAGCTCGATTCGTTTATTGATTCCATCTGTAAAATTTTTAAAATCATAAGTTGTTACCTTATTTCGAAGGATTGATTCAGTTAATAACTTTTTGCTTCTTTCTGACATTCCCAAAGCCTTATCTTCTACTCCACCCAATGTTGCATATTTAGATTTAATATTTAGTATTCCATCTTTATACAAAATATTCTCCATATCCAACCAAAGAAAATCAATGTGATTGGCTCCCCATTGAGACGAAGCTGCTGAAGTGATTACAACTGGTTTCAATTTCATAGTTTGAATAGCTGAATAGACAGCAATATTAATCGCAGGAAAGGAACCAGAAAGGGCTACCGCAACTGAATCTCCAGGTTTGAGTTTGGCTTTCTTAAACAGATGTACTGCGACAGCGGCAAAATTAGGATTAATCGAAGTTTGTTTGGATGAGAGGTATCCAACGTTGCTTGTAACTTCAGATATACTGGTTCCAATAAGCCCAGTTTGGTTGGGGTCAAAAGTCGGATTAGCCATATGACTTCTGAGTAAACTTTCTTTTCGAATTCTCTGGTAAGCTTTTTCAGTTAGCTTGGATGCATTTAATTTTTCTTTATAATAGGATTGTTCTTTACTAATTTGAAATTCTTCTACACATAGATAAAGCAACACAGATAAAAATGCAATTAATACGATAGGTGCTCTTTCTCGGAGAGGCGTCTTCCAGTAAACTTTGATCATGTTAGATTAATATCCTCGCCGAGGATGAGAATTAAAAGCAATCGAACGACTATTGATATGATACAAAGTGTAGCCAAAGTTTCTATGATTCCTTGTCTATCGTACCAAATTGCTATTAAGCCTGGAATTATATAACCTATTACTTCTAGCTCATCAAGATTGATAGTTAAATGATTAATAAAAACTCCCAAAATAAAACTAATCAGTATAGTAAGGACAGATCTTCTTCTACCATAGAGAATTATAAAATAAGAAAGCAATCTTATAAGGAAATAAGTTAATAAGGAAACAAAAACTGTTACAGCTAAATCGCCAGGTTTATGCAGATGAATGGCAAAGTATCCTGGAACTATCATTCCTCCGGCTATTAATCCAAAAAATTCTACGAAAAGCAAACTAACAAAAAGTCCAAGTCCTATAGAAAGTATGATTGTATTCAATTTGCTAATATTCCTTGCTGTCTATTTTTGAAAAAGTCGATAATTTCTAATCCTATTCCCGCAATATTTCCTATTCCTATAATTAAGCATTCTTCTTTGATTTCACTAAGCACAGATTCAATTATTTGAATTGCGGAAGGATCTTCAAAGATAGATATTTCTGTTCTTTCAATAAGTTCATAGGAGCAGGCTCTCACGAAAAGATTACTTCCCTGACCAAGAAGGAAAATGGAACTTACACCTTCCCAAAGGCTAATCTCTTTGGCTAATTGTTTGGATCTATCTGAGCGGTCTTCCCTTAGATTCACTAGTAAGATGATTTTCTTTGTATTGGGAACGAGGAATTTGCTTAGATCAAATATCTTTTTCGTAGATGTTGGATCATTAGAAGCAAATCCATTTGCAAAATGCAATTTTCTTCCAAAATAATCTAGTTCAAAAATCTTAAAAGCACCTGGATCTGGTTCTGTATTGATTAGTCCATTTCTGGATAAATCATTTTCTAATTTTAGTAAGCTAAGAAGTCGCCAAGCTATTGCTATATTTTCTACATGTTCAATATACTTATTGATTTGATGATGAATCAGCTCAGCTTCTTTGTAATCTTGTTCTTCTGTTAAAATCAATAAAGAATTTCTATCCTTTGTGGACTTTTGAAAAATAGATTGGAAATTTGCCTCTCCCAAGATACATACTCCATTTATAGGAGTCGAGCTAGCCAAGCATCTTGCTACATCAATTATATTCGGTCCCATAATATCCATATGGTCTTCTCTAATGTTTGTAATTAAAGTATGAGTTGCCTGAATTAATTTGGATTCAGAAATCCATTGCAAGTAAGGTTGAAGAGCCATACATTCAATTACGATGGCATCAACATTGTATTTTGCTGCAAGATAAATGATATCCCTTTGTTCAATAATATTTGGTCTAGACTTACGAATGATGGGAATTTCTTTTCCATTAGGCAAGATAATTCTGGGAAGCGTTCCAGTTGTCTTTGCAAGAACAGTGAAACCATTAGATCTAAGTGCAGATGCGATCAACCTTGTCACACTAGATTTACCCCGGGTTCCATTCACATGAATTCTTATAGGTATATGAGAAAGTCTTAAGTTATGATTCCAATTTTCAATGACTCCTAGAACTATTAGGCAAACAATCATTAGAAGTAAGTAGAAAAAGAATATTTGCATAGTTTAGTGTTCTATCATGTGAAAGATGCAAGATTTCATGTTATTCAATTAAAATTTCCTGTAAGGATTCAATGATGCAATTTGCTAATGGCTTGTCTAGAAGTCTTGATCCATCTTTGGAGAAAAATGCTTGGTTGATTTCTAGTTCAATACCTAGGTAATTATTCTTATATTTCCTTCTAAGTTCTGTGGGAAAGCTATTTGATCTGCCATGGTAAGGATAATTTGATCTTACTTTATATTTTGGAAATAAATAATTTATCTTTTCTTTCCACTTCAAGCAAAAATCTCTTTCAAGGCTATGACTTGGATCATACAGCAATCCTATATCTGCATTTCTCAAAACTCCTTCCCATCTTGGAGTAAAGCTATGAATAGCAATATGTATGATAGGATGCTTAGATTTGTTTTTCATTTCATTTATTGTTTTTTCGAAAGATTCTCTGTATGGAAAATAGTATTCATCTAACAAGGCTAATCTTTCTGGTTTAGGAAGTGTTTTTGTGAATTCTGAATATAGATTTTTGTGTCCTAGGCTTCGATTTAAATCCACTAGCAAGCGAGAAACTTCCGCTTTAAAAATGATTTCACCAAAGGATTTCTCAAGATGATCAATTATGCAGTGAGATCCTAAATCCCAGGCTCTATGTGTAGTGAGAATTTCCTTTTTATTTTGAAATAATTTATTAAGATGAGTAGGGATATTATTCGTATAATGCTCACTTGAGAATATTAAGTTTTTAAGTAGGTAAGAAGATTTCATTTTTATCCAAGCAATCACTTAAAATAGTATAGGTCTTTTTAAGTAATTGCAAATTCTTCTCTTGTGTAACTAAATTTGTTTTGTGCAACTCTTGATTTTCGATATGCTTGCTACTGCCTTCTATCTTTTCATTCCAAACATCATCTACAAAACCATGTGATTTTAAGTGGGTAAGAATTCGCTCTGAGAGACTACCATATTTAGAGAGAAGATTTAAATATTGAGCTTCCCCATTTTGCAAGTTGGAAAGGTTCCGAAAAACTTCAAGGATAGGTAATGAATCTTGATGATATCCGAGTAATTGAATTATTTTTGGATTATTTATAATGGTTTTGCTTCCATGAAGAATAGATGAATCAAGGAGCTCTTTTAATTCCATGTTTGAAATGGAATTCATTTTATCCATGGAACACTTTTCAATTAAATGTTGGAGGAAGGCAATAAATACTTTAACTAAACTTAGATCAGCCTTAGGGCATTCTTGGATGTCCATGAGTCGTATCTCAATAGCTGACCTGTCGAATCTAGCAATTGCACCTCGTGAATTCAACCATTCATCTTGCAGAATTTGATTAGGATCATAACTTGCAATAGCCTTATACATGGGTTCTAGTATTAGGCTACGATATTGTTCTTCGTTCTTAATGATTTCAGGAATTATATCTCCTGAAATTTGTGAGATTTTCTTTTGATTATTGAAATAAAAAAATAGTCTTGTATCCAAATACTTTGATCTTCTCGACTCAAGTATGGGTGAGCTTGCTGCTAGAGCAGGTATCAATGGTAGCAAAATTCGGATAGCCGCATGAACAGATTCAAATTCTTCTTCATTCGAATAACCTAAATTAATGTGTACACTTTGTAAATTAGACCACCCATGACCCTTACAATTAAAAATTTCATCATAGGCATTATAAATTTCTTGGTTCTCATGTGGCCAAATAACAAATTCTTTATTTGGGTCCATCCAAGGATGCATAGCAGTAGGCATTAGCATAAGATTTTTTTCTTTAAGCAGAGAATTCATTCTTAGAACATCTTTATGAAAAATACTTTCGACTTCATCTAGTTGGTTTACGGGGCCATTGGTCTTCATTTCAATAAGATGGGAAGCTAATTCATTGGACCATGCAGTCTTTTCAAAAGTGAGTTCATTCTGTATAATTTTGTTTTCATCTGCTAAAAGGAAGGAAGCAGAAGGGTCAACATCTAGGCTGTCTCTACGAACTATCATATACTCCGCTTCAATACCAAATGCATGGAATAAACTTAACTTATCTTTCATTGTTTTTTTTCTTTGATTCGATTCCAGAATACTTCAATGATCCTATCATAAAGTTCATCTTTAAGGATCATATCCTCAGTATCAGAATCTATACTTGGATTATCATTGATTTCAATAATATAAAACTCTTTGCCTACTTGTTTTAAGTCTACTCCATAGAAACCATCACCAATGAGATTGCAACCTTTGAGAGCAGTCTTTATTAATCCAGCAGGAGCATCTTCGATACGAATACTTTCAGAGTCTCCGTAGTTGATTTGAGCTTTGGAGTTATGATCATAGATCTGCCAATGGTTCTTTGCCATATAATATTTGCTAACATAAAGAGGCTTGCGGTCGATGATTCCCACTCGCCAATCAAATTCTGTTGGTGTAAATTCTTGGGCTAGGATTAGATCAGAAAATTCAAACATAGCTTTGGCTTTCAATAAGAATTCTATAGGATCAGATACCTTTATTACACCCAAAGAAAATGCACCATCTGGCTGCTTTAAAATCGTTGGGTAGGTAATTGACAGCGCAACCTCATCAAGATTATCTTTATGTATAACAATTGTTTTAGGTGAAGGTATGGAGTGTGAATTCAAGAGTTCAGCAAGATACACTTTGTTCGTACATTTGATAATGGATTCTGGATCATCAATTACTATCAAACCTTCTGCCTTAGCTCTTTGAGAGAATCGGTAGGTATGGTGATTGACTGAGGTTGTTTCACGTATGAAGAGGCCATCGTATTGAGGAATTTTCGCATAATCATCTTTAGTGATTAAATGTACATCAAACCCTTTTTTATCAGCAGCATGAACGAATTTCTGTATAGCTTTCTCATCGGAAGGACAATGAATATCTTTGGGATTGGTTAAGATAGCTAGGGTGAAGGCTTTTTTGGAGATCTTAGTTTCATTCGATGAGAAATTTCTAGAAGTAAAATAAATTTTGGCAAATTCTTCTACATAGGGTTTGTGATCCTCCGGGATTTCACTGGCGGGTATGGTTGTAATATTTTGGATATGCCATTTCTTATCACGAGAATCATAGACGAAATATGCTCTCAACAAAGGAGCACGAAACATATTAAAAAGCTGATTTGAAAGTTTATCATTTTTCTTGGCGAGATTTTTACCAAAATAGATAGAAAGTGTGTATTTCTTAGAAGCTTCCTTTTTGAGACTTTTCTGAATCAATTCATCTAAGTCATGTTCAATGACTCGAATAACAGCTTGGGATTTCATATCCTGTATGGTTGAGATTCCAGGCATTACCTTGTGTCCTCTAGCCATAGCCAGTAAAGACACGTAGTAACCTTCACTTTGGTACTTATACGACTTACTTAAATTATAAATCTTGATATCTTTATCGTCGAAGAACTTTTTATTGCTTAAGTATTCTCTAGGCGAAATGGTTTCAATTCCAGGAATAGAAAAATTCCATTTCTTGGGCTGGTTGATGATAATTAAAGATGCCATGGTCTCTCTATTTTTCTATAATGAGAAGGTTTGCGTCATAGGTAAGAATGCCGAGTAAGATTGAAGTTATCAATCTTGTAAATTCAACAGTATAGATTTGTGATTTATTGTAAGGGTTGCTTTTGTAGGGATCTGCTATAAGAACTTTTTTATCAATTTTTGAATAGCCACTTAAGACTACAAAGTGTCCACTGGGCTCACCTCTAATATCATCAGAGGCAGCTGACTCTCCGTACTCTCTTGCAAGATTGTAAAGATAAGTTGCTGAAAGACCAGTTAAGATAGGAATATTTTTACTTAAGTATTTGCGAATCAAGGAAGAAGATAGGGGAACTTGTTCAACAACTCCACCTAATCGTAAAAATTCGACATAGCCTTCTGTAGAAATTCTTAGCTTCTCATTTCCTTGCTTGAATGCTAGTTGTTGTTTTAATTTATCAGAAATATTTGTATTTTTATCATGGAACCAAGTAGGATCAAATACTTGTAGATTGTAGGTATAGATCTTAGCCTTAAGTCCTTGCTTAAGCGCATGCACGCCTAAGAGCACTGCAAGAGTTCCACCTTCTTTTAATTTGGTGACTTCTTTGATTGTTTGTTCTAAAGTATTCTTAAGTCCATAGTATCTATAAACTGCATGCAAGGAGGTTGGTCCACAAGTTGTGTCATCTGGCTGTGCTTCTATGTCTATCTCTAATCTAGTTTCCAATTCCAAGCACTCCGTCAACTTTCACCGATTTTAAAATTTTAAGAATAGCTGGATTCATATTTACAATTTCTAATTTAAGTAACTTTTCTTCTGTAATGTACCTATGAATATTCACTAAGCCACCAATAGCGGATGATGGCATTCTATGAACATAGATTAAATCAAGAATAACAGTTTTCGGATGAAACTCTTCTAGAATAGAATCGAATTCAGTAAGTATTTCATCATTGTATGCGAGGTCTTTTTCATTGATTGAGATTGAAATGGATTCTTCCGTATGGGAAATAAAATCTCTGAGCATATATATTATATGCTGGAATAACCTGGATTTCTCATCAAGAATAATTAAAAAAATTTATGAAAATGTAATACGAATGCAATTCTATTCTTAGTTAACTGTGTTATATTGTAAGTCAGTTATGGCAAAAATACAATGAGCATTCGATTTAAGATATTTCTTATACTTGGAATTAGCCAAATTCTTTTACTTTTCGCATTGACATTAACTTTCGGGATTCTTATTTCCAATGTGAAAAATGAACCACAGAACCAAAGAGCTATTGAACTTGCTCGTAATTTTCAAAGAGAACTAGGGCATAAGGATGAAAAGTTAAAGCTATTAATTTCTGAGCTTACCTCAAATCCAAAGACTAGAGCTATCCTAGAGAACGGAATGTCCAATCGAAACAACTTGGTGAATAATCTAGATTTCCTAAAAGAGATTATGGTTCGTTATGATTTAAGCATATTTGAATTAGGAGATAGAAATGGAAGAGTTCACTTTCGGGTCCACCGTCCGGGAGATTTTGGTGATGATAAATCCAATCAGCCACTGATCAAGGAAGCACTTCTTGGCAAAATGAATGCCTCCCTAGAGACTGGACACAGTGGACTTGGGTTTAGGTTTGCAGCTCCCTTGGGAAAGCTTGGAACCATACTCATAGGACAAGTTGTAGATTCTTCCTTTCTTGAATCCATCTCAGGTAAACAATCTGTCCACTTATCTGTTTTTGAGAAAGATGTACATTTGGTTTCAAGTAGTACCTTGATTTCAGATTTTTGGAAAAATCATGAGCCAATTTCTACAAAATCTAATTTTCGTTTAACATGGAATAAGGTGCCCTATTATTTTGTTTTTGAGAAATTGCCCAATTCTCATATTTCTAGTCTAGACCTTAATTTTAGAATTTTAATTGATGAGCGTGATTTGGATATCGCTTCTCAGAAAGTATGGTATTCATTTGCCCTTGTAGCAATTCTTATCTTCTCAGCTATTTTTATAGCTTCCTTTTTATTTTCTAGAGATATTGTGGATGCTGTAAAGAAGTTAAATATTGCGATGAAAAATATAGATCTCTCCAAAGAGGATGATTTGCCATTGAATCGAAGAGATGAGATAGGACAAATGGGATCTGTATTCCAAGAAATGAAGAAAGATCTCTTTCAACACCAACACAGATTGGAAGATTTGGTTGCTCAAAAGACCAAAGAATTACAAGAGACTTTAGAAGAAATTAGTGCCATCAAAGAACAACAAGATGGTGATTATTTTCTCACTTCCTTATTAATTAAGCCACTCACTGGCGTAAAAGCAAAATCAAAAAATATTGACATTGAAACTCTTGTTAAACAAAAGAAAAGTTTTAGTTTTCGAAATAAAGAATCTGAAATTGGTGGCGATCTTTCCGTTGTTCAAGAGATCAGACTTAAAGATAGAAATTATATAGTATTTCTCAATGCAGATGCTATGGGGAAATCTATCCAAGGTGCTGGTGGTGCCTTAGTAATGGGCACTGTTTTCAAATCAGTCATCACAAGAACCCAACAAATTCACTCTATGCAAAATCGTCATCCTGAGCGCTGGCTCAAAGATTGTTTCTTAGAATTGCAGGATGTGTTTGTTTCTTTTGATGGTACTATGCTCTTATCTGCCGTCATAGGATTGATAGATGATGAAACAGGAACTTTATATTTTATCAATGCCGAGCATCCCTGGGTAGTTCTCTATAGAGATGAAAAAGCTAGCTTTCTAGAAAATGAATTATCTCTCCGAAAGATTGGATTTACAGAATCTGAAATTTCTATGAATGAATTCTCTATCCGAGTATTTCCTATGAATCCAGGAGATCAAATTTTTGTTGGATCGGATGGAAGAGACGACTATCTTATGGGCGAAGACAATAAGGGACAGCGTATCATCAATGAAGATGAAACAGAGTTTTTGAAAAGTGTGGAAGTTGCCAATGGAAATCTAAAACTCATAGAAGAAAATATACTTTCCAAGGGAGAATTGACAGATGATTTTAGTTTGATTCGAATTGAATACCTTCCCACAAATAAAGTTCAAGCATCAAATGATGATTTTCTCATCCATAGCTATTCGGATTTCATCAGGCAGGCAATAACATTTTTCAAGGATGGAAAATTAGAAGAATCCATTCTTTGTTTCGAGAAAGCCTTACAAGAAAAAGAGGATCATCCTTATATTTTGCGAGAGCTATCTAAACTTTATATCAAGACTAAACAATTTGAAAAAGCAATTCCACTCTCAGAAAAGTATACAGGGCTTAGGCCTTTTGATACAGATTTTTTCTACTACATTGCACTAGCTTACAAACAAAACAAAAGTTATGAGCTTTCAATTGATTATTCAGAGAGATTGAGATTGAGAGATCCAAATAATATTAGAAATTTAATTCTACTGGCTGAGTCCTATATGCACATTGGCAATTTTGCAAAGTCGGAGCAAGCTTTGAAGCATACTCAAAAATTAGACCCTACTAATGCTAAGGCTGAAAGATTGATGCACTTTCTTGAAGGAAAAACAATCTCGGCTTAGTTTTATGTGAAGGCTTTTCTATTGAATCGAAATGATTTATTTAATGGAGGGCTTCTTCAACAGTGGGAAATACATCGACTACTTCTGAGATCTTGGAGATACGAAAAACTTGTTGTACACTTCTAGAAACGTTAGCAATCCTTAGTTTATTCTTTCCCAGATTCTTCAATTTCTCATTGATCAGGATTAACAATCCAAAACCCGACGAATCTACAAACCCTACATTGGATAGGTCAAGTATGATATAGGTATAATTGGTCTTGACTGCTTCGAGCATTCTCTCTTTGAGAATTCCTGCGTTTAACATATCTAGATTCCCTTCTAGATGTAGCAGCAAGTTACCATTTTCTGATTCTTCCGTGTAATCCATTTACGTAATTCTAGAATTAATATATTATGATTCGTATTACAACAATTTTTTTTTAATTTATAAATTTATCCCAAGATTGGGACAAACTCATTGCTCTTAGAATAGACCAGATCAATGCAGAGCCATTCTCAGAATTTGTCATGATGACAACGCCGTATCCCTTGGATTTATGAAAGATAGCGATTGATTTATGACCCAGGCTATGTCCCCCATGGTAAAAATACCAATCCTTCCCGGTAGGATTCAGGAATAATCCCTTGCCTATCCATGAATGAATGGATAAATTTGCAGCAGGAACTAGGGGTGTCATCATCTCCTTGGCGATAGCCTGTGTTATGAGAGCATCTGTGTGTCCTGATATGGATTTTTGCAGTGCAATAAAGAAGCTTGCTAGATCGCGAGGAGTTGTCCACATTCCTCCAGCAGCAAGTTCTGGGTAAGAATAGAACCTAACTGGAACAAGCTTACCCTCTCTATCATGACCAAGTGCACGGTTACTAAGCTTTAAACTCGGATCTTGGACAAAGGTTGAATTTTTCATACCCAAGGCTTGGAATACAAATTTATCAACAAGTCTAGGAAATTTTGCACCTGATTTTTTGGTCATGTATTCTTGCAAAATTGCATAGGCACCACCTGAGTATCTGGATTTTTTACCAGGAGAGTAGTAGCTATAAAGCTCAGGTCCCTTGCCAGAGTTCAATTCAGAAAGTCGATCAGCCTTTTGATTTTCAATCGTACTCCAATTTTCTCTTTCTGTAAGTCCAGACATATGACTCAAAATTCGATTTGCTGTTAGGTTATGTTTAGATTCCCATGAGCTGAGATCAATTTTTGCATCTTTGGCATATGAATTTAATCTTTCATTTCCATTGAGTGAGTTTTGTTCTGCAAATCTAAGATAGGTTAAAGCAGTAATTGGTTTTGTCAATGAGCCTGCACGAAACAAAGTGTTCGCATCAACGGGCTTGTTAGACTCTAATTCCTTTATTCCGTAATTCTCTGCCCACACAACTTTAAAATCTCTAACCAAGGCAATCCCCACGGCAGGAACATTATTTTGTTTCAAAGATTCTTGGATACCTATGTATTTTTTAGGATTGTATTTTTTTTGGAATGTGATTTTGCGATTTTCATAAATAGATTCTGTAATTAATGATTTCCAATTCATCAATTCGCCTTTGGTCTTATACAGTTTGGAGATCAAAAGGATTGTGATTTTTTCATTTGGAATCTTGAAGTAGATGTACGAAAAGTTCTTTTGAGATGAGGATTGCCAGAAGGTATTGCCATCAGCATAAACCCCAAGTCCGTAGTTGAATTTATTTTCAGCATAAGAATCTTTCAAGACAGTAGGTTGGCTTATTAGAGACCTTAGCCCTGATGATAAAATATTCCCACTGTCCCATGCTTCATCCCATATTAAAAGATCATCTATTGTGAGTTTTAATTCATTGCTCTTAGTGAAAAATGAATTTTCCATGTCCAAGGGTTCAAAAAATTCATCTTGGAAAAATTGATTTAAAGTTTTCCCACTCAGAGTTGCTATTAAAACTTCTAACCAATGAAGATTTTCATTCGACCAGATCCAATATTCACCATAACCTAAATCACTGCCCAAACAAGATGTATGGTTCATCAAAGATTTTATTGAAATAGAATGAAGGGGAAATTGGGGAAGGTAGTCTCTGACAGGTTTGTCAATATTGATCTTACCTTGGTCTGCCAAGCGAAGTGCGCCTACAGTTAGAAAAAGGTGTTTCAAATTTCCACCTGAAATTCTGCGATTGAAATTGCGCCTCTCTTCCAGAACAGGGGATCCATTTTTGATCAGAATATATCCACCTTGGAAATCGTTCTGGCGTAGGAGTTTGCTTAAATTCTTTTTAAAAGGATTTGAGTAGCTAGGCTCACTAGGCGCACAGCTTTGAACCAAACAAATAATGCCTATCGCAAATGCAAAGATTCTCATTTCTTTTCTTGTCAAATCCTATAATAGTTCATTCTCTGAAATAACGTGTTGAAAGAAATCCAAATTCAAGAAGCCATACAAAATCTCCAAGCCTCCAAGGTTCCTTTTCGAGAGAATTTGAGCCTAGCAAGTCTATCCTCTTTCAAAATTGGAGGTATAGCGCCCTTGGTTGTAGAACCTGGAGAAGATGAACAAATCTATTCCTGCCTCCTTATCTTGCAAAAATTGGATCTTCCTTTCAAAATTTTAGGGGGTGGCTCTAATCTTTTAATTTCAGACCATCCTGATGATTTTGTTGTTCTTCGTTTAGGTGGTTCTTACAAATCCTATGAGATGATGGAACCTGGAATCTTCCGAATTGGAGCAGCAACTAACACTACTCCTACGTTTCGACAAATCTCCCAAAAAGGCTATAAGGGGGTGGAATTCTTAAGCACCATTCCAGGTTGGACAGGTGGTGCCGTCATGCAAAATGCAGGCTGCTATGGAGGCGAGCTTCTTGATTTTACAAGTAAAATCGAATTCATTCGAAATGGAGAAATTCATAGTAAGAAGCCATCTGAGATAGAATACGGCTATAGATTTACTGAGTTTTTGCAAAAGAAAGATAGTATCATACTAAGAGTCGAAATGAAGTTAGACGAAGGGAACTTGGAAGAGATTGAAGAATCTCTTAAAGACAAGAGAGATAAAAGAAATTCATCCCAACCAGAAAATAAAAAAAGTGCTGGTTCTATGTTCAAAAATCCCAGGCTTAATGATGAACATGGAAGACCTATCAAGGCATGGGAATTGATTGATAGAGTCGGACTCAGGGGTACAATCAAAGGTGGAGCGCAAATTTCCCCAGAGCATTGTAATTTCATTGTGAATCTTGGTTCCGCAACTGCACTTGATGTCCACTATCTAGCATCCTTGGTCCAAGAAAAGGTACACAAGGAAACAGGTATTCTTCTCAACCGAGAAGTAGAATACTTTGGAAGTATTCCTTAGTAGCACAAGAAAAATCTATATCTCTCAGACCTTCAGCAAAGACGGATGGTAATCAAGAGGAGTCTCATAGCCTAACAAATCTAAAACGGTAGCTGCAATATTAGCAAGACCGAAATTTTCATCTTGATTTGGATTCCTTAACTTGAAGTTTTGGTTCTTATCATAGATTACAAAATTAACAGGATTTAGGGTATGACTAGTCTTAGGTGTAGGAATGCCATCTTTGACAATTGCCTGTCCTCTCTTATCTAATTGGTACATTTCGTCCGCATTCCCATGGTCTGCTGTTATTAAGAGAATAATATTTTTCTCATTGCAGACTTCAATCAATCGTCCCACTTCTCTATCAAGAGTTTCTAGACTGGAAATGGTGGCTTTGAGATTACCTGTATGTCCGACCATATCACCATTTGCATAATTGACTCTATAGAATTGATGCTTGTCTTCTCGAATAGCTTTGATTAAAGTATCTGTAATTTCTACAGCTTTCATAGCTGGTGCCTGATCGAAAGGGATTACATCAGATTTAATCTCAACATAGGTTTCATAGTCTTTATCAAAGAATCCGCTTTTGTTACCATTCCAGAAGTAAGTAACATGACCATATTTTTGGGTTTCAGAAATTGCATATTGCCCTATCTTTTCCTTAGCAAGGTATTCTCCCATAGTTCTTTCAATAGCTGGAGGTGTAACAAGATATCTTGGCGGAATAAATAAATCTCCATCATATTGCATCATACCTGCAAATTCAACTTGAGGGTAACGGATTCTATCAAAGATAGTAAAATCTTTTTCTGTAAATGCTCTTGAAATTTCAATGGCACGATCTCCCCGAAAGTTAAAGAAGACAACAGAATCCTTATCTTCCATACTTCCTATAGGTCTGCCATCTTTCCCTATTACAAAGCTAGGAAGGTATTGGTCTATGACTGTTGGATCTTCTGTACGAAATGTTTCAATAGCAAGTTGAGCAGATGCAAACATTCTGCCCTCACCCAATACATGAATCTTCCAACCACGCTCAACCATGGACCAATCTGCTTCATATCTATCCATAGTTATGGTCATTCGTCCACCGCCGCTCGCAATAGCCACATCTATTCCATTTGATTTTAGTTTGGTGATCTTTTCTTCTAGTGTGATTACATATTCAAGGGCAGATTTTTCTGGAACATCTCTTCCATCTAACAAGATATGAATGCGAATTTTCTTTACTCCATCATTAACTGCTCTATCCATCATATTTAAAAGATGATTTATATGTGCATGTACATTTCCATCTGAGAGTAATCCTAGGAAATGAAAAGTAGACTGGTTCTTAATAACATTCTGAACTAAATTAACCCAGCATTCTGCTCTGTAAATCTCACCTGAATCTATAGAATTACTCACCAATTTCGCTCCTTGGTCGTAGATTCTTCCACATCCTAGTACATTGTGTCCAACTTCTGAATTCCCCATATCCTCATCAGATGGCATCCCAACAGCCTTACCATGTGCTTGCAAACGAACTGTAGGATATTGATTCCAGAGTCGATTTAAATTTGGTAGATTGGCACCTTGGATGGCATTGCCTTGCTCAAGACTTGTTGGAGCCGAACCAACACCGTCTAAGACAACGAGAAGAACTTTCTGAGGATTTGCATTTTGTTTTTTATGAAGTGCGAGCATAGTATCCTATTTTTATAAGTTACAGAATTTTTTCAATCAGAAGTTAATAGACTATATGGTCTTAAGGCACAACCTAAAATTAAAATTCAGCTCCTATCTAAATTTACCTTTTTGTCAACCTCAGATTGAATGATTTTGGGATACTGAGTAAGCGAAAATTTATTATTTCAATTCAATCAAATCAACTGGAGTTAACGAAAGAGGAATAGCTGTTAGTGTTAATCGTCGAAGGGACCCATTTGTATCAAAAATGATTACACCAGGACTTCTGAAATCTGAAATGCCAACTGCTAGAAGTCCATCTTGAGTAAGTAAAATTCCTGAAAAATTTGTTCCTTGAGAGCTTGGGACTTCCAATAAAATAGAAATGATCTGACCTGAGGAAGGATTGAAGGAAATAATTTTTTTATTAAAATTTTTATCCAAGACGGATGCAAAACCCAATTCAGCATTCTTAATCTGAAAGCCTAGAATGTCACCTCCCGCAGTAGTTTCTGCAAGCAGAAAGCCAGTACGAAAAGAATTCGTTCTTGGATTGAAAGCTTCAATACCACCATCCAATTCAGAAATAAAACCTAAGCGATTTGGTGTTGCAAATAGTATATGCACTTCACCAAAAATGTCAAGAATTTGTGGTTTAGAAAAAGGATTCGCCGACTGGAATTCGAATGTGTTGACTATTGTGTCAGTAGAAGGATTGATTTCTAGTAAGAATGATTTGCCAGATGGAGGAAGAAAACCCAGTGGATTATTACGATCTAATCTTTGCAAGGTGATAAATACTCTATCTCCTAATTTTGTCATCCATGACATTTCTGGTTTACCATCTATTATTCCTCCAGCTGAGGTAGGTTCGGCGTAGCCTGATAAGTCGATCTGTCCAAGAGCTTGTCCTGTAAATGGTTGAACGACTAACAAAGAAGTGCTATTGAACCTACTTACGTAAGCTTTGTTCTCATTGTGCAGTAAAATGTCTTGGGGATTAGTTCCTTGTCCTACGGAGTATTCCGTTTCAGTTGTATTTGCTAAGTTAGGATTCAGAATTTGAATCGTATCCTTGTTCAAACGATTGACGATAAATACCTTTCCATTATAAAAGCGAGCTACTGCATCTGAATGAATTGGGGTTAATCCTGGCAAGGCATAGCCAGCATTAGGATCTACAACATTATATCTTCCGCCTCCTCCAAAGTCTGTCGTCACTACACCAATATTATTGGGAGAGCCTTGGAATAAAAGTAAAGTCTCAAGACCAGGTCTTTTGATTTCATTGCATCTTGTCAAAACTATGATTATACCAACAAAAATTATTAATTGATTTTTTTTAAGAGAACATTCAATAATTTTCATGCTTAAAACCTCATACTCAAATTAAGATACCAAATTCTACCTGGGAGTGGGTAGCCAATTAAATCAGAAAATTTTTTGTCTGTGATATTTCTTACATCTAAGCCTAGCTTCCAATCTTCGCCAGTTTCTTTCTTATTAAAGCTATAAGAAATAAAAGCACCATATAAATCTCTTCCTGGAAGAAAATTCACATATTCATTGGTTCGATCACGAAAAACTGCTCCTATATAAGTAAAATCAGCTCCTATATCAAAGTCGTACAATTTGTACTGTAATGAGCTGTAGACTTCATTTACAGGTCTAAGGGGAAGATATTTGCCTCTAAGTGCAGGAGACTCGGAATCATTTTTAGCTATAGAGTAGGTATAATTTAATTTTCCTTTCCAATCTTTCCAATCCAGTATTTGTGAAAACTCGAATCCATTGATAATTGCTCTGTCAACATTCTCTGCTCTAAGACTGAATTGAGAATTGGATACAAAAAGTATCATATCTTGAATATTTTTTCTAAACCAAGTAAGTTCAGACTTTGAAGAAATTTTATAAAATTGAGTATGAAGAAAGATTCCAATTTCTTTATTCAGTGAGATTTCTGGTCTTAAATTGCTATTGCCAAGGATCTGTCCTCTTTCACCAAATAACTCCAGAAATGAGGCTACTCTAGATGCTCGATTTGCGTTCCCTTTCAAACCAAATTTAGTATCACTTATTTGGTATATATTCCAAAGCAAACCTAGTCTAGGGTTGAATAGTTTAGTTGTCTTATTCGTATAGCGTCCGTTATCTTCAAATACATCTTGGTAATCATCGTATGAAAAACTTGGAATTAGGAAGAATCGTTTTTGAAAAAGTTGTATTTCATCCTCTACTTGAAAATTTCCATGTCTTCTATTTCGTATGGGCTCTGATTCTAATTTCACATGATTAGAATTCCGTCTGTCTCTTCTGAAATCTTCTTTTTCTGCATTCATTGAGAATCGAAGTATTTGATAATAATCTAACAAGTAAATAGTTGGAGATAATTGAAATCCTTTGGTATCAGAATTTGTATTAGCATTCGTTCTGCCTGAGCTAAATTCAGATCTTGGATCGAAGAAGGTATCTTCGAAAGTAGTAAAATATGTTCGGGTTTCTAATTGAAGTTGTTCAAATAAAAATTCCTTGGTATTTGTACTTAAGCCTGCTGTATATTTTGTATATTTTCTTTGTGTTTTTTCTGTTTGATTATTACCTGGACCAGGAATTCCTAATCTTCTATGATTTACATCTGTAAAGAGCTTTATCTCTGTTCCTTTCCAATCCCAAAAGAAAGATCCTGATCCTTGTGCTCTTTCAAACCACGCATTCTTTCTTCGATCTATTGTATCATCCAGAGTATTAAGTAAAATAGTTCCCTTGTCATTCAAAAAGGAATAATTTTGATCTGATTTTTCAGTGAGAGCGAACAATGTGTATCCAAAATCTTTATCTTGGTTGGTATTGGAATGGCTAATACTTAATTTGCCTGTGTTATACGAACCTCCTCCTAGATTGACTCTGGTAGAATTCTTTAGTGGCTTCATAGTCCTAAGATTTAAAGCTCCTCCTATGGAAGATCCAGTTAAACCAAAAGGCACTCCTGATTTGTAGACTTCAATAGCTTCTAAGTTATCAAAAGGTAGATCCGCAAGATTCACCTCGCCACTTTGAGCATTTGTAAAGGGAATTCCATCTACATAGTATCTGGATTGATTTGGATTGGTTCCACGGATAGATAGAGTGGAATAGGAACCTAGTCCACCGAACGATCTAACTCTCAAACCTGCTTCTCTCTCCAAGATTTCAGGAAGGGAAGTATAACGATTCTTAGATGATTCAAGATCGATTTCTACATTCGAACCAGAAATAAATTTTTGATTAGCCTGAGATTCTTGATTTTTTTTACCTTCAATCACTACAATTTTATCAGCTTGTATTTCTTTAGATTCCTGAGAATATATAGAAAAGCTAAAGAGTAAAAGACCTATGTATACTAAGGGCATAGTTATCGAGTTGTTGTAGATTTTGCAATCACACCATCAATATCAGAAGATTGGCGAAAGACTCCTAGCGGTGCTACAAATCCTTGTGATTGAGAAGATCTCATTCGAATATAAACAAAACCATTTGTTCGAATTGCATTCCTTTGTCCAACCGTACAACCTGAACCAAAATCTGTGCTATCTAAGTCGAATCCGTCTCCACCTGAGGTTCCCATGAAAAAGGTAGAACCTGATGCTTGTTTAATGGAGTTATCAAATAAATTAGAAACAGGAATAAGATTTGAGTTCATATTGTAAAGGACAGGTGTTAAGCCTGCAAAATTTCTCCAATCTTCCCTGTTCTGAGTAGCAGTTCCACCACCACCAAAACTCGGTGTAAATCCACAATAGTTGACATTATCTTCGCTGACATCTACCACTATAGGTTCAACGAAATAAGTTGTAGCACCTTGGTTACGAAATGCATTTTCAAAAATTATAAAGTCCACACCTGAACTGTTCATCACTCGTTTATTCTTCCAACTAAGAATAAGACTTGCTCCTATTCCTGTAGCTTCTAACTCATATATATCCAAGCTTCCTGAAAATTCTCCACTTCCACAGATTCCATTTATTGCCTTGGACGGATCACCAAATTCTCGTGAGCTGGCTCCTGGTGCAGATACAATTTCATTTGCAAGATTTACATCAGAAGGTAGTGTCTTAGGTGGACATTCTGTATTTGTCGTTGATGATGATGCAGATGATGCTATTGCCAAAAAAAGAAGGTCACTATTATTTTCAGATTTCTTCTCTAAAGGATTGCAATACGCAAACGAAAACCCCAAGGATAGAATAATACTTATTGTTTGTAATTGAATAAACATGGTACCCCTTTGTATAACTTCGGGGCCCCCTCAAAAGATTTGTTTTCTTGTGAGTGTGTTCAGTGTCTATTCCACGAGACAATCAGAACGGGGAAGATCGGGCTTTCAGAGGGCAAATTTGCCATCTGTTACCGTTGCGGGTCAGCACAGGAATCTCACCTGTTTCCTCCCTGAAGAGTGATTCAATTTTTTTACATAAGGTCCAGTGGTCAATGGCTTTTTTAGGCAGATAAATAGATTCAATTAAAGACCTGAATCAAGCAATCCAATGAAAAAAAGGATGAATCTTTCACTTGTTTTGAGAATCTGGACTTATGAAAAAATACGATGTTTTCGGTGTTGGTAATGCTTTAGTTGATATTATAGTTTTGCTTGATGATACATTCCTTAAAGATAATAAATTACAAAAGGGCGTGATGACGCTTATAGATGAATCAAGCCAAGGAAGTCTTCTTTCTAGCCTTCATGATTATAAGAAGAATCTTCGTTCTGGTGGCTCAGCTGCGAACACAATGATCGCCTTATCGAACTCAGGCGGTACAGGTTGTTACACAGGTAAGGTAAGTCATGACACCTACGGTGAATTTTATAAAAAGGATATTGAGGAAGCTGGAATAGTATTTGAAACAAAGCCAGATGCGGAAGGTCATACTGGGACTTGTTTAATTCTAACCACACCAGATGCAGAGCGAACTATGCTTACTTCTTTGGGAATCTCTACAACTCTTAAACCCAGTGATATAGATGTTGAAAGACTTAAAGCATCAAAATATTCTTATATCGAAGGATATCTTTGGGACGGTGACTCAACGAAAAAGGCGAGTGAGTTAACAATGAAGCTTTCCAAAGAAAATGGAGTTAAGGTAGCATTTACATATTCAGATCCTTTTTGTGTGAATAGAACTAAAGATGAATTCATCCAGCTAACAAAAGATTATGTGGATGTGGTTTTTTGCAATCTTGAGGAAGCGTATGCACTTACTGGTAAGGACTCTCCAGACTCTGCCTTGCAGGAATTAGCAAAACTTTCTTCTATGTGTTTTATGACTGCTGGAAAGGAAGGCGCCTACGTCTTGCAAAATGGGAAATCCATCTTAGTTCCAGGTTTTCCAGTGAAACCAATTGATACCACTGGAGCAGGGGATTCTTTCGCTGCAGGTGTTCTCTACGGATTAACCCATGGATATTCTCCAGAGAAGGCAGCTCGTTGGGGTAACTATGTTGCATCCAGAGTAGTACAAGAAATAGGTCCTCGTCTAACAGTAAAATTAATGGGTAGACAAGACGAGATTTTAGCTTAATATCAAATTAACGATCTAATGAATTATTCTACACTAAAGAAGTTTTGAATCTTTCATTTGATCAATATGATCTTTTAGTGTTTCTTTAATGGATCTGTATTTTATGCCGAGAGTTTCACTTTTAGAATGATTCATGAAATAAGTCTGGCTTAGGTTTCTATCTAGGAATTTCCAAGTGAGTCCTAGTAATGGACCAAGAGCATACATTAAAATATTAGGAAGTTCTGAACTTGCTGTTGGGTACTTCTTTCCAAATGATTCTTCTATTAGCCTTGAAAGTTCCAACATGGATTTTGTTTCACATGAAGTTAGGTATCTTCCTTCAGCTTTTGGATTTTGAAAGGCAAGCAAATGTGCTCTTGCTACATCACGAACATCTACAATTCCAAAATACAATTTTGGAACCCCAAAACGAAGCTCTCCACTGATCAATCTTTGAACAAATTGAACGCTTGTTCCGTCCATTCTTTTTGAAAGGGAAGGACCAAGAATAAAAGAAGGATTAATGGTTACAAGACTCCACCTTTTCTGAGTTTTTTCAATTTTCCATGCTTCTTTTTCAGCTAGAAACTTGCTGTAAGAGTACGGTTGGTGTTCTAATGAGCTAGTGTTATTCCAATAACTCTCATCCAAGGTTCTATTTTTCGCTTGCTCAGCATCTGCACCATCGCCTGTGATAGCAGCCACACTGGAAGTTAAGACTACTTTCTTAACACTTGGCACTGAATTTACAGTATTCAAAACATTTCGCGTTCCATCCAAGGCTGGATCTATGAGTTCTTTCTGAGGATCTTTAATTCCTGTTACTACAAAAGGCGATGCCGTGTGAATAAGTACCTCACAGTTTTGCATGGATTTATGAAAGCTTCCTTGTTCTAATAAATCTGCCTCAAAGAGTTCAAGTCGATTTGGAAATTTTTTCTGTAAGGCAAGAAGATGGTCTATTTTATCAATACTTTTTAAACTACGAACTGTTCCATGAACCTTATAGCCATCTTCAAGTAGATACTTTACTATCCAAGATGCCACATAACCGGAAGCCCCAGTAACTAAGATGGGTGATGATAATTGGATTGAACTCATTGTTTCCTATTCGAGTAGGATGGTTAATTTTGTAAAAGAGAATTTCTGTAAAATACTCTTGACAAAAAGAAAGGAAATTCCGAACTTGGAAATATGAACAGTAAGACCTCTGAAAAAGTAACAAGGACAGAGAAAGAGTTCTATTCCAATACAAATAGATCCTCTGTTTCTTTGTCTTCTCATAAATCCGTGCATTCCACAAACTCTACAACTTCTGCTTCACTTCTTCTTCTCTCTCCTAATCTTCTGCTGCTCTCTCTCCTCCTTCTCAATCTCTAAGATTTTAATTATCTAGGATTTCGAAATGAATATCCTAAGGAAATACCTATATTCGCAAAGGAGAATGCAATGAATACAAAGCCAAACAATTTTATAAAAAGAATGCCCTTAGCAGGCAAGTACCAACCGTTTCCTAAATTCCATTATCCAGAGCGACAATGGCCAGATAAGAAATTAGAAAAACCTCCTCTTTGGTGTAGTGTAGATTTACGAGACGGGAACCAAGCTTTAATAACACCAATGAACATCGATGAGAAATTAGAATTCTTTCAGTACTTGGTGAAAGTTGGTTTTAAGGAAATTGAAGTTGGCTATCCATCCGCCTCAGAAACTGAGTTTCAATTTGTACGCAAATTAATAGAAGAGAATCATATTCCAGATGATGTTTCGATTCAAGTCTTAACTCAATCTAGAGAAGATTTAATCCGAAGAACATTTGAATCATTGCATGGTGTCAAAAATGGGATAGTCCATTTCTACAATTCTACATCCGAAGTACAGAGGCGTATCGTATTTCAGAAATCGAAAGAAGAGATTATCCAATTAGCAGTTGAGGCTGCTGATTTAATTTTAGATTTAAAATTGGAAGCTGAAAACAATGGCCATACTAAAATCAGAATTCAATATTCTCCTGAATCATTTACATCCACTGAGCCAGAATATGCTTTAGAGATTTGTGAAAGAGTAATTGAAGTTTTTCAGCCAACAGAAGAAGAACCAATCTGTATCAATCTTCCTGCTACAGTAGAAGTTTATACACCCAATGTCTATGCGGATATAGTAGAATGGTTTGGTAAAAATTTAAAAAATCGAAAGGCTGTGACCTTAAGCTTACACACTCACAACGATAGGGGAACTGGGGTAGCTGCTTCCGAATTAGGTTTGTTAGCTGGTGCTGATAGAATAGAGGGTACTCTTTTAGGAAATGGAGAAAGGACAGGTAATGCTGATATAGTTAACTTAGCCTTGAACTTCTATAGCCAAGGAATAGATCCTGGTTTAGATTTCTCCAATGTACAAGAAACCATCCGTATCTTTGAAAAGTGCAATAAGCTTAAAGTTCCAGAGAGACATCCTTATGTTGGTGAATTAGTCTTTACAGCCTTCTCTGGCTCACACCAAGATGCAATTCATAAAGGATTCTTGGATCTTAATTCTAAAGCTCAATTGAACTCCAAGTCTATGAATGAATATAACTCTCATTCAAATTATAATAAGGAAATAAAATGGGAAGTCCCTTACATACCCATTGACCCAAAAGACATAGGCAAAGATTATACTGCTGTTGTTCGAATCAATTCACAATCAGGAAAGGGTGGAGTGAGTTATATGTTGGAGAAAGATTTTGGAATTGTAATGTCCCCAGAAGAAAAAAAGCAATTTGGAATCTTGGTTAAAGATTACAGCAACCAATATTGGCGGGAAATTAATTCTTTAGAGCTTAAGAAGATGTGGGAAAAATTCCTAGCTAAATCCAATAAGGTTCCAACTTATAAGGTGGAAACATAACAATGTTTATCCTACCCAAAGATATCAAGAAGCAGTTCTAGATATCTTTGGTATTTGTCATTGAAGATTTAATTCTTTGCCATTGCATCAATGATGGAATTAAAGGTTGGACTAGGACGCATAGCTGTTGATGTTTTCTTAGCATCCACATGGTAGTAGCCACCTAAATCAACTGGCTTGCCTTGGGATCCAATCAATTCTTGGTTGATTTTCTCTTCATTCACTTCAAGTTCTTTGGAAATTTTAATAAATTTATCCTGGAGTTCTTTATCTTTTGATTGAGCTGCTAGAGCTTGAGCCCAATACAAGGCAAGATAGAAGTGGCTTCCACGGTTATCAATTTCGCCAACTTTGCGAGCAGGAGATTTGTCGTTGTCAAGAAATTTCCCAATAGCGGCATCAAGACTATCTGCAAGAACTTGAGCTTTCGGATTATTGAAGTTAGTTGCTAAATGTTCTAAGGAGGCACCCAGGGCAGAGAATTCTCCAAGAGAATCCCAACGCAGATATCCTTCAGACTGAAATTGTTGCACATGTTTAGGAGCAGATCCTCCTGCACCTGTCTCAAATAATCCTCCCCCATTCATAAGTGGAACTATAGATAGCATTTTCGCACTTGTACCTATTTCAAGAATAGGAAAGAGATCTGTAAGGTAATCTCTAAGAACATTACCTGTTACCGAGATAGTATCCTTTCCAGCTCTAATTCTCTCTAGAGAAAGCTTCATAGCTTCTTCCGGTGGAAGAATTTTTATTTCAAGACCTTTTGTATCAAAATCTTTTAAATAAAGATTTACTTTCTTAATTATTTCAGCATCATGTGCACGCTTAGAATCTAGCCAGAAAATTGCTGGCGATCCTGTCGCTTTAGCTCTGTTATACGCAAGCTTCACCCAGTCTTTAACAGGAGCGTCTTTTGTTTGGCAAGCTCTAAAGATATCATCCTTTTCTACTTTTTGTTCCAGTAGAACCTTACCAGATAAATCAGTGATTACAATTTTACCATTTCCTTTAGCAATGAAAGTTTTGTCATGTGAGCCGTATTCTTCAGCTTGCTGTGCCATGAGTCCAACATTGGGAACAGTGCCCATGGTGGTTGGATCAAAGGCTCCATTCTTTTGGCAATCCTCAATCACAACTTGGTAAATTCCCGCATAGCAACGATCAGGAATCACTGCTTTAGTATCTGCAAGTTTGCCTTCTGTATCATACATGCGACCTCCATCTCGGATCACAACAGGCATAGAGGCATCTATGATAATGTCGTTTGGAACATGAAGATTTGTGATTCCTTTGTCAGAATCAACCATGGCAATCTTGGGGCGGTTCTTATAGATGTTTTGAATATCTGTTTCTATCTCATTCTTTTTGGAATCAGGAAGTTTCGTGATTTTATTATAGACATCGCCTAATCCATTATTTGGATTTATACCAAGTTCTTGGAAAGTTTCTTTGTGTTTATCGAATAACTCAGGGAAGAACGTCGTTACAGCATGTCCAAATATAACTGGATCAGACATTTTCATCATAGTTGCTTTCAAGTGAAGTGAAAACAATACACCTTTTGATTTTGCATCTTCGATTTGTTCTTGGAAAAATTTGCGAAGCGATGCTGCACTCAATACAGAACTATCTAAAACCTCACCTTGGATCAATTTGAGATTATCTTTGAGAATAGTTGAAGTTCCGTCATTAGAAATGAATTCAATCTTGGTTGTAGTATCCTTTTCAATAGTGATGGATTTTTCAGTTCCATAGAAATCACCAGCTTCCATATGAGAAACATGAGATTTGGAATCCTTGCTCCAAGGCTTCATAGGAACTGTTTTGGGATTTTTCTTTGCATAATTTTTAACGGAGAGTGGGGCTCTGCGGTCTGAATTTCCTTCTCTAAGAACAGGATTTACTGCTGATCCAAGAACTTTCGCATAACGATTCTTAATTTCTTTTTCTGCATCTGTTTTAGGATCTTCTGGATAATCAGGAATTTTGTATCCTTGTTCTTGCAGCTCGGCAATGGCAGCCTTAAGCTGGGGGATAGAAGCGGAAATATTAGGAAGTTTAATAATATTAGCTTCTGGTTTAAGGCTAAGAGCACCTAATTCTGATAAGTAGTCAGGAACCTTCTGATCTTCTTTTAATTGATCAGGAAAGTTGGCAAGAATTCTTCCTGCTAGTGAAATGTCCTTGGTCTCGACTTCAATGCCACAACCATGAGTGTATGCACGAATAATTGGAAGTAATGAGAAGGTTGCAAGCGCAGGAGCTTCATCTATAGCAGTGTAAATAATTTTTGAATTTTTTTGAGTCATATCTTTGTTCCGAGTTCTTCTATTTTGTTAAATTCTTTTTAAGAGTCAAATGGTTTTTCAGAAGACTTACTTTGTCTCCCTAGCTTTGGAATTGTTTCAGAAATCGTAGATTCCCTGAATGCAAGTAACGAATATCATGAATCCCATATCGCATCATTACCAAACGATCTAAACCTAAACCGAATGCGAATCCTGTCCAATCTTTGGAATCCAAGCCACAAGCTTCTAGCACATTGGGATGAACCAATCCACATGGTAGTAATTCTAACCATCCACTGTGCTTGCATACAGAACAACCTTTGCCACCACATACTAGGCATTGGATATCCAGCTCAAACCCTGGTTCCACAAATGGAAAATATCCTGGTCTAAGTCGAGTCTTAACTTTCTTTTGAAAAATTTCTGAAAGTAAAGTTTCCATAGTATAGATAAGATTTGCAATTGAAATATCTTTACCAACTACCATTCCTTCTACTTGGTAAAAAGTTGTTTCATGAGATGCATCCACCTCTTCATAGCGAAAGACTCTTCCAGGAGCTATGATTCTAAATGGTGGCTTCAAGTTACGAAGTGCACGAACTTGAATAGCAGAAGTATGAGTACGGAGCAATTTGCCATCTGTGGTATAAAATGTATCATGGGTATCACGAGCAGGGTGATCTGCTTTAAAGTTAAGTGCTTCAAAATTATTATAATCCGTTTCTACTTCAGGTCCATCCATAATTGAAAATCCCATAGAAGTAAATATCCCTTCAATTTCATGTTGAATCTGAGTTAGTGGATGCAGTGTGCCATTAAGATTTGGCTCAGCAATAGGTCTTAGTACATCAAAGAACTCATTCTTCAATGTATTTTCATAGAAAAAATCCTTGATCTTAATTCTTTGGGAAGCAACGAGAGAATCTATTTTTTCTTGGGTTTCATTGGCAAGCTTTCCTAAAGTCTTTCGTTCTTCTACAGATAAGGAAGCCATAGTTTTTAATATTTGCGTTAGCTTACCTTTCTTTCCTACAAATAGGTTTTTCTTGTTATCAAGTTCATCTTCCGAATTCAATTTAGAGAGTTCAGAGACAGCTTCCTTGTAAATGGCTTCAATTTCTTCAACGAGGGACATTTTATTTTTCCATCCTATTTTGAGCGATCTCAATGAGATCTTTGTAAATTCCACCAAAGGCTCCATTGGACATGGCAAGAATGACAACCTTATCTTGTTTCAAGGCTGGTAGCATTTTTTTTAGTTTAAGAACTAAGTCTTTGGGATTCTTACAATATACGCCGAGTGCTCTTGAACTTTGTAAGGTTTTGGCGCAAATTTTCTTAACATCTAACTTCGATTCTTTGGATACTTTTTTTGTATTGAATACTTCAGTGATAAAGACTAAAGAAGAGCCTTCAAAGCACTTAGCAAAATCTTTCTGAAATACATTTCTATGAGAAGTCGCTGATCTTGGTTCAAATAAACTGATCACCTTATAACCACGATAATATTCATTCACAGCTTTAACTGTTTCTGAAATGGCAACAGGATGGTGTGCAAAATCTTCTATCACAACAGAATGACTATCTTCATATCGTACATCTTGTCTACGCTTTACACCTGGAAAAGATATAAGCGCAGAGAGAATTTCCTCTATCTTTTTGGGAGCAACTAATTTTGCAATTCGAACAGCTGCTTCCGCATTACGGTAGTTATGCATCCCCATGATATTCGGTCGAATTGGAAGCTGTGTTTCATTCCACTGTAGTCCTGATTTCTTGTAAGAGAGAAAAGATGATTTTGTATTCAATTCATATGGAATGACTGGTGCAAATTTAAATGATTTAGTTAGCTCAGATAATTCACTAGAATTCTGCCAATACAGGATAGTTCCTTTGCTTGGAACAAGTCTGAGAAGTCTTCGGAACTGTACTCGAATCGCTTCCATGTCTGCAAAAATATCTGCATGATCATAATCCAAAGCTGTTAGTACGAGATAAAATGGTTTGTAATGTAAAAATTTTGATCCCTTATCAAAGAAGGCAGAATCATATTCATCACCTTCAATAACAAACCAATCACCTTTTCCGACTTCGAAACCAGGATGACCATCTTTTCTGATGCCACCAACGAATAATCCTGGCTTCATTCCGATTTCTTTCAATAGGTGATGTATCATAAACGTCGTAGTCGTCTTCCCATGAGTTCCTGCTACAACAATGACTTTCTTATCCTTAAGGAAGAAATGGTTCAAGGCTTGGGACATAGACATATAAGGGATTCCATCGTTTAAGACTTGTTCCACTTCTGGGTTTCCTCTTGAGATAGCATTCCCAATGATGACTAAATCTTGTTCCTTTACATTGTCTTGGTGGTAGCCTTTCTTTGGAGATAGTCCCCATTCCAAAAGTTGATCAGACATGGGTGGATATAAATTTTCATCTGAACCAGTTACATCATGTCCGATTTCTTGAAGCATTCTAGCAAGGTTTCCCATTGCTATTCCACCAATCCCAACTAAGAATATTTTCATTGGAAGATAGTCCTATAAATATTATAAGTAAAAGTAAAGATTAAGCCAAGAACAGTAAAAAAGATAGCGACCTGAAGTAAGTAAGATAAGAATTCTTGGGCTGACCAATTGGAAATATTTTGCAAGGCCTGGTAGCTGAGATTTAAGGAATAGATAAATGAAAGTAACATGATACCTATGTTAAAAGGTGTAGGTAGAAAGAAAAATAATCCAGAAGTTGTGAACGGTATAAATCCTATCATCAAAACCCAAGGAACAGGTGGGTCCCAATTTACAGTTCTGTCCCATCTTTTATAATAAACCCGAAAGATATCAGCAAAACGAATTGCAAAGATTGCAATAACATAGAATATCCAAATCGTGAATGAACCTGAAGTGATATCAGAAATAGAAAAATTGATCTTGTCTAAAATGAAAGTATAGACCGCTTTAATTAAGTTAGAGCAAATATTGCTGAAAGGTGCAAGTAAAGAAAGAAGAATGTGCAACTTCCAAATTTCTTTACTTCCCATGTCCTCTCTGTTCAGAAAGGATTCAAATGCGTAGTGAGGTCTAAAGAAAATATCTTCTAAAAGATTTAACCAAGGATTGGCGAATGCAGTGGTTTCTATTGAATTGATTTTATTGGTTTGTTCCACTTCTCCGCTTTCCCTATTTTCTGTGCTGATTCTCGAATTTTTTGTATGACTTCCACCGATGTATAGGCAGGGAATTCATCTAATATCCCTATGATTTTACGTTGGACAGGTATGTAATCTTTTTCTTGGATATTTGTTTGAGGGAAAAGTAAAATTTTTATTTTCCTACCTTCTGAATTCCAGATTTCCAATGATTCTTTAGTCTCAGCTCTTGTTAATTCCTCTATAATCTGGATTCCATCCTTGGTATCCTCATCTGGATAGAGTTCTATCCTTAAAGCTTTAAGTAAGCCATCTAGCTCGTCGCCCAAATTAGGAGCAATAACCAAACGGATTCCTGTGTTTCTTCTCCAAGAGTTTGTGTTATTTCCATCTTGATTTTTCTCGGGTGAATTTTCAATTTCAACAATGCCTTCATTGAGATTGAGGCGAATTTTTTGGATACTTCCCGAACCGATATTCACGAGCTGTCTTTCTCGAAAGGAATTTAGATCGGACTCAAATCTTTTAAAAGTATAAGAATTCGAAGATAAGATCGTATTTTGTAATAGATAAGGCGTAAGAGATTTTTCTGAAATTTCTTTACCAAGAACCAATTCAAATGGTTCAGCCTTTTCCTTTAAGATTAATTTTGGAGAGGATTCATTGTTTATTTGAAATTCTTTAAGATAAGGCTCACTTGCCTCTACAGCAGATTTGATTTTGAGGACAGAAAGTTCAGTAAAAGTATTCTTAGCGTTGTAACCAGCTTCATAAACTATTTCTTGACCAAGTTTTGATTTTGAAATGATAGAGAAGATAGGAGAAGAATCTATGCCTCCTTCATCTATTTTCTTGATTGTAAAATGATCTAATTTAAAGCCAGCTGAGGTATCTTTATTCCACTTATCAGAGGGAGGTACATATTGTATTTCTCTAAGATTTTTCTTCCAATAAACTTCTTCTGTTAGATTTTCTTTCTTCTCTTCTGTGAAGACTAGGACTAGAAGCAAAAAAACAAAACCTAGAATTGCATAGATGAGTTTTTTATTCATAGTTGAACTTCTTTCTTCTTGAAATTACATAATAAGATCCAATAGAAATAATAAGCCCAGGATAAAGAAAAATACCTATAAACCAAACCATGATTTTTTGGTTGTCAGTAAGATTCACTGTTTTTACTTCTTCTTTCTTGAGAGGGATTTCTTGGATCATTTTATCTTGAAACATCCAACTAACAGAAGAAGTTGCTAAATTGCGATTCATATTGTAAGATATGAACTGATCTGTTAGCCAAGTTGTTCCAGTGTAAAATACAACTCTACCTTCTTTATCTTCTGAGGTTTTGTCTTTAGAATCCAAAGTTTCAGGAAGATCAATTCCATTGCGTCCATTCTCATTGGATGCTGTCTTGTTTAGAGTTTGAA
>PEQN01000024.1 GCA_002786225.1 Leptospira sp. | reverse complement strand
TCATAACAGATTTATCTTTTTTAATGCAACCCACTTAGTTTTTCCACTGAAAATCTTTTTTTTTCTTGAATTTGAGCAAAAATCTTTCAATGTGGGGTGGAAGCATGTTTTCTACAGAAATAAAAAACGAAAATGGGATCTGCACGATACTGATCAACGGAAGTGTCAGTTTAAAGAATGCAGTTCAAATGAAAGATACCATCATTCAGCAAGCTGACCAAGGGAATCTTAATATAATATTAGAATTTAGCGATTCTGTATACTTAGATAGTTCTGGGATAGGAGCTATATTCAATGCTCAAAAGTATTTAACCGAGAAAAGTGGTAACCTGAAGTTAAAGAATGTATCTAAGGATGTTATGACAATTTTACGAATAGCAAATTTAGATAAACATTTGGATATAATTAAATAATAACTTTCTTTTTTACAAAACACATAAGCTTTAATCAACAAAAACCCCGATATAAAATGGGATCTAAGACAATAGAACTTTCTTTTCCATCTATTTAACTCAAACTTCAAGGATAGTTTGAGGTTAGACTTTTAATTCTTGGATGGTATGAATAATGAATGATACGATTCCACTAAAGACATAGAGAAATAAAACCACATACAATACCCAAGGCCAATGCTCAGTTCCTATAGCAGTTAATAAGACTAAAAGACCTGTGATAACAATTCCTAATTTACCCCATGTAAATTTTCCTCGGATAGCAACTTGTGGTTTGGAGTAGCGAATAGTTGAAACCATTAAAAGAGCAACTAAGATAAAAAAGGGAATTGATATATAAACTGGGACGGGTAGCACTGAAAATGCGAGAGGGAAAATACCTACAATAACTCCTGCTACAGGAGAAGGTAAGCCTGTAAAAGATTTAGGATCACTATCAACATTGAACCTTGCTAATCGGTAGGCAGCACAAATTGGAAACAAAGCAGCAATTAGCATACCAACTGGGAATAAATCCTCCCTTGAAAAGAAATCAATTTTGAATTGGTGAAAGACCATTTGGTACATAAGAACCCCAGGTGCTATTCCAAATGTGGTTAAATCTGCAAGGCTATCAAGATCAGCACCTAACTCAGTTGTTGCATCTAATGCTCTAGCAGCCATTCCATCAAACCCATCAAATAAAGCAGCAAGTATGATTAAAAATCCTGATAGACTAAATAATCCGATAGGATTAGGATGATCTGCATTGTATTCCGATGCTACAAGAATAGAAACAAATCCTAGGGTCAAGTTACCTAAGGTTAAAGTATTGGGTATCCATGCTAATTTCTTTTTCATATTTTATGCTATCCTCTTTGGACTAACCTGAAAGTCTATTTCGTTCTGAATTCCTTTAGTAAATAAGTAATATCCTAAACATGCAACCATGACCCCATTATCTGTACTGAGGATCTTATTTTTAGGAAATAAAATTTCGACTGAATTGTCTAAGGCAAATTCCTTTAGTTTACTGGTAAGTCTGGTATTTGCTAAAACCCCACCACCAGCTACAACAGTCTTAATTCCTGTTTTCTTGATCGCATTCTTTACATTTCTTAAGACCAACTCTATACTTGTTTCTTGGAATTCAAAGCAAAATCGATTTAAAGAAATGGAAGGATGATCTTTTTTTGCATTTAATAAGGCTGTCTTCAATCCACTGAAGGAAAAATGGAGTTCATGGTCAGGTTGTGACTTGAGCAACTTTGGAAGAATTGGGATTTCTGCTTTCTTACTCCCAGATGTAATTTCCTGTTCATAAAAATTTGCAAATTTTTCAATTTCGGGTCCACCAGGATAGCCTAATCCAAGAATGGATGCTGCCTTATCAAATGCTTCTCCTAAGGCGTCATCCAAAGTATCACCTATCAACTCCAAGTCATTCCAATCTTTATGAATATAAATACTGGAATTGCCTCCTGAAAGAAGCAAACCAAGATGAGGAAAGGGGGCAATAGTTTTGATTTCTTGGGAATTTTGAAGTTGATCTATATTCAATCGAACAACAGAAAGATGTGCCTCCAAATGATTGACACATACAATAGGAATACCATGCACTAAATGAATGCATCTTGCCATTTGAGCACCTATCATTAAGGAACCCATTAATCCTGGTCTTTGGCTAACAGCAACATAAGCAAGATCTGAAAAATCTAAACCTGATTGAGTAAGGCATTCATCTAGTAAGAAATTGATTTTTTCTAAATGAGCTCTAGATGCGATCTCAGGTACAACACCTCTATATTTCGCATGAGATTCGATTTGACTATACAAAGCAAGGTGTAGAATTTCTTTCCCATCTCTTACAAGACCTAAGCTTGTTTCATCACAAGATGACTCTATACCTAAACCTATCATACCCTTATTTTTTAGAAGAATTCAAGATTTGAATCGCTTCTTTCAACTGAGGGTCAAATTCTAAAGTAATCAATGGAGCCTTTTTCCCTATCATGGTCTCGGAATAATAAAGAAATTTAGACAGATCTTCAGACAGGAGTATTTTTTCTTTTTGAAGTTTCTGGTAAAAAAGATCTCCTTTCATACTCGAATAAATAGGATTTTCCTTAGTAAATGTTTTCAAAAGATTTGATTTAGAAAGTTTTTCAAAATAAAACTTATCATCGTCCTTAGGACCAAAAGGTTCAATTAGGATATCAGGTTCTATACCTTTGCCATGAATAGATACACCAGAAGGAGTATAGTATTTCTGGATTGTTAATGCAACGCCTGTTCCATGTGGAAGATTGTAGATATTTTGAACGGATCCTTTACCAAAAGATTTGGTTCCAACTAATTTAGCACGTTTATGATCCTTTAAAGCACCTGCCAAAATCTCTGATGCACTTGCAGAACCATTGTTCATTAGAATTACTACTGGAATATCTAAGAACTTACCTAAACCAGTACTTGATTTGTAACTTCGGATCATGACTCCATCTCGTCCACGAACAGAGACAACTTCTTTGCCCTTATCAAGAAAAATCTCAGAGAGCTGAACAGCCAAATCCAAGAGTCCACCTGGATTGTTTCGTAAGTCTATAATCAAGCTCTCTGCACCTTGTTTGGTTAAATCTTGGATCGCTTGGTAAAAATCTTTGGCTGTTGTATCCTTGCCCATAAATTGAAGTAAGCGAATGTAACCAATTTTTTCATTTTTTATATATTCTTTTTTGATATATTGTATCTTGATCATTTCACGAACAAGATCAACTGGAAATGGTTTTACATTCTTTCTTTCAATTAATAAACTAACACCTGAACCAACTTCTCCTCGCATTAAACTTATAGCATCATTGAGGTTCATAGTTTGAGTCTTGATTCCATTGATTTCGATAATTTTGTCCTCAGGAAGCAAGCCAGCACGCGAAGCAGGAGTATCATCAATAGGAGAGACAATTAGGATTTTGCCATCTTGGAACAAGACTTCTATTCCTAATCCACCAAAGGATCCTCGAGTTTCCGATTGAAGTTCTTTAAATTCTTCCTTGGATAGAAATCTACTGTGAGGATCTTTTAAAGAAGAAAGTATACCTTGTATTGCACCCTTATATAGATCAGCCTCATTTACCTTTTCAACATAATCCGTCTCAAGATAAGAAACTATTTCATGAAGAATTTGGAGATACTCCTCTGCATCTTGGGAAAGTGCTCTAGCCTTGGATGGAAATGCAAAAATAAGAAAGCCCAGGAAAAATCCCAGACTCAACCACGATAGATTTTTTAAAAATTTCAAATCTCCCCCTGAACCAATTTATAGATTTTAGGTTCTTTTGATTTTAGAACTTGAAATGCAATTTCAGGATTCAATCTGTAAACCTTGCAAGCTTCGATAAAGAGCTCACGATCTGTGGGCAATTTCTTGCCCTCTTCGATTGCAATAGCTGTAGAGATTCGATCTTTAGACCATTTTTCAAGAACGCGATTGAGATCAAGATCGGTAACTTGCTCTTTTTCTGGAGCACAGGAAAGCATAATAATCAATAAGGGAAAAATTAGGAATCTGTAGTTCAAAAGCAAACCTCTACTTAGATTCCTTGGAGTCCCTTCCTCCGTCAATCAGTAAAAACGAAGAATCCCTATCAATTTGCCCATAACAATGGCTTTTTTAGTTTTGATAGGTTTTAATTTAGGATTTCTTGGTTCCAAACGAATATGGTCAGACTCTTTATAGAATACTTTAAGAGTCGCCTCATCATCAAGTAAAGCGACAACAATTTCCCCGTTTCTCGCGGTTTCTTTCTTTTGGATGATGGCTAAGTCACCATCATTGATCCCAGCGTCTATCATGGAATCCCCGACTACTTTTAATGCAAAAGTTCCAGGTTTCTTCGCCAGTCGATCCGGAACAGGAATATAGGATTCAACATTTTCCTCAGCTAAAATTGGCATTCCAGCAGCTACTCTACCCAAAACAGGAATGGTTATAGCTTGGGATGGTAAAGAATCAAGAGCATCATTTCGTGTTAATTCTATTGCACGAGATTGGTTCTTATGAGTCTTGATAAAGCCTTTCTTTTCAATAGCCTTTAAGTGGTCGTAAGCACCTTTGGCAGTTATCTGGAACTCGTCACCTATCTCTCGAATGGTAGGTGGCATGCCTCGTTCTTTCATTGAATTGGTAATAAATTTGTATACGAGTTCTTGCTTGTCAGTAAGTTCTTTCATTATACTTAACAAGTGCCTAGGAAATGTATGTTATGTCAATACAAAATTAAATTTTTAGAAATTCACTTTTCAATAAAAAAGACCCATCTGACACAACTACATCGCCTTCACTGAGCCCAGAAATGACCTCTATCCTATCATCCACTAAACGTCCAACTTGAATCTTTCTAGGTGTGAATGTTCCATTTGGATTTTGAAGAAAAACAATAGTCTCCCCTTCAATTTTATGAACACATTTCTCTGGAAGAGTATAGAATTTTGACTTTTCACCTTGGGCAACTAGACCTTGAACGACCGCACTAATTGATTGACCAGGACGAAGTCGACCTTTGGCATTCTTTACTAACAATCGTAATTCGGCAGTCCTCTTAACAGGATCAATTACTTCGCCTACGTGAGCAACTTTAGCAATAACTTTATCTGCCTCATTTCCTACAGGAAAAACTTCAGCTTGGGTACCAATGCGAATTTGGTTTAAATCTTTTTCATAGACATCTAATAAAATCCAAAGAGTAGAAAGATCGGCAACTGTGAAAAGATTGTCACGAACTGATACTGCCTGACCCAAAATTGCATTTCTTTCTGTAATAGTACCTGATATTGGACTTCGGATAGGAAGATTCAAGGAATAAGATTTACCGCCAACAAGTGCATTGATTTCAGCCTCATTCAATCCATAATTTTCTAAAGCAGAGCGACTGGTCTCTAATTCAGTTTTAACAGTTTTGTAATCCATCATAGCCATTTCAAATTCTTTTGCAGATGTGACCTTCTTCTCATACAATTCTTTGGCACGCTCAGCTTGTAAAAGTAAGGCTTCTTTTCTTGCACTCGCCTTACGGTAGATAGCTTCCATATCACCCAGCTCTACTGATTGAATGCTAAAAATAACTTGTCCCTGCCTAACAAAATCACCTTCATTGACATAAATGGAAACGATTCTTCCAGGAACACGACTTCCTATTCTAGCCATCTTAGCTAAGTCATAGGAAACCTTTCCTGGGAGAAGAACCTCTTCAAATTCACCTTCTAATTTCAAACTGGTAGTTTGGATTGGATGATTTTTCAAAATGCTTTCTGAAATTTGAATTTGTCTTTCTTTAGGAGCAGTTACTTCCTTAACTTCTTCCTTACCGCTACCCTTCCATTGAAGAAAGAAATAGACTGCAATTGCTACACCTAAAATTAATAATGCGATTCGAAATACTTTTGTTTGTTTCATTCTTTTATACCAGTGTTCTTTTGGCCAGAAGTAGATTCTTCATTCAATTTTCCGATAGCCGCTCGAAAAATATCTATAGAATTATAATACAAATAAATTAATTCATAATATGTTCTTAAAACTGTAAGATAATTTCTTTCAGCCTCAAGAAAGGTTACAAGATTCGATGCACCTCGAATGTAAGCTAGTCGTGATTTTTCTTGAACACCTTTATTTTTCTCTAAAAGGTTGATTTTCCTATATTCTAATAGCTGCTCTTCTCTTACAGCTAATTCTCGCTTAGCGGTAAGAATTTCAGATTGAATTTCTATTCTTTTGGATTCGACATTCAACCTAGCGCCCTTAGCAATTTCTTCTGCTTTGAGAATCTCACCTTGATTTCTGTTATTAACCGGAAGAGGAATACTAGCATAGACACCCATGAAATTTTCAGGTCCCTTATTCATTACTTCACCACCAATGGTTAATACAGGAACAGCTTCCCTCTTTTTCAATTCAACATTCAATCTCTCTCTATTTTCTTTGAATTGTAGAGCGAGTAGATCTGGTCTGTTCTCAATAGAATAGTCATTTAGATCAAGTTTCAATTCCTTAGTAGATTGAAATTCCAATCTGCCTTTGAACTTTAGAACTGTCTGAGGGTTTTGAATTCCGATTAATACCCTAAGCTGATTGCCAACTTGAGCCCGATTGATTCTAGTATTTTTATATTCCCTTTCAAGTTGTATACGCTCTAATTCTATTCGCTCATATTCTAAATAAGATATATCACCTTTATCAGACCGAAATTTTGTGAGTTCTAGTAAATCGTTGTAATTCTCAATGAATTCTTCTTGGTATCGTATTAGTTCAGTTAGGTATAAAAAAGACCAATAATTTTGGCGAATGCGAAGACGGAAAATACGGTCAAAATCGGAAAAATTGGCAAGGCTTACTTGAAAATCTTGAAGTGCAACTTTCTTTCTTTGAGGAATAACTCCATTTATATCTATAGGTTGTTGTAAAATTGCGTAGGTTTCAGGAAGTCCCGTTCCTGAATTTCTACTCGCACCTATAAATTGCTGCTGAATGGCTAATACAGGATTATAGTATAAAGAAGATGTAATCACATCCCCCCTTGCACTCCCAATATTCGTTTTTTCTTTTAGATAAAGAGGATTGTTTTCAGTTGCAAACTTCTCTAATTCAGTGAGATCCATATTAGCGATTTTTTCTTCAAGCTCAGAACCATCGATTCGACTTAAATTTTCATCTTTTGAATCTACAGCTGTATTAAAGCTAAATGTAGACACGAATACAAGGAGGTAGAATATTTTAGAGTCCGAAATTTTGCTCATAGTCTTTTAATCCAGCAAGTATTACTTGCATTGCTTCTTCATTACCATATACTTCAGGAATCTCTACTGGAGGATGCTCATTCACTACCGGGATTGCCTTGTAGGTAAGAAAGTAGTGCCTTAATTTATTAACTAAGGTTTGTGGCAGATCTTTAATATCTTTGATGTTAGAAAAAACAGGATCATCTTTCAAAATAGCAATAATTTTGTCATCAGCCTCATTCTTATCTATCATTCGAAGTCCGCCTATTGGTATTGCAGTTAAAATGATGTTTCCATGATTGATAGGATTGGAACTTAATACACAAATATCAATTGGATCACCGTCACCAATGATTCCAGTGCGTCCAATTTTTTCCATACATCGCTTAGCTGATTCTTCACCAGAATAGGTTCTTGGAATAAACCCATATAAGGATGGGGAATGGTTGGAGTATTTTTGAGGACGGTCAACACGAATGTATCCTGAATCCTTGTCTACTTCATACTTCATAGTGTCAATAGGAGTCATCTCAATAAAAACATCCATCTCTTGAGGAGTCTTATCTCCTGGATGTATTCCATGCCAAGGGTGAGATACAAAGATATTTTTATTTTTCATTTCTTCTTCCTTTTCTTAGCCCTGTTAGACTTTTCTGAAATTGAATCATCCTCTTGGTCGTTTTCTTCAGGTTCAATTTGGCTCACGGTTTCCTTCTGAAAACTTTTACCAAGTAAGAACTGCCTCTCTAATTCTTTCTTTTGTTCTTCTTTAGACTCTTCTCGTTTTAAAGCTGCAATCACTAAGAATTGAAAAACAGGAGGAAGAAGGAAGAGTGCCATGATAGTTGCAAATAAAACTCCACCAATTACAACGGTAGCTAAAGGCCTTTGGACTTCAGCACCAGCAGAGCTAGCTATAGCCATAGGAAGAAAGCCTATTACGGCAACTAACACTGTTGTGATGACTGCCCTAAGTGTCCCAACAGCAGCCTTAGTTACTGCTTGATGTATATCTTCATCATTCTCTAAAGACGATTTTAAATAGGATGCAAAAACAACTCCATTTAGAACGGAAATCCCTGCAGCAGCAATGAATCCAACTCCTGCTGGAATACTAAAAGGTAAGCCTCTTAGCACTAAGGAAAGAACTCCTCCTGCTGCGGAGAAAGGAACTAAGATAAAAACGCCTAAAGCATAGTATATATTACCAAAAGCAATAAAGAGCATTCCAAAAATAATCAAAAGCGCAACAGGAACAACCATAGAAAGTCGATTCTTCGCTCGAGTAAAGTTTTCAAATTGCCCGCCCCAATCTACTCTGTAGCCTGGAGGGAGATTCTTCTCTATCTCTGAAGTTGAATCTATGGCTTCGTTTACAAATCCTATCATGTCTCTGCCTCGGACATTGGTCTCTACGAGGATTCTTCTCTTAAGTCCATCATGATAAAGGGCTGATGGACCTTCATTTAATTCAATTATTGCAACCTGCCCTAATGGAATGGATTCCCCTGTGCTCGACATGACTGGAACATTTTGAAGTACGTCCATGTCCTTCACGTCGGCATCTAGGCGAATTATCAAATCAAAACGTTTATAACCCTCATAAACCTTTCCAACATCATATCCTACCCTCAATGTTTGAACAGTTGTTAGTATCTCTTCAGACGACACGCCATACCTCGCCATCTTTTCTCTATCGGCTTTAATCTCGAGCAAAGGCAATCCGAGAAGTCTTTGAACACGTAGATCAGCCGATCCTGGAACTTTTTTCAACTTTTGCGCATAATCATCTGCAATATCTTTTAATGTATTAAGGTCATCACCAAAAATCTTGATTACAATATCAGCCTTAGAGCCAGAGAGCAAGGCATTTACCTTATTCTCAATAGGTTGAGAGATAGAAATATAGGATGATGGCACAGCAGTAACCATTTTTTGTTTAATAAATTCCATAAGACTTTCTCTATCTTTAGCAGAAGTCCATTCTTTTCTAGGTCGAAGCTTAAACATTATGGTTCCTTCTTCCGTTCCAACAGGTTCCGAGGCAGAATCCCCTCTTCCCATTCTCGAAGTAGCCATTAATACTTCAGGGATTGTAAGTAGCACAGCCTCAAGCTCAGTATTCAATTGCTTAGAATGAAATAGGGACGTTGAAGGAAGCCTTTTTATATCAATTTCAAGTTCCCCTTCGTCTATCTTTGGTAAAAATTCAGAACCCAAAAGCCCACCTAACATCAAACAAAAAATAGTGATTGAGGTTCCCAGGAACAAGGCTCTTAGCTTCTTCTGCATTACATAATTAAGCTTGGATTCATAGTAATGGTTAAGCTTTTCCCAGTAGGCTGGTTCCTTGAAAATCGGCTCTTTATATATTAAAGAAAGTAAGGCTGGAAAAGTAGTTAAAGAATATACTAAGGCAGCACCTAGGGCAAGAGCCACTGTAATCGCCATAGGACGAAACATTCTTCCTTCGGTTCCTTCTAGAGTCATCAAAGGCAGATAGACCAATAGAATAATTCCTACTGAAAAAGTAGAAGCTCTTGCTACTTTTTGACAAGATCTTAGTATGATATCCTCAGTCAGAAGATTTAAATCATGTTTTGATTTCTGAGTTTCTAAGACTGCTTGTTTATAAATGAATCCATGCAAAACGGATTCTAGCATAACAATAGATCCATCGACTAGTAATCCAAAATCCAAGGCTCCCAGAGACATTAAGTTACCAACAACCCCAAACATATTCATAAATATGGTTGCGATTAGCATGGAAACAGGAATTGCAAGGGCAACCGCAAGTGCACCTTTGATACTTCCTAAGGTAACAATTAAAATAAGCAATACTAGGGCAGCGGCTTCTATTAGATTTGTGAATACTGTACTTAAGGTACGAGAGATAAATTCAGATCTGTCATAAAAAGAAGTAATCACCATTCCCTCAGGAAGTTTCGTTTTTATTTCTTCTACACGAGTCTTCACTGAATCTACTATTTCGAGGGAATTTTCTCCCATAAGCATAATGGAAGTACAAGTTACTACTTCCCCTTTACCATTTTGTGTAGCCAAACCAAAATGAAGAGCTGGACCTTCCTCGACGACTGCGATTTGTCCAAGTAATACAGGAATACCATCCCTCGAGGTACGAATGGCAACCTTACGAATCTCGTCAGCAGTCTTAAACTGGCTCTCTCCTCGAATTACAATTTGTTCTTCACCTTTGGAAATATAACCACCACCAACATTCATATTAGCAGATTCTAATGATTCAGCTATCGTACTTAAAGTCAAATTGAGAGCTTGTAACCTACGGGGATCAATTTTAATTTGGTATTGCTTTTCGTCCCCACCGTATATATTTACATCAATAATTCCTTTAACAGAACGTATCTGGCGAGCTATCTCCCATTTCATGTAAGTCTTTAGTTCTTCTTTGGTATGCTTTTCAGAAGAAAGAGTAAACTCGTAAATATCACCAAGCCCAGTAGCAATAGGTGAAAGTTCAGGCTTCCCATATCCCTTGGGTATAATTTCTTCCGCCATCTTAAGACGTTCATTCACAAGCTGCCTTGCAAAATAGATATCTGTTCCATCTTCAAATATAACTGTTACAGCAGAAACACCAGTCCTTGAAATAGAGCGTATCTCTCTGACCTTAGGCATACCATTGAATTCCAATTCAATTGGATAGGTTATAAATTGTTCCACTTCAAGTGGAGATAGTCCTGGGGAAGATGTAACCGCAGATACTTGAACATTTGTTATATCTGGAACAGCGTCTATGGAAAGTTTAGCGGCATTGAAAAGTCCAATGATGACAAAGAAGAAGGTGCCTAAGATAACTGCGAATCTATTTTTGATAGAAAATTGAATAATGCTTTCAATCATATAATTTAATAACTAATAAAATGTAAAAATCTTATTAATTATTACCAGGAAACAAGAAACCAGATAAGGGAAAACTAAAAAAAAATTAAATTTTTTAAACAAACATCTTGCCAAATCTTTATATACTGGAAATAATTCCTTAGAGGTTTTATGAGAGAAGAATCGATAGATACAGTGATTGGTGATGATATTTCCTTTCGAGGAAGCTTGGTTTACAGCAACACATTAAAGATTAACGGTAATTTTAAAGGAACGATTCAAACAACAGGCAAATTGATTGTTGGCGAAACAGGTTCCTTAGAAGCTGATATTGAAGTAGGAGTCTTAGTTGTTGAAGGCAAAGTAAAAGGAAACGTAAATGCCAAAGAGAAAATTGAATTAAAGAAACCATCTGAGTTGATAGGCGATATTAAAAGTCCCAATCTTGAAGTGGAAAGTGGATCTAAGTTCTTAGGGAATTGTAGCATGTAGATGTCAATTCAACCAGAACATGGATATTTATTACAAAACTTCACCCTTGGAACCGAAATTAGAGAATTTTTAATTCAGAAGAGAACCAAGGGGCTAGATTCTCATGAAATAAATTCTTTCCAATTTTTTAAAAAAGGAATTTCTAATGCTATCTTCTTTCATTCACCTTTTTTATTACCAGACATTATCCCTTCGATTAAGCAATTATTAGCATCTATAGAGAATGAAGAAAAAATACTTCTTTATGGGGATAGGGATACAGATGGTGTTAGTTCCACAGCAATTTTATACCATTTTCTGAAGAAGGAATTCCCTAGTATTCAGTTGGAGGCTACAACCTCATCTAAGAATGAGGCTTATGGTTTATGCCCAGAAGCAATTCTAAAAATAAAAAAGTTTAAACCCAAGCTACTGATAACTTTGGATTTTGGAACAAGCAATGCTAATGAAATCAATGATTTAGCCAAGCAAGGAATCAAGTCTATTGTAATCGACCACCACGAGATTCCTTCCCAAACTATAGATTCTTGCTTATTGAATCCTAAGAGAATAGACTCCATTTATCCTGAAAAGAAAATTTGCACTTCTTTTCTTGCTTGGAAGCTTTCCCTAGCTATCCTTTATTACAAAAGCCTAGAATACAATAAAATTTATAAAATTTCCAATACTAAGGAAATACAATACTTTCAAAATGGAATTCGTATAGAGAATCCAAATGAAAATGAGGCTGAGATTTTTGAATTCAACAAGGAAGCAAAAATACAAGAGGAATATACTTCTCTGAATGCTTCCATTCCAGATGAATTGTATATATTCTATGAGCAATTGAAAAAAATTCCTGATTTATTCAGAAAGCTAACACCTCTTAGCTCTCTTGCTGGTATTGGTACTATCACTGATATGATGCCCTTGGTTGGAGAAAATCGAGCAATGGTTCGCCTCGCCTGTGATTATCTTTCCGAACTCAGTTCCAACCTAAATACCCCTAGTCTACCCGGTATCAAAATGATACTTACACATACAGGACTTTTAGGAAAGAAAGTCAGTTCCAAAGATTTAGGCTGGGGAATTGGTCCCTTATTGAACTCTGCTGGACGTATGGGACAGACTGAGATTGCCTTCGATCTCTTGCTTGCGGATTCAGATCAAGCTGCTGAAAGTAAAATCAAAGAATTGATCAAGACAAATGAAGAGAGAAAAGAACGCACCAAGAGAAATGTTTATAAAACGGAAAAATTTTTCCAAAGAAATGCTCACCTAACAGAAAAGCCAATTCTTTTTTGCTACGAACCTGATTTAGAGCCTGGGGTTTCTGGGATAGTAGCTACTAAATTAGTAGAAACATTTCAAAAACCTGCAATTTTCATAACACCAGACCATGGACAAGCCAGAGGAAGCATTCGCTCCTGCGGTTCCGAAAATGTTCTTGATTTATTAAAAGAAGCTCAAGATATCTTGAATCAATATGGAGGCCATCCAGAGGCAGGAGGTTTCTCTGTTGAGATCCATAGAATCCCAGAACTCCAAGAGAAAATTTATTCTCTTAGCGTGGAATGGCTCAAAAATTTTGATACACCCGTTCAGAAAATCATCAGCGATTTAAAAACTAGAGCCCAAGATCTCGATAAAAATCTTTTCAATGTTCTTGAATACCTAGAACCAACAGGTCATGGAAATCCACCTATACTCTTATCTATTGAAAAAGCTAAGGTTTTGAATTTTACGTTTATGGGCAATGGAAAGCATGCCAGGTTTAAATTATTGGGAGCGGGAAATTTGAAATTTATTATTTGGAATGAAGCAGAGCGAATGTCACGAATTGTCTCCCTGCAAGAATCCATTGATCTCTGGGGTAATCTTGAACTCAGCTCCTTTCTTGGAAAAACTAGTCTTCAATTTCTAGTTACCCACTATTCTTGACTTTTTACTATGATTTTCTATTCGAAAACCTTTTGAATAAAAATCACTCATTTAATTTAATATGATTATTGGATAGTAACTAAATCAGATTCATTGATATAAACAGGGGTCCAACCAGACATATCTTGGAAATATCGAATTGCCTTGATCTTTTTATTTTCATCTAGTTTAAACCAATGATTTGTGTTAGCTGGAACAGATATAAAGTCATTCTGGCTCACCTTAACCTCAAATTTTTCTCCTTGTATATGAAACCCAAAGATACCTGAACCATCAATTATGTATCGGACTTCATCATCAGTATGATAATGCCACTTATCAAATTTTGCAAGCATAGCATCCAAGCCAGGAATTTCTGGATTGAGGACTATCATATCTCTAGACTTATAAGAATATTCTGATTTTAATTCTTCAAATCTATTTTCAAAGCTTAACAACAACTCTTCTTTTTGTTCATCATTCAGACTATCTTTTGAAAGTAAGGGCTTTGATTGTGCATGAGCATCCCAGAAGCGATATTCAATACCTCTATGCTTAAGGAAATTACGAACTTCATCAGGTTTAGAGATTGTCTCTTGGGATTTTGAAGTAAAGATTTCTGCCATATTATTCTCCTAAACGAAACTTGATGGATGAAAGACCAACCAGGACAAGGCAATAAGTAGAGTCAGTATAGAAATGACTACAATGAATGATAGATTTGGTTTTAATTCTTCAGATTTAGTCACTATGCCCTGCTCTTTGAGCATGAAGCTATATAAAACAACTTTAATATAATAAAAGAAAGCTATGGCAGAATTCATAACAGCTACAACAAGAAGAATCAAGTTGAAAGTCTGTTCTGATTCCGCTATCTTCTGAAAGAGGAAAAGCTTTGACCAAAATCCCGCGAAAGGAGGAAAACCTGCCAAAGAAAGAAATACAATAGTTAGTGCAATGGCAATCCATGGTTTCTGAGTCATCAATCCTGAAATTGAATCTAAACTAACATGTAATTTGGTATTTTCCAAGAAAGCAATCAAAGTAAATCCAGCTAAATTCATAATAGCATAAATATAAAGATAATAAAGAACTTCTATATTTCCCCCAACTATAATCCCAGCAACAACATAGCCTGCATGGGATATAGAAGAGTAGGCAAGAATTCGTTTAAGGTTTGTTTGCCGCAAGGCGGCAATATTTCCAAAGGTCATAGATGCCATAGCAATTAGTCCAATTCCTAAATTCCAAAAAGAAGTTTTGTCTCCAAATGGAATTTGAATAAAGACTATTAACAGAAGACCCATACTAGCAACCTTAGCACCCGAAGCCATAAATCCAGTAATGGATGTTAAAGCTCCCTCATAAACATCTGGAGTCCAGGCATGGAATGGAACTAAGGCCATTTTAAAGAATATTCCTACAAGAAACAAACTTAAGCCTAACATAGTATAATTAGCCTGGTAACCACTAGAAGCTATAGGTCTCAATGCAATTTCTAAATCAGTTGAACCCGAACCTCCAAATAAAAATGCAATACCCATGAGCATGAAACCAGAACTAAATGCTCCTAGAAGGAAATATTTCATTGTAGCTTCTAAGGCAGAAATTGTATTACGAGCTAGCCCAACTAGAATGTACAAACTCAGACTCATAATTTCTAAACCAATGAATATTACAATTAAATCGGACCCTGAGGTCATAAACATCATGCCTAGGGCTGCAAATAATACAAGTGGATAGAACTCTGGAAAATCAACATCATGAACTTTCAAGATTAAGGGAGAAACTAAAACTGTAACAAAAGCAGAACCCAGATACAATAGATTCAACCAAATAGTTAGTTCAGATATTTTCAATTGTCCATGAAAGTATTTTCCGATTCCTGGCGATTGGTTTCCTTGGTAGAAAAAATATCCCGATAGAAGTATCATAAGCAAGGTTAAAACTCTAAGAAACCATCTATCTTTAGAATGAAAGATAAATTGGAAGATTAAAAATAATAAAGACCCAACTGTTAAAACTGCAAAAGGAAGTATCGCTGAAAAATCTTGGGCGATAGGAAATTGGTTATTCATGGATTCTCTCCATTTATCTTATCTATCTCTTTTTGGTTCTCATCCAACTTCTCAATTTCAAATTCCTCTAAAATTGAATTTCCATCTGATTCTGTTTCAAGAGGAAATATTCTATGTATTTTTTCAAGTAGTGGAATTTCAAATTTAGATTTATATCTCCCTAGACGATCTTCATAACTCATAGGAGTTGCACTTAATGATTTATAATCAAAATTAGGACTTAGCAAGCTTTGCTTTCTTTCTTCTATCATTCGAACAGAACCTGAGTTTAAATATGTATTGACGGAAGGCTCAAGAATTTTGAGGAAATATTTTGGAAAAAGACCTATAGCGAAAATTGCAATAACCAATGGTATTAAAATTATATATTCCCTGAATTCTATGTCTTTTACACTGCGACCTTGTAAATCCATGGGTTTGCCAAAGATAAATTTCTTGGTAAGCCAAAGAAGATAAACAGATGTCCATATAACACCTGTTGCTGCTATGCTTCCTAAGATATAATTGTATTTCATGGTTCCCATCAATATCAGAAATTCTCCAACAAAACCATTGGTACCTGGAAGCCCAACAGAAGAAAGCATGGCAATGACAAAGAAAACACTGAAAACAGGCAAGAAACTAGCTGCGCCACCAACTTTTGAAAGCTGACGAGTAGACGTTCTATCATGGAAGATACCAATTAGGATAAAAAGCATACCTGTTGAAATACCGTGTGAGATTAATTGAAGCATAGCTCCAGCTACTCCCATTTCCGTAAAACTCATTAAGCCAAGTAAGGTAAAGCCTAAGTGGGATAAGGATGAGTAAGCAATGATTCTTTTGATATCTTCTTGTACCATTGCGGAGAAGGCTCCCCAAAGTATTCCTATCGTTGCCAAAATTGCGAATATCTCACGTGCTTGGAGGGATATTTCAGGAAAGAAAGGAATTAAAAAACGAACAAATCCAAAAATGCCTAACTTTAATAAAACGCCAGCAAGATCCACCGAACCAACAGTAGGTGCCTCAGTATGCACATCTGGCATCCAAGTATGCAAAGGAAAAATTGGAATCTTTATAGAGAATGCTAGTGCGAAGGATACAAATACGAAGATTCTCAACTCAGGAGAATACTGATCGGAAAAAATCAAGGAAAGGGATTCTATAGAAGTTGTTCCTGTCTTAAAATAAAGAATTAAGATTCCTGCGAGCATAAGCAGAGAACCAGCCATTGAAAAAATGAGATATTTTACAGCAGCAAAGATTCTCTTCTCCCCACCCCAAACTCCAATCATCAAAGCCATAGGAATAACCATTAATTCCCAAAATACATAAAACAAGACCGTGTTTAGAGCTGAAAAAATTCCAAGAACTGCAAACTCTAAAAGCAATAAACAAAAGTGAAATTCTTTAATTCGAATGCTTATATTCTTCCAAGTTGTAAGACTCGATAGAAAAAATAAAAATGAGGTTAAAAAGAAAAGTAATAGTCCAAGTCCATCCAAACCAATCATATAATCTATGCTAAGTCTTCCCGATACTATCCAATTGGGAATCCAATGGACAAATTGAAATCCAGGTTCATTGGCATTGAATTGTAAAACCAATAATCCACTTAGTAAAGTTGTAATGGCTGAAGTTACTGTCGATAACCAGATAATAGTTGAATTTCGCTTAAGAAGAAGAATGATTAGTCCTGAAACTAAAGGAAGAAAAAGAATTATACTTAAAATATATTCAGGCATTTACACACCCCTCACTAAAACAAAAGAAAGGATGGCTATCACTCCAAGAACTATGTACAAGGCATAATCTCCCACGAAGCCAGTCTGAACTTTTCGAAATAATCCAGAGATGATTCCGAATCCCAGACCAAGGCTCATGAAGAATTTATCTATTATTTTGGCATCAAGTGTAAATGCAATAAAGCGATTCATTCGCATATATGATTTTACAAAGAGGAAATCATATATCTCATCAATAAAATATTTATTGGTCAAAACTCTTTTGAAACCAACAACTTCTATAGTCGGAACTTGTTGATTTTTAATAAATTTGATGTAAGCAATCACAAGTCCAAAAAATGCAAAAGCAATTGATATAGAAACTAAAATAAGTTCTGTAAAATGGTTAAGGTGCATTGTTTCAGATGAATAATTAGAAGGGATTATTAGAGACCAATGTTCCTTAAGTTGGATACCTGATTGAAAGATAGGAGAAAAATACTGGTCTAATAGAGTGATTCCACCTGCATAAAATGGGGTTTGAAAAAATCCAGCAAACATTGCACCTATAGAAAGAATCATCAAAGGCAAGGTCATTGTTAGTGCAGATTCATGGACAGAATGTTCGGAATGTTTAGAAGAGTGATCATGATTATTAGAAGAGAACCTTTCTTTACCGAAAAATACTAAGAACAATAATCGAAACATATAAAAGGAGGTCATTAAAGCTGTTAAAGCGCCAAGTATCCAAAGAAAAATTCCATATTGTGACTGTGCAAATACTTTTTCCAGAATGAGATCCTTGGAAAAAAAACCGCTAAAGGGAGGGAGACCTGAGATAGCAAGAGTTCCTATTAAAAATGTGATTCCTGTGATTTTCATATGCTTCATCACTCCGCCCATCTTGCTGATATCTTGCTCATGGTGGAGACCTAAGATAACAGATCCAGCCCCTAAGAAAAGAAGAGCTTTAAAGAAGGCATGGGTCATTACATGAAAAAGTCCACCCACATAAGCTCCAACCCCCATAGCCATAAACATATAACCCAACTGAGAAACGGTTGAATAAGCTAAAACCTTCTTAATATCATTTTGAAAGATTGCTATACTCGCGGCGAAAAAGGCAGTGATTCCACCTATCCATGCAATGAGGGATGAAGTTAGTTCCGCATTCATATAGATAATATTCAATCGTGCAATTAAAAATAAACCAGCAGTTACCATGGTTGCTGCATGTATCAAAGCTGATACAGGTGTAGGTCCAGCCATGGCATCAGGCAACCAAACGTAAAGAGGAATCTGAGCTGACTTTCCAACAGCGGCTATAAAAAAGAAGAATGCTATCCAATTCACATATATCTGAAACTCGTCTATAATGGGAAGTGTTGCATAAATATCCGTGTATCGAAGAGAACCAGTTAGCCAGTAGATCCAAGCCATGCCCAGTATAAAACCAAAGTCACCCATTCGATTCACAACGAATGCTTTCATACCTGCAGAGGCTGCTTCCGATTTGTGGTAGTCAAAGCCGATCAAAAGGTAAGAACAAAGACCTACCCCTTCCCAACCTAGAAAAGTCAGAACTAAATTATCAGCTAAAACCAAGTTCAACATAGAAAAAATAAATAAATTCAAGTAAGAAAAAAAACGAACAAAGCCTTCTTCCTTTTTCATATAACCTATGCTATATAGATGAATCAAGGAACCAATCCCAGTAATGATTAAAGTCATGTATAAGGAAAGATGGTCAACCTGATATGCAAAATCTACCTTGAAACTTCCAACCTCTATCCAAGGAATTAAAGTAAAAAGATGTGGGTCTTTTCGTATCATTGGATTGTATTCAAAAAATGCACCCAATGTAATTAGAAATGGAATGAAAACTGCCAAAGAACCTAGAGTTCCAGCTACACGATTTGGAATCTTTCGAATCAATAAACCATTATGCAAGAAACCGAGTAGTGGGAGTAGGATAACTAAGTAAAAAAGATCTAACATAACTTAGCCCCTAAGTAAATTAATTTCATCAACATTCGATGTTTTCTTTTGTCGAAAGATTGCAATCACAATTGCTAATCCTACAGCCGCTTCAGCAGCAGCCAATGCCATAACAAAGAACACAATAACCTCTCCAGTTACAGTTCCTAACACTTTTGAGAAAGAAACGAAAACGAGATTCACCGAATTCAATATCAATTCAACGCTCATAAAAATCAAAACTGCGTTCCGTCGAGTTAGGACTCCTGCAACACCTATGGAAAATAAAATTCCAGCTAAGGTTAAGATATGATTAAGAGGAATACTTTCAATACTTGAATCTATCATTGTTGCTCCAATTTTTTCTTAGCAAGAATCACAGCACCTATAACTGCAACAAGAAGCAGGATAGATATCATCTCAAAAGGCAATAAATAATCAATAAAGGTAGATGCTCCAACAACAGCCACATTGCCCTTGGCTGAAAATTCAGTCGCTTGGCCTTGTTCATTTAATAGTTTGTACTCATACTTTCCTGTTGTTGCATCTACACCCTTGGGCAAAACCTTTCCATGAGGAACCCCTATGCTCACACCCATAGCGAGGAATAGCAATAATATCCCCACTGTAAAGAATAGAAAGACTTTTCTAAGTGGAAATTCCCAAACTTTAGATATAGTTTCAGTCTTTAAGGAAAGAAGCATAAGCACGAATACAACCAATACCATAATTGCACCTGCATAAACTAGGATCTGCATGGTAGCAATAAAGGTAGCACCCATGATAGCGTAGATAGCAGATAAAGAAAAAAAAGTTAGAACAAGCAGAACAGCAGCTGTAATAGGGTTTCGATTTAGAATCACACCTAGAGCTGCAACTACAGAGATACTGCCAAAGAAATAAAATAATATTTGTGAAAGACTAAATTCATTCATCTTAATTAAATAATAACCACCATGAATCTTTGAAAAAAACAATATAGGAAGCTGCAAGAAAAACATTAAACAAAGACCAAGGTATCAGCCTCTTCCAACCTATTGTCATGAGTTGATCATAGCGAAATCTTGGAACCGTCCATCGAACCCAAATAAAAAAGAAGGCAAAAAACAAAACCTTAACTAGAAAAAATACTACACCTAAGATTGGCAAATAAACAGACCCTTCCAGAATTCCGAAAGGAACATTGTACCCACCAAAAAACAAAAGAGCTGTAATGCAACTCATTGTAATCATATTCATATATTCAGCCAAAAAGAATAAGGCAAATTTGAAGGCACCATATTCAGTATGAAATCCAACTACCAACTCAGATTCAGCTTCGGCAAGGTCAAAGGGCATTCTATTTGTTTCAGCAAAAATTGCTACCAAGAAAATAAAAAAACCTATGAATCCTGGAGGGGTAAAGATATTCCATAAACCGATCTGCATATCATTAACATCCGTTAAACGAAGAGAACCGGTCATTACAATTATGGCAACCAAAGATAAACCTAGGGGTATTTCATAGCTAATCATTTGCGCTGTAGCACGAATTCCACCTAATAAGGAATACTTGTTATTACTTGCCCATCCTGCAATCATGATACCGTAAACTGCAAGACCAGAAATAGCCATCAAAATTAAGATTCCTGAATCTGGATTGGCAACTTGAAGATCTAAGGTATTGGTTCCAAGAAGGCTTGACAAAAATTCAGGCAGAGGAATGGTTCCTCCAAAAGGAATAATCGACCATGCTAGAATGGCACAAGTCATAGAAATCGCAGGTGCAAGAAGATACATGCCCTTGGAAACATTAGCTGGAATCACTTCTTCTTTGGTAAGAAATTTAATTCCATCAGCTAAGGGTTGAAGTAAACCAAATATTCCAGCCCGATTGGGACCTGGTCTATCTTGGATAAAACCAGCAAATTTTCTTTCTGCTAAGGTATAATACGCAACACCTGTGAGAATGATGATAAAGAAATTTGCAATTTTAAAAATCCAAACGAAAAGAACACTTATATCCATACTTATACTATCCGTGCTGTCCTATTAATTCTTTTTGTTCTGTTTTATGAGCTTCCAATTTAAATCTAGAAGTGAATTCACTTGTAAACTTTTGGATGGTTGGTCTAACAGCCATTACACAGGCATCAGCAAGTGGACAAATTGTAGTTCCACCTTCCATATTTCTTGAAAGAGATAGTATCAGATCTAATTCTTTCTGAGATCCTTCCCCTATTCTGATTTTATTTAGAAGATCTTTGACCCAGTGTGTCCCTTCTCTGCAAGGAGTACACTGACCACAAGATTCATGTGCATAAAAGGAAGCTAGCCTGTAAGTAGTTTCAACGAGATCTGCATCTTCGCTAAGGATAATGACAGCCCCTGAGCCTAGCATACTTTTAAAGGAAGCTATAGATTCGAAGTCCATATTTGCCTTTTGCACTTCTTCGGCATTTAATATAGGAGCTGATGAACCACCTGGGATAACAGCCTTAAGTTTCTTGCCATCCTTCATTCCCTGACATTGTATATTGATAAGATCCATTAAAGGAGTGCCAAGTTCAATTTCATATACTCCTGGTCGATTTACGTGTCCACTCACAGAAAAAACTCGAGTTCCAGGTGACTTTTCAGTTCCTATCTTCTTATACTCAGCGGAACCCATTTCTAAAATATGAGGAACATTACATAATGTTTCAACATTATTTACAACCGTAGGGCAATTGTACAGTCCTGATATAGCAGGAAAAGGAGGCTTGAGTCTTGGATGACCTCTTCTTCCTTCTAGAGAGTTGATCAGGGCTGATTCTTCCCCACAAATATAAGCACCCGCTCCTGCATAGACAGCTAAATCAAAATTGTAGCCAGAGCCTAGAATATTTTTCCCTAAAAGCCCAGCCTTATAAGCCTCGTCCACAGCAAAAGAAACAAGGTCAATTCCTTTATTGAACTCACCACGGATATAAATATAACCTTGGTGGCAATCAATGGCTTTTGCAGCTATCACCATCCCTTCGATTAACATATGAGGAAGATTTTCTAGTAGCTTACGGTCTTTGAAAGTACCGGGCTCTCCCTCATCCGCATTGCAGATTAAATATTTTGGCTTATCTGTCTTAGGGATAAATGACCATTTCATACCTGTAGGAAAACCTGCTCCACCACGACCTCTAAGCCCTGAATCCTTAACAAGTGCTACAATTTCATCTGGAGCCATAGAACTAAGTGCCTTCTGAGCCGACTTATATCCTCCTACAGATTGGTAGTGATTCAGAGTATGTGATTCGGGATGATCTATGTGTTTGGTGAGTAAGAGTTTTTCAGCCATATTATTGCCCCTCTGCCTGTAAAGTGTGGATCAAGGCAGATACATCTTGTGGTTTGAGATTTTCATAATAACGATCATTGATTTGAGCTACTGGACCAAATCCACAAGCTCCCAAACACTGAACTTCCTCAACTGTAAAGGCTTTGTCTTTGGTTGTTTGTCCTTTATCAATGCCGAGTGTTTTACAAAATTCTTTGGTTACCGAATCAGAACCAGAAAGATAACAAGAAATATTCGAACATATTTGAACATGGAACTTTCCAACTGGTTTCTTATTGTACATTGTATAGAAAGTAGCAACACCGTAAACATGGGCTAAGGAAATGGGCGATCCTATTCGATCAGCAATGTATTGCATACCATCATTATCAACAAAACCCCTATCTCTTTGCAAAAAATACAAGCAGGGTAAGATCAAAGATCTTTTATCTGGAAATTGATCCTTAATTTTTAGAAAAGTTTCTTCACTTTTAGCTGAGAATTGGTAATCCATTAACAATCTAACTCCCCAGCAATTACATTCAAAGAGCTCATAGTAGCTACGGAATCCGCAAGTAGCCCACCTCTAACTAGATCAGGAAAAGATTGGTAATACCAAAAACAAGGTCTACGAACATGGACTCTCCATGGAGTCTTTTCACCTTCTGAGATAATTGTATAACCCAGCTCTCCATTTGCGGCTTCTGTTGCAAGGTAACATTCCCCTACTGGTGCTTTAATACCGTGCATGATAATCTTAAAATGATAGATTAGCTCTTCCATATTCTTATAAACTTTATCTTTGGATGGAAGAAAGATATGAGGGAGATCAGCATGGTAATTGCCTTCTGGAATATTGGGAACAAGCTGTTCAATAATTCTTATAGATTGACGCATTTCTTCCATACGAACCAAAGTTCTATGCAGTACGGAACCATCTTCACCAACTGGTATATCAAAATCTACCTTATCATAAAGCATATAAGGTTTGTCTTTTCGAATATCCCAATCAACTCCAGTAGCTCTAAGGTTAGGACCAGAATATCCATACGCTATAGCGTCTTCTTGAGATAGTCCACCAATGCCTGCAGTTCTATCTTGAAAGATACGATTTCGAATTAATAAATTATTGAATTCTTCTAAGGCAGGTTTGAGTTCTCTACAAACCAATTGTATTTCATCAATAAATTCTGGATAGATGTCCCTTTCCATCCCACCAACACGACAGAATGTTGTTGTGAGCCTGGCTCCTGTTAGCTTCTCTAGAACCTGGTAAATATTTTCTCTATGATGAAATAAGTGAAGAAAGCCCGAAAAAGCTCCAATATCTACCCCTAGAATCCCAACACAGACAATGTGATCCATGATTCGGGATAACTCAGAGATTATCATACGAACATAGGTTACTCTATCAGGAACTTCTATTTGGAGCATCTTCTCCACAGTTAGTATCCAACCAATATTGTTCATTGGTGTAGATACATAATTCATACGATCCGTACAGACAAGAAATTGATTGTAATCGTATCTTTCCCCTAACTTTTCAAAGCATCTATGAACGTATCCGATAACGGATTCCGCTTCGACGATTCTTTCCCCATCGATTTGTATTACATTCTGTAGGATTCCATGGGTAGCTGGATGAGAAGGTCCTAGGTTAACAAGTAGGTGTCCTTCTGGAAGATTTTTAAATTTTTCATTGAAATGGGCTTTGGTCTTATCATACATCACCATAATTAATCTTCCTTAGAAATATCATCTTGGATATGGATTTGCAAAAGGTCTTGGATCAAATAATCTTGCCCAGGTCCTTCCAGAGGGTAATCCTTACGAAGGGGATATCCCACAAAATTATCAGGCAGAACAATTCTTTCCAAATTGGGGTGGTTGATAAAAGGAATTCCGAACAAATCGTAGATTTCTCTCTCTGGCCAATTAGCACCTTTGAAAACAGAAACTATAGAAGGAACAGAATCTCCCTCGTCTATAGGAACACGAAGTTGGAGCTGGAAGTGTTTGTTTTTAGGTGATCGAATTAGATACAAGACTTCAAAGCGAATCTTCTTCTTTCCAAGCCAATCAACAGCCGTTAAATCATTTAGGTAATTAAAAGAAAAATCCTTATGAGACTTTAGTGCTTCCAAAACAGGAACTATCCCTTCTGGTTTAAGGAAAACATGAGGGATGATTGAATTTCTATTTTCTTCTTCTACAAGAAAATGAGAGTAATTCGATTTTAAAAACGTAAGAATCGATTCAATCATCTTACAACCAATGGCCGATTTCTTTCGTTGATCTCCTGAATCTTTCTCATGACTTCCTGTCTTCGATTTTCAAGTCCCTGGGATTTCACTTTTTCTTGAAGTTTAATGACAGCATCGAGTAAGGCTTCTGGTCTTGGCGGGCAACCTGGTACATATACATCCACAGGAAGTATTCTATCTATACCTTGCAAAACTCCATAAGTATGAAACATACCTCCAGAAGATGCACAGGCTCCTACGCTGATGACATATTTGGGTTCAGCTAGTTGGTCGTAGATTTCTCTAAGAACTGGAGCCATTTTATAAGTGATGGTTCCAAGCACTAGAATCATATCAGCTTGGCGTGGAGAAAAGGAAGGACGTTCCGCACCAAACCTCGCTATATCATAATCAGAACAAGATGTACTCATATACTCAATACCGCAGCATGCTGTTGCAAAAGGATAAGGCCAGAGTGAATAGGATTTACCCCATTGAATTACAGAGTCAAGATTTGCAACCTGTGCCATATCACCTAGCATTTCACCAGGCTTACTCATTAAATCCTTCAATCCCATTCCAATGCTCCTTTCTTCCAGACGTAATAGAGTCCTATAACTAGTATCAGTAAAAATACAAGCATTTCGACAAAAATAAAAATAGCCAGGCCCGCTTCTTTAAAGTTCAATAGATTCACAGCCCAAGGGAAAAGAAATACCGCTTCGATATCGAAGAGTATAAACAAAACAGCCACCATATAAAATTTTATGTTAAAAAGACTTCTTGCATCGCCATAGTATTCCACACCGCACTCAAAAGTATCTTGGGGTTTGGTTTTCTTCTTCGGTTGAATGATAAATGCTAAAATGAGAATGATTGCGGAGAAACCAATCCCTAAGATAAGTTGTAAGGCGATTGGAGCAAAACTATCTGGTGCGATTCCCATATTGATTTATGTTTCTAGTGTCTCTTTTCTCTTAGACACAAGTCAAGAGAGAATTTGGTTTTTTTTAGGAAATTATGGATATTTCTTGAACTTTGAACCTGACCAGATCTTCCTGAGTTGAGTTTTTAGGTTTATATCCATACCATTCTCAGTAGGGAAGAAAAACTGGGGCGGATCATTTGCGAATTCTTCAGGAAAATAATTCTCTTCAACAAAATTTCCTGGAAAATCATGAGGGTATTTATATCCCTTAGCTGCACCTTCTTGTTTATGCAATGAAGTTGGAGCATTTCTGAGGTGATTGGGAATAATGAGCTGAGATATTTTTTCTTTGATGAACTTCTTAGTTGAATGCCAAGCTGAATAACTTGCATTTGATTTTGGGCAGGAAGCAAGAAAGCTTGTAACTTGGGCAAGTGAGATAGCTGCCTCAGGCATTCCAATTCTTTCAACTACATTTAGGCAAGCCACAGCAAGTGGCAAGGCATGAATGGAAGCATTGCCTACATCTTCGGAAGCAAAAACTATAAGTCGTCTAGCAATAAATAAGGGATCTTCCCCTGCCTCCAACATAAAGGTCATATAAAGCAGACTCGCGTCTGGATCAGAACCTCTCATGGATTTTATAAATGCTGAAATAAGATCATAGTGGTTTTCTTTGTCTTTATCATAGTCAAAAACTCGTGAGTCGAGATAGGATTTCACTTCTTCTGATGGGATTAAGTTACCCTCTGCATGCAGAGAAAAAAGTGCCTCTAGGGTTGTTAATAGCTTGCGTGCATCTCTGCCAGAACTTAAAATCAATAATTTCTTAGCCTCGGAATCCAAGCTACGACTCTTACCTTCCAGAATCATCGCCTTTTCTAGAACCTCATCCAAGGCTTCATCGGAAAGAGGATCTAGTCTAAAAACTTGCATTCTGGAAAGAAGGGGTCTATTTATTCTAAATCCAGGGTTCTCGGTGGTTGCTCCAATCAGAACTATTTTTCCTTTTTCAACCACATCTAAAAGGGAATCTTGTTGGCTGGAACTGAATCTGTGGATCTCATCTAAGAAAAGTAAGATGGTCCCTATCCTATCTGCTTCAGCGAAAACATCCCTAACTTCTTTAACTCCTGAAGATACTGCACTTAAAGTTCGCGTTGGTAGATTCCAAGATTTTGCAAGAATGTGAGCTAGCGTCGTCTTACCAGAGCCAGGTGGTCCGTAAAGTAAAATAGAGACAGGCCTTTTCAAGCGCTTCAAATCATTCATGATACGTGTCTGACCTAAGACAGCATCAAAGCTCTCTGGTCTAAGTCTATGGGCAAGTGGTATGTAGGATGAAGAGAAAAGATTCAAGACTCAAGAAACTCCGATCTTGCCAAAACTTCTTTAGACTTTTGCAATGCGATATAGATAGATTCACTGCAAATATCACAGCCCGATTGGCAACAGACTAAGGATGATTCCGGAATGCTTCCATCTAAATATTGCTTTAACTGAGGAAGTATACCCTCAGGATGTTGGTATTGCTTTAGAATACCAATGAGTAGCTCATCCTTAGTTGGAGGAAAAAGCAAGCCCTCATTCATATCTCTAACCATCCCAGTCTCATAGCATAGTAGTATATTAGCATTCTAGCGATTCGAAATTGAGAACCAAGAAAAAATTGCAGAAAACTCATTTTGAAAGAACCTGTTGTATATGCCATCCAAGAATAAGGAATAGGCGTTAATGCAGAGAGAACAACCGCCCAGAATCCATACTTACGAATATAAGGAACAAGATTATCTTCATATTGAAGAATTAGCCTTCTTCCTAAAGAAAACCTAGGAATAATGAATCTGCCTATTGAGTAAGATATGCAGCCACCCATAATGGAACCTAGAGAACAAGAGACTATCACCCAAAAAGGATCTAAGTTTGCGGCTATAGAAAAAACTAAAAAAGCATCAGGAGGAATAAATGCAGGAAGAGAATCACTGAGAAGCATTCCAATCAAGAGTCCCCAAAAACCAATTTGGTGAACCACCTTCTCCGAATAGAAAATAAGTTCTTCTCGAATTGTTAAACTCAAACCAATAACAATCAATACCAAGATCACTATGGTAAGAAAGGTTTGAAATGCTAATTTGATTAAGCTATTGGCAGAATTTTTGGATTGCTTTGACAGCTTATCTTTGTTAGGCTCAGGATTCTTTGTTTCTTTGTCCAGTATTGTGGAATCCACTTGAGATTCAGGTTGTATGGTATTCATATTGATTAATTATTTTTTGTTGCAATTTTGATTTGTTCACGAATCCAATCTTGGATTCTCTTATTTGACTCTTGGAAAAGTGTGTGCAATTGTTCAATTTCTTCTGATGAAAACTTTTGTAGGACAAAATCAGCAACATCCATTCCAGGTTGAATAGGCTTACCAACCCCAAAACGTAGTCTATGAAAATCAGAATTTCCCAATCTTTCCACTATGTCTGCAAGTCCGTTGTGACCGGCTGTTCCACCCCCAATCTTATTTTTGATTTTTGCGAAGGGAATATCAATCTCATCATGTACGATGAGAATCTGAGAACTGGGAATCTTCATCATCTTTGCGAGTCGAGATACTTCTTTACCAGACAGATTCATATACTCTTGGGGTTTTAATAAATGAATACTAGCTTCTTGAAAATTAAATTTAGCATAGAGAGAGTTTTTGTTAGTTGACCAATCTAGTTTCTCTTTTATACAAAAATCATCCAATATCATAAATCCAATATTATGACGAGTCTTTTCATACTTAGTACCTGGATTGCCTAGTCCTGCAATTAAGAGATTCATCATGGAAATATAAGATTGATCATTTTTTCTGTAGCTTTCATTGCTGCCACAACTTGGTCAGAATCAACCCCTATTGTTCTTAAAGGTATAGGATCGTCTTTTCGTTTCCAAGTGATCACTGCTTCAACGAGTGCATCTGTTCTTCCACCAGGTGGTATGCGCACCTCATAATCGTCTAAAGAAGGCATCTCTATCCCAATTTCTTTGTTGATTTTCCTAAGTGCCTTCATAAAAGCATCATAGCCACCATCCCCATTTCCATCAGCGGAATAGTCCTTGCCTTTGTATTGAATATGGAGTTTAGCACTCGGTGTTGCACCAAGTCCTGATTCGACAATGCAGGTAATAATTTTAAAACTAATACTTTCTGACTTTCCAGATATATCCGCTATAATAAAAGGTATATCTTCGGGAGTTACAATCTTACTTTGATCACCTAACTCAATGATGCGGTCAAGAACTTTCTTTTCCATCTCTGGACTTAGAACCAATCCTTGTCTTTTTAAATTTTCAGTAAGGCTTGCCTTGCCAGCGAGCTTGCCCAAAGCATAACTTCTAGTTCTTCCAAATCGTTCAGGAAGAATTGGATTGGCATAAAGATTAGCCTTCTTATCCCCATCGGCATGGATTCCAGCAGTTTGGGTAAAAACATCCTCACCCACAATAGGACGATTCGCAGAAATTCGTTTCCCACTGAAAACCTCAACTAATCTACTAGCATTAGTTATTTCTTTTTCTACTATTCCTGTCTTTACTCCAAGCTTATCATGCAGTGCCGTAATTACAGCTTCTAAAGGAGAATTGCCAGCACGCTCACCAAGCCCATTTACAGATACATGAATACCTTTTGCACCAGACTGAACGGCAACCATACAGTTAGCAACTGCTAAATCATAATCATTGTGCCCATGAAATTCTAAATGTTGCTCGGGGTATTTCTGAAGAATACTATCAATACCTACTTTGGTTTCATCCGGCGATAGAACTCCTAAGGTATCAGGAAGGAAGAGATATTGAATGGGTTCTTTTTGCAAATGCCCAACTAAATCTAGCACATACCCTGGACTGTTGCGAAAACCATTAGACCAGTCTTCTAAATAAACATTTACACTAAATCCTTGTTTGGTGGCGAGTTGAATAACTTCAGAGACTTCTTTAAAATGCTCAGCTGGAGATTTACGAAGTTGTTTTTCTAAATGAAGCAAAGATCCTTTGGTCAATAAATTAAGAGTTCTAACTCCTGTTTCTTTCATCCAATCAACTGTCTTACCACCATCTACAAAGCCTAAAATTTCTATCCTATCTGTTAAATTTTCACCAGCTGCCCAGTCCATAATCTTACGAACAGATTCTAATTCTCCACGGGAAACTCGGGCAGATGCAATTTCAACACGGTGGACATTCAACTTCTGCAAAAGAAATTTAGCAATGTTCATTTTCTCTTCGCTAGAGAAACTTACACCTTGCGTCTGCTCTCCATCACGAAGAGTAACATCTAAAACTTGTATGGAATCTTGCATTCTGCTCATTTTATATACTTTCTTAATATTTCATTCGAAGGTCCGAGGATTTCTACCATGGTAGTTCCAGGATTGGATCTTAAAAACTCAGGCCGCTCTACTAATTTCAGAAAATCTTGGCTGTCTACATAGTCAATTGTCATTTTTTTCAGAATCCCTTCCCCTATCCCATGGACAATTTCAATGTATTTTTCACCTTCGACAAATGCATCTTGGATTTCTCGCTCTAATTTGATTCGCGCTTCTTCGTAATGCAACTTTCGAATGTAGATTTCTCTCATTCTTGAAAGAGTCCAGTACCTGGCAAAAACTTCAAAATCTTTTTCGCTATGGAAGAAGGAAATTCCATTTCTAATCTGTCTTTATCTATCCACTTTGAGTCAAGACTATGCCCCAATAGGAAATCTTCCGGAAGATCCTTAAATGTTTTATGGCAAAAGATTTTAATCTTATGATGAGTTATCGAGTGAGAAGCAGATCCTGGTATGAGTTCAGACGGAAGTCTTCCTATCATTTCTTTCATATAACTTGGATTAAGATAATTCTTCGCTTCTTTAGCAGGTAACTTAGCATTTTCAATTAAGAATGGGAGAGTATATAACTTCTTGAAAAATCTTCTGGATGAGTCTTGGATAAGGAGAAGTTTTCCTTGTTTATAAATCAAATAAAAATGCAATTCTAGTTCAAACTTTGTTTTCTCCAATTTACTCGGAGGGTATTTATCAATAGTGTTTTCTTTAAAAGCCTTACATGAGTTTTGGACGGGACATTTGGAGCAGAAAGGTTTGGGTAAACAAACCAAGGCACCCAATTCCATCATGGCTTGGTTGTGATCGCCTGGGCAGTCTAGGTTTAGAAAGGAATCGGCAAGACTTTGCCATTTTTTCTCATCTGATTCTGTAAAAATCCTAGATATAACCCTTTTTACATTACCATCTAACACTGCATATTTCTTACCGTATGCCATAGAAAGTATAGCTCTTGCTGTATAAGGACCGACTCCTGGAATTTCTAAAGCTTCTTCTAAAGTCTCTGGGAATCTGCCATTGTATCTGGATGTTACAATTTGACATGCCTTATGTAAATTTCTTGCTCTCGAATAATAACCAAGTCCACGCCAATGTTCCAGAACTTCTTCCTCAGTTGCTCTGGAAAGTGTTTCCATATCTGGAAAATTAAGTAGGAATTGATTGTAGAGAGGAAGCATGGCTGCAACTCTTGTTTGTTGCAGCATAACTTCAGATACCCATATTTTATAGGCAGAAGGTTTATTTCGAAAAGGAAGATCTCTTTTATTTAGATCGAACCAAGCTTTTAAAGATTCTTGGGCATTCACTTTTTGAATAAAATTTTATAAAGGTTGGAACTCTCTTGATACATCCATAATTGAATATCTTAAGAAGGTATTGCATGTTGCTTCTTCGGTATACCGAACTAAATCATAATCCAAACGAGGAGATCGAAAGAACTGTGAATACTCGAGTCGTTCAGAAATTTCTCTTTTAATATGTGCCCTTGCTTCCGTACGTCTTAGGTATAAACTCGGAACCATTAGTTCGCTTTTGTAAGAAAGAATACCACTCCGGTATATAGCAACTGTGATTAAAACTTTGTATTTTTTATCTTGTATTGTTTCCATAGGTGTCTGGCCTAATTGAATTATCGACCCCAAGGAGGTCTAATTTTATGGGAAACAGAGAAAAGATCATTGCAAAAAAGTTTCCTAAATATCGCTTTTTTTTAAAATGCTATTAAAGGTACCATGAATAAAAAATACAACACTTCCACATTTGAATATGAAAGAAGAAAAACCCATGAAGTAAAAGTGGGTGATGTAGGAATTGGTGGATCAAATCCAATTCGAGTTCAGTCCATGACGAATGCAGACACTAAGGATGTAGAGTCAACCATTCGTCAGATTCGCGAACTCCAGGAAATCGGTTCTGAGTTGGTTCGATTAACAGTTCCAACATCTCAAGATGCTGAAGCCTTGCCCTTGATTCGGAAGAGAATGAGAGATGAGAACTTAACAGTGCCACTTGTGGCTGATATACATTTCACACCCTCTATAGCACTCAAGGCTGTTGAATATGTAGAAAAAGTTAGAATCAATCCAGGGAATTTTGCTGATAGAAAGAAATTTGCAATATTAGAATATACAGATAAAGAATACAATTTAGAATTAGAAAGAATTGCAGAAACCTTCCTACCTTTAGTAAAAAGAGCCCAAGAACTCGGAGTAGCTATGAGAATAGGAACCAATCATGGCTCCTTGTCAGATCGCATCATGAACAGGTTTGGGGATACTCCGGAAGGAATGGTGGAATCTGCCTTAGAATTCATCCGAATAGCTGAATCGATTTCTTACAAGGATATCATAGTATCCATGAAGGCATCTAATACACAAATTATGATTCAAGCATACCGTCTACTTGCCGCTAGGTTCTTGGAATTAAATATGACCTATCCATTACACCTAGGAGTGACTGAGGCTGGTGATGGCAAAGATGGTCGAATTAAATCTGCCTTAGGAATAGGAAGTTTGCTAGATGATGGACTAGGTGATACAATTCGTGTATCTCTTACAGAGGATCCAGTTCTAGAAATTCCTGTGGCTAAAATCATAGTGGAAAAGTACAATAAAATTCTCATTCAAAACTTAGAATCGCAATTCCTTACTTCAAGACATCCATCCTCAATTGTCTCTAGCGATTTAGAAAAACCCTTGCATTGGAATGCTACTTACAAAGAATTTCGTGATCCTTTTGAGTATTCAAGATTTTATGCTAAGCCAATTCAATTAAACAAAACTACTAAACTGGGCGAAGAGAATCCAATCCGAGTTGAAGTAGATTGTTCAAATGTGAAATTGAATTTTGAGAAAGAAATTTCCGAGCTCTTTCTAAAGGCAGCTCCACTTTCTATACTACCCGAATCCTTACATTTCAAAATACGAAATGAAACTATCTTAAAGGAACTCTCCATTCTTAGAAATAAAGATATCATTCCTGCATCTTTTTCTTTTCTCTTAGAAGGGGAAATGGCGAACCAGGTCCATGATTATCTTTCTGATTTAATCAGCTTTGATAAATGGGTCACCTATTACCCTCACTTTGCAAATGAAGAAGAAAAAGAAATCTTTCTAGGTGCTATCTCTAGCTTTCACAAGGAAGGAAAATGCATAGAGTGGATACTCAAAGCATCTGATTTTCCAAGAATGAATGGAATACTTTCAGACATTCAAAAATTTGCGATTTCAAATTCTATTTTTAGTTTGGAAAGCAATGATTTAATAAGAGATTACCGAAAACTTTGTACCCATCTGTCAAATTATGATTATCCAATAGCTCTAACAAGCATTCATTCCAATCATGAAGAAGCATTGTATGAAGCATCCATAGGTCTAGGCGGTTTACTTATTGATGGAATTGGGGACTTAATAAGAATCCATTTTCCTGGAGAACTTTTTGAAGAGTTGAGTTTAAGCTATGATATTTTACAAGGCTCAAGATTACGATTAACCAAAACAGAATATATCTCCTGCCCATCTTGTGGGAGAACCCAATTTGATCTCCAAGATACCACAGCAAGAATCAAAAAAAGAACAAATCATCTAATAGGAGTTAAAATTGCAGTGATGGGTTGTATTGTAAATGGACCTGGGGAAATGGCAGATGCAGATTTTGGCTATGTTGGAGCTGCTCCAGGCAAAGTACATCTTTACAAAGGCAAAGAAATTATTATGAAAAATGTTCCCGAAGAAATCGCAGATGAGAAACTCATAGAACTCATCAAAGACAATAATATGTGGGTTGATGCGAAGATTATTTCTAGTGAGATGTAACTTTTAATTTTTTCTAATAGAAGAGGATACTATATGAACAAAATAAGACTCTATAGCTTTATTACTGGAATATTATGTATGATGAATTGTGGTCAGATTGAAAGTAAAGATTCCAACCAAGCAGCCGAAGTAACGTCTAAGTTGCCTAAATCTACAATAGATTGGGAATTACCAAAAAACTGGAAGAAACCTAATGCGGATATTCTAAAGACAAAATTAAATTCCATGCAATACAAGGTAACCCAAGAAGAAGGAACCGAGCCACCCTTTCGGAATGAATACCATGACAATAAAGAGCAAGGAATTTATGTTGATATAGTTTCTGGCGAACCACTTTTTAGCTCTCTTGATAAATATGATTCTGGCACAGGCTGGCCAAGTTTTACTAAACCTCTTGTTAATGACCTTATAATTTATCACATAGATTCTTCTTGGGGTATGAAGCGAATAGAAGTTCAATCAAAACATGGTAAAAGCCATCTTGGTCATGTCTTTGAAGATGGCCCCAACCCAACTGGTCTCAGATATTGTATGAATAGTGCTTCACTTAGGTTTATTCCTCTCAGTCAACTCGAGAAAGAAGGTTATGGCAAATTCCTAAGTTTGTTCAATCAAACAAAAGTCAAGAAATAAATTATTTCTTTATTAGCTCTTCCCAATCTTTAAGTAGCTCATCTTCTGATCCTAATATAACTTGGTCTTTTCCTAAAGTTTGGACAGAAGATAGTTCTATATTAGAACCATTCTCTAAATCTACAAGCAATGACTGAATTAAGTCACAGGGTTTAGTCTTGTTACAATTGTAGATTCCGATTATGTTCGCTGAATCACTTGCATAATGAATATTTGTACTTTGGTTACTAACTTCAAAAGTTTCTGTAATTCCATCGCCGTCCCAGTCTTCTATGCTATATCTTGTGTTATCATTTGCAAGCAGAATGATTTTTTTTCCTTTGCCTAATGGATTAGCCTCAGTTAATGTTCTTGAACCTGTTTCATTCTTACGAGAATACAAATATTTTAACTTCTTTAGATGAGCATTTATCAGTCTTTCAACCATAGTATTGTATAAATTGGAATATTTTTCAGATACTGCCTTAGAAGAATCGGTATCTTTCTTCTCTAGGTCAATGGTTCTTGCGTTTCTGGAATAGGAAAAATAATCTACTATGCCATCCACATTGATAGTATAGAAATTTTTTGTATTCAGCTCACCAGGATTAGGTGCTGGAGGTAATGGACTCATAGAACGATTTGAATCCTCCTTAGTTTCCTTTGCATCAACCTTAGTTTCAATAGCTTCGGGGCTTACTTTACTCGGATTATTTGATTCTGAATTTGGCTTTTCGCCTTCATTCATTTCCTGGGTGAGTGTTTTCTCTAAGAAACTAGCTCTTGCCTCTTGTTCTTTTAGCAAGGATTCTAATTTTTCTTTAGAGGAAATATGCCGTGGACTATTCTCTCCGGAAAATTTCTTCTGCCTGTATTCTTCGGCTACTGCCTTCTTTTTTTCTAGGTCAATTAATTTGTAAATAATATCATATTTTAAATACAAGCCATGAAGATAGTAACTAGAATTATCTTTTTTCTTTTTAAATTCATTAGAAATTTTGGAAAGTTTTTGTCTTTCATCTATTATATCTCGAAATTCTTTTAGGAAGGCTCGACGAGATCTGTAATTGGAAACTTGCTTTTGGTAATCTTTCAAGCGAGATGATACTTCATTCCTATCATCATATCCATCTCGAAAAATATAAGTCTGAGAATCACGAATGACAACTAAACTTGCGAGAGATGGATCTGTATTGGAATTTGAATCATAGATTCTATTTCCATCCTTATCAATATAATTTACAAAATGAAAGAAGAGTCTATCCTCATCAAATTTCGAAATATTTTTCATTGTTGGGGAAACTTCCCCAGCATAAAGTGAAAAGATAGTGATTGGTAATAAAAATATGGAACAAAATTTTTTCATTTGGTCTCCCTTGTGCGTGGCTCAACAAAATGAATATAAAAACCTTGCGATTCAACACTCCTTCCATCAATTTTGAAAATAATTGTTTCTAAGTTAGGATATTGAGCAAAAAGTGTCTGTTCAATACAATCCAAAACCAAACCTAAAACTGTAAATTTTTTGGATTCGATTTCCTTTAAAGTTTTTTCATCTATGAAATTACTTGGTGCAGAATAATAGCTTTCAATAGAAGACTGTTCTTGTAGTTCTTCTCCATCTTCACTGATATCATAAGAGGACTTAGGAAATCTATACTTCCCCATTTCTCTTTCTATTTCTCTGGAAGAAAAATCCAAAATAATCTGTTTCCCATTCTTTTGCACCCAGATACTTACTAGAGCAATCGAAAGATTGGGCAATCTTTTCAATTTTGAACTAGCAATTTTATCCTTAACTTGTGTTAGGTTAGAGAAATAAGGAGGTCTACCAATTTCAGCTAGTAAGGTTCGAATATCATCTTTGATTGAATCTTGTAAATAAACAAGTCTATCGGAAGGGAAAATATTTTGTTCACCATCGGAAACATAAACCTTAGTAAGAGTTCTGGTCTCATGCAATGGCAGAGCAAATAGATTGAATGGAACTAAAAGAGAAAAAGGATTCTTCTCAACAAGATAGGAGAAACTCACAAAGAGTAAGAATCCTATCCATGCAAAATACAACATTAAATACTTTCGGATATTTGCATTTTGGTTAGCTACAGCTATCTCATAAAATCTTGTCCAATGCTTGAGGGAAAATATTTTAAGCTTTATCCAGTTTTCATTTGCAGAACTTTTAATATTTATCCATTTGTCTTTATAATTAATCTTTGCCATCACCATAATCCTTAATGCCTTGGAGAATACTTTTTATAAGCCTTGATTGAACCTTTTTAGATTCTAAAAAAACAGCTTCCTTGGGATGAGACAAATATCCCATTTCAATCAATACTGCAGGCATTAGTGATCCACGCAATACAGAAAAATCTGCCTTTTTAATTCCTCTTTGAGGAATGAGTCTACCAATTCCCTTATTTAGATGAAAATCAAGACTAGATGCAAGTTTCCTTGATCTTCTTTGGACCAAGCTTGACATCATACCCGACTGAATATTCGCTACAATATGTCCATAATTAGAATGAAGAATTTTATTTTCTAAAATTGCAGTCTCTCTTGCTTGTTCTGTTGTGGGTGTCTGTGATAAATAATAAATTTCATAACCAGAGGGTTTATCCGAAAGCGAAGAATTGCAATGTAAGGAAATAAAGATTGCTTCCTTCACATCAAGCAAAAGTTTATTGGCTAGATGTGACCTTTCCTCCAAAGGAACAAAAGTATCATCAGAGCGGATTCTATAGACTACCATTTCAGGATATGTTTTTCGAATGGCGGCATAAAGTTGATTGGCAACTGATAGAGCTATATCTTTTTCATTCTTACCCGCACTACTAGAAGTACCTGGATCCTTACCACCATGACCAGCATCAATAACTACAGCCTTTACAGGCAGAAAGCTTTTGCCAGCATCCTTGGTTCTTACTTCAAGAACTAAATTTGTGTCTGAAAATTGGTAAAAAACTTCATACTCAATTAAATTCATAAGTATGGCTTCAACTAAATCTGGTGGTATAAAAGTTTTACCTCGCGCACTAAGAATTTTCAATTGAATCTTATTGATACTTCCATCTAAGACATAGAAAGAAGATCCTACATGAATTCGGATTTCTTTATTATTTCCTTTAATAGAAGTTATTTGGATAGGATCGTTATTAGTGATACTGAGTTCAGGAAAAATTCTTTGGATCTCATCTAATTGTAGATAGGAATATTTTCCCTTGAGTGGCAGCTTTACCGATTCGGTATAAATCGGTAGACTGAGTAGAAAGCAGATTAGAAGCCAAATAGACTTTTGAACTTGGACCAAAACGAATTCTTTTTTGATTTAGTATTTTGTCGAGTTTCTTCAATATCAAAAAGATTCCTTTTTGATTTATCCGAACTTTTGTTACTAGCATAGTTCGCATTCTTATTTGCTTGGGAATAATTTTTCTTATTCTGTGAAGAATCTGACTTATACTTTGTTTGGTGTTTATTTTGTTTTGGAAAATCAGATTTTGATTTAGCTGTAACATCAGTTTCTCTGTTGTTTACAGGTTTTTCTCTTTCTCTAGGTTTGTGTTCACGATTCTCTCCACGTGGATTCTTATCTCTTCTGCCCTTACCGTTTGATACTTTGGAATAACTCAGTTTCTCGTTGAGACTTTTCGTAATAGCTGGATCATCGCTTTCAAATGCTATAAAATCTCCTTTCGGAAATACAAGATAGTCTTCATTGATAGCCTCTGTTGGAATCTTTCCTTTTAGATATTTTTCAATTCTTTCCAGTTCTTGGTAATCAGATTCCGAGCAAAAGGAGATAGATTTTCCCTTTCTTCCAGCGCGTGCAGTTCGTCCGATTCTATGAACATAATTCTCTGAATCGCTAGGAAGGTCATAATTATAAACAACTTGTATGCTCTCGACATCAATACCACGTGATGCAACGTCTGTTGCAACCATCATTTTATATTTTCCTAGTTTAAAATCCTTGAGAAGACGTATTCTTTTCTTTTGGTCAAAATCAGAAGAAAGACCTGCTGTTGAAATTCCATAACGGTGGAGTGTGCGAATGATGAGAGGTATATTTGATTTATAATTTGTGAAAATAATTCCGAGACCATCCATAGTGTCTGACAAAATTAAATTCACTAAATAGGATAACTTTTCATCACGACCCAAATGATATAGCTTCTGGTCAATTCGTTCGGAAATAATTTTATCAGGATCAATCTGAACTTCTACAGGCTCATCTAAGTATTTATAAGCGAGTCGAATAACTTCAGAGGAAAGTGTCGCTGAGAAAAGCATGGTCTGCTTTCTATCCTTACATTTATGGAAAACATATTTTAAATCTTGAACAAAACCCATATCGAACATTCTGTCCGCTTCATCAATTACCACAGTTCTTACTTGAGAAAGATCCAAGCTTCTTGATTTCACAAAATCAATGAGTCTTCCAGGTGTTGCCACCACTACTCCTGGATTCTTAACTAAGTCTTGTTCTTGGGATTTGTAATCTGTTCCACCAATAATGGTTGCTACGCCATAATCTGTATTCTTTAATAATTTATTTGCTTCGCCAGAAATCTGTAACACGAGTTCTCTGGTAGGAGCAAGAACCAAAATGGAAGGTAAGCCAGAATCAGGTCTGCTTGTGAGAATCTCATGGATGGCTGGGGTTAGAAATGCAAGAGTTTTGCCAGTTCCCGTTTGGGCGAGCCCAGCAATGTCCTTGCCCTCGAGAGCGAATGGGATTGCTTGTTCTTGGATTTTAGTGAGTTCTAGAAAGCCAGATTGTTTTAAATTGTCTTGGAGGATGGGATTTAAGTTTAATTCAGTAAATTGCATATTGGTATTCTTTAATTTTTCTTTTTTGCGACGATCTGCATGGTGTCACCGTAGCAAGTCATCCCTGAGATCCATTTGTAAATTACTAAGGGCAATTTGCCCCTCCATCCACGATCTCGGTTTGGATGGAAAGATAATGGCATACGAAATACCATTTCAAAGTTTAACTCTTTCAATAATTTTTCAATCGATCTAGGGTCATAGTCAAAAAAATGATCCTCTGGATGGGTTTTGAACCATTCTGATGGATTCGTCTGAAAGCTGGGACCATAAAAACTAGGAATGGCTAGAAGCAAGGCACCCCCAGGATTCAGAAGATTGTCGATTTTTTGCCAAATGGCAGCGATATCAGGCAGATGTTCCAGTGTAAAAAAGCTCGCAATCACGTCAAATTTTGTCTTTTCTGGAAAATCAGTAAAGCTTCCATTCCAAATGTTGAGCTGTAATTTTTGCTGAGCATAAACTGAGGCTTCCTTAGAGATTTCAATTCCCTGGCTTGCATATCCTAAGCTTCTTGCCTCATCCAGAAAGAAGCCAGTAGCAGAACCTATCTCCAGAAGACGTTTCGGCTTCTCATTTATGCTATTCTCTGGAAAAACTTTCTTCAATAGATTTAATCTTTGTTTGGCTAGGTTCCTAAGATTTGTCTCATCTTCAAAATAAGTCTTCTTGTATTGATTCTTGTATTCAGTTAAAAAATAATTCGAGTCGTACTTCCTAAGTTTTGCAGGAAGAAAACGATGCACTCCCGTCTTCTTGCAAATTTCAATCAGGTCTGGAAAATCTTCCGATCTTTCAAATTGAAATTCCAGCTTCAGTTCAATCCACCTCTTCCACTCAAACTATCTTCATAAGCCGCCCTTGCCACTCTCTTGTTGTCGTAGGCTTCTGTATAAGAAGGATCTAAGGCAAGCGCATTGTCAAAACTCTGCAAGGCCTTTCGAAATTCTTCGTTCTTATACTGACAAAAACCCATGAGGTTATAGGCTTGTGCCGCAACTTTAGGAGTAACATCAGAGTTCACTATAATTTTCAATTCATCAATAGCCTTTTCCCTTTCCATCATTGATCCAGAATTACTGAGGATTTTGGCAAGGACAAGACGAGATTCCATATCCTTAGGATCCATATGTGAGGCTCGGAAGGCTTCTTCTTTGGCTTTTTTCTCCATGATTGGATCTTTGCTTTCAGCATAAACTAGGGCTAGAATCTTATGAGCCTCTTTCATCTCTGAACCACTCTCTGAATTGTTTAGAACATGTAACAGCTGCTTTTCGGCTGAACTTGCCTGCCCCATTTTCTTATAAACACTTGCAAGCTTGATGCGAATCTTTTGCGCATTGGGATTGTCTTCCAAGATAGAGGCATAGGCACTAACTGCTTCCCCATTGTATAGATTCTGTGAATAGTAATCAGCAATTCTTTCTCTGGCTTGAAAATTTTTACCAGATTCGAGTGCTGAGGCTTTCTTCCAAGCTTGGATAGCACGAGCAGCTTGTCCTGAATGTAAGCTCGCAAGACCCAAATTATAATAAGCATTGTAATTCTTAGGATTGAGTTGTATAACTCTTTCCAAGGTGTCCATTGCTTCGCTGTATCTTTCCATTTCATCCAGGATAATACCCAAATTAATCAATGCAGTCTCTGTATAAGTATCACCTGGTGTAACACTTATAATCTTACGAAATATTTCTTCTGCTGGTATGAGATCCCCTCTTTTGTAATACAAATCACCTAATGCGAACAAAACGTCCACATCAGCGGGACGTATTTCTAAGGCCTTCTTCAAAGCTTGAATTGCGAGACTTGGAAGTTTTAGAGATTCTAAGGCTTCGGCAAGACGAAGGTAGACTTCGGGTTCATTGGTTCCACCTTCTAAAGCACGCTTAAAATAAGACACAGCATCTTCTTTTTTGCCAAGCTTCAAAGCTACCAAACCTAGGTTGTATTGGTTTTGCGCATTGTCTGGTTGAAGCCTGGTTGCCTCTCGGAAATGATACTCAGCTCTTTGCCAATTTTCTCTATCAAAGTAAATCTTTCCAAGATGACCATGGGATAGTATTGTTACCCTTCCACTTGGATCTTGGGATATCGCCTTTTCAAAATTATCAATGGCATCAGGAATCTTACCTTGTTTGTATTGTGCCAAGGCGAGATTGTAAAGCAAGGAAGCATCTTCTGGTGAAGCTGAAATCCCTGTCTTGTATGCATTTAAAGCACTCTCAGTATCACCTAACTCTTGGAATAAATTGCCAGACAGCATGGCAACCTTGGGATCATTGGGTGCAATCTCTCGTGCAAGTTGTGCTGCTTTTCTTGCCTCTTCCATTCTGCCCATATGTCGGAAAGCTAGGGAAAGATTGTAGTAAGCATGGAAATTCTTGGGATCATACCTAGTTGCCTTTTCCAAGCGTTCTACAGCCAAGGGATAACGTCCTGCGCCATCAAATAACACGCCAAGTACGGTGAGTGCTATCGACTTCTCCTCATCGGAGGCAGGAGTATTTAAAAATTCTTCACAAGCTAAAAATGCCTTCTGGATATAATTTTCCCTATACAATTGAATGCATTTATTTAAGTCAGCCGATGCATGAGAGGATGGCAGGTAAGGTTTTTCTAAAATTTGATCTAGACTTCTTTTTTCTCTTAGTAATTCTGAGTTCGCTATTTCATTGAGAGCATCCGCATCACTTACCCGAATAAATTGCCACCAATAACCCAAACCTAACAAAGCGGCAATGAGAAAGGCGAGAGTTGTCCAGAAGATGAATCCTAGCAGGTCGCTAGATTTCCTTCTTTTAGGAATAGGAGCATAGTAGTCCTCATCTTCCAAGGAAATCTTAGGTGCTGACGAGACTGTAGAATCTTCACTGAGTTCTAATCGAAGTCGATTTTTTTTAATAGGTTCCAAATCTCGCAAGTCCTCCCTAAGGGTGGAGCTTTTTCTTTATTGAATCTAGAATTCCATTGATAAATCCAACTGATTCTTCACTTTCATATTCCCTTGTTAGAAGAAGAGCCTCATCAATGATAACCGCAGGCGGTGTCCATTCTTCTTGCATCATGGAGAAAATAGAAAGTCTCAAAATAGAACGATTTACAATTGAAATCCTAGAAAGCTCCCAATTGTTTGAGTTTTCCTTGATTATAGTATCGATCTTTTCCCAATTATCCACAACTCCTTTAATGAGAAATGTCGCATGTTCGCGTTCTTCTTGGCTTGTTGGTTTATCAAAATAAGCAAAAGTTAAGACATCTTTCAAAGAAGCTTCTACCAAATCAGTTTGGTAGAGACCCATGAGGGCAAGCACTCTACCTCTATGCCTAGACGCCATCTAAATTTCTCGGAAAAGATGAATCATTTCTATGGCTGTTACAGCAGCTTCAAATCCCTTATTCCCTGCTTTCGAACCTGCTCTTTCAATAGCTTGTTCAATATTTTCAGTGGTGATGACTCCGAAAATAACAGGAATTTTATATTCTACCGAAAGAGAACCTATCTTAGCAGATTCATTGGAAACCAAGTCATAATGAGAAGTGGAACCACGGATGACGCAACCTAAACAGGTTACCGCATCGTATTTTTTAGAATCTAAAACTTTTGCAACAGTAGAAGGAAATTCAAATGCACCTGGGATATAAACCACGGTAACCTCATTCAAATCTCCACCGTGGGCAACTATGGCATCTAAGGCACCTTGCAGCAAACGATCTGTGATGAATTCATTAAAACGGGAAACGATGAAGCAATGCTTTTGGTTGGTGGCAATTCTTTTGCCTTGTATGACTTTATACGACATGAAAACTAATAAGCTCCGAAATTCTGAATGGCAATAGCGTTGACCCTTACGTCCAGATTCCTAATTTGACTAGGAATGACAAGCTTTAAAACGAAAACCAGACGGCTTCAGACCTTCCAGCTTTTTTTTCTTATGGCAGCTTGTTTTTTAATGATAAGGTGCTCGACTTTTTCTTCCCAAGATGATATCCTTGATCCTTCTCTGCTAGCAATCAATTCTAGGGATATTCTTCCTATACCAAGCATAGCTAAGTTCCATCCCGATGGAAGTAGAGAGATACTTGCAACTAGCCCTGAGGCCATGAGATATATTTTTTATAAGGCTGGGTGTACAGATGGTTCACCATTAGCTGGACTTATGGAACACAATTGGAATGAACTTTCTAACCAAGAGACATGGAAGGGTGCTTGCAAATCATTGAAGTATGATACAGTTCATTTTAAAATTTCTCATCCAGGGAATCTAGCTAAATACAAAGAATTTGCGAACAAAACATATCCTCTGCTACTGAAAGCGGAATCCAGTGGTGATGTGCAATTGTTTATGGAAGCATTAGAGTATGAACCTGCTCTTCCTGATGCAAGACTTGCATTGTTTCGCTTTCGAGTAGAGAAAAAAGAATGCAAGAAAGCAAAGCGTCATCTCATCATCTTTCTAAATCTTTCACCTGGCTTCTACCAAAAGAAAAGTCTAGAATCTTACTACACGAAAACCTGCGGAAAACTCTAGGAATTATTTAGATACTCTTACAACCAAGGTTATCTTACCCTTGGTATCTTCAACGATTTCAAAACCTTCTTTCTTCAAAGATTTCTTTAACTTATACATATTCAAACTAACAACGTTGCTCGACTTATCCAACTCTGATTTTTGTATTTTTTCTTCCATGTTACTTACCTAATCATCGGAATATGGGTTGTAAAATTTGAATACGTACTTGAATACAATGCTTAAAAAATAAATCTGGTCTATACACGATATGAAACATAACCCAGCCAAAGAGAAAGCTAAACACATTGCCAAGAAGAAGTCAGCCAAGAAGCACAAACCTGTATTCTATTCGGAAGAAAATTTCGAAGTCAAAACATCTTCTATCCCTAAGATCGGTAAGGGCCTCTTCACAAAAGTCAATCTAAAGAAAGGCGATCACATCGGCTATTATATGGGCAAGGTTCTTACAGATGACCAAGCCAATTCAAATAAATATGTTGAGTCTAGGTATCTACTTTGGATCTGCAAAGATTGGTGGATCTATGGTGAAGGAAAAGAATCGAATTTTACAAGATTCATCAACCACTCCAACAAACCCAACGCTGAACTTGTAACTTCCGTTCGTTGGAAGACTGCGAGATTTATTGCACTAAAATCCATCAAAGCTGGCGAAGAGCTTTTCTTTGATTATGGAAAAGACTACTGGGACAATATGGACTTTCCTCCTAAGGCTCAGTGACTCGCTTTGTGTCGCCAGGTTGCTAGTTTGGTTACGCAAAGAGTCAACACAAAGCGGTCACTTCGCAAGACGTTGTAGTTTAATGATCTCATTGTAGTATAGGAAATCTTCTCACCAAACGAGGATTTACCCTTTCGAGCCAAAATGACATGGAGTGCGGGCGATTGTCCTTCCCATTTCGCCATTGGGCTTCCTGCCCAAAAGCGAAAGTTGCGACTTCCTTGTCGCAAGCTGTGGGAAGAACAATCCGTCCTTCGACGGTGTGATAGAGGCTACATGGGTCGGCAAGAGTCGCTGCGGAGGAAAGCACTTCGCTACGGTGTTGTTCGCGGAAGATTCTTTTATTAATTTCTTTGAGTTAAGGGAAGAGTGATTATGCCCGAGGATCATATCTAATAATCAATATCCTATATGAGGAATTAGATTCGATTTCTTTTCGCATTGTTTTTCTTCTTCGATTCTTTTTAAACAACTTAATAAGAAAGTATCAGCTAAAAACCTAAATGCAGTTGGATTTCGATTATTATTAATCTGCCTTATATAGAATGATTCTGTCGCGATATATGTGCTACAGATACTAGATGAACTACCTCCTTCTAAACCTGGCTTTTCTTCTAAGTTAGCAAAACATCGATCCCTTTGATTAGAGCAATTCATGAATAATATTAAAACTATAAATAAAATCTTTATCATAACATGGTAATCCTTAAAGTCTGATTCTTTTTTTCTTGATCGAAGTTTCAACACCCGATATGAAGTTAGCCGTACTGAATAATACACTTCCAACTACAGTTATTGCAGCATCTGCTATAGTTGTTCCTAAAGTATTAAATGTTGCACATAAGTCTCTTGCATCCCTACAACTTCGCTTAGTTGCATCCCATTCTCGTTTATAATTTCGACTCCATGTATTATGACTGAATGATGCTGTCTTTGCTTGTCCCATCCACTTAGAATTTGCTCTTCTATTTTTAGGTTTTAAAACATTTGGACCATATTGATCATGATAAAAAGAAGCTTTATCTACTGCTGATCTTGGATTTCCTACATTATGAGTCATTCCATAATAGATAAGCGAATAAATTAAAGGTGAGTTATTTTTTTCATTTTCAGATACTAAAAGCATAGTTAGTTCTAATCTATTTAACTTACCTAGTGGAGAGGGTCCACTTCCGCTAAGAGAGTTAGTATAGTTATATATGAAAATAAATGAAGCGATTTGTTCATTTAAGTTTTCATTTTTTTCAATATATGGTAGCATTAATAACCAAATAGCCTGCTCTTCTTGTGGCATACCTTTGTAACATCGCTTACCTCCCCCTGTATAATTTCCAACATTACCAACAGCAGCAGCTAATAAAGGCATACCTAGAGATATTGCTAGACCAGCTACTAAATTACCTTCACACACATTTCCAGAAGGATCACGAAATGATACGTATCCGCTCAATGAAACCATATCATAAGAGGTTTGGCTTTTTTCTTATTGTTACCTG
>PEQN01000023.1 GCA_002786225.1 Leptospira sp. | reverse complement strand
CCAACTAAGGTGGTAGCTCCAGCCTCATATCGGATTCCATTTTTTGTATAAGAAGAAGCACAACCGCCAGGCTCGGCTGCCTTTTCGAAAACGAGAACTTTCTTCCCTTTATTCGCAGCTAAGGCGGCATAGGAAAGGGAACCAAGTCCTGTTCCTATAACAATTGTTTCAAAAAGGTCTGGCGAAAGAGAATTACTAGTATGCATTAAAGAATTAGATTATTATCAAAGCTATAAAAATTAATTTTAATTTCAAATATACATGCGACGCAAATCTGAAACTATATTTTTCTGCATAGCTTCATTTGTTCCTCCGCCTATCGAAAGTAAAATTGAATCTCTATGTAGCCTCTCAACGGGATACTCTCTACAATAACCATAACCACCTAATACTTGTATTGCGTTTCTGGATACTCTCTCTCCCATTTGGGTAGCAACCAATTTAGCACTAGCAGCACCCAAAGAAGATCTACTGTCGGGGTGTATTTCTGATGCTACTTGATAAACTAATGCTCTTGCTGCTGCAAGATCTGCATAAGATTCCGCAATCATTCTTTGTATTTGTCCGAACTCGGAAAGCTTTTTCCCAAAAGCTTCCCTATAACGCATAGAATAATCACACATTATATCTATACATCTTCGGGCAATACCGAGAGATTGGGCGGCAAGAGTAACTCTCTCGATTTCAAGATTTCTCATCATATGTGTTAATGCGCCATCTTCAACACCAAGTAAATTTGATTCGGGAACTTCACAGTCCTCAAAGATCAATTGAGTTGTGGGAGAGCCTCGCATTCCCATCTTTTCTTCTTTCTTGCCAACTGAGAATCCTTTGTAGGATGATTCGACTATAAAAGCAGTAGTCTTACGGTTATTGATGGAATCTAGCTTTGCATAAACAACAAAGACCGATGAGGTGCTTCCATTTGTTATATACTGCTTCGTTCCGTTCAAAATGTATTTATTGCCAACTTTCTTCGCAACAGTAGACATCCCAAGCACATCAGTTCCAGCACCTGGCTCTGTCATTCCCATACCACCTATCCACTCCGCACTAAGTACTTTAGAGAGATATATTGATTGCTGCTCATCATTGGAACTGTAATAAAAATTATTCACAAAAAGCACTTCATGAGCCAGATAGGAAAGAGTAAAAGCTGGATCAAAGCGCGACATTTCTTCATGAACGATAACACTTGCCAAAGGATCTAAACCATGTCCTCCTGCTTCTTCTGGAATCGTAATACCAAATAGACCAAGCTCAGATCCTAGCCTCTTAAATAAAGGCAGATTGAATGTTTCTTTTTCGTCATGCTCGGTTGCTTGAAGATCCATTTCTCTCTCAGCAAAATTGGAAACAGACTCTCGAAGAGATAGATGTGATTCTGTTGGATTAAAAAGATCAAATTTAGGCTTATGAGTTGTTGCAATCATATTTAAAATTTTCTATGGATTGCCTAAGCCGTCAATATAGAAATTTTAACTCAAAAAACTGTCTCGAGGCAATATTTCTTAATTAGAAAAGCTCAGCTCTTTTAGTTTCTATTTTGTGAAGATAATATCTTATCATTGAAGTATTCTAATCGGAAGGTACGTGATCCCTGTAAACTTAGCTAAACCCACTCTTTCTACTTCAAAAGAATGCAGTCCCTCGCCCCAATAATAGCAGTTGGTTGTATGATTATCACCTTGGTGCATGCTCAAGCCTATGGAATATTTTCCAGGGGCTAGGTTGATAGGAAACTGGAATCGAATTTTATATTCTTTAAATGGTTCTAAATCATTTAAAAGTATATCATTTTGATAGGTATTGGTTCCATAAACTCGGATTCCATTGGAATGGTCTATATGCATTCCAATAGTAAGCTGAGGTATACTCTCATTTATTACATAATTTATTTCCAATTCTACCAAGTCCCCTACGAAAACTAAACTAGGATTGATTTGCTCATTCTTCTTCAATGCATATTGGAATTGGATAGGAGCTTGGGTACTTAGAGTATTTTCCTTTTTATTCTGCCAAGAAGTATCAGCTATATGCTTCATATATTCTTGTATTGCAAGCTGAGGCAAGCCATCATAGATCAAACTTCCTTTATGCAGCAAGATAATCCGATCACAAATTTGAGCAAGTAAGGTCAAGTCATGGCTTACAATCAAGGTAGCAGTTCCCGCTGCCTTGAATTCTTTAAATTTTTCCAGGGACTTCTGCTGAAAGATAGCATCTCCTACTGCCAAGGCTTCATCGACAATTAGAACTTCTGGAATTGTAGCAGTTGCTAAAGCAAATCCCAATCTCATGATCATGCCGGAAGAATAATTCTTTAATGGAGTCTTTCGAAACTCAACTAGGTTAGAGAATTCAAATACTCTATTAGTTACTTCTTGGATTTCCTCTAAACGAAATCCCCAAACCAAACCATTGTAATAAACATTTTCTTCTCCGGAAAGTTCAGGATTAAAACCTACACCTAACTCTAGTATAGAACGTATAGTTCCCTTGATTTCGATAGAGCCTGAACTTGGCTTACTAACTCCAGTTAATATTTTAAGTAGAGTAGATTTACCTGCCCCATTCTGTCCTATGATGCCAACGATCTCACTTTTCTTACAAATGAAATTAATATCCTGAAGAGCTCGAAATCGAACTTTGCCACCTAAGATTCCAAAGCTTATGCTGGATAGCAATCTATCCCAAACTCCTGAAAATCCTATATAGTCCTTGGTTAAGTTTTTGATTTCTATCAAAGGTGATCCATTACAACTTTCTGGAATTTGGTCTTAGAAAAATAAAATACTAAAATAGCGAATATCAGAAATGGTAGAAACTCATAAAAATGAAAATGTGATTCGTAATTTTTCATCAATAAGGATCTAAAAATATCTAAGGGATAATTTAAAGGATGAATTTGATTCAGCTTCTCTAAGATTCCAAAAGGATAGTAAAGTATGGGTAATCCCCAAAATAAAATCTGACTAAGCAGTCGAACTAGGGGTGAAATATCTTTGAGAAGGATATTCACTCGGCTCAAATAATGAATTAGGAACAAAATATAAATCCCTACCAATGCCATCCAGAAATAGGAAAGAACTAAACCCATCCAGTTCACCTCTGAATAGATAGTGAGAATGATCACAACCATAAAGGAAGTTAAAGCATAGTGAATTAAATATTGAATGTATGGAATCCAAATAAATACAGAAACGCCTAAAGAAGAACGCTTAATCAATTGTCTATTGTCAGTGAGTATTGATGTGCCCCGTAACAGAAGTTCTTGCAGAGGAATCCAAAATAACAATCCACTAAAAACATAAGCACTGTAGTCATATTGTGTGCTAGGATTTTTCAGATTTAAATATAAAAATACGAAAGCGTAAAGCAAAATAAGCGTACCGTTTTGTATGAACATCCACGCTATACCAAAAGCAGAACCCGCATATTGTAAGGCATAGTCGCGTCTTACGAGTATCCAAATGATTTGGAACTGAGATAGAAATTTTTGTATAAAATCCATAGAACTAATTTAAATATCGGCTAGAAATTTGTACTCTTGGGGAATATTTTCAACTGTCCAGGAATCCGTTTCCAAACATCCGCTCAAACGACATGAGTACAAGCCATCCTCTCCAAGAACCCAATGGTCTATACAAATTATTTCAAGCTCCAGCAGAATACCAGAAAGCTCTTGGAAAAGAGATTCATCCTGCAAGGAGGCTTGGCAGGATTGTCCAGGGTGATTGTGAGCAATCAGACTGTACTTAGTTGGATATTGGAGCAGCATTTGAACAATGTCTCGTTTGTACACTCCAACCTCAGTCAATGATCCTCTCGCAATTCTCTCCCAAAAGAAAAGACGACCATCCACACCAAAACTTGCCAAATAAAAGGATTCTCGAATCTGGGGCCTTGAATCCATCCAAAGATTTTGGTAGAGGTCATAAAGAGGAAAATATTGGATCTGGTTCTTTAGTTTTTGCTTTTGGATGCGAAGAGCAATTTGCGAAATGGCAAGCAAACTCCCTATACGACTCTTACCCAATCCAGGAAGTGATCTAATTTCTAGGGCAGAAAGAGAGGCTAAATTTGATATTCCACCAACTTTCTGCAAAATATCCTTAGAAAGATCATACACCGACCTGGCACGGGTACCCGATCCAAGAATTAGGCTCAAAAGTTCCCAATCCTCTAAGGACTCAGGATTACATAGAACCTTAGACCGAGGATCTAATCCAGATACAAGGTCTAAGTCCATAAAGGGAATTTGAGACAATCAAATCTTCTTGAGATTTCTTCGACTCAATTCAGAGACTTGAGGAGAAAACCAGGTTCCTTCTTGAACCTTTTCACCTCGGAAAGCCTCGGTTAAATAATCTTCAAAAGTCTTATTACCATCTTCGAATTTCGGCTTAGCCTGAGCTGCAGAAACTGCCCCAGGAAGACCATTCCTCTTTTCGCGATGGTAGACGGGTTGATATAGAGATCGAATCACCATAATGTATTCCTCCTCGTCTGAATATTAGACGACATAATTTATCAAAAGTACTTCAAAAAATACTACTAAACATTTGATACTACAACTATACAAATTAATAGTAAATAGGCAAGTAGTTTTTATGAACATGTGATAAGAATACTTTATACCCCAGACAAAATTTCTCTTTTTTAAGATTTTTTATGAAAATTTTAGAATTTTGCCCTCATTTTTTAGATAAAAATGAATTTAGCTGACATATACTAGCATGGGACGAGATTTCGCTAAATATTGTTGTTTTTACGCAATATTTTTTACCTCTATTGTTATCCAGGCCCAAGATAAGGCCAAAATTTCTGATCTTTCGCCCACTAAAACCCGATTGGGAGGCACTGGTCAGATTTTCCAAACTCGATTTATCGACGAAAAAGGTTCTAAAGCATCCAATCTTTGGGCTGATGTAAGTTGGGAAGAGCTCTCTCTCCTAGTAGAGCAAAGAAATGAAAGAGAATTAGGGGCGATTCGCTACCAATCAGAACTCGTTGAAATTAGTTATGGTCATAGATACAAATCGATACCAGGTTTTTTCTTTGGAAAGGATCCGGATTTTTTTTCCGCACTAACGGCTGACCAACCCATCCAAAGGTCTGCATTTCTACAATTTCTACCCTTTCATTATTCACCAGGAATCTTTTGGCTTCCTGATATAACGGGAGATTCTATGGGTTTTTCTTTTCTCTCCTGGCAGAAGAAACTAGCAGCTAGCCACTCTCCCCAAACGAAGGTAAACTCATTGTACACGAATTTTTTCCGTGAAAAAATTTCATTAGGAAATGGAACTAGAATCTATTGGACTTGGGTTAGTGAGGCTATTGGAACAAGGTCCAATTATTATGGAACCGAGTTTCTAAGATTTGATTTGTACCCTATTGATATTTTCATAGAGGCAAGTACATATAAGAACGCATTTGGTAAATTAAACCAAGGACGTGATAACTTCCAAGATTCAATTCTCAGCTCCAATCCTTTGGTTAGTAGTGGAGCTTTAGGTTTCGAAAAATACAGTCGTCTGGAGATCATCGATTCTATAGATGGATCTTTAAGAGAAACGATTACGGGAGCCCAAATTCCCTTATGGCAATTTGCTAACCTAGCTCCAGTTTATAGATATAGAGAATATTTGGTAACAGAAAGTTTAGATGAGTCTAGATTGCAGGATTTCACAAGATCCAGTACTGCCTTGCTTCAAGGTCACTACAAAAGGTTATTTTGGTCACTCGGCAGAGAATTTAGAAGCAACCAAGATAGAACTACGGAGATGAATCTTTCTTGGAGAGGCAGCGACTGGAATTTGGAGACTAGTATACTATTCCAAAAAGAAGGGAATCAATTCCGTACTCCCTTCCTCAGATATTATGGAGATGACAAATTGCAACCAACATTAACTGATAGAGCAAATGTTATGCGATTTAGATTCAAAACTAATTTTGTTGATATTAATGTTTCTACTTCAGAAAGATATGAGAAAAGAGGAACCTTAGTATATATGAATATTCAATTTCTTTTAGAGTTTTAGTTAATCTTCTTCTGGAAGTAAAGGACTAATGAAATAAGAAATAAATTCTAACTTACCTCTCATTCCTGATTTTTGGTAAATAGCAAAAGTCTGATTTTCTATAGTTCGTAGACTCTTATCTCTGACACTTGCAATTTGCTGATTGCTAAATCCTCTAAGAATCAATATTGCAATTTCAACCTCTGAATTTGTAAATTTCCATTTTTCAAACTCCGCATTTATCAATTGAGAATATCCTTTTTCTGGATTATTCAGAAATTGATTTCTTACCTTATATTCTCGGATAAGATCTTGTGCCTGTTCCATTTCTAGATTTGCCAATCTTAATTTATGGAACAATTGGTACAATAATATAAATGATGAGACAACAATTAAGGTTTCAATAGATGCTATCCAAAGTCTATAGCGATCAAAGGCATCGGCTGGTTGAAGAAGCATGTAAACTTCTTCAATTATCCAAATAACTAAACTGATTGAATAAAATATTAGAAAAAAAATCTGGTCTTTTTCCTTTCCAAAATTCATCCTTACCTTCCTTTCATCTTTTTAGTAATTTGAGTAATTCCCGTAACTGTGGGAATCCCCTATTTTCATAGATTCCAAACTATGATAGAATATAAGAATGGAGCAAAAGTTGAAAGCATACTGCAAGCAAATTTTTCTAACTAGTTTTCCTTTGAATAAGTTCGTATTATTCTTACTGCTTAGTATTTGTACACTTCTTTATCAATGCAAGGTTGAAAATACAAGAACAACATGTTTAAATGAATGCAATCTAAACAGAAACTTGTGTCTTGTTTTAGGACAGAATCAATCGGCAAATACTTTCAATATCTTCTCAACTTGTTATGTAATTTCTTCTATCTGCGAATCAAATTGTATCCAAAGAACAACTTCCAATACTACAACAAGATCTAACTCTTCTAGTTCGAGAAGAAGCTCATCTAGTTCTAGTAACTCAGGCTCCGGATCTTCTTCAAGTTCTAGTGGAAATAATTAATTTACTCATCTGGGGTTTGCAATAAGATTGCATCCGAATAAGATTCATTATAAGCTTTCAATTTATAGATTGGTACGGTATTTAAATCTTTTTTCGTTCTAAGATCAACATCTTTCTTTGCAATAAAGAGTGGAAGTATTGAGCTTCTAGATTCTTTTACACTTGGATAATAATAGACTCCTAAAAAATCCCCACTCACTTTATAAGATCTACCTGACAATAAATTATGTACTGATTCAATAGCTTCCCTATCCCATTTATTCCTTCTATATTGAAAATGAACAGTGTGTCCATCTAGATCATAGAAGATTGCATAATTGCCTTTCAGTTCTTGGAAGAAAAGATGGTATTCTTCTGGAAGATCCTGCTTATTCTCATTCAGCTCTTCTTTGAAATCTTTAATTCGTTTTTCTTTAGGTGAGATAGGACCTTGGAATTTTTCAGAGAAAAGAACATTTCCTGGATACATAATGAGACTCAAGAAAGAAAAGACTAAAATCAACGCTCGACTAACTTGCATATAAGTCTTAATTCTTGGAATCTGAGCTATCATTTTCCTCCGAATTCGAATCAGAATCCTCTCCATCTAATTTTTTTAGAGCATCTGATGCTGCTTTCTGAACCTTGGGGCTTGGATCACGCTTTGATTTGTATTCTAGGATCTCACGAACTTCTGGGCGCTTACTCTCCAATAAAAATTGTATGGATCTTAAACGAACCACCGAATCATCATCCTTGGAGAATTCCACAATTTCATCAAATGCTGTTTCATCGCCTAATTCAATTAAGGCGCCTAATGTATAGATTTTGAGAAGTTGGTTCTTCTTATTATCCTTGGATGGATCTTTTCGAATTTCTTCGATTAATTCTTTTAATTTGGGAATGGAAGAAGTGGATTTAATTTTGCCTAGACTATTGATAGAATAAGTCCTTAAAGTTATCGTCTCTGTTTCATTAAATGCTATTTCTTGTAAAATTACCTCGGCACTTGTAATTTTCTTCTTACCAAAATATAAAGCTAAATAGGATCTTATCTCTGGGCTATTGAACTTTTCTTTGATTTTTGCTTCCAAAAAATCATGTGCATTCTCTCCGCCCTCTATCTCAGCCAGCGAATTGATAAGAGATACCGTTAGATTGGAATTCTTGGTAAGATCTTGGGATTTTAACTTTTCTAAAACAGGCTTCCATGAATTGGCATCTCCTACTTTTTTTAAAGCAGTTACTGCTGCACGGGCAACATCCTCATTTTCATCTTCTACAGCCTTTTCTATGTTTTCCTTGGCTTCTTTTAATTCGAGTTCGCCTGCGCTTCGAATAAAGGAAAGTTTCATGGAGGGATCTTTCTCTTTCTTCAGAGACTCCAAAAGTATTGGTTTAAATGGATCTCTCTTATCTTCAGGTAGTTTCTCTATCTCGAAGAGAGCAGCTTTTCTCTCTAGGCTAGTTCCATACTTAAGAACTTTGAGTAAAACATCTGTTTTTCTTTGGATTGCATCTTCCGTGAGAGGTTTGGCTTTTTTTTCTTTTGCATGCAGAGAGGATAAGCAGAGTCCTCCTGCAAGAAGAATTAGGATTACAATTGTTAGTTGGGTGAAAGGGGATTTAAGAATTACCCTTTTCGAGTTCTGCGATTCTTTGGTTGAGGCTAGCAATGAGTCTTTGATTCTCCAAATTAGCATGGAATTTATCCAAGAGAATTTTAATATCATTTGCAAATTCTTCAATATTCCAAGGCTTCTCCACATAACGACTGAGTCCTGCTGTATTGATAGCATTGATTGCGGAATCCAATCCTGCTTGTCCGGTGAGCATAATTTTAATTGCATCTGGAATTTTCTTATGAACCTCTTGTAGAAATTCATCTCCTTTCATCCCAGGCATCACTTGGTCCGAGATGATAAGCTCTACTACTTCTTGGCTTCCATGGATTTCATCAATCAAAGCCAAGGCATCTTCTGCACTGGAAGCAGCTTCAATCTCATGACTGCTACCAAACCGTGAACGAAGCTGCTCTGTAAGTGTTTCAAGAACTGATACTTCATCATCGACACAAATAATAAAACCTTTACCCATTCGTTATCCTTAACCTACCAAACTGTAACTTATCATCTTTGGAATTCTACCTTTTTGTCAAGGAAAGGTTGCCATATTTTTCATAAAATTTTAGTAATTGTCCTAGGTTTGACAGGGTTTTGTGACTTTACTTTCCAAATCTCATCCGCATATTCTTGGATAGTTCTATCGGAGGAAAATTTACCCATTCTAGCTGTGTTCAGGATTGATTTCCTCAACCATTGCTTCTTGTTTAAGTAATCTTGGGAAACTTGCATCTGCATAGCATCATAACTCGAATAATCAGCCATTAATAGATAATGATCTATGGTAGTTAGATTTTGGTAGATTGCTTGGAAGGTGGAAGAATCGCCATGGCTGAAAAATCCATCCCCTACCATACGAAGAATCTTTTGTAATTCGGAATTTTTGTGGATGTAATCATTCGGATTATATCCTTTTGACTTAAGATCCATAACTTCATGAGCAGTTAATCCAAAGATGTAAATATTTTCCTCACCTACTTCTTCTTGGATTTCAACATTTGCACCATCTAGTGTTCCTATTGTCAAGGCACCGTTTAAGGCAAATTTCATGTTGCCCGTTCCACTTGCTTCCATTCCTGCAGTCGAAATTTGCTGAGATAACTCGGTAGCTGGAATAATTTTCTCTGCAAGAGACACTCTATAGTTGGGCATGAATACTACTTTCAATAGATCAGCAACTTCTGGGTCTTTATTGACCACTTCCGCAACAGAATTGATCAATTTAATAATTAATTTTGCAATGAAATACCCAGGAGCAGCCTTACCGCCAAAGATAACTACTCTTGGTGTAAAACTAGACTTAGGTGACTCTTTGATTCTTCTGTACTGACCAATTACATTTAAGATATTCAATAATTGTCTCTTGTATTCATGGAACCTTTTAATTTGAACATCAAAAATAGAATGTGGATTTACTAAGATGCCCGCTTCAGAGTGAATAATTTTCGATAAGAATTCTTTATTCTTGTGCTTTACTTTCATCCAATCTTCTTGGAAGGCAGCATCGTCTGCAAATTTTTCTAATTCTCTCAGTTCGTCCAATCTAGCAGGAAAGTTATTTCCAACTTTACTTGCAATCAAGTGAGAAAGATCTTTATTGCATTGCAGCAACCATCTACGAGGCGTTATACCATTGGTCTTGTTTGTAAATTTCTCTGGCCAAATTCTATAAAAAGTCTTGAATATTGTAGTCTTGATCAGCTCCGTATGAAGGGCTGCAACACCATTTACCTTGTGAGATCCAATAATGGCAAGATTTGCCATACGAACTCTCTTATTAGAGGATTCTTCAAAAACAGAAACCTCAGCTATTTCCTCATCCGAATAAAGTTTTGTTTCCTTAAGCATATTTATAAATCTGAAATTAATTTCATTGATGATTTGAACATGTCTTGGAAGTAGAAATTCCATCAGTGAAACAGACCAAGTCTCTAAGGCTTCAGGTAATACGGTGTGATTAGTGTAAGAAAAAACTTTAGTACATAAAGTCCAAGCTCTTTCCCAAGTCCAACTTTCTTGATCCAATAGAATTCTCATAAGTTCTGAAATTGCAATACTTGGATGTGTATCATTCAATTGAATTGCTACCTTCTCATAAAAAAGATCAAGCTGACCCTGCTCCTTTTTAAAATCACTTAGGATATCTTGCAAGGAAGCCGCTACCATAAAATACTGTTGCTTCAATCGCAAAATCTTTCCTTGTTCTGTAGTATCATTCGGATATAATACTTTTGAAATATTTTCTGAAATTTGTTTGTCTTCAACGGCTTTCATGTAATTCCCATGGTTGAAGTAATCAAAGTTAAACTCTTCTGAGGACCTAGCAGTCCAAAGGCGTAAATAGTTCACTGTAGAAGTATTGTATCCGGGAATTGGATAATCATGAGCTGCTGCAAGAACCGTTTCAGTAGGAATCCATTCGAATTGTAAATTGCCCACAGCATTTACTCTGGATTCAACATGCCCATAAAAATTTACAGTATATACCTTATCAGGCCTTACGATTTCATAAGGAATTCCATCAGCGTCCCAATGATCAGGCATCTCAACTTGATTGCCGTCTGCAATGATTTGATTAAAAATTCCATAATCATACCTAATTCCATAACCGAATCCTGGAATATTTAAAGTCGCCAAGGAATCTAAAAAGCAAGCTGCTAGCCTTCCCAAACCTCCATTGCCAAGACCTGCGTCCATTTCAAATTCTAGTATCTCTGTTAAATCATATCCAAATCCCTTGATAACCTTATCTACAACATCAAACATACCTAAGTTGATCAATGCATTATGCAGGGTTCTACCTATTAAAAATTCCAAGGAAAAATAATAAATCTTCTTAGGCTTTTCATTTTCATATAGCTCATGAGTCTCATTCAATCGGTCGATTAAAAAATCTCGGATCGTAAATCCTAAGGCTTTGTAAATATCTTCATTTTTAATATCGAATTTATTCTTACCGATGGTATATTCTAAATGATGGCAGAATTGACTTTCGATCGCTGCTGGATCTGCACTTTGTTCTCTGGCTAATAATTGAATGAGTCTAGAATTCTTAGGTGTCATGGTAGTTCTCTCTGGTTTTCCAGAATACAAAAATGAAAAAACCTTGTCACTTATAAAAGCAACTGTATATTGGAAGAGAGTTGAGGATTTATTGAAAAGAAGAGATTTAGTTCCTATAGATTCCACACCGCTAAGAAAGAAGGCGGTCAAAGATTTGAAATCCACAATTAAGAAGGTGGATAAGGCGAAACTTGAGATCAATGAATACTATGAAATATCCAAACCAGAATTCCAAAACTGGTATACCTCCGAATTAAGTGCTATAAACAAAAAAGTCGAAAAGGCTGAAGAAAAATTTTTCGAACTGAGCACTATGGTTAGAGAAATCTTTGCCTATGCAGAATTTCACAACATCAATCCTGCACTTGCCTACCATTACATCAAAGAAAGAGAAAAGACCGCTCCTGAAGATAGAGAATTTGATCCATTCTTTGATGAAGAAGAACCTGGTTATTGGGAAGAAGAAGATAAACAAGAACATTCATCTCGCAAAGACAGGAATTCATCTGATTCAGAAGAAGACAATTGGGAAGATTTATTCAATGATTTCAAATCCAGTATGGGAGAAGATTCCGAACAAGCTTCCGAGATGCAGAAGCAAGCTAAGGAAATTGAGAAGACTAGAATCTTTCGAACTATAGCAAAATACCTTCACCCTGATAAGAACAAGGAACAGACCAAAGAAGAAAAAGAAAATTGGTTAGTAGCACTCAAGAATTACACTGACAATAATTTAACGGCACTTAAAGATGTTCTAACTTGGATACGTATCTCTAAAGAAGAGCTTTCAGATGAAGTTTCAATCGGAGAACTTCTTTCCTTGCAAAAGAAACATAAAAATGATTTGAAAGACGCTCAAAAGCAAATTCGAAAGCTCAAATCCTATCCAGATTGGGACTTTACGAAAGTCTCTAAAATGGAAAGAAGAATCTTGAAGCAAGAATTCAAAGAAGAATTAGAATCTGATTATGTAAGAATTTATTATGAAACCGAGAAGATTGAATACCTTCTGCAATCATGGATACAATACCGCAAGTCTATCTCCCGTAAATAGACTTCTCCATGATAAGAACAGCTCCTGGAAGAATACCATTTTTCTTAAACCAACCTTGATTGACTTCTAAAGCATAGATTGCTTTCTTTTTCGAATTATAAATTTCATCCGTTTGGTTGGGTTTCATATCATAGATTTCCAAAAGAATTCCATTTTCATCAAAATAACCAATGCTAAGCGGAATCAAAGTATTTTTCATCCAGAAAGATTGCAAGTCGCTACTTGGGAAGGCAAAAAGCATTCCTTCATTTTTTCCTAGATTCTTTCTATGCATTAAACCTATAGATCGCTTAGAAGATGTATCTGCAATTTCAACAATTAAACTAGCCTTACCTAGAGTAACTGACATTTTGTCATTATTGAAACTAGGATTGGAATATACATTCTGAATAAAAACTAGTTCCAATAGAAAAAGAACAAAGAATGAGAAATGCTGTAAAAATCTTTGGTTCATTGGTTTGTAATTCAATTTAGAAATTAGGCTTCCTTTTTTCTAGAAAAGCACCCATACCTTCTTTGGACTCCGGCTTACCAAATAAGGAAGCAAATTTTTCTTCTTCCAACCTCAAACCTTGGGGAAGAGTTAAATTCAATCCAGCTCGCATTGTCTTTTTTGCATTGATAAGAGCTTGCTTACCTCTTGAATGTATAGAAGCAGCGAGTCTAAGACCTTCCTTAAACAAATCGTCTGTCTCATATGTATTATTTACAACTCCGAAAGATTTTGATTGTTCCGCGCTAAACATTTCACCTGAATAAACCCATTCACTTGCAATTCCAACACCTACCAAACGAGCAAGTCTTTGAGTTCCTCCAAAACCAGGGATGAGGCCTAGGCTAACTTCAGGGAAACCTAACTTTGCTTTAGTGGAAGCATAACGAATATCGCAAGAAAGTGCGAGTTCAAGTCCCCCACCTAAGGCGAATCCATTGATCAAGGCAATAGAAATGAAATTTGCATTTTCAATTTTTTCAAAAATTCTATGAGCAAGTTTAGAAAACTCTAAAGCAGAAGCTTGGTCATATTTTGACATGCTTGCAATATCAGCTCCAGCAACAAACGCCTTTCCATCTCCAGTGATGATTACAACTTTATGTTCATCAGATGCAGAAATAGAATCAACCACCTCCTCTAATTCGCTTAGGACTTCGCCACTCAATGCATTCAAAGTTTCAGGTTTTTGAATAGTTATAGCCAGTATGCCATCTCTTAGCTCTTGTTTGATATATTTCATTTCTTTCTCCTAGATGTAATTTCGAATAATAAAAACATAGTATCATCTGTAAATTTCTTCAATCCATATTTATTGGACAATTCGTTCAACATAATATTCTTTAAATCTTTGATATCAACCACGTCTTTATTGTTATTTAAAATATCGATTAAAACTTTTTCAGAAATATATTTGCCATCAATTGTAGGAGACTCTATCAATCCATCAGTATACATCATGAACCTATCACCTTCATCAAAGCTTAATTCAACTTCAGTGACTATTGGATCTTTAATTTGAAATCCCAATATAGAGCCTTCCGTCTTGATTTCAGTAAATTGACCATCCCTTGAAGAATACAAAAGGTAAGGATGACCTGCATTGCCTAATAGCATCTTTTTGGTTTGAAAATTCAAGAACATATAAATTGCAGATGCATGGTAGTGATCCAAATCTACGGCAAGTCTTGTATCCAAATGACCCAAGAACTTATCTGGCTTTAGTTTAAATTGGTAAGGAATGGTCGCAACTATAACTTTCATAATTGTTGCTACCATAGCCGATGAAATTCCATGTCCGGCTATATCAGTAATAAAAATTCCCGCATTGCCTTCCCGTAGCATAACAAAATCATAAAAATCTCCACCGATGTAATTATGACTCTGCCTAAATACTTCATACCTTAATCCATCTATCTTTATATCTTTGGGAAAAAGTGAATCTTGGACTTTCTTAGCAAGTTCAAGTTCCCTGGACATTACAGATTTTTCCTTATTGAGATTGTGTATCTCTCTAAAGTCTTCTCTGCGATTGATGACAACTCCAGTTCCAATTATAGTAGTTATAATGAATAATATATCAGGAATAAATAAAAACGCATCCAATTCCCAATGAGAAGTAATCGTAAAGCAATAAAGGCTCAATAAGTGAAGAGCTACGAATTCAATCCCTGGAATTATGCAACTAAACTTTCTTAGGCGAAATGCATGGACTAATAATAAGAAAGACAAAGAAATATATAAATTATTAATTCCTGAAACATCTAATGAATCCGAGTAATAGATAGCGATTTTGGCGACAGAATAAAAAATTAAGAAGTTGATCACTAAAGATGAAAGATAAATGGCAATCGAAAAAACTTTTTTATTCTTAGCAAAAAAAAGAAGCACAAAAGAAATAAAAGTTATTAAGAGTGATTCTTTTAGAATAAGATTGGTAATGTTTGCAGAAAGAAGGGAAAGTATTAAGTATTGAACAAATTGTGCAATGAAGAGAAAATATACAAATAATAAGTCTATTTTATCTTCGAAATAATTTTCTAATTCATCAGTCTGTGGTTCTGATGAGAAAAATAATTTATTGCTATTTATAAAATAATCCTTAAACTCAAGGAAGCTTTTCATAAGGCTCATGAAATATTACTCCTTTTATTTCGGATCCGTATAATTTAACTGTTATTTGTTGACCAGTCTCCAAATAACGATCAATTTTATGCATGAGATTATTTGCTTCTTCTACGGTTTTTAATCTAAAGAAAAAAGCAAATGAACTAGTCTTGAAATTATAAGGATATCTTTCGGAGGCAATCAACACCAAACGGTATTCATTTACACGCGGGTCTATGATAATCTGGCTTATTGTCTTTCTATCTAAAACTCTTTGGTTAATATCTAAATCCCAAGGGTTAAACTCAATTGCAGAAAGGTGATTTGAGAAAAAGGCAAATTGATAGAGAGAGATGAGAAAGATTGTTTTCAGAAATTTCATATAGTATAGAGTTAGAATTCAATCCAGAAGGTTAAATCCTTCATTAGAGCTAACAGATCCTATGATAGAAGACCTTAAGCCTTGCTTTGTAATAGAATACAATGCTTCATCACTATCTTTCTTATCGACAATTAAAACAAAACCTACACCCATATTGAAGGTTGAATACATGGTTTCATCCGATAATTTATGGTCTTTTTGTAATTTAGTAAAAAATTCATTTTGAAGAAATAATTTCTTATTAAGTTCAATGCCCTGTCCTTTTCTTAAGACTCTTGGGATATTTTCAGGGAAACCACCACCAGTAATATGAACCATTCCTTTAGGGCGAAATGTTTTTAGTAGTTCCATAATATAAGGAACATAAATAATTGTTGGCTTCATTGCAGAGTTCTTGATAAATTCTATTTCTAATTCCTTGCTTGGTAAATTCCCATCTTTCAATAATAATCTACGAAGTAGGGAAAATCCATTGCTATGAGGTCCACTCGATTCAATACCAATCACAAGATCCCCTGGTTTTATTTCTTCACCAGTAATCATCTCCTCTCTTTCAACAACACCAACTGCAAAGCCAGCGAGATCGTATTCATCTTCCTCCATCAGACCAGGATGTTCTGCTGTCTCACCACCTACTAGACTCGCCCCTGCAAGTGTGCAGCCTTCGACTATACCAGAAACAATTGCTTCCATTCGTTTAAGATTAAGCGAACCACATGAAATATAATCTTGAAAAAATAAAGACTTGCCACCCACCACCAAAAGATCGTTAACGCACATAGCCACTAAATCTATACCTACAGTGGAATGAAAATCAAGAAGTCTGGCTATTTCTAATTTGGTTCCCACACCATCAGTACCAGAAAGTAAAATTGGATTTCTATAATCTTTAAGAAAGCTAACATCATAGCTTGCTGCAAATCCACCTAATCCACCTAAAACGTTTTTATCAAAAGTGCTTTTTACTTTTTGTTTGATGTTTTGGATAAAGACTTGGCCTTTTTCTGTGTCAACTCCGGCATCTTTATAGGTTAAAGGTTTTGTGTTCATATTGCCCTTGTAAAGTTTTGGTTCTGAAATTGATTCATCCATGAAACTGCTATCTCTTCATTTTTAGATTGATCAATATTTGTAATAAATTTCCATCTTGGTATCTGAGTGAGATCACTCTTTACTTTATTATCTTGAGAAAGATGAAATGTCTTTGCTATGTGGTTTAGGGTTCCAGAATTTCCATCATAAAAATGTAGCTGTGGATTCAATTCTTGCAATTTATTTTTTAAAAAAATATAATGAGTGCAACCTAGAACAACAGAGTGAACATTTTCTAGATCTTGCTCTGAAATAATATCTTGAACATATTGAATTGCTTCTTGGATTCTTTGTTGATCAATCAATTTAGATAAACCAGGACATGATACAGCAATAACTCGATTCATAGGATCAACTTTATTCTTTAAAGAAAGAAAACGATCTTCTTTCAATGTAAGTGGAGTAGCTAAGACTAAAACTTTTTCTTCCTCAGAGGACGCCAAAGCAGGTTTAATAGCTGGCTCCATTCCAAAGACTGGTATGGATAAATAAGTTCTGAGGCTTTCCACAGCTACCGAAGTTGCTGTATTACAAGCGAGCAAGATGGCAGCTACACCCTGAATCAATAATAGATCCGCACATTCCTGAACTAATTTTTGTACTTGAGACTTATGCTTCTCACCATAAGGAGCGTTCTTCAAGTCTGCGAAATAAATTATTTCCACATCAGGATAAAACCTTTGGAACTCAGCAACCATACTAAGTCCACCGAAACCAGAATCTGTGATTCCAATTTTGAATCTTGGATTTTCGCCCAATTAAGTAGACTCCAAATATTGTTTAATTGAATCTCTAAGGGTTTTAAATATCCAATTGAATTTTTCTTCGTCTTCTTCTAATAAGGTAACTCGAAAACCAGACTTATCACAGCAGAAAGAAGATAAGGGAACAACACAAATACCAGTAGCAGCAAGAAGATAAAGAACCAATCTTCTATCGACCTTTGCAGAAGCTAAGAGGGGCTCGACAAAATCTTGCACCTTTTTATTTGCTATTGGCAAGGTCATTTTATTATTTAAACTTCCATCAGGGAAGTATACTGTTAAATAAAATGCACCCTTGGGTTCAACGACTTGCACTCCTTCCATGCCTTGGAAATAAGAAGTTGCCAGATGAGCACGTTTCTTGAATTTTTCATTTCGGGACTTAAGATGTGAAATGAAATTTGGATGTGAGTATACCTTAGGTATAGATAGTTGAGGAAGTGTAGTTGAGCAAACTTCCAACATTTTGGCATCTAACAAGGATTTAATGTATCGATCAAATATTGGATCATTCTTTCGATTGAACACTTCCAACCAACCACACCTTGCTCCAGGCCAAGGAAATTCTTTAGAGATTGATCTAAGTGCCATACCGCAGACTTTGTCTCCAATAACTTCGGACAAATGAATAGAGCCTGTGTCGGAATAATTGACATGCGCATAGGTCTCATCACAAATTAAGACGCAATCATACTTTTCACAGATTTTTACAATTTCATGAATTACTTCTTTGGGATAAACTGCTCCAGTAGGATTATCTGGATTGATAAGTAAAATTCCAGCTATAGAATCATTGTAACGAATTTTGTTTTCAATATCTTGTAGATCTGGCATCCATCCCTGTTCTGGCAACAAATCATAGGTTAGGTGCTCGTAACCACTGTGTGCCGCTTCTGCTGAAGAAAGAGTTGAATAGGCAGGGCTTGGCCCTATAATCCTAGCTTCTCTTCTCATGAATCCAAAGATTTTGGCAACAGCATCACCAAGACCATTGAAAAAGAAAATATCATCCCCCGTGATTTTAGCCCCACCTCGTTCATTGACTCGGTCCGCAAGAAATTTCCTGGTGTCTATATCTCCCTGGGTCGCTGTGTAACCCCAGGATCTATCAACATCAACTAGATCCTTGATGATTTCCTTCATCCAAGGAACAATGGCTTCCCCTTTTTGAACAGGATCACCAATATTTTCCCAAGTGATAGTGACTCCCAAGGATTCTATCGACTTTGCTAAACCTACAATCTGCCTAATCTCATAGATTAATGCATCGGCACCGGAGTGTACTATATTTCTTCTCATTCGTAATACTGCTTATCTATTAATTTTATATCTATTTCTTGAATCTTTGAACGCCTAATTATATTTAAACGAAGCTTACCGCCTAGCCCAGCAAGACTTACTTGCTCTCTCAAATCATTAGTGTTTCGAATGACAGAACCGTTTGCCATGCGAATGAAATCAAATTTCTCCAATCCTCCAAAATCAGCTGATGACTTGGGCTCTATATCATAAATCAATACTCCAAGTTCTTTGGGAGGGATACTAAGCGCTTCTCTGTGATGAGGAATAGGAATGGTTGCAACAACACCTAACATAGCAGGGCGAATATTCACTCCCACATTTGCTTCTATGGTCTTAAGAACTTTTTTGGCGTAGTTGATAGGAATAGCAAAACCAATTCCCGCTGATTCACCTGATGCCGATCGAATCATACGATTGATACCAATGACCTCGCCATATATGTTGAGAAGTGGACCACCACTAGACCCTGGATTGATCGCCGTATCAGTTTGGATATGAGTCTGTCCAGTCTCGTCTAGGTCTTCTCTGGATCTGGCTGAGACAACTCCCACAGTAAAAGTTTTCTCAAGACCATAAGGAGAGCCAACCGCAATAGCCCAGTCACCCACTTCTACTTCATCAGAGTCACCTAAAGATGCATATTCATAGTCATCAGCTTCTTGGATTTTTAAGAGAGCAATGTCAGCTCTTTCGTGGCTTCCAACAAATCGTGCTGGAGCGACTCTTCCATTGTGAAGGATTACTTCTATAATTTCGGCAGATCGTATAACATGATAATTCGTAACTATGAATCCCCTCGGATCTATGAGAAAACCACTACCAACAGAAGAAATGGTTTCTTCTTTGTTGTCAAAATAATGGTAGGGATTGTGGATCATTTCCGTTTTTTTTGTACGTATAGAAACAACGGACTTCTGAGCGATTTGGTAAACATTCCGAAAGGAGTTCTGCAAATATACAGCTTGCATTTGCTTGCGTGGAGGAATAGGACGGGAAGAGGCAGTAAAATGACTGATCGCATCTCTCAGTTCAGGAAAAAAAATTGCTCCCAAAACCGTAAAGATAAGGATGAGATTTATATAGACTATCCGAGGTATTTTACTATTTTGGACCATCTACTGTTCCAGATTAGGGAAAGGTATATCGGTGTAAATTTTTTAAATTCAAATATGAAGATTTTTATTTTTATCTTATTTTTTCTTACGAATTGTGTGGGTTACCTAAGTCATTTAGGAAAGGAACAAATCCACCAAATCTGGTCTCGCCAAAAAATCTTAGATATCATTCAGAATCGCAAAGAGGATGATCCTACAATTCAATCATTGGAATTCATCCAAGAAATTAAGAGTTTTGGCGTGAAACATATTGCTCTTTCCAGCGATTCAGGATTTGAATATTTTGTAAAACTCAATCGAAAAGAAGTGGGCTGGAATGTGAGTGCAAGCTACCCTCTTGCTTTCAAATCATATACCTGGTGGTTCCCCATTGCAGGTGAAGTTCCATACAAAGGATACTTTGATATAAACTTGGCTAGGGAAGAAGAAGAGAAACTAAAGCAACTAGGACTTGATACACGCCTTAGAGTTACAGGAGGATATTCCACACTTGGTTGGTTATCCGACCCAGTTTTTTCTCCACAACTGGAATGGAGTAAACCCGATCTCGCAGGTCTAGTCTTTCATGAAATGGCACATGCAACTTATTATCTGCCTGGTGATTCAACCTTTAATGAATCCTATGCTGAATTTGTAGAAAGAAAAGCAGTGGAGCTTTATTATAAAAATAAATTTGATTCTGATTATTTAGATTGGTATGATAAAAAATCAAAGCGATTGAAATCTTTTGCACTCATAATCGATACAGCAAATCAATTGAAATCTATTTATGAATCAAATCACAGTGATGAAGTAAAGTTGAAACAAAAATTTGAAATCATATCTTCCTTTAAAGATAAAGCAATCCGTAATAATTATATTCCTAAGACAGCTCAACAGAAGTTTATGGAAAAAGATTGGAACAATGAGGATTTTATAGGAGCCCTAAGATACAAATCGGGCGGAAAATTTTTTGAAGCTCAATTCCAAAAAGCCAATGGGGATTTTGCAATATTTCATAACTTAGTTAAATCCTATGAATCTCTATCTAAAGAAGAAAAAGAAAAAATGCTAGCAGAAGATTAATCTTTAATAAAATCTATTTCGTATCATCTAGGACAAAACTAGATGTGTACAATCTGTAGCCATGCCAATATTTATCAAATGGATATCGTATTCTTTGATTTTCTCTAGCTTCCATTAGTCGAAACCTTAGTTCCATCTTTTCTGATTTACTGGAAAGTAAATTCTTTAAGAAAAATGAATTTGGAAAATCAGATTGATCTTCAATCGAAATAATGCCGGGCCCTTTATGTATGGAGTCTAGGAAGAATAGAGAATGATTCAGGGAATTCGATAGATAGTAATCTCTTCCTAAATAATTAGAACTTGTTAGCCAAATCGATTTACGATCCGATTTTTCCTTAGCTAAATTGACAAGAGATGTTCCACCAAAAATTAATTCATGCTTAGTATTCATCAATAATTCTTCTTGGGATAGAGAAATTTCATTGCCCAAGGCTGAGTCTAGAGATGCGAGTTCCCAGTTTTCAATCGATTTCAAATCATTGTAAGACTTATCGGATAGATTTGTCTGAGTAAATTTCTTTATCTTGGCTCTTTGAAAAGATAAGGAAGATTTCTTTACAGGAGGATTATCTACTAACGATGATAAGTTCTGAACAAGATAATTCTGGTTATCCACCTTTTGTAAAAGTGGGGCTTTCAAATGATGAGAAGACAGATAAAGATAATTAATACTTTCTTTTTGGATTCGAATCGAATTGCGATATTTATCATCAATTATATCTCTTAGTCTCGCTTCCTCACCTCCCTCCAATGAAGAAATATTGTATTTACGGAGTGCCTTTCGGATTTCATTTTTATTTGGAAATAAGACTCTTCCTTCATTCTTACCTTGTGAAACAGTCACCAAATAAGTCTTATCCAAAAAGTCAGAAACAACATGAAGGTTTTGTCCTGGTGGAATAGTTTTCATCAATTGAGTTGAAATTGATTTGAATTTAGGTAAGTCTTTAACTAATAATTTATTTCCAAGTGATCTTTCATTGTAAGCATTCAAGGTATCTTGAAAATGAACAAGATCCAGAAATCCTTCGGAACTATCAAATTCTAAAGCTACCTGGGACATGTATTGCATAAGGTCTTCTACTTTATTTCTTTCATAAAGAGTAAATGCCTTAATTCTCTTAGAGATATTTTGAATGTAAGAATTCAAAATATTGGCAAATTTTTCTGGCCCATCTTTCTTGCTCTCTCGAAATGCACCGATGAGAGTTTTCACATCTGGTTCAATAAATTTCTCAGTATTCTTTAGAAACACGATCTCGTCTTTGAATCGTGATAATTTAAAGATCAGATAATTGTATTTCTTTTCTAAGAAAGGATGAAAACTTTTATTTGCATCATATTTTGTCTCAAAGTTTCGAATATATTTAAGAGCAGAGTTTAATTCACCATTGCGTATCAATTGATCAGCGTAATAGAGTTGGTATGCGAAAGATCTATTGTTGAAACCCTCTTCTTCCTCTTGTTTTAGTACTTGGTCCATCAGTGCATCTGATTCTGAATTAAGTTGGTGCTTAGAAGATTGTTGGAGTAAATAAAAGTATAAGGTTCTATTCAAATGAGTCATCTTGGAAAGCACTGAACCGCCCTCATACAACTCATCCGGAATTAAGGCTACAGATTCAAATTCCTTCCCATACTCCCAATCTCTCCACCTATTGTACATTCTCTTTCGGTATTCATCGTATATACTATCAGAATCACCTAACTTTTTAAAGGTTTCCGAATTTACTTTTTCTGTAAATTTGTCCCAATTTCGTCCAAGTCCCAGAGCATAACTTGTTTGGCTCGGTATGGTTTCATAGGTAAATTCCGTTCGACCCTCTAAGAAAGCACGATGGTATTGAATTTCAAGAATACGAGAATCTACGAATGCTTTTTCTCTGGAAGAAGAAGAAACCTTGCCCGCTTTTTCTGCAAAATTTTTAGATTCATCAAAAAGAAAATTCTCCAAATATAAATCGGAAATTCGCATATATCGCATATAGTCGTCGTCATCTGTATCACCTAAGGCGAGTTCTAGTACAGAGTCTAAGTTCTTGATTTCACCTTTATACATCTTATAATAAAAATCTACACTGGATACTGAGGGATTCTTTTTCTTCCAGTCAAGATAGTATTTGTCACAAATATTTCTGCGAATACGAATTGTTCTATCGGAAAAGCAATCTCTTAAGAAAACATTGTATATTTTATCTAGAGATTCTTTGTCAGATTTGTATTCTTCCAAAATATTTTTATAAAAATAATCTGGTTCATAATCGGAATACAAACGTCTTTTCATTCGAGCCAAGTCCAATTTGCTCTCAAGGCTTGCTGGCTTTTGTTCTTCAGTTAAGAAATTACTTGCTAAATAATATTTATCATAGGCGGATTCATAATTTTTTGCTCTTTCTTGTTGAACAGCAAGGATTCTCTTATTTTGGTATTTTTCTATGGAAATCTTACTATCCACCAAGTCTGGAAGAACTCCTAGAATAAAACCTTTCGCTTGGAATTCTTTTCGATTAAAAATCTTCATTTGATCTGGTTCTAACTGTTCGGAATAAATTACATTAATTGGTCTTAGGTTATAAAATAAATCGTGGATGTCGGTTAGCCTTTCTATAAATTGCTTATTGGTTTTATTGGATTGAATTGCTAGAGCAGAGATTTCATTTTTATTTGTGAAAATTTCTCTAAGATTTAAACCATTTCTCTCTGAATAACTGAATATAGGGTACAAACTATTGATTTCAGAATTTTGGCTAAAGTAGAGGTCTGTATTCAAAAGCTTAGGTCCTAAATTTTCGTCGAAGGCATATTGCAAACGATCCGTTGTTTCTTTTTTCTCTAATCCAAATGAAGTTCTATAACGCCATTCTTGTCCTTCTTTATGAGGAATATCTTGAACCATTCTTTCTGAAGAAATCAGATAAATATTTTGAAAATCGGATTTAGATAAGTACAATTCGGTACAATTATCTGGATTGACAAAGGCTCTTGAAAATTCTTTATAAGGATCTAAGATTTGATTCAAAGAAAAATTAACCTCTGAAATAGGTAGAACAGAATGTTCGGTTTTATTATTCTTTCTGATCCAAAAGTGAATTGAGCTATGGAATTTATGACAACGTAATGAAATTGCCCCTAAAGGGAGATTCTCATAACGAGACCTAAGTGAAGACTGGAGAAAATAAGATTCTTTAGGAAATTCTTTTAGCAAAGAATTTTCAATTTGATTCAAATTTCTCAGTAAGCTTGAATATCTAGCTTGGGTTTTATCTGTTTTATCTCTTGCAAGAGATTGTCTTTCCCAGGTTGACTGAGATTTGATAAGTTTTTTTAATACTAATTGGTGATCTTTGTACAATTTGTCCAAATTCAAATCATTAAATTCTAATGAGGATTGAATTACTTCTTGGTGCAATCTTTGGAAACGGTATTCATCTCGAAGCAGGGGAACTTCGCTATCACGATTTAAAAGATAGCTAAGTCCCATTCTCATATCATAAAAACTATTGAGACTTGCATCTTTAATTTGGTAAGAAAGTAATTTGGAAGATTTCCATTTATTCTCTACCAGATTCAATTGTTTAGTCAAATTAGGAATGGATTTTTTTGTAAAAGGATTGGAACGTATTTGCGATTCGAGTTCGACTAACTCCGTCTGGAAGGATTCTCTCTCTAAATTAAATTCATAAGAGTATTCACGAGCGAGTTTCAAAGCATTGATGACTTCTTCTTTATTATCCAGACGAAGGTGCAATCTTGCTAGGTTAATATAGTTTCGGATCCTCTCTCTTCGACTAAGAATATCCTGAGGCAGCATATAAAATCTTGGATCAATACCACCTGGATTTTTAAGATATTGATAAGAAGCGGACCAATGCTCTATTGCCTTGACTTTATCTAATTGAAAATTGGAGATTTCGCCTAGATAATAATAATTTAAACCCATTAAGATTTCAAAATTTTTAAAACTTTTCACATAACGTAAATTACAAATATAAGCATCAGAACTTTCACGACAAGACTTGGTATGAGTATTTCTGTGATCTAAAAGTTGCTTGATATTCTTGTGCAAGAGTTCGGCGGCAAGAGAAGGATTTTCCTCTGTTTCAACAAGTGCAAATGCAGAATAATTTTTACGAACCACTGCAAGCCTTTCCCCTTGGGCAGCTTGAGATTTCTGATAACCAATCTGCATTTTCTCAAATGAATTGTATGCTTCTAAATAATTTTTTGATTGAAAATAGATTTCGCCAAGTAAGGCATATGATTGTTGAGTTACCAAAACACCCATTTCCCATTTCATTAAATTCTCTGAGCGAATGAACTCATCTCTTTCTTTAATTAAACTTATTGCTTTAATGAAATCTCTTTCCTGAATTAAATTATTGATTCGTATACTTTTTGTTAGTAAACGTTTAAAATCTAAAGGAAATTCCCCTGGGAACCTGCCCTCTCCCGATACTCTAACACTATCAGGTAAAAGAAAGTTCCAGAATATTTTTGTTATTGAAATATCAAAAAATGATAATAGGGACTTTTTCTCTACATACTCTTTGTCCGCTATATCTAAGATATTTCTTGATTCCTTGTACCTTCCAGTTTTTTGGTAAGCTATAGCAAGCGAATTCCAAAGATTCAATTCATCGATTTCTTTGTTCATTCTATTTTGGGAAATTGCAGATTGGAAATGTGCAATTGAACCTTCGTGGTCTCCTAATTCCATCTTACAAAGTCCAATCATTGCATTAAGTATTGCTAGCTTGCGTTTTACTTCTCCAAATGATGCATTAGCTTTTTTAGAATTCGAATCTGAATAAGCAGTCAATGATTGGTAGTATTCTTTCTTCTCGTAAATATTTAAAGCGAGTGTGAATTGTTGAATCGCTTTTTTATAATTTGCTCTATAAAGTGATGATCTACCATAATTGTAATGAAAAATTGCTTCCTGTTGGTAGTTTTCAAATTGAGACCTAGAAAGAATAAATTTACCAAAGTCTTCTACTTTTGCAGAAGCTTCATTGGACTTTGGATAGATGCTCAGTAAAAAATAATTATTTCCAAGATTCAAATTCAAATCAGATAATACTTTCTTATTTTTATATTCCTTTCCAAGAAATTCTAAAATTTGAGAATAGAGTTCCACATTTTCTTCAAAGTTTTTCTCTGGAAAATGTTTCGCATACAAACTATCATACCTTTCTTCTTCAGTGATACCTTCTAGATCTAGACGCTTAGTCTTAATGATATCAATGTATTGGTAGAGCCAGCCTAAAAGCTGATAAGCATCTGGGAAAGTTGGGTCTGAAAATAATATCCATCTTAGCTCATACTCTGCTTTTTTAAAATTCTCTAAAATTTGTTGTTTCTTTCCAGGAGACATTGCATTGTTTTTGTACAAGGATGTCTCATTGATAACGGCTCTATTGATCAAATAGTATGCATAACCATAAACTACTGCTAAATTAAGATAAGGTCTATTTTTCTCTAAATGAAAGTTAAAATATAAATCAGCTAGCGAGGTTGCATTTTCATGAAGCACATCCTTGTTCTGAAGATCTCTAAAATCACCTAGAAGTTTCAATTTGTCCAGAAATGGGATGGGAACCTTATCAATTAAGGATACTGTATCTGAAAGATTGCCTATAATATTAAGCTTTCCTTCACCGAGAATATTCAACTGGTTCAAAAAAGCTGCTTCTTCTTTCTGCCTAAGCTCTCTTCCATAAGTAAAAATCGTCTCAAGCATTTTTCTTTGGTAATAAACTGCATAGTTACCATAGAATTTTTCAACAGAGATATTCTTAGATTTCGCCAAAGACATTCCTAAATTATTGAAATAGTAATGAACAGCTGCTTGGCGGAGATCACCTATTCTTTCATATTCGATTGCCTTATTTTCCCAATATAAAAATAATCTAGAGAACTCTTCTTCCTTTAACTCTGGGCTTACAAGAGGATCATAGAATTCCATAAATATACGTAGATTTCGAAGAGCTAAGGTTCCATTTCCTTGGTCTTGTGCATTGCTGTAGCGTATTAGGTGGATATAACTTAAAGCTGGATTCTTATAAATTTTAATAAACTCAGGATATTCGAATACAGACTTCTGCCCAGGAGGATCTAACTCAAGGTTCTGTGGAATAGGAATAATTGCGTCTAGGAGAGATGAACTCTCGTTGAGACTTCTCATTGACCTAAATGCCTTTGCTTTCAGAAAGTTTACATATGTTTTGAAAATAGTAGACTCTAAAGGATTTTCAGGATTTTCTTCCATCCTAGTAATCAAGGCTATTGCCTCTCTGAAACTTTTATCTTGGAAAACTTTCTTATCCCAATCAGAAAGCAAATCCTTCATTTCTAATTTCATTAAGGAATTGATAGCTGTATCATTTTGAATAGCTGATTCATAAGCTAGGATTGATTCCTTGTAGTATTTTGGAAGAGCTACAGAATCAGGGAGAAATTCATATTGCCCTGACTTATTTCGGATATCACGTATTAGATGATAATTAGGATATAGGTTTTGGATGATAAGTAAAGTCTGTCTTGCTGATTGGTAATCTTTATTTTTTTCTTGGAGCTCAAATCTAAGATGAAGTAAGGATGCTTTTTCTTGAGAGTAATCTTTACTGCTACCAAGGGAATCTAACCTTTTGATAAGATCATCTATCCCTTGGATTTGACTTATAAGTGATGACTTAGATTCTTGGGCTAAGGCATAGGCAACAGAAAGAGAATCAGAGGCGAGAGGTCTATCTCGCATAGCAATTCTTAGCTTCTCTAGCTTAGCAAAACTTCTATTATTTTGATAGAATTCCATCCTTTTATGATCGATTCTAGCTCGATAAATTGAATATAAGGGATCTGACTCGAAGAATAATTCTACACTATCCAAAGCAAGAAAGTATCTTGCTTCCGATTTGGAATTAGCATATTCTAATGCGTAGTTGTATTGGTCGATGATATTGGATTGCTTAGGAATAGAACCTGTGTATGGGATAAAGTAGATGTTGATAGAATTATAAAAAGCAGCTGAGAAAAGAATAGATCCACCATTGAAATCTGAATAGCGGGTATCAAAGATAGAATTATCTCCAGAACTCAGGAATTTTTCATTTCCAGAATTTAAATCTCTTCGAACAATATAAGAATTATCTCTTTCATCTAAGACTCCGTTTCCATTTGTATCCTTACGAATGGATGTATAGTACAAAAAACGATTATCGCTAGAAATGGATGGAGAAAAATTCAAAAATCCATTCTTTGTGATAGGAAAGATCTTACCTGAATCCATATCAAGTCGGTAGATCTCTCCATTAGTGCTATCCATGTATGAAAGAAAATAAATCTGCCTTCCATCTCTTGATACAAAAGGAGAGGTCCCTCCGTTGATCGTTAGTTGAGTCATTTCATTCTTTTGACTAAGATCTAAGAGAATTAAATTCTGGGTTCCTGGTGAGAATCGATCTGAAGAAAATACAATCTGTTCACCATTAGGAAACCAAGCTGGATCAGTATCTATTACCTTTTGCTGCCTATTGGAATTCTTCCAATCAGGATTGGTAAGCACTTTAAAATCTTGGTCTACAAATCTCTTACCCTTGAGAATTGATTCTACCCATTCATTAGGATCCATCTCAAGAAGAAGAATATCTCCCTCAGAGTCGTATTGCTCAGATACAAACACTAGTTTGCTTCCATCTGGACTAATAGCTGGTTTCAACTCTTGGGATGGGTGCTCTGTTACAGGAACTACAATCGAGCTATTCAAGTCTCTAAACCAAATATCAAAGTTCCCTTCTTTATTGGTTGCATAAAACAAAAATCTCCCATCGGCTGTGGTAGAATTGTATAAATTATTTCCTCTTTGTATTGTTAATGGAAAAGGTTTATCATTCTTTGGATTAAAGAAATTTTTACTTATTTCTTGGTAATGAAATGGTATAGGTTTGATCTTGAGAGACTTCTGAAATAAAACACAATTGCTAAAGATCAGAACTAAAAAAACAAGTCTATGCATTCTTAATCCTTTTTCTCCCAAACAGATTTGCTAGATTCGAAATATTGTCCCGGTTCAACATTTTGGTAGTGAACTAGCGTTAAATTTTTTTTAAGTTCAACTAAATCTACATTTGGATCTGCTAACTTCTCTTTAGCTAATTTGGATTCTAGAACTCTCGCTCGGGTTTGATTCACTAAATTAATAAGCTCTTCGATTCGGCTAGTATTGCTTGCAGGAGAAATGGGAACCTTGGGATTTTTCTTAAGGGTTCCATCATAAGACTCACCTATCATGCCCTTATCCTTCCATTCAGAAATCTCTGGACTTAAGTAGGCAAGCTTCTTCAATTGAATGATAAGTTCTTTATCAGACACAGAATCAGTGCTATCATCTTTCTGCCAAAGATCAGATCCCGATGAAGATGACTTAATAGAAGAAATTAGCCATCCATCTTTTTCGATCTCTTTATCTTCACCTATCATCTGTTTCTCGGAAGCTGTCTGAGTCTGAGTAAAAGTAATGGCTGGAGCCTTAAGACTGCATTGGTTTAGAATAAATACAAGAATGAAATACGAAATTGGTTTTGAATGAACAATTTTCGTGAAGCGAGTGAGGTTGCTTTTTGTATTCATTTTTTTAGGATCCATTTACTTATATGTCGAGATTTCTGAACCAGCTCGTTTGAGAAAATTCGCCAAAGGCATTCTTTGTTGAGAAATCTTACTGTCCTCCAAACTTACTACATAGGAAAGAATCGACTTCTTAAAGAGAACATCAGCATAAACCAAGCCCTTAGAAAGTTCAACTTCTACCTTATCTACCGCATAACTATCAATAATAAAATCCATAATGGCACCTTTTGTAGAAATTACATTCATTGCACTCTTACCAAAATCTCTACCTATTTGAAAAATACTAAAGTACAAATTAATATTGGGAATGGGATCATCTAAATTAACCCCAGAAAGATTTAGATCTGCTTTTATCTTTCCATCATCAATCTTTCCTTGGGCATCTTTGGAAAGAAGCTGCCTCAAATCAATATCACGAACCTGCAGGCTACCCATGTATTCCATCTTTTCTAAATCACCAGAACCAACATTGACTATGAAATCTTTCCCATAAACCATACCATCCAAAAGCGATAAACGAATTCCATCTATGAAAAGATAATTTTCCTTATATTGGATTCTAGATGTTAGCCCAGGATAGGAACCAGATGATTTTACATAAGCAAAGGGAGCACCTTCTATAGAGGGATGTGAGCCAAGCACTTGTTGTATGGTAAAATTATCTTTAGGAACACGTCCATACGTTTTAATAAACCGAGATTTATCTCCCTCTATTAATTCCCGAGTGGAAGCTATTGAAAGATCATGATGGACTGGGACTTCTGCATTTAGGCTATCTATTAGAAAAATCTTGCAAGAACTTCCCGGACAAGATCCATTATTGAAAACTATCTTAGAATTATTGGAGATAAAGTCTCCCGTAATATCATAGTCTTTTATATTAAGATCCATGTACATATTCCCGCGATAGCTCAATCCCTTGGCTATGTAACTTTCTAAGCTGGAGTTCAGAAAAACTTTAAGTTTCAAATCTCCGAAATAATCACCTAGAGGTGGTTTATCTTTAGTATTTCTCTTTTCCAGTTTGCCACTTGCATTGAATCCAAGTGCGTTTTTATAAGCACGAAACTGTAGATTGTCCAGAAAAATTTTGGAACCCTCACCCGCTGGCATACGAAGAGCAAAATTTCCAACCAAATCTCTAAGTTCAATTCCTGGAATAATGGATGTTAAATTACCTTTATAGTTTCCATTTCCTATATCAAAAAAACCATTAATCCCAAGCTTGATTACAGCACCCAAAGAAGATTCTATAGGAGTAACTTTCTCTTTTAAGGAAAGCGGAAGTATCAAACTTAGATTTGCAAGATTTGTAGTAACATTCGTTTGCTTCAGATCCACAACTATTGCCTCACCCAAGGATACAATGGCATCGGATTTAAGGGAGAGTGCTTCTGAACTTTGGGCATTCGTCGTTCTAAGATCCAAGCCTTGAATAGCTATCTTAGAGAGTTGAAAAGGCTCATTGAATTGGAGCTCAGCCTTAGCAGATATTTTGGAAAAAGAATTACCCGAACGACTTCTATCTAAAGTAAATCGAAAAAAACTAAGAGCTGCATTCAAGTCTGCATTGATATTTGCAAAATTTTGCCCTCTTACTTTAAGATCTGCCTTTAATAAACCTGATAGATTCGAAACAAAAAGTCCAAGTTCAAGTTTATCTAAATTCAAATGTAAATCTATTGGAATATTAGAACCCAAACTCCCTGAGACATCAGCATGGATTCCATTGTAGTCCGCTTTAAGAGTATCAATGTAAATCGATTTAAGAAGTGGCAAGGGTCTTTCTGTTGTAGGTTTTTCTTTGGTTACTAGATCTAAATTAGCCCTAGTAGCCAAATCTAAAAACTGAGACTTATGTTGCCTTCCATTCATTTGGAAATACATATCTCTTGCCTTAAGCTTCCATTCTAATTCTAAGTCTTCCAAGCTTCCCTTAGCAATTAAAGGGCTCAATTGGATCCTCCCACCTAACTTTATAGAAGGGATAGGCAATTCCTCCAGAACTCTAGAAAGTGGTTCGAGATAAATATCAGAGTCAATTAAAGAAAGATTCATTGACCTTTGCTTGGAAGAAATTTTATTTAGCTCGCCACTAATGTGGAACCAAGTATCATTTTGAAACACACAACTTAAATCTTTGAGTAAAATTCTATCTTCTTCAGGAAGATATTTCAAATCATAAGCTAGCATCATTTTAACGACCAAAGGAAGTCTATTGCTCCTTTGAATGATGAGATTATCTCCGCCTAACTTTAATTTAGATTCCAAATTAAATGGATCAGTCTTGCTTGAATGAAGAACTAAACTCATATCTAAGGGAGATTCAAATTGAATCTTAGAGTCTTTGTACCAAGATAAAAGTGCAGCCTTAGGATTTAATTCCAAATGAATCTGATCAATAAGATCTAAGGCATCTAGGTTATAAGGAATTTGGATAAAACGATTGGTATCCAATTCAAAATGTAAATTCAAATCTCGAAAGCCCACATCCATAGGCGAAGTATTGGATAGATCCTTCATTTGGAAGGAAACATTTTCTAAATTGATTAGCGCATAAGCACTGACAGGAAGACCCAGGAAAAGAGATTCTGATGGCTCAGATTCTTCAACGGAATCTGGTATAGGCTCTATTGTCGCTTCAGTGGATGGAGGAAAAACTTCTTCAAAATTCCAAATTTCACCTGCTTTTGTTAGCTGGATTTTAGCATTTACTAAGGCAATCTCAGAGACTTTTGCTCTAAGAAAAAATAAATAGGGAAGATTATAGCGCAGACGAAGAGCTTGCGCAGAGAAGATTTCTTGGGATTGAAACCTAGGTCCTGCATTCAGGATAATGTCTTCTATTTCGATTCCATAGAAAAGAGAAAATGTTCTAACATTTGCTTTGAGACTACCCGAAGCCGCAAAACTCTGGAAGCCCTGGTCTAGGAGAATTTGTCCTGTAGTACTATTGAATATAATTTTATAAAAGAATATGAATAGAAGGGGGATATAGATTCTTTTCTTTCTTATCCAAAATAGGATCTTCGATACCATATTGTTACCAAGACGATTCAGGAATCAGAAAGAAAAATCGAATTTTAATATTCGAAGGATTCTATGGCTTCCTCAAGAGTCTTATAAATTTCAAAAATACTAGCGAGTTTGGTGATTTCCATAAGATTTTCTATATCTGAGTTCAAATTTGCAAAAACGATTCTTCCATTCAAACCATCGATATGCTTGAAAATGTTTAAAAAAGTTCCAAGTCCAGCTGAATTAATAAAAGGAACCTTCTTTAAATCAACAATAAATTTAGGAACCTCTCCCTTCTTGATGTACAATTCAATTTTCTCACCCAATTCAAATTCATTTCCAGCCTTGATAGCGCCTTCAATTTTTATAATATGAACATCATTTTTACTAGTAACTTTTATTTTCATAACCCTATTTTTGTGTTTTGCGAGATTAATTTATTCTAAACGACGACTCTGTAAACTATTTTTTAACCTCATTAAAAAAAAACTCTTTTATTATTTAGAGAAAATTTTATGCGATTTTTTTCCAAAAACTGCTTCTTTTGAATTCTCCCATGTCCTTTTCCATTTTATAGTACGGTATCTGAGACACCTTGCCAGGGATTCTGGTGTCATTTTTAATAAGTCCCCAAGTTCTGAGTAACTGTACAGGCCCACGACCATATGATAATCTAGGGATCTGAGTCGGTTTTGCTTGTATTGCTTCCATTTGAATTTATTTTCTGAGAAAGGCTGGTCCATGATTTTTTGGTTGAGATGGTTGATGCGAGAAAGATGTTGTTGCTTGGTGGATTTCCATTTCATTCGCTTCAGTCGGTGATTCTCCCAAAAATCTCTTTGGGAAATCCCTCTTAGGGAGAGTTCCTGGTATAAAAATTCCAAAGATTCAACAGGCATGGGCAAATCAAATTTCAGACTAAAAGCTACAGCAAATTTCGGATCATCCTTTTTCAAGGATTCTAAAAGCAATTTTCTACTTTCTTTTGGTAGCAGACTGTATCCTGGATTGGGCTGGGAATATTCATCATCAAAAACTACAGTGGGAAGCTCTCGAACTAGCTTAAGTTCAGCCTTACGAACATTCAAGTACTGATTGATAGCACAGCGCTTCAAGTAAGGAAGAAGATGATTTATTTCTGTGTTATAGTTATGTTCGTACTTTTGCAAGAAATGTTCTATTCTCTCATAACAACGGATATATGCTTCTGAAGATCTATCTTCATCCTTGTATAAACTCTGTAAGTATTGCCTCATAAAATAGGGTGCAATTTCTTTGAAACGACTTTTGTCACCCAGATGAAGATACGTCGAGTAAGCATGGACAACTTGTTCGGAAATAGTTTTTAGTTTAGTATAATCATTGTTCATACAGGCAGATTGGATTATCCATTTTTTTGTCAAATGAGAAATATTCCAAACTGCCTATGTAGTTGAGATTTACTTCATTCTATCACAGAAAAATTATCTTTTTTTCCTATGTTGAGAATGGTAATGCTAAGATGTATCCAATGAAAAAAACAAAAAGGCGAATAAGCTAAGGTTAAAATTCCTAAGCTTGTGCTCATAAAAACTCCACATGAATTCCATGGTATAAGAACAGAAGTTATAGTTCCCGAATCCTCTAAGGTACGAGAGAGATAACGAAGATCCATATTCATTTTCTCATAACTTGGTTTGAGGGTTTTGCCTGGAATTACTACAGATAGATATTGGTCAGAAGTGCTTAAATTTGCAAAAATACAGAATCCCATAGTAGAATAGAGCAATTTCTTAGGACTCGTTGCCATTTTTAGAATTTCAGATATGATACGATCCATCTTCCCCGAGAATTCCATACATGCACCAAAGACCATAGCTGAAAGAATCAAAACAACAGTGGGAAACATTGCGAGAATTCCGCCGCCTGAGAGCAATTCATCAAGGGAACTATCGCCTAATGTTGATTTGTATCCAAAGACTAAGGATTCCAAAACAATGGCAAAATCCTGGGCTCGAATTCCAATAGAGATCAGGACGCCACCAAGAACTCCTATCGACAAACAAGGGATAGCAGGTAAGCCCAAAGATACGAATGCTATTACAAAAATAGGAACAAGAAAACTTGGATAGTAAAGTGGGAAAGCTGATTCAAGAGTAGATTCTAAACCTAGATTTTCTATAGTTGAAGGTTCAAATTGAAAGCCTAAGATTGCATAAACTACAAGACTCAAGATAATAGAAAGGGAAGTTGTCGGCAACATAAAGCGAATATGAGCAGAAAGTGGGACCTTACAAATTCCTGAAGCCAAATTGGTTGTATCGGATAAGGCTGACATTTTGTCCCCAAAGTAAGCACCAGATAGAATTGCACCAGCTACTAGCCCCGGTGGAAAATCCCAAACTTTGCCTAGCCCCATAAGTGCAAGCCCTATTGTTCCAACCGTTGACCAGGAACTCCCTGAAGCAAGAGACACCAAAGAACAAGCAAAGCAAGCACCAACTAAAAATAAATCTGGACGTATGGTCTTAAGTCCAAGCAAGATCATTCCTGGCAGAATCCCAGAAACAGACCAAGAACCTATCAATGCACCCACTAAAAACAAAATCCAAATTGCTATGCTTACGTTTTTAACATTTTCCAGTATGGCTAAATAAAGCTTTCTGGCAAAAATTCTAAATGCCTTGTTCCGTATAGCAGATGCAAGCTGAGAAAAGATAGCTATAAAGCCTGCAAACAACAAAAAAAATTGACTTGGACCTTGGATAGAATCCTTACCCCAAGAATGGATACTTACAACAAGTCCTATGATGAGAACTAATACAGGAAAGCTTGCATTTCCAAGACTCATTTCAAAGACTTTTGGAAATTTGAATATAACAATAATACAAAGCAAAAACTGTTAAAAAAACAAGTCCAAGCCAAGATACCACCTTAGATAGAAGGGAACTTGGATGCTTCTCTTGGATTTCTTTAGACCTAGAGATTTTAAAATGTATAAATGCAATGATGGGTGCTGTAACAAAAGATATTGTAGTTGCAAAATCCACCATAGTCTTCATACTCTCTTGGAAGAAAATTAAAATGGCTACAGCACCAAGAGCAACTAGAACTATCAATACCCAATAAGCCTTATCGAGATCTTTGATTTGATTGGGATATAAAATCTTCCAAGTTCTTGCGACCACCCTAGGATAGGCGTCTATGCAAGTAATGGAAGTACTAAACATGGTAAGAAAAGCAGCTGTTGCAATAAAGGGATAAGCCCAAAGTCCTAGGTTCTTACTAATCAGTTGAACCAATTGATCCGAAAAAGTTACAGCATTCGCTGAAAATTCTGTACCAGATCCATGCATCATTATAGCACCTAAGGAAAGAAAGGCGAGAGCAAGAACTGTTGTTCCCCAATAGCCAACCTTAAAATCAATCAAAGCCATCTGCATGCTGGGCATGGAACCTCTCTCCTCCTTGGCAGCGAGAGTCCAATCCGATTGCCAGACGGCTGCCTCTATCGGTATGGGCATCCAACCAAGTAAGGCGACTAGAAAGAGGACATCTACAGAAGAAAAGACATCAAAGTGTTTCCCGGCTACTACTTGCTCAGGGGATGCATAAATTGCTAAGCATAGAGAAATAAAAGTAGAGATAGTTAGAAGCAAGATTACAAGGCGAATGACGGAATCTAGAAATTTATACTTCCCTGCCACCAAGACCACAATACAAAAACCTAAAATAATGGCACTCCATTGCCATAGCTTGAATTCAATGCCCGTTAGGTTATGAACCAATCCAGCGGTTACCATAGTAACAACGGCAATGATAATAAACATAGTCCCAACAGAAATCCCTAGAAACACCCAAAGAGACCAGCGCCCCAAGTTTTTGTAGCCTTCCAGTAAAACATTTCCAGTTGCAACTGTATATGTTGTTCCTATTTCGAAAAATGGGTATTTGAGAAAATTTACGATTAGGACAGCAGCTACCAAGTCGAAACCAAACATGGCACCAGCCCTAGTGGATTGAACCAAATGGCTTACTCCAACTGCTGCTCCTGCATACAAAAGTCCCGGTCCTAGATTCTTAAGAATAATTCGTAGCTTCATTAGACCAAGACTTTTTAAATATTAAACTTCTTCAAGCATTCATTGCAATTTCCACAGCCTTCTTGCTTCCGCTGTAGACTTGTTTTTGGGCATTAGCAATCACACATTCATTCATCCGCATGGAGACTTCTGGGCTTTTTAAGAAAAGAAGCATGATATCAAATGCATGGCTGGGTTCTCTACACTCAACAGAACCTTCACCTAACTCAAGAGAGTATAAGGCGGACTTTTCTTCATGGTCACCTACCCTTCTGATAAAGACTTTAGGCACAGGATAGAATGCAAGCTCAGAAGGCTTGGTAACCAAAACATCTGAAATCCGAATTAGGCTATCAGTTGCCGAAAATCCTTCCGAATGAGTCATGAAATAGAAAAGTGTAATGGGCTTAAGCTTGGAATCTTGCTTGTCGGAGAGTTTGTTTCTAGCTGTAAATTCTTTGAGATCATTCCAAGAACGAATCACCTCGTATTCTATCCCAAGTTTTTCCACTGCTTCCAGCAAATGCTTGTAAACATGTTCGTGATCACCAGCATTCAAGAAAAATTTAAATTCACCAGCATTCAATTGATCCTTAGAAAGCTCAATGAGACTGGTGAGATAAGACTTTTGCGCCCCAGCGCCACCAATAGGAATCAGGAATCTTTTCGCAGAACGGTTCTTAGTTCTTTTCATTCTTTCGTCAGAGTCTTCGGAAACATTCCTTAAGATATCTTCCGTAATCCAGTGTCCAGCAAGTTCTAAGTTTTCTCTGGGAACGCCCATCTTAAGGAATCCTTTGAGATTGTGTTCTGTTTGAACAAGATTTAAGGCTCCAGGAACAAGTAGATAGTGTTGGGGGTGGTTATCACAAATTAGGTGGACCACTCTTTTGAAACCAGACTCTACTGCAATCTGACCATTGAGTGGATACGTTGTTACAATAGGATTGTCTTTGGGGATGTCTTGCATCAAGCGCTTGTATTGGCTTGCAAGCAAGGTGGAAAAATACAAAGAGGACTCATTGCCCGAATTGGTTATATTCCCCCAAAGCCATTCTATAGGCCCGCCCATATCTGCTGAAAGCCGACTAAAGTAGCTATAGGCGCCGTCCACATCCCCTATGGCATTGGCCTCAGGTGAGTCTATAGAAAGTAGATCATGCAGATAGGAGGGAATTTTCTTAGCGATAGAATGGGAATAAACGGAAAGTGCCATTCTATGATGACCATAGCCCATACGAACCGATCCAACAACCAAACCCTTTCCTATCTTGGGACCGTCTCCTCTATGAATCAGCTTAAGACCTTTATGGATGCTTGAATCGACTGAAGTTAGGGGAATTTCTTCATTTTTGTCTATTTTATACATCTTGGAAATTCCAAGGGAAACTAATTTAGATATTTGAGAGGAAAGTAAGGGCGGTTTCCATCCAAAAAACGGTTCTTTACTATAATTCATGGCAAATTGTAGGAATAATGAGCGGAAAATGGCAATTGATTTTTCTTTATTTTTTAGAAAAATAATGCTATAGTTTCTTTGAATCTTTAGTTTCTTTTTTCCACCAACCAGAAAACTAGGTTTTATGGAAAAAATTTTCATTCTCGACGGAGCTAGAACTGCTTTCGGAAGTTTTGGCGGAACAATCAAAGATCTTTCAGCTATAGACCTTGGGGTTTTGGCTGCAAATGAAGCCATCTCCCGATCTGGTGTTCAGGCAACTGACATAGAGGAATCGATTTGGGGAAATGTAGTCCCATCCAGCAAGGATGCAATCTACCTTGCAAGGCACATTGGATTAAAAGTAGGAGCACCAATCAGTTCCCCTGCTCTAACTTTAAACCGTTTATGCGGTTCAGGTATGGAAGCCATCATCCAGGCATATAGAAGAATTATACTAAATGAAGCAGACTGTATTCTAGCAGGTGGTGCAGAATCCATGAGCCAAGCACCTTATGTAGTACGAAATGCACGCTTTGGTGCCAAATACGGAAACACTGAATTTGAAGATTCCCTTGCTCAAGGTTTAACAGATCTCTATGTGAACCTACCTATGGGTAATACTGCGGAAAATCTTGCTGATCAGTACAAAATTTCACGAGAAGAACAAGATGACTGGGCTCTCATTTCTCAATCTCGTGCGGAAGCAGCAACTAAGTCTGGTTTGTTGAAGGAAGAAATTGTCTCCATTACTATTCCAGGTAAGAAGCCAATTGTATTTGAACAAGATGAATTTATTAGAGGTTCTGAAAGTAAGGATAAACTTCCAGGGCTTAAACCTGCATTTAAGAAAGATGGAAGTGTGACTGCTGGGAATGCATCGGGTATCAACGATGGTGCCAGTGCTGTAATTGTTGCCTCTGAGTCTTTTGCTAAGAAGGCGGGCAAGGAGCCTATTGCAATAATAAAAGGCTTTGGAATCAGTGGCTGTGACCCAGCAAAGATGGGAATAGGTCCAGCTCATGCAATTCCCAAGGCTCTCAAAATGGCTGGCCTCAGTCTAAAAGACATGGGTCTTGTTGAAGTCAATGAAGCATTTGCAGCTCAATACCTAGCCGTTCAAAAAGAACTTTCTTTGGATCCAGCAATAACAAATGTAAATGGAGGAGCAATTGCCATTGGTCATCCTCTGGGAGCTTCAGGGAACCGAGTATCTCTAACCCTAGCTTATGAAATGAGAAGAAGAAAAGTTCGCTACGGAGTTGCTTCTCTTTGCATTGGTGGAGGACAAGGGATTGCTCTTGTCTTGGAAAATCCTAAAGCGTAGATTTCTACATCTAGCGACCTTCGCTTATCTAGTCTTCCTTAGCCCTCTCTCTTCACAAGAAAGGGTTAAGGATGGTTTCTTTCTTCTTGAAAACCAAGAAACAGCCTATCACATTATTGGTGATTGGTTGTCCTTTCGTGAAACCTCACCCATAAGCTATCCAAACATCAACTCAAATTCCTGGAAACCCATTCAAGTACCAGGTATCTGGCACCAAATTGGAATAGAGCACTATGGCAATATTTGGTACAAATTAGAATTTCGAATTTATAGAGAACTTGCTGGCAAGGATTTGGGGCTCATGACTCCCAACATAGCACTTGCGAATTCAGTATACTTGAATGGCAAATACATAGATGGTTCGGGAAGTTTTGATGCTAAGGGAGATATTGAAGCAAGATCCACCCAAATGAAACTGCATACCTTGCCCAAGGAAATGATTCTTCCTAAAGGCAAAAATGTCTTACTCATACGAGTTGGAAGTTATGGAGGAGTGGGTGGTTTTAATTTAGATGATATCTACTTAGGTTCTAAGGAAGTTGTTCAAGAAAAATACCTTAGGAATTTAATGTGGAATACCATTCTTGTTGCGATCTTTGTCTTCGTGGGAATCTACCACATGATGATGTATGTTTCACGTAAAAAAGATAAGGAATATCTTTATTACTCCTTACTTTGTTTTTCTTTATCCATATATAATCTTAGTTTCAGCACCTTATCCTATTGGCTCTTGGACAGTTTTTGGTTTTATTATTTTGGAGTCTGCTTATCTGTTACCATCTTTCCTATTTGGCTGATTCAATTCTTCCATAAATTTCTAGAGTTGCCCAAGGGTTTTTTCGCAAAATTTATTATCGGTTGTTGCATTTTCATGATTTTTATTACCCTTGGGATGAATCTCTGGGGCCCTTCTCAATTTGGTCGTTACAATTCACTCATACTTCCAACCTTACTATCATTAGTTGGCATTTCTATAACCTATCCATTGTTGCTTCTTTATAGAGGATTGAAAGCAAGAAGAAGCGGTTCCTTAGTTATACTCATAGGCTATGTAGTTTTTGCCTTATCTACTACAAATGATATCTTAAATTATTTGCGTGTTCTTGATACGATCAAATTTGTTGAGACAGGATTTCTTGCCTTTATTATTTCCATTTCTTTTGCACTTGCAGTGAAATTCGCCCAGGTTCATAACCAATTAGAATATCTAACAAAAAATCTTTCTGAAGAAGTAGGAATCCGAACCAAGGAACTATCTGCAACGAATGCAAGATTGCTAGAAATTGACAAATTAAAGACTTCTTTCTTTGCCAATGTTACTCATGAGCTTAGGACTCCACTCACTTTAAGTCTGCTTCCTCTTGAGAAGGCTATAGAAAAAACCTCTGATCCGGGAACTCTATCTTTACTTGAAACATCTCAAAGAAATAATATACGTTTGCTTCGCTTAATCAATGATCTCTTAGATTTTGCTAAAATTGAAGCAGGTTTAATGGATCTTAGATTAGCACCGACAAATCTTTCCTCACTGCTTAGAGGACTTGTTTCCACCTTTAAGATCTCGGCTGAATCCAAAAAAATACAAGTAGATATTGATATTGAAGACTCTATAGAAACTATATTAGATCCTGAGAAAACTGAGAAAATTATTTCCAACCTACTTTCTAATGCTTTCAAATTTACTCCTAACAATGGAAATATTAAAGTTACCCTAAAAGAAATAAACTATCAGGACCAATTTTATGTTAGAATCCAAGTAATTGATAGTGGAGTTGGAATCCCAGAAGATAAGCTAAATTTAATTTTCGAAAGATTCCAGCAACTAGATATGAGTAAGGAAAGAATCTTTGAGGGAACGGGAATTGGTCTTTCTTTGGTCAAAGAACTTACAGAATTACAAAATGGATTCGTAGAAGTAAAAAGCGAATTGGGCCTTGGTTCAGAATTCAGTATCTATCTACCCTTCCTTCATGAAAAAGTTGGTGAAGGCTCATCAGGAATGAACGAGGCAGATCCATCTAAGAAAATGCAGGATACTTCCTTTTCCGATCAAGTACTGAGAAGTCTTGCCTCCCATCCACACTCTGAAGAAATCTATATAGAAGATCCGAATAAGAAAACTATACTTCTTGTGGAAGATAACTCGGATATGCTTTATCTTCTGAAAAATTTACTTAGCAAAGATTACAATTTAGTTGCAGCAAGCAATGGACAAGAAGGAATCCAAAAAGCAGAAAACATTCGACCTTCACTAATACTCTCTGATGTAATGATGCCAATAATGAATGGCTTCCAAATGACTAAGGCTCTTAAGTCTCACCGCATTCTAAAAAATACTCCTATCGTTCTGCTTACAGCTATGAATGATCTTGACGGTAAGCTTGAGGGCTTTACCCAAGGAGCAGATGATTATATTTCAAAACCATTCCAACCCTTAGAGCTACAAGCAAGACTTCGCAATTTATTGACGAAATCAGAACTGCAAAAAGAAAGAAACCATAGACTGTCTCAATTGCAAAAAGAGCTTATACTAGCAAGGGATATACAAAGTAAATTACTTCCAACAGAACTGCCAGCTATACCTGGTTATTCTTTTGCTTCTCTTTACATTCCTTTAGATGAGGTTGGTGGAGACTTCTATGATATCTATGAAAAGGACGGGAAAATCTACTTCTTCTTATGTGATGTTTCTGGACATGGTGTACCTGCCTGCCTTATTGCATCCATGGTTAAGATGGCATTCCAAAGCGAAATCCAAAGAGAAAAATCCATTACCAAAATCATGCAAGGCATTAATAAATCATTATTTTCTATAATTGGAAATAATTTTGTGACTGCTATGATTGCTGAACTCAATGTGAAAGATAAGACTATCCAATACACAACTGCTGGTCACCCTCCTTTTTACCATGTAACGAAAGATGACATTTTTGAACTAAGTACCCAAGGAAAACCGCTTGGTGTTTTTCCTGATGCTGAATTCAAATCTAAGAAGGTTCAGCCCAAAGAAGGAGATTTACTCTTTCTTTATACAGACGGTATTGTTGAGTCAGGAAATCGCGAAAAAGAATTTTATGGGGAAGAACGTTTAGAAAATTATTTGAGGAAATCCAAACATTTGGAACCTCAGGATATAATCGATGCTCTGAAAGAAGAACTAAAAGGCTTTTTGGGTGGAGAGAAATTCGAAGATGATATTACTGCCCTTGTCCTTAGGTACAAGTCGCAGTAATACTCTTCAAAAAATAAAATCTTTAAGAAAGGACTTGCTCTTCTTCAAACCTTGCAAGAGAAGTTCTGTCTAGATTTGTGGAATGATCCAAACATTTCCCAACAATGTTAATAGAAATTTCTTGAGCTTGGAAATTGTATTCAGAAAAATCTCCATTGCCTTCTAGTTTTAGGGCAGGAATATCAAGTATCTTACCACAGTCCGAACAAATCAAATGGGAATGTGCTTCTAAGATTGCATCATAACGTGCCGACTCGGAATCAATATTCAATTTCTTCACAAGTCCACTTCCTACTAAATATTCTAGGGAGTTGTATACTGTAGCAAAACTGATTTTTTTAACTGAGTCTTTTGTAGCATCAAAGACCATTTTAGCAGTTGGATGATCCCTTCTTTCTTGCAAATTTTTCAAAATTAGTTCTCTATGTTTTGTCAATGTTTTCATATCCAATCAATCTCCTAGAACTAGAGACACATTTTTTCTAGACTTCGTCAATTGAGAAATGCCCCAAATCAGGGATTGGAAGATTGATATTTGTCAATTATTATTCTAATTCTAGACCTGGATTAAGAATTTTGGGAACCTCTCTAGTAGAATATACTTGGATTTTCAAATTTTAGATTCTTTTATGTCGATTTTTCTACTTTCTACTCAGAAATCATTCTAAAATGATGTTACTAGAGGTTGTATGAGTTTCTCACAGGATGATTTTAAAAAAGCCCTTTCACTATACGGTTCAGGTGTAACTGTAGTGACCTATGAAAAAGATGGGATTGCTTCAGGTATTACGGTCAGTGCATTCAGTTCGGTATCTTTAAATCCTGCTTTGGTTATGGTTTGTCTCAACCAAACGAGCAATGCTTTGGAAGTAATTGCCGAAACTAAAGCATTTTCCATTCATTTCTTAAACTCGGATCAGAAAGAAATATCTGGGATCTTCTCTAAGAATGATTCATCAAGGATAGATTTCTTAAAAAATTCAGAACCAAAAGGATTAACGGGCGCTAAACATATTACTGGTTCACTCTGTATATTAGATTGTGAACTTTCTGCAATTCATCCGGCTGGAGATCATAGCTTGGTGATTGGTGAAGTTAAGCATTCGCATTTGAACGAGAACTCCGAAATTTTACCTCTACTCTACTACAATAGAAATTATCGAACAATAAAGGATTTATAATTTATTTCATGGAAAAGCAATTAGTTACACTCCAAGATGCCAAAGAACATGGCTTAACAGAAGATGAATTTAAGAACATACAGAAAATTTTAGGAAGAGTCCCTAATTCAACCGAGCTTGGCATATTCTCTGCTATGTGGTCGGAACATTGCTCTTATAAAAATTCCATCCTAAAACTGAAAACTCTACCTACTCATTCTGACAAGTTAATTGCCAAAGCAGGTGAAGAGAATGCAGGAGCTATGGACATAGGTGACGGACTAGCAGTTGTCTTCAAAATCGAAAGTCATAACCATCCAACTGCCGTTGAACCCTACCAAGGTGCAGCTACAGGAGTGGGTGGTATCATGCGAGATATCTTTACTATGGGTGCAAGACCTATAGTATCTCTTAACTCTTTACGTTTTGGTTATCCTGATGAAGATAGAAATAAATATCTTCTCTCTAGAGCAGTCAAGGGTATAGGTGACTATGGAAATTCTCTTGGCATAGCAGTAGGCGGTGGTGAGCTGTTTATTGATCCATCGTTTAACAAGAATCCCTTGGTAAATGCAATGACAGTGGGTATAGCTGAAATAGGAAAGACTGCTTCAGCAACAACTGGTGGAGTTAAGGGTGCAAATGTTTTTATAGTAGGTGCTACAACAGGTAGAGATGGAATCCATGGAGCCTCTTTTGCTTCCCAAGATTTAACCAAGGAAACAGAATCCAAGAGATCAGCAGTTCAAGTTGGTGATCCCTTCTTAGAGAAGTTACTCATGGAGGCAAGTTTAGAAGCTATCAATGCGAATGTCTTGATTGGTATCCAAGATATGGGTGCCGCTGGAATATCTTGTGCTACCTCTGAGATGAGTGCCAAGGGTAATTCGGGTATGGAAGTAGATCTTGACCTAGTACCCTTTCGCGAAAGCGACATGAATGCTTATGAGGCAATGCTGTCAGAGAGCCAGGAAAGAATGCTCATAGTTGCTATTCCCGGCAAAGAAAAAGAACTTATTTCCATATTTGAAAAGTGGGAGTTACATATCGTCCAAATCGGTAAGGTGACGAACGATGGAATGCTTCGTATCAGAAAAGGGGGAGAATTAAAAGCTGAGATTCCTGCTGAATCCTTAGTTCTAGGAGGAGGAGCACCTAGGTACGAGAGAGAAGTTAGAAGACCTGAGTATCTAGATGAGGTTCAGAAACTTGATATTTCAAAATTAAAAGACCTTGAAGTTAAAGATATTGAGTCCACGCTTCAAAAATTTTTAAAATCATGGAATATTTCCAGTCGATTGCCACTGTACCAACAATACGACCAAGAAGTTGGATTGGTAAAGGTTATAGCTCCAGGCCAAGATGGTGGATTGGTACGTATTCCTGGAACTAAAAAGGGATTAGGCGTAGCTACAGATTGTAACTCGCGTTATACCTATTTAGACCCTTACAAAGGTGCTATGTGGGCTGTCTGTGAATCTGCGCGGAATGTTGCAGTAACGGGTGCTAGTCCTTATGGAGTAACGAACAATTTAAACTTTGGAAATCCTTATATTCCTGAAAATTACTATGTATTTTCAGAATGTGTTCGTGGTCTTGGGGATGCCTGTAGATTTCTGGGCTTACCTGTCACAGGTGGAAATGTTTCCTTTTACAACGAATCTCCGGAAGGACCAGTCTTCCCAACTCCAACAATAGGAATGGTTGGTTATATTGCCAATGTAGAAAAAGCATTGCAATCAGCACCGAAAGTATCTGGAACCAAATTGGCATTAGTTGGTAAATTTAGACCAACATTAGGAGGCTCAGAATATTTATCTGTCTTTCATAAATTGACACAAGGGATCATCCCTGAAATCCATCTAGAAGAAGAAAAGAAACTGATTGAATGGATCCTACAAAACAACCAAGAGGGAAATCTGGAATCAGCAAAAGATTTATCCTTGGGCGGACTCATGGTAGCCTTGGTCAAAATTGCATTTCAAGCTAAACTAGGCATCCATGTCCGAAATCTACCCAAGTCAGAGAGATTAGATGAGTTGCTTTTTGGTGAAACTTCTTCTTCTATATTGATAGGCTATAAAGTAGCAAATGAAGAAAAATTAAAACAATCCTTAGCAGATAGCAATCTTGACTTTATTGAAATTGGTGAGACCATACAAGAATTCAAAATCAATTTAGTGCAGCCTTCCCTAGAAATTCATTTAAATCAAGCTGAAATAGAATGGAAGAAAGGTTTAGTCGAAGTATTCAACTAATGGGAGGTATGCGACTTAATTGATACATTAAGTCCCTCCAAAATGTATTTTAATTACTTCAGTCTACCTCTCTTTGCTACCAGTTTATCCACTTTTGTTTTGGCTGGCTTAGTTTATAAGAGGAAGAATTTCAACGGCTATATATATTACTTTATAGCCTTACTGATAATTTCTTCTTACAGTTTCTTTTATGCCTTGGAAATCTCGACAAAGATACTCAGTCAGGCAAGATTCTTTTATAAACTTGAGTTCCTAACTGTACCGTTTCTTGCTGTATTCTTTTTTTTATTTTGTTTAATCTATTCTGGGAGAATCCGAAGAGTCCCTCCCATTCTATTCTTTGTACTGCTTATTACTCCTGCAATCTCACTCATCTTAAATCTGACCAATGATTACCATAGCTACTATTACACAAACGAACGTATTGATCCATCAGGCTGGTATCCTTTCTTTGCCATAGAACCAAGGAAATGGTATTTCGTTCAACAGGCTTATGAAATTGTCCTAATGCTTGCCTCCTTTGCTATTTTCTGTAAAATGTGGCTTGACTCAAAAGGAATTTTTCGAACTCAAGCGAGCATTTTTCTTTCGGGCTTATTCATAACATTTGTATCTTTTATACTTACACCATTAGGTTTTATTCCATATGGAATTGATGCTGTCCCATACGCACTTGGACTCAATATGATGATCTCCTATCTTGCCTTAAACTATCTAGATCTTTTCGATTTGGTTCCCCAAGCACGAGCATTGCTATTAGACCAGATGAAGGAAGGGATCATTGTGATTGATAGACAAAATCGAATCATAGATTTTAACCATGCTATCCTAGAAATTATTCCTGAAATTGCAAACTCATTAGGGAAAAATATTGAATCCATCCTAAGTTCAAGAGATGAACTATTACAAAAAATAATACATGCAAAAGAAGATGAATCCTTTGAATTTAAAATCAACAAATCTAATGAAACTCTTTGGTTAAGTGTAAGTTGCAAGTCATTCAAGAATGATAACCAAAGTCTGTACCAAGGTAAAATTATATCTTTTAAAGACATTAGTGACCTTATGAAAGTAGAGGAAAAAATTAAGGAGCAGAACATCGAGCTTCTTAAAGTGAATAATGAAAAAGATAAATTCTTCTCAATACTGGCACACGATCTTCGCAGTCCCTTAAATGGCATCTTAGGCTTAACTCAAATTATTTCCAATGAAATTGAAGAATTGGAACCAGATCAAATCAAAGATATGGTAGGTGGAATGAGGAAGGCTTCCTTGCACCTTTATGAACTCTTGGAAAATCTACTCGAATGGGGAAATCTCCAGAATAATAGTCTTATTTTTAAACCAGAGAAGATTCTTGTGATAGATCTCATAGAAGAAGTAGTTCATAGTCTTGGACTTATGATATCGAATAAATCCATAAAAGTTCAATATGAAATCGAAAATGATTTACAAATTTTTGCAGACAATAAAATGATAGCATCTGTTTTGCGAAATTTGCTTTCTAATGCTGTGAAGTTTTCTCAAAGAAATAATAAGGTAATCTTAAAAGCAATTACATATAAGCAAACTATCCAGATTTCTATCCAAGATTTCGGCATTGGAATTCCTGAAAATTATAGAAAGAATCTTTTTCAAATTCATGTCAAGACTAACCAACTAGGTACGGAAGGAGAACCGAGTACAGGAATAGGTCTGATTATTATCAAAGAATTTATTGATAAGCACAATGGAGAACTATTTGTGGAAAGTAAAGAAGGGGAAGGAAGTAAATTTACAGTTAGCCTTCCTTTGAGAGATGAGATAGGCAACAATACTCAAGAATAAATTCTATCTGTAGCGATAGTTAGCATTTATTTTTCAATCATAAAATCAAGATTTGCCCAATAAACCACCTAAGGCTAATTTAAGATAGTCAAGACCCTTGACATCCTCCTTGTATCTAGGAACAAGATGAAAGTGGATATGTGGAACTGCTTCTGAAATTGTAACGGTGTATATTTTCCTAGGATGAAAATTCCTTTCTATCCAATGCATACCTTGTTCTATCAAAACTCCCAATTCTTTATATGCCTCAGAGGATATGTCCGTAAAGGACTCAGAGTGTTTTCTTGGTTCTAAGTACAAATAGCCCTTGCAAGATTTTTCTGATTCTGCCTCTCTTAGCACCCAATGGTCTGTTAATCGAAAGAAATGAAATTCACCCTTATCAAGATGATCTAAATTATTGTTGATTTGATTTTGATTAAAATTTTCACCATCTAATAATGATTTGTGTATATCGCAAATCTTGCAAGAGAGTGGATTATGAATTTTCAGATTCAATTTAAAATACCTATCAACTTACGATTGCCTATCTCTTTCAATTCTTCAGGAGTTACTGAAAGTATCGTCTTGGAAATGGTTTGTAATATTTTCTTCTTATAGAATCCATTCTTGTATACAAGACTAACCTCCCTTACAGGTTCTGGAACTTTAAATCTTCCAAATTTATCCTTGTCTGGATTCATAGAAAGCAAGGGAAGAAGTGTCATACCAACTCCTAAATCAACCATATTACGAATTGTCTCAAGACTTCCACATTCTATCTTTCCTAAAGTCTTCTGGCCACAAATCTTTAAGGATTGGTGTCGTAGACAATGCTCTTCTCCAAGTAAAATAATTTCTTTGGAATTCAAATCATCTAACTCTAAATCGATGAGCTTGCCTTCATAATTTTTTGGATAGTATGTAACAAAAGGTTCATAGTACAAAGGCTGTTCAATGATATTCTTATTATTCAAAGGAGTTGCGAGAATTCCAACTTCCAATTCTTCTGCTTCCAATTTTTGAATAATTTGGCTAGTTGGTAGTTCAAAAAATCGAAAGGATATCAAAGGATATTGTATATTCAATATTTGAAATATTCTTGGTAATAGGTAAGCGGAAATTGTAGGAATGATTCCTACAGTAATTTCTCCACTTGCTTCTTCCCTTCCCTCTCTAAACATCTCTTCCAACACTTCAGACTCATGCAATACCTTACGAGCCTGATTGATTATTTCATTTCCGAACTGAGTAGTTGCCACAGGATTTTTCGATCTGTCAAAAATTTCTGCACCAATTTCTTGCTCCAATTTTTGAATTTGTAGACTAAGAGTTGGTTGAGCAACCAAACAAGATTCTGCAGCTCTAGCAAAATTTTTATATTTGTCCAAAGCGACTAGATATCTTAATTGAGTTAAGGTCATATTTCTAGAATTGAGAATTTTTACGCTTAGTCAAGAGAAATCATTTCTAGTATGGGAGATTTTTGTACTTGCAGTTTTTGATTTATATTTCATACTCATAACATTCCTAAACTGCATTTGAAGAGGTTCTTTATTATGTCTATAAAAACGATTCTAGAGCAAAAGCCTTCCCGAATTCTATCACTAAGTGAGAATGAAACAGTCCTTTCTGCTGTTAAGAAAATGGCTGCAGAAGGTGTTGGCTCCATAATTGTCTTGGACGGTGAAGAATTATCAGGTATTTTCACAGAAAGAGATTTACTCAAGGTCTGTGCCAAGGATTTTACTAAATTAGATTCTATCCTCATTAAGGACGTTATGTCCAAAAACCTAATAGTCGCTAATTCAGAAGACAGTGTGGATGATGTTCTAGGCAAGATGATTTCTAAGAAGTTTCGTCATATGCCTGTAATGGATGGTGAAAAAATTGTTGGGCTCATTTCAATTGGTGACGCAGTTAAGGACAAAATGAACAAAGCTATCGAAGAAGCAAATATGCTCCGCCAATACATTCATGGATCTTGATCATTTAATACTTCTATCAAAGCAAGCCCCTTACAGATGTTTTTTTATTCCTATCTCATTCAAATAATAAATTACTATGGAAAAAAGTCTCTAGTAAAGCATCTAAATTTTAAAAATGCAACATTTT
>PEQN01000022.1 GCA_002786225.1 Leptospira sp. | reverse complement strand
TAGAATTATTAAAAATGGTGCTGGGCGAGACTCATCTGTATCCCAAGCAACCTAGATCAATTGTTCAAATAAGAACTGAATAAAATAGAATCACAGAAGGCACCATTCGAACCTGGATCGAACACCAAAGTATCGACCAGGCTTGCTGGCCCTGCATACAATCTCCCATTTCTTGCGAGTCGAAAAGCAGTCCACTTATCATTCCCTGCAAAAGGTTGGTTGATTAAACTGCTTGACTGAGATGAAGTATCTATCTGCAAGATAGGCTGATTGTAATAGGGAGTATGGTAAATAAATCCATTTGGAGCAAGGGAAGCACCAAACCAAGCACCCGAGGCAGAAGTCCCTCCCGCTGCAGTGATATAATTTACATTGTTAGTAAATGGATCAAGAACCAAGACATCAGAATTACTGATCAATGGAGTCCCATATAATTTTCCATCAATCCCTAAATTCAATCCTGACCACTTTAATATTCCAGTTTTAGTGATTGCTAAAGTTGAGACAACATCATTGGATGGATCAATCATTAAAATAGAATCTTGCGAACCAGGAGCTCCATAGATTTTGCCATTGGGTGCAAGTGAGCCAGAAATCCATTTAAAAGTACCAGTCGTAGGAGAAGCTATTGTATATGTAGTATTATTACTTGGATCAATAACAAGAATACCTGAAGCATCACCAGGTGGAGCATAGATTTTACCGTTAGGTGCAAGAATACCACCAAACCATTTTTTATCTTCACTTAAGAAGGGTGAGGCTATAGATTCAATAGATTCTGTTAAAGGATCAAACACTATAATAAAATCTGAATTAAAAGGAATAGAATATATTTTTCCATTCAAAGCTAAAACACCACTAGCATGTGTGCCAGTTATAGATCCAGGTACAGGAATTTCTCTCGAGGTTCCAGAATTAGGATCAATCTCAAGTATAGTCGAACTTCCTGAAGGCATTCCATATAATTTTCCATTCAAAGCAAGACTTAGAGCTCCCCATTTTGGATTACCAACTCCAGAAGTTGAAATAGTTGAAACGGATGTTGCTCTTGATCCAAGGGAAGCTTGTTTGGTAAGTTCAGCCTGTACAAATTTCCAGTTCTCAGGTTGCATCACTTCCTTTCGGTTCAATTTGCATCCCTTATCCTGATTGATTGCATATCCACAATGGCTAGTGTTATCACCTATGCCTAATTTGAAAAATAGAGTCCTTAGGAATTCTTCAGATGTAGGATCACAAACATTGAAGGAATCCACCTTCTTACAATTATAGAATGCAAATAGTAAGGTTATGGTAAAAATTTTTATAAAAATTCGAGATAGATAGGAAATCAAAATCTTAGTTATAGTAATCATAGTTTAACTTATTCACTCAATAAAGTTGTTTTAACTTCCATACTAGTCCTTCTTACTTTTAAATAGTAATGCCATTCCAATTAAGGCACTGAGTAGAGAGCCTGTTAGAATTCCAATTTTTGCATCGCTCTCGAAACCTAGTTCGCCTTTGAAAGCAAGGCCAGCTATAAAGATGGACATAGTGAACCCTATACCTCCCAAGAAACCAGCACCTAAAATCTGCCGCCAATTAGAATAGCTTGGTAGATCAGCTAATTTAGATTTAACGGCAAGCCATGAAAAAAAGAAAATCCCTATGGGTTTACCCAATACTAAGCCTGCAATGATTCCCAATGTTACTTCGTCGCTTAAAGCATCCACTATGGGCTTCTCCAACCTTACTCCTGCATTCGCTAAAGCAAATATTGGCATTATAGCAAAAGTCACCCACGGAAAAATAGCATGTTCCAAACGAAGCAAAGGAGGTATAACAGATTCGCATGCTGCTTCCAAAGTATTAACAGCCGATTCCTGTTCTGCAGAAATCATATCCTTATTATTGGATTCATTCTCTTCAAAAAAATACAAAAGGTTCTTAGATTCCCGAACAAACTCTTTGCGATCAAATAAGGTTCTTGCTGGTATAGTGAATGCAGCTAAAACCCCTGCAACAGTTGCATGGATTCCAGATTTAAGAAAAGCTAACCAAAGAAAGATGCCAACTATCAAATAAAACCAAGCCGTTCTTATTCCCAAAGCATTACCCGCAATCAAGATTGCAAAGAATAAGATCGCAAGTCCTAATGCAATCAGCACAACTGTATCTGTATAAAATAAACCAATAACAAGAACAGCTCCAATATCATCCACTATGGCTAGTGCAGTTAAGAACACCTTTAAAGAATTAGGAACTCTATCACCTAACAAAGCTAGAAACCCAAGAGCAAAAGCAATATCCGTAGCCATAGGAATTCCCCAACCATTTGCCTTAGCACCTTCAGGATTCACCCAAAAATAAAACAAAGCAGGAACTATCATTCCACCTAAGGCAGCTATGAGTGGCAATAGCGCTTTTTTCAATTTGGAAAGTTCACCGACTAAGAACTCTCTTTTAATTTCAAGACCTACAACAAAGAAGAATACAGCCATCAATGCATCATTGATCCAAAGAATCAAACCCTTAGATAATCCAACAGATCCTAAGGAAAAGCTTAATTTAGTTTCTAAAATTTCAAAATAAGATTCATAAAATGGGGAATTAGCCCAAATCATAGCTACAACTGAGCACAAAAGAAGTAGGAATCCTCCAGCTGCACCAAATCCTGCAAACCACCGAAAAGGAGAAGTGATCTTATAAATAGGCTTCTCCATTAATACTTCTGCAACTTTACCTATAATTCTCATGCTTCTATGCTTCTAAGTTGAGAATACTAGTCTATTGTTTTTTCAAATTTCTTCTAAAGATTTTAATCTAATATTTGAATATAATATTAAATGAAATAGACTGAATGATTCAAATCGTGGGGAATTATGTAGATTTTAAAAATTTACTAGGAACTTATCAAAACACTAACATGGGCTTCTACAGAATCTGAAAGAGCTTTGAGATCGTAGCCACCTTCGAGGAAAGAAATTATTTTACCACCGCAATGTTCCTTAGCCTTATCTTGTATGAGACGAGTAAACTTCTCGAAACTAGTTGAGTGCAATTCCATTCCTCCGAGAGGATCATCCTTATGAGCATCGAAGCCCGCTGAAATCAATATGATATCTGGTCCAAATTCATCCATTGCTGGAAATATTTTATTTTGAAACTCTTTAATATAATCTTCTTCCATAGAACCACGAGGCAGAGGGCAATTTAAATTGGTACCTTCACCACGACCTCGTCCAATATTACTAGCTTTACCTGTTCCTGGATAAAAAGGATATTGGTGCAGACTAGAGAAGAAAACAGTATCATCTTCATAAAAACTTGCCTCGGTTCCGTTCCCATGATGGACATCCCAATCAATGATAAAGATTTTTTTAGCACCTAATGTCTGCAAGTATCTAGAACAGATAGCAATATTATTAAAAAAACAAAATCCCATGGCTGATTCTTCAACTGCATGGTGACCTGGTGGACGCACTAAGGCTATACCATTTTGAGCCTTTCCTGACCAAACTGTATCAGCAAGACTGATCGCAGCTCCTGCACCTAGGCTTGCAGCATGAAAAGTGCCCTGAGAATACGGAGTGTCCGCATCAATGAATCCCGATCGCTTTTTCTCACATAACTCTTGCAAGCTTAATATATAATTGCTATTATGAATTTTTGCAATCACATCAAGAGGTGCAGCTACCACATCTGGTCTTTGCAAATATGCATAATAGGATGTTTTTACTAATCGATTATGAATGGCAGTGAGTCTTTCTTTTTTTTCTGGATGAAGACCCGTATCGTGCTCTAGGAATTCTTCTTTCCAAATAAGTGCCGTTTGATTCCCTATCATTGTATTCAATAAGACCCATTTCACTAGGTTTGTTTAGAATGCATCAAATCAAGGATTTTTTATGAACAAAATTGTTTTTTTAGCGATAATGATGTTATCTGTATTTTGCAAGAGTTCCAGTGCAACTGATAGCAATAGCGGCAGTCGTTCATCCAGTTCTGCCCCCGTCTTCTACCAAGCCGTTTATGTCTCAAACAAAACCGCCTTAAGCCCTAGCCTTCTGAAAAGTTTAGTTACAGATTTAAAGGAGGCTGGTATCAATGCTGTCGTGGTAGATGCCCAACCTAGAAAGCTTTCCCAAGAAATATTTGATTATTTTAAAGCGAACAATTTGTATCCCATAGCACGAGTGGTTAACTTCGAAGGAGGATTGACTTCTCAGTTTCCTTCTAAGGAACGAATGAGGAGTATCAAAGAGGCTGTATCCTACTCATGCCAATTAGGTTTCAAAGAAATAAATCTGGATTATATTCGCTACTCTGATGGTGGTTGGGACTTTCGTGCCAATTTTGAGAAACGATATGATAACATAACAGGGATAATCTCTGAAATTAGAAAGGATACGGCTAAAGACTGCGGACAAGATGTTCAATTCGGTGCAGATATTTTTGGAAGAGTTCCATTTATAGAAAATGATGCCATTGGCCAGAGAGTTGAAAACTTCGCAGAAGTAGTAGACAATTTGTATCCTATGCTTTACCCTTCTCACTTCTATGGTATAAAATCAAGAGTTAGCGATCCATATACAACTGTGCTTGAAGGAATGCAAAAGACCATTCAAAGAGCTAAGCCAAGCACTGGTGCCATAGCTTGGGTTCAAGGATTTCAAATGCATATTGGAGCATCTGGATTAAGCTACAAAGATTATATTAAAGTTCAAATGCAAGCATCCCTTGATGCCCAGAGCAGAGGCTTCGTAGTATGGAATGCTCATAATGATTATTCCACTACCTTGAAAGCATTTTCAGAATTTAAAGAGGAGAATGAAGTGAAACTTTCTAAGCTAAAATAAGCTAGGAAAATTACATGAGACTTCTAGCTATTGCCTGGGAACAACTTTTCCTTTGTTTCTGCCTTCAAATATTCAACATCTTAGTATAAAGGAGTTCTTACTTTTTATTTTTCTTTGCTTAGAAAAATACTTTGCATAGAAGCTGGATAGCATCTTATTTTATTATGGCTACATCACAACTATTCCCCATACGACTTACCAATCTCATGAAAGTTCCAGAGACACTGGTCTTAGCTGAAGAACTTCTTGCTTCTTTGCAGAAGACATTAATTGAATTAGAAAATCCAGATGAAAATCCTGTTACCATCTTCAAGAAAAATATGGAAGAAGGTTTTCTATTCCCAGCTGCCTTGAAGGATGCAACGAATGCAGTTACAGTATATGCGAATATTTACCAAAGCATTCTTGAGTTAAAAGAAATTATTGAATTAAAAAAGTGGGATTAATAAAATTCGGTTAAGGAAGTGTAACGTCTACAAAGAGTATGGCTTCATTTTCTATAACCTTAGAGAATACTAGGACAGCTTGACCTAGTTTGGAATCAAAGTAAGGCTCTAAAGTATTCCATGTATTCTTATAACGAAATGATAATTTGATATGTTTATAAAAGTAGCTCATGTAGGACCAGTTTTTACCTATGGATTTACTTTCTTGCTTAAAGGAAGTTGCTACAGTTCTTTCATAGTAAGGTGAAATTTGGTTTCCATTCCAATCGGTTGCATAAACTCTCATGATTTGGGGAGAGGCAAAGAATATAGATTGAACATCTATGTGCAAAATGTTCTGAATATTCTTAAAGGAAATAACTAATTTCTGAAGAATGTTTCGCGTTTTTTCTTCGAAATCAATTTCATCTAGAATATACTTTCTCTTAGTTAGGTGAAATTGATTTAAGTTAGACTCCAGGGCTTTATTTTTATGGTCACTAATTCTCCTTTCTCTAGAAGGCATATCCAAGAGAAAGCCTTGCAAATACCTTGCGCTTGAATCAATTGCTAGATTCATCTCTTCAAGGGTTTCAATCCCTTCAAAAAGCAACTCCGCTCCTATGCCTACGCTTAAGTCTTTTAAATATTCTAAAATTGATTTATATCTTTTGGACTGCAATGACTTCTTGAGAAGAATTAAATCTATCCTGATGATATCAGGTTGCAAGGCACCTAATCGCTCTAAGTTGGATGATTCCGAACCAACATCATCCATAGCTATAGAATATCCCATTTGTTTTGCTAGCTCGACGGCTGTTGCCAAACTATCCAAGGATCTTAAAGATGAGACTTCTAATATTTCAAGATATATATTTTGTGCGGGTATCTGATAAAATTCTACCAAGGAAAGAATACTCCTTCTACCTGATACCTTGGAGTCTTCTTCAAGATCTCTAAGCAATCTGTCTGGACTTAGATTAATAAATAATTTACCAATAGGATTCATCTTATACTCTGAAAAAGCCTTCTCTAGGACTGATGTCTCTATCGCATCTCTAAACTCATCATGACCTGTTTGGTTTAAAAATGGATCTGGTAAAGATGGTGGTGTTGAATTCATATCTCTAGAGAGAATCTCATGTCCATAAATGGATGTATCTTCTATGGAAAATACTGTTTGATAGTATGGATGAAATTGATTCTTATCGATGGGTATCATTCAAAAAATTATTATCTCAGTGATAGTAAAACATTATAAAAACAAAAAGAGCTAAAAGAACAGCCACCAGAGATTTTTCTACAGATTTCCATGGTCTATTAAGAAGCAGAACAAATAGAGCAATGGGAAGTGCCGTCTCAAATCGGTTAGATGATATTTCTCCCCAAATGAATATTGCGAATAAGATGATAAACCCTAAGGCAATATTCATTCTCTCTATCCTTGTTAAATTCGAAATATAATTTAGTAATCTTTCTAAAAATTCTTTAGTATCCTTCTTTGAATGTTGCCTCTTTAGTATCTTAGACGGAAAAATTGCAAGCAAGGTAAATGAAATTGAAAAACAAAGCAAAACTCTATAGAGGAAATTTAATTTTTCACCAAAAATTGGCCTAAGATTATTAAATATTTCTAGCAAATAAATTTTTTCTAAACCTATAGAAAGAAAAGGTGTTAGCAAAATTACTGTTATTGCAATAAACTTTGATGGAGTTCTCCAAAGAATTCCTGTTAGAAAAACCGCAAGTATTCCCGGTGTCAGATAGGAGGATTGATCTGATACTCTTATAAAGAAATTTCCTTTAGAATCAGGAGTATAGAGTGTGATAGCAAAAATTACAGAAAGAGCAAGTATGAACAAGGTAAAATATTGTCCAGCATGTATCAGCTGGGATTCTGTATTTTTCTTAGGATGAATTTTAGCATAGAGATCAATAGAGAATAAAGTAGCAGCTGAATTAACCATTGAATCCAAAGAAGATACAATAGCGCAAAAGACACCAGCAAGTATGAAACCTTTAAATCCATAATGCGAAGGAACTACCTCTGTAAGTAGTTTTGAAAATGTATCATCAGGAAGAAGTTCATGAGATAAGAACATTTGCGAAGCTGCTATACCTGTAACAATAGTTATAAAGGGAATTAAAATCTTTAAGAAAGAAGCAACAATGATACCCTTTCGGGCTTCTTCTAAGCTTATAGCAGCTAGAGATCTCTGGACTATATATTGGTTGCTTGTCCAATAGAATAAATGAAGTAGGAATAATCCAGTCATTGCACCTGGAAAAGGAAGTTGGGGATGGCTTGCTGGAAGACTAAGGCTTAATTTTTCGTGGTTGGTGATCAGTGAAAAAAAGGAATCTGTTCTTCCAGAAGCAAAGGTAAAATAAGTGAGCAAGCAAGCTGAACCTATCAAGAAAAATGATTGAATAACGTCAGTTAATATTACAGATTCAAGACCACCTTTATAAGTATAAGCAAGAACCAATACTGCCATGAGTAGTATAATCATCTCATAGCTGATTGCTCCATTCACTAAATATGTTGTAGTTCTGCCACCTATGTAAAAAGCAGCAGTCATTTGTATCAATATGAGAAGTATAGAAATTATTGAATAAGAAATACTACTCATTCGACCAAATTTATTTTCTAAGTATTGGCTAAGAGTAGTAACACCTAACTTTCTATAGGCTGGAAGAAGAAAATAAGCCAAAACCATCAGTGCTGGTATACTTCCAAATTCATAAAGACTTTGGGCAAATCCAATCGAAAATCCAACTCCTAGCATACCTACAAGTTGGTTAGAAGAAATATTTGTAGCAAATAAGGAACCAGCAACTCCCCACCATCGTATCTTTTTACCTGCAAGAAAATAATCCGAGGAAGTATTTTTTTCTGAACGAGAGAAGTACAAACCTATAAAAGAGATTCCCAGAATGATCGCTCCAAATACTATGAAATCTAAAATGTCCAAAATAGCCTCTTTTAAGATGAAATCACCTGATCAATATAGGACAAATGTCCAATATATTATACTCTATATCTGCTATAACATATCTGTCGAGGAATTATTCCATGTTTGAGAGAAAATTTTCAATTAGAACACCAGAGGATGCAACCGAAATTTCTTGGTTTTGCGATATCTGCAATGGCGATTTTGAATTCCTGGGACAGATGGATGGAAAGTATAGAAGCAGTTTTGAGCATTGTCGCGATATAGTTCTGAAAGCTGATAAAGCAGGTTTCGAAAATATCTTATTGCCTTCATCTTACCAAGTAGGACAAGACACTTTAAGCTTTGCAGGAGCTGTTGCTCCAATGGTGAACAATATGTCCCTATTAACAGCTGTTCGCTGCGGAGAAGTTCATCCGCCTATGCTTGCACGAGCTATTTCAACCTTGGATCACATACTAAAAGGGAACTTAACTGTGAATATCATCTCTTCTGATCTTCCCGGAACCAAGGTTGATAATCTAATTCGTTATGAAAAATCAAGAGAAGTCATTCAAATATTAAAACAATCCTGGACTCAAGAGGAAATAAATTTCGAAGGAAAGCACTACCAAATTCACCTACCCTCCGATCCAGTTAAACCCTACCAACAAAATGGAGGACCCCTACTTTACTTCGGTGGGATTTCAGAGGAAGCAAGAAAGCTCTGTGCGGAACATTGTGATGTTTTTTTGATGTGGCCAGAAACAGAGAACAATTTGTATGATACTATGGCTGATCTTTCGCAAAGAGCAGAAAAGCTAAACAGGAAAATAGATTTTGGCTTAAGAATTCATATGATTGTTCGTGAAACAGAGAAGGAAGCGAGAGATTATGCAAAAAGATTAATCTCCAAATTAGACTTAGCCAAGGCAAAAGATTTAAAATCAAGAGCATTGGATTCAAAATCGGCTGGTGTTCTAAGACAAGATGAACTCAGAAAGACTTCAGATTCCGATGGCTTCATTGAAGATATAGTTTGGTCTGGTATCGGTCTTGCAAGATCGGGTTGTGGCTCAGCCTTGGTAGGTACACCTGAACAAATTCTAACTAAAATTAAGCGATATAAGGATATGGGAATACGTTCATTTATTTTCTCAGGATATCCTTTATTAGAGGAAATTGATTATGTGAAAAATTTACTTCTTCCCTCACTCAGTAATTCTAAACTAAGTAAAATACAAGGTCGAACTCCTGAAAATACACCAGAGACCCCACTTACTTATGGAGCTAGAAAATAATGCAAGAAGTACGAATTCATCCCAAAGGACCCCACGTATCTAGACTCGTTTATGGAGCATGGCGTATGTTGGATAGTGACTTAACACCTTCCGATGTGGAAAGAAATATTCAAACCTGCATAGACCTTGGTATCAATTGGTTCGACCATGCGGATATTTACGGTAATTATGGCTGTGAAGAATTTTTTGGATCCGTTTATAAAAAAATAAAATCCAAATTACCCAAGATACATTTTGTAACTAAAGCGGACATCATGTTGTTCTCTGATAAATATCCAAACCGAAAAGTGAAGCACTACGATACAAGTCCTAAACATATCGAACATTCTGTGGATAACTCACTGAAATATTTAGGCATAGATAAAATTGATATCTTATTACTACACAGACCCGATCCCTTGATGAACGCTGATGAAACAGGAGTTTGTCTAGATCAACTGATTGAGAAAGGAAAGATTGCCTATGTAGGGGTGTCTAATTTTTCCCCAAGTCAATTTTCCCTCTTGCAATCAAGAATGAAGAACCCTCTTGTAACCAATCAAATTGAAGTAAGCCTTAAGAAACTTGATGCTCTGGTAAATGGAGATTTAGATTATCTATACCAACAAAAGATTCGTCCCATGTCTTGGTCGCCCCTAGGTGGTGGCTCCCTTATGAGATCTGTTGCTGAGCTACAGAAAAGCAATCCGAATAAAGAGATTTCAAAACATGAAAGATCAATTCCATCTCTTTCTGAAATACTAATACAGCTCAGTGAAAAATACAATACTACTGAGAATGCTATTGCCTTGTCTTGGTTGCTTAGACATCCATCTGATATAATTCCCGTTATAGGATCCAACAGTTCAGAACGAATCCATCAAATGGCAAAATCGACGGAAATTGAATTAGATCGAGAAGACTGGTTTCTACTTTACCAATCTGCCCTAGGAAAAGAGGTACCATAATGAATACAAGCATCGTTGGAATAGCAATTGCCGTACTTTCTGTCCTTCTTGCTATTTTTATTGAGGGGGCAAGTTTACTTGCTTTTCTTAAACCTTCTTCTATTTTACTAATTCTTGGAGGTACCATAGGAGCTACATTTGCTTCTTATTCGCTTTCTGAAGTAAACCATTTCCGAATACATTTCTTTGAAGCTATGGGAATTCAGACTAGAATTGATCTTATAAAAATCTTTAACAAGTTTATAGAGATAGCTCGTAAGGATGGCCTGCTTGCTTTAGAGGATGAGATTCGAAAAATTCCACACCCATTTCTTGCTAAAGGAATCAAGTTGGTTGTTGATGGATCAGATCCTAGAACTCTAGAAGAGATACTCATGGAATATGCCGACGAACAAGAAGCAGATGAATCAACCTCGGCAAGAATTTTAGATACAGCTGGTGGATATTCTCCTACTGTTGGAATCATTGGAACAGTGCTAGGTTTGGTTCATGTTTTAGAAAATCTGGGAGCAGGAACAGCAGCCTTAGGAGAAGGAATAGCAACTGCATTTATAGCAACCTTTTATGGAATAGCTTTTGCAAACTTAGTATTCTTACCTCTTGGAAATAAATTGAGATCTTATGCAAAATCAAAATCCAAAGAAAGACACGCGATCATACGTGGAATAGTATCTTTACAAGCTGGTGAAAATAGAAGAATCCTCATTGAAAGAATGGAACCCTTTATTGAGCAAAAGGATTAAACTTCTAAAGAAGATTGCTTTTGAAATTCAAATTACAATGTGGCAATCACAGGCCCCTTTCGAGTAACAATGATTGTGTGTTCCATTTGTGCGGCAAAAGACTTGTCACCTGTAGTTAATGTCCAATTGTCCGAGGATTCATAAGCATACTCAGAACCATTTGAAACAAAAGACTCAACAGCTAGAACCAAGCCCTCATTTAGAACTCTTTTCTCTCTCTTATCTTCATAATTAAGAACTTGAGGTTCTTCATGAAGCTTTCGACCAGTACCATGCCCAGCCAAGTTTTTTATAACCTTAAACCCTTTTACGCGAGCAGTATGATCGATGGAACGCCCAATCCATCGTAAAGGATTCCCAGTTCTTGCCTGTTTAATTCCTGCAAGAGTGGATTGAGATGCCGCTTCACATAAGTTAGCAAATTTTCTTCCACCTTCCTTACCAATATAAAATGAAATTCCAGTGTCAGCGTAGAAGCCATTCAAGTGAGCCGAGATATCGATATTGATTAAATCACCATTGTGTATTATTTTATACTGGGAAGGGATTCCATGAGCGATCTCATGATTTAAACTAATACAAGTCATACCTGGAAATTTATAATCTCTATTCGGAGCTGAATCGACTGACTCATTCTCGAAAAATGTTCTTGCAAATTGATCCAATTCCCATGTCGTCATACCAGATTCAACATATTGCATCATTGCCTTACGAACCTTAGCTACAAACCGACCTACTTTCATGATCCCTTTAAATTCATTTTCGTTACTTATGGACATATGAATATTTCCTTATATTTGCAATTATTAATCTTTCACTTCCTCAGAAAAGAAGAATTAATAGCTTTAATTTAATAAATCATCCAATAGGGTTGGCACCTCACGACTAGATCACTTTTATAAGAAGATAAATCTAGTTTATAACTATGCAAATAAAGTGCCTCAGCAAAATGATTTTTATCTTTATTACTTAGCTGAGTTTCTGCTTTGCCTAGAGCATTGTTCCAATGAATCCTTTTTAATCCTTGATTTATCATCTTTTCTGCATAGACCCTGTCACCAACTATAGGATTGCCATATTCCGAAAGATGTATCCTAATTTGATGCCTACGCCCTGTGACTAATTCTGCTTTCACCAAACTAATATTATTCACACTATCTCTTCCAAGAACTTTACACAAAGTTATTGCTTTTTTTCCGCCAGAACGAACGGTTTGTACTTTTTTATTTCCATCCTTAAGAAAGCTCTCAATACGAAACTCATCCTCAGATATAATTCCATATACTAAGGCTAAATAGAATTTGCGCGATTCCTTGAGCAAGGCATCCACCTTACTATTACTATGTGGATCTAGTCCAAAAACGACAATTCCTGTTGTGTAAAGATCTAAACGATTTGCAGTTCGCAGATACGGTAGGCCTAAAGAATTTTGAAGAAGACGAGTGAAATCAGCTCTCTGCTGGTCTTTGGTTTCGTGAATCGGTATGCCTGCTGGTTTGTTAGCAATGAGAATAAGCTCGTCTTTATAAAGTATAAGCTCCGGGGAGAAGGCTGGGATTTGAGTTTGGATTTCGCTAGGGTTCATCTATATCCAGCCACACCCTTAAGGATGTAACTACTTTTTCGGGGATTCCAAGAACAGAATTTTTGCATAGTGAAGTAATTTTTGAAAATAAGCAATAAAATCAAAAGCAATAAAAGCAAATATCAATTTCCTAAAACTTTATCTTAGACTATTGCCAAATAAAATTCATAGCCTTCGTAAGTTCTAAGATTGATAACGCCGTCCTGAAGCAGTAGATATTGACCTTTGATTCCCAAAAGCTTACTTTTGATAGCCTGTTCAGGATCAACTTTGTAGGACTTAGCTTTGGGGAAAGCCTCAATTGGATAATTAAACTTTGTTACCTGCTTTGAACTAGATTCCTTGATCTCTATGGCTGTAGATTTTCCTTTTTCATTTTCCATTGTTAGATTAGCATTTTCAATAGCTCTCACAAATTTACTTTTTTCTTTTACGAAATCAATTTCACCTTGAATAGGATTGCTTGTAACCATTCTTTGCCAAGTTGTTCGATCTGGGAGAAATTGACTCAAGTAAGCCTCAATAATTCCCGCCTCCCTTCTTGAATTCGTCGTTACTAATTCAAGACCCTCTACTGCACCTTGGTCTATCCAACGATTTTCGATTTTCTTTTCTTTGGTGATTCCGACTTTTGGACCAGAAGTATTGGCAAGATAGACAGAATGCTTTTTGAAACAATTATCTTCCCCCCACTTAGGTTCACGGCAAGTTCCGAGGTGGTAATGACAACGAGTCGGGGACATTATGCATAGATCGTTTTGTGCAAGTTGTACGAAACAATTGTAGCAAGATCCCTGATTAAAACTTTTTTTAGTCAGTTTACCACAATGGATGCATCTAATTCTTCCAGAGAATTTTAATTCGATACCTTTAGAGATAAATTGTGAAAAATTAGGGATTACTTGTTCAATGGCTTCCGATTTAACAGGCTTATTACCGTTCAATTCGTCCGCATACTCAACATATTTGAAATCATAATGGACTTGCAAATGGCTAGGATCTTTATCTAGAGAAGTCCAAGACTTCCCTAGCATACGAAGATAACCCTTAGCTTTCATTTTGAATAATCAATTTCTTCGCCACTCTTTACCCAGTTATCAGAATTCAGTTCTACAGAAATGAGTGATTTCAAAGTTGGTTCCTTGTTCTCATCTGTCCAATTGAAAACAACAACTCTATCCTTGTATCTATAATGAGAGATCAATCCGTTCGGATTGTAGTAAGCTACAATAGAGTCTGTGTTAGCTTCTATATCATTTGTAGATGCACCAATTTGCAAAGCGATTCCACCAATCAATGGAATCTTACTGGCTGATTCTGCTATTGAAATTGTACCACCTGCTTTGTATTCAGCACTTGGATCTTTAGCGGAATTAGCGACACTTCCATTGTAAATCAATAAGCTGCAAGGAAATTCCCCAGGCATATCTGGGAACATTTCAGGGCACTGTGAATATTGGTGATTTAATTCTTTAGTAAAACTCAATTTAGGAAGAAGGGATGTTCTAACTTTTGCAAATGCATATGACTTTAGGCGTGACTGCAATTGTTTCTCGGGCAAGTTCTTCCACTTAGAAATATTCATTGGTTCTTTGGTCTGAATAGTTTTCATCTGAGCTTCAGAACCAGGAATAGATCTAGAACTCATAGAAGACTTATTTTTGTTAGGTGTTTCTTCAGAATAAAGAATAGATGAAGCTACTATTATGATTAAATAAATCAACTTAACAAAAATAAACTTAATTGGTAAAATAAAACCTTTCTTTGCACGAATCATGCTAGCCTTCCTTGTAAAAGATTATATAGATCTTTACTCTTAGATAGAATTGAATTCACAAAATCTCCCTTTAATACAACCAATACAATTTGGCACGACTATTGTATTTGGCTTCTTTTTCTTTAAAGGTTTTCGTAAAGTTCTCAAAAGACTCTGCATCATCTATAGCAACTCTAAGCTTTGGATTGCCCCAAAGATAATCTATTGAATAGATCTTAGACCACTTGGTCCATGCAAAATCCTTGGAATATATTCGCTTCATAGTAGCAATCAAATTATAAGTCAGTTTCAAAGGATCGTAGTTAGGATTGACTAAATTCATACGAAGTCCTTTGCAGATCTTACCTGTATGAGGACCAAAAGTAGGCTTAAAATATACGGGAGTAAAATAATATTCCTTGTTAGATGATTTATTTAATTCTTCAGCAAATTTCTCTGGCTGTTCCATCCATGGCGCACCAAAGTATACGAAGGGTGCCTGGGTTCCTCTTCCAACAGAAACATTCACTCCTTCCAAAAATACCAAACTAAAATAGTTTCTTGCGCTATCCAAATTAGGCAAATTAGGCGAAGGTGTGTTCCATGGTATGCCAGCATTTTCCATCAAGGTTCCTCTTTTGTATTCACCAACTGGAACAACCTCAAGGTCAACTTTCTTCTTAAGATATTCAGCATTATAAAATAAAGCCGCTTCCCCCAAGGTTAATCCTGTAAATAAGGGAGATGGGAATTCGCCTGCAAAATTTTGGTATGCTTTCTCCACAAAATCCCCCTGCCCACCCAAATGCATGCTAGGTGAGATATGATCCAGGACTACAAAGCGAATTTTGCGACCAGCGCTTGCATCCATAAGTCTTTTAAGAACAGTTAAATATGTGTAGCATCTCATACCCATACCTTGCACATCAAAAACGATGGCTTCCGACTCTTGGACAACCTTAAGTAAGTCTGATGTTGAAAGTTTGTATATATGATAGATCGGTAAATCAAAAGTAGAATCAAGGGTGACTGGACTTTTATTGAATTCTTCTTCCAGACCAAAAAATCCATGCTCAAGGCCTATCAACTGGCTTAGAATGACACCTTGCTTGGAAAATTCAGATTTGATACGATTGGGGTTGATTCCTATTCCCGATGGATTTGTAACGAGCAAGGTCTTCCGGCCCTTCAAACCTGGAAGTACTCTGCTATAAAATACATCTGAGGAGGGGATAATCTTCGAGTCATCAGGGTGAAGTCGAATTTGCTGCTTACTTTCAGAGCATAGAGGGAAAGTGAAAAAGCCAAAAAGGCAGAAAAGAGCGAGTTTTTTCTTCATCAAATGTTATTTTTTTGGAATCCACTATCCTCTCAAGTAAGAATTTAGGTTCCTATATCATGAAAGAGCAAATCTTGAGTCTGCTGAATGCAGGCACAACTGTATTATTCTATTTTTTTTATTCATGAAAGAACTATTTAATAAATATTAAGGGGGGGGCCGAACCTATTCTTGAGACTTTCCATTTATAAATCATAATTGATATTGTAATATATACTTTTCTATTCTAATATTCTAATTATTATACATTTTTAAATATTACTTATTTTTTAAAAATAGTATATGATCTTATTATTACATTTTTATTACATTCAATGCCAATTTATACAATATCATTTTCCTATACCAATAGTATGAATCCTGAATTAGGTAATCCAATTTCTCAATTCTCTCAAAAGTTTAACGACTATGTCTATATTAACTCATGCTCATTTTAAGTTCGAAGATGAAAGAATCAAAGCTTGGGGCTTAGGAAGTGATGGTCAACTTGGGCATGGAAAAACCAACTAGATGACTGGATGCCGCTCAATCTATCCATTAGAGAGTATGATTTTATTCCAATTTCTAACTCAGTAAAACAACGCAGAGCAGGCTTAAATTTCAGTTGTACCTAATTCAAAACAGGAGATGTAAAATGCTTGAGCAATAACGAATTAGGCATATTAACAACTCAGTTACAAGCAGGAGATTCACATAGCTGTGGTTTGCTTTCGAAAAAGGCTGTTCTATTCTGGGGTGCTGGTGTAAGTGGAAGCTCAGGTTACAATATCATTCTTGGTATAGATGATGGAATCGGAATCGGACAGGCAATACTGCAAGCTAGAGATCTTTTTCTAGAGTGAGATGTTTTTTCAAAGGATAAAATTCTCAGTATACTATTATTTTACTTATAAAATTCTTGAATCTAGGAATCAAAAATAAAACTTAGTTAATTAAAACCTCGACTTTATATGATGAAATTCAAATATTTAATTATTTTTTTACTAACATATTATAATGCATGTATTCCATTTGTAGATAAAAATCCTTGCGATCTGCTCTCAACCTCTAACCAAGAAATATTTATTACTAAATTACTTTTAAACGATTCTGGTTCACATTGTGGTGTTAGCATCAGACAAAACAAAGGACAAGCACCTAGAAAGTTTCTTGGGCACTTAAGCAATGCAAATCCATCCTCATTAATTTGGGAAGATGGGAGGGTCAAGACTTGGGGTTGGGGTTTTTTTGGAATGTTAGGTTATGGGAATACTAAGAATGTAGGAGATGGAGCTCCTACAAATTTAAGCATAAAAGAATCTAATTTTCTTGCTTTACCAGAGCCTGTATTGCAGATCTCATCTGGTGGTTCTCATACTTGCGCCCTTCTCTCATCTGGAAATGTACGATGCTGGGGTGCTGGAGCAGACGGTCAGTTAGGTTATAACAATACTAACAATATTGGAGATGGCATAGGCTTAAGCCTTGAGTCCATAAGCAATGTTCCAATAGGAGAAAAGGTAACACAAATATCAATGGGTTTTGATTTCTCTTGTGCTCTGCTTGTAACAGGGGCAGTACGTTGTTGGGGTTCAGGCCAAAATGGAAGACTTGGTTACAATGACACACAGAATGTTGGAAATGGTGTAGGTCCATCCATCCTTAGTCGAGGAAATATTCCATTAGGAGGAACTGCTACACAAATCTCAGCAGGCGGAAGCCATGCTTGCGCCCTTATGTCTAACCGAGCGATTCGATGTTGGGGCTCTGGCTCTTCTGGACAATTGGGTTACAATTCTGTTGATAATGTAGGTGATGGTCTTGGTCTTAGTATCATCGCATCAGGTGATATAGTTTTAGGAGGACAAGCAATTCAAGTTTCTTCTGGAAACGCTTCCACATGTGCAATTCTAAGCACAGGCAGTTTGCGCTGTTGGGGAGACAACAGTGATGGAAATCTTGGTTATAACAATACGATTGGGGTTGGAGATTCTATTGCAACAAGTATCATTAACGTAGGTGATGTTCCAATTGGAAGCTTGGTTCAAGAAATATCCTTAGGCTCTGCCCATAGCTGTGCACTTTTGAAAGAAGGAAATGTTCGATGTTGGGGGGACAATTCTAGTGGACAGTTGGGTTATAATAACAACCAAATAGTCGGTGGAGATGCACCTGCTCCAAGCATACTAGCAGCAGGAGATATACAATTAGGAGGAAAAGCTGTCCAAATTTCTGCATCCAGAGTTCATACCTGTGCACTTTTAGAATCAGGTGGAGTTCGATGCTTTGGACAGGGCACTACTGGTCGATTAGGATATAATTCCACAGCAAACATTGCAGATGGCCAAGGGACGAACAAAACCATCTTACAAGCTGGAGATCTTGTTCTAGAGTGAGAGTCCCTAATCCAACAAGGCAACCATGGACTCTAGCTTAGTCTTCTTAGACCTTGTAGTTTTCTTCAGAGTTTCAATTGCCTTGTAGTGCTCGTTGATAGTTGTCCAGTATGAGTTGACTCCACCCCATTTGCGAACAGCGGCTGGTCCTGCATTGTAAGCAAGAGTTGCCTTTTCCAAATTCCCCATTTCTTTGGTAAGATAATTCATATATACCACAGCAATAGTGATATTGACTTCTGGTTCTAGGATTTTCTTAGCATCAAATTTGATTCCGTTTTTTTCAGCCATCCAAGCAGCAGTCGGTTGCAATAATTGCATATAGCCTTGGGCTTTTTTCTTAGATCTTGCTGTCTTCTTAAATTGGGATTCTGTTTGGATCATAGCAAGCAAGAAGGATGTCTTATTGATGGTTAAAGTATCTAAGCTATTGCCAAATTCAAGATTTTGTGATTCGTTAATCACCGTATCCACCAAACGATTCAGTTCATTAGGCGCAATCTGTGGTCTCTTGCTCTGGATATAAAGTCTGACAAAATCTTTCTCTTGGAGAATTTGATTTTCTTGGTAACGTGAGAGAATTTGTTCGTTGCTGGATTGAAAAATAATCAGGAGCAACATACTAAAACAGATTCTCTTGAGAAAAGGAATTTTCGCTTTTTTCTTCAACTTTGGATTCTTAGGAAGAATTTCCTGAGTATTTTCGTTTAAAGTTTTTGGTTCGTTTATCATTTTCGCCTCTTTTTGTGCATCGCACAAATACTAAGACCATTTTGTGCAGCGCACAAATTACGTCAAGGGGAAAATTGGTTCTTTTTGAGAGGAAATGAGTTGATAGGAGGAATTGAGGATTTATAGAATATCATAAGAAATAATTTTAGGTTTAATCTAGAGAACACATTAATTTCTTTGACGAACGATAATGAGTGTGTATTGTGTGTATAATTGAAAAGCTCAAAAATCTGGCAGAGTTACAGTCCCACATCCGAAAAAGGATATTCCTAAAGGCACAATTATAAGTATATTTAAACAAGCTGGTTGGAGGAATTAAATGAATTTCCCTATAGTAATTCATAAGGATAAGAATTCAGATTATGGAGTTTCGGTTCCTGACTTGCCTGGCTGTTATTCGGCTGGAGTTAGCTTTGAGGAAGCATTAGAAATGTCTAAAGAAGCTATATTGTTGCATCTAGAAGGTATGTTAGATGATGGCAATATTTTACCGATACCCAATTCCATAGAAATCCATAAAAAGAATGCAGAGTATGCAAATGGAATATGGGCATTAGTTTCAGTGGATCTATCATCAATTTCTGGTAAATCTAGAAGAATAAATATAACCTTACCTGAAAGAATTTTAAGTCAAATTGATGAATATGCAAAGCTTAAAGGGGAAAGTCGATCTGGTTTTTTGGCTTCAGCAGCTTTAGAGTCTATATTAGCTGCAAAGACCAAGTAAGCAATCCTTCTTATAATACAGGATAGAAGATCCTCTCAGTTCAAGGAGCATAGAATTTCTAAAATGAGTAATTCAATACAAATTATCTAATCTTTCATAAGAATTATGATATTTTACATTCTAGGGAATTTTTCCTTATTTTCCCGAACCCATGACATCATCTGTGCCCTTAGTCAGGTAATATGCGGCTATGATAGGAATAAAGGTGATTAAGACGATGAATACAGCTACCACATTGGTTACAGGACGCTGCCTTGGACGTATAAGTTCGGTAAGCATCCAGATCGGAAGAGTGGTTTGTTGGCCTGCGGCAAAAGTAGTCACTATCACCTCATCAAAAGATAGAGCAAAGGCAAGCATTCCCCCAGCCAAAAGTGCTGTTGCTATGTTTGGCAAGATAATGTAGCGAAAGGTGGTAAAGCTATTTGCACCCAAATCCATAGATGCTTCAACCTGAGAGAGAGAGGTTCTACGAAAACGAGCGAGAACATTATTGTAAACAGTAACAATACAAAAAGTCGCATGAGCAATCACTATGGTATAGAAACTAAAGGGAATATCAAACATAGAAAAGGCGGAGCGAAGCGATATCCCTGTAATAATTCCAGGGAGAGCAATGGGAAGTATAACTGCAAAAGAAATCACTTCCTTGCCAAAGAATTTTGCCTTATGAACCGCTGCTGCGGCAAGTGTTCCTAAAATCAGAGCAATGCCTGTTGACCAGGCAGCAACTTCTACAGAAAGACGGATTGCCTGCCAAATATCATTGCGACCCAGAACAACAGCAAACCATTTTGTAGTATAACTCGGTGGCGGAAATTGGTAGGACTTTTCCTCCGTAGTAAAGGCATAGAGGAAGATAAAGAGAATCGGGATATGCAGAAATAGAAATCCTATGCTTGCAAAAATTTTTAAACCCCAGCTTGCACCCTTGTTCTTTTTGGAAGTGGTATTGTTTTTTGTAAATAGATTAAAGCGCATGGAAGGCACCTAATTTTTTGGCTATCCAAAGATAGACTGCCATGATGAGAATAGGCACTATGGAAAAAGCTGCCGCCAAAGGGATGTTACCTGCCGTTCCTTGGTGGGAATACACAGCCTGCCCTATAAAAATTGCCGATGGACCTATAATTCCTGGAATGATATAATCTCCGAGTGTTAATGAAAAGGTAAAGATAGAACCCGCTGCAACTCCCGGAAAGGCAAGAGGAAAGATCACCTTCCAAAAAGTCTTATTTGGTCTTGCACCCAAATCATTGCTTGCCTCAAGTAGATTCTTAGGAATTCTTTCGAGGGATGCCTGTATGGGCATTATCATAAAGGGCAACCAAATATAAAGAAAAACAAGGAAGGTTCCAAAATAAGAAATAGAAAGAGATGGACCACCTAATACTGGTGTGCTGAGTAGAAAATCCAAGATCCAGGTGCAACCTATTTTGGAAAAAAACCAACTAATGACCCCTTCCTTAGCAAGAAGTAACTTCCAAGCATAGACTCTCACGAGGTAACTGGACCATAGGGGCAGCATAATCCCTAGATACAACCACGGCTTCGCCCTTGGACTCGCAAAACGTGCCATGTAATATGCCATAGGAAAGGCTATCATTCCAGCAGCAAGGGTTACCACTGTTGCCATAGATGTGGTTCTTACAATAATATCAAAATTTGTGATTGTAAAGAGTTGCTTATAACTTTCCAAAGAAAATTCTTCTACAATTAAACCCGTATAACTATCAATATAATAAAAACTTTTCAGCAAAAGAGCCAGCAAAGATCCAAAGTAGATGATTACCAACCACAATACAGGAAGTGTAAGAAGTAAAACTAAGAAGAGTCTATTTCGAAAGAAAAAGAAATTGGATATCTGCTGTGTGATAGAACCCATGATCAAGCTACCAAAAGGTGACTATCTGCTTTGAACCAAGAGAGTAAAACTTCTTTGTCCTTAGTTAAAGAGGCAGTTAGCTCGGAAGAATTCGAGAGAGTCGCAAGAATCTTCTTGCCTGAGGCGGTTACAAATTCTATCTTTGTGTGGGCTCCGGAATAAATAATCAAGGAAACCCGAGCTTGGACAACAATGGATGAATCATCCTTAGATAGTGCTGATGGATTCGAATTGGATGAACTTTCGGAGATTCGGATTTTCTCAGGACGGACAAGATAAGTATGAGTATTTCCGAAGATTTCTTGGGAACTTTTGCCTTCGAAAATATTAGATAAGCCAACAAAATTTGCCACAAAACTAGTCTTAGGTTTCTCGTAGATTTCAAAAGCTGTTCCAATCTGTTCTACTTTACCATGGCTAAAGACTGCTATTCTATCACTCATAGTCAAGGCTTCTTCTTGGTCGTGGGTAACGAATACAAATGTGATTCCCACTTTTCTCTGCAATTGCTTCAATTCAATTTGCATCTGCTCTCTAAGCTTGAGATCTAAGGCACCAAGAGGTTCGTCTAACAAAAGCACTCTGGGTTTATTGATAAGAGCTCTGGCTAGAGCCACTCTCTGCCTTTGTCCTCCAGAAAGCTGGGAAGGCTTGCGGTCGTATACATCAGGAAGTTGAATCAAATCCAACATTTCCAAGGCTTGCTTCTTTCGGTCTGGTTTTGAGACCTTTCGTATCATGAGTCCGTATTCTACATTTTCACCAACAGACATATGAGGAAATAGCGCATAGTCTTGGAACACAGTGTTCACATCTCTTTCATAAGGCGGCAGGTCGCCTGCATCCTTTCCTAGAATTCGAACAATCCCTTGGGTTGGAGATTCAAATCCAGCAATCATACGAAGGCAGGTAGTCTTACCTGAACCAGAAGGTCCAAGCATAGAAAAAAATTCTCCTTCTCGAATGGAAAAGTTCACTTGGTCTACAGCAAGTACCTCGCCAAACTGACAAGAAACATTTTGAAACTCGACTGCTGGTTCACTTGCTTCTGAAGGTGGATTTTGATTCATTGCTACCTACATTTAAACTATGTTAAGGATCATCAGAAACCAAGCAGCTTTCAAGAAATTCATCTTATCAAAAAATCCTTCGTAAATTGAAGAGATATTATGAATGAAAGTCAAGTCAAACTGCCTGGCATAAGGTTAAAATTATCTTCCGCTGATTACAGAGATCATTTCAGTTACCCAACGGTGGTAAGGAACACAGGTTCTTCCATTTCCACAATTCGACTCAGGAGTTCTCCAGAACCAAATTTTATCAAAATTATTGAGACCATTGGTCTTACAACCTTCGTCTGTAAGAAGAGCATTTCCCTTACAAGCATCTAGATTCGCTGGAACAGATCCAAACCATGCTGCTAGATCGCCTTGTACTTTTGCATCCAAAGAATGTTCCATCCATTTGTAAGCGCAATTAGGATGCTCAGAATTGATGTGAAGCATAGTCGTATCTGCCCAACCAGTTGCACCTTCCACTGGGATAACAGATTTAATGGGAGCCTTAGCGCCTTGCAAAAGGTTTACTTGGAATGGCCAAGAAGAAGAAGCAACGAAACCTTCGTTCTTGAAATCTTCAATTTGAACAAAAGCATCATGCCAATATTTTGGAACGATTTTTCTTTGTTCTTTCAATACTTTCAAAGCTGCTGCAAATTGCTTGTCATCTAACTCATAGGGATTTTTAATTCCGAGTGATTTATCATTGTACATTAAATAGAGAGCTGCATCTGCAATATAGATAGGTCCATCAAAACCTTGCACTCGATTCTTATTGGATTTGCCATCTGGAAGATTCATTTCCTTAAATACAACTTTCCAAGAAGTAGGAGCTTCTTTGAATACGTTGGAATTGTACATAAGTACGTTAGCACCCCATTGGTAAGGTACACCGTAGTGCTTACCATCCACAGTATGCCATGGTGCTTTCTTCAATCGATCATCTACCTTATTCCAGCTTGGAATCAAGTCTGTATTGATTTCTTGGACTTTGTTTCCTTTGATGAGTCTAAGGGAAGCATCTCCAGAAGCGGTAACCAAGTCGAAGCCACCCTCATTCATTAAGGCAACCATTTCATCGGAAGTGGCAGCGGTCTTTACAGTAACCTTACATTCTGTTTCTTTCTCAAAAGAAGTGACCCAATCGAAACCCTTGTCCGTCTCTCCTCTTTCGATATACCCAGCCCAAGCAACGATGGAAACCTCACCTTCGCCAGAACCAACCTCGGTCAATACCTGACCTTTCTTTTTGTCGCCACAAGCTACTAACAGCATTAAGCTGGTGAATATGGCTATAATTTGCTTTATACTCATTCTATCTCTCCCCTTGATTCAAAAATGAATTACATCTTTTCTTAGACTAATTATATCAAAAAAACTCTTACATTTGCAAGAATTTTATTTATTTTTTCAATCAATCGATTGATTGAATCGTCTATATATTCATATGGCAAAAAGACTAAGCAATGAGCAAAGCTATGCAACAATGAACGAAAGAATCATTGAAATTGCAACCAAGCTTTTTGCTGATAAGGGATACCAGGCAGTTTCTACTCGTGAAATTGCAGACTCACTAGGGATCAACATTTCCACCTTCCACTACCACACAGGCGGAAAGAGCAATCTTTACAAATCCGTCATAGAAAGTCTATACCAAGGCGAATTGCATGTTTTAAATCGCCCTGTACTCAATTTCAAGCAAGAGGACTACCAAAATAGGGAAAAGGTCAGCAAGACTTTACTCATTGCCTTAGAGGGATTCTTGGATCTTATGCTGAAAGACCCACATAGATCTCATTTGTATGTAAGAAGATGGTTGGAATGGCCCGATGAACTGATGGACCAAGAGGTTAAAGTTACTCTCAAAACCTTCCAACCTCTCAAAGAATTTTTAGAGAAATCAAAACTAGAAGGCAGTATAAGAAATGTGGATACTTCCATTTTCATAAGATCCTTCCTTTGGATGACTTATGGATATTTTATTACAGGTATTATTGATTGGAAGAATTGGGTATCCGATCCCTTTAAGAAAAAGAATATGAATGCCTTCAAAGAATATATGCGTGAATACACCCAACAAATGCTATTTGAGAATGTATAATTTCTAGAGTTAAGAATGATTAAGACAAAATAAATAAGGCTTATAAGAGGATAAGAAAATGCAAGAATACAAGATGCTTATTGATGGCAAATGGGTTTCCGCTAAGTCGGGAAAGACAAGAGATATAACTGATCCAGCTAACGGTGATTTATTGGCAAAAGTTCCAGAATCCAACTCGGAAGATGCTAAGCTTGCAATAGAGGCTGCGAGGAGAGCCTTTGATTCTGGGGAATGGAGGAAGACATCTGCACAAGCTAGAGGAAAACTTTTGTTTAAGGTATCCCAGGCAATAATGAATCATTTTGACAAATTTGTAGAAATGGAAGTCCGAGACTGTGGAAAGCCAAGAAGAGAAGCAGAGTTTGACGTAACTGATGCTGCGAACTGTTTTGAATACTATGGTGGTCTAGCCACCAAAATCCATGGGCAAACCATGCAAACCCCAGATGGTTCTGTAAGCTTAATTGTTCGTGAACCCATAGGAGTTTGCGGACAGATTGTACCCTGGAACTATCCCCTACTCATGTCTTGTTGGAAGCTAGCTCCTGCACTTGCTGCTGGTAATTGTCTTGTATTAAAACCTTCTGAACTCACTCCTCTATCTGCCTTAGAACTAGGAAAAATATTTATGGAAGTTGGCTTCCCTCCAGGTGTTGTCAACATTATCACTGGCCCTGGAGTTGGTGCGGGAGAGGAATTAGCTTCTAACCCTCTTGTGGATAAGGTGGCATTTACAGGCGGAACTATAACTGGAAAGAAGGTTATGGAAAATGCTACACACAACATTAAGAATGTAACTTTAGAGTTAGGTGGAAAGAATCCTATCCTTGTTTTCGAGGATTGCAATTTTGAATCTGCTGTAGATTGGACACTATTCGCGGCATTTGCGAACCAAGGAGAAGTCTGCTCTGCTGGATCGAGACTACTTGTTCAAAAGTCTATCCACCGTAAATTTGTAGATGAGCTAGTAAAACGAGTTCCTAGAATCAAATTGGGCCATGGCTTAGAAGAAGGTGTACTTATGGGACCTCTAGTTTCTTCCGCTCACAGAGATAAGGTAGAATCTTATATCAAAATTGGTATAGAAGAAGGTGCAAAACTTCTTTGTGGTGGCAAAAGACCTGAAGGAGCAGAATATGCTAAAGGAAATTTTGTTGAACCAACTATTTTTGATCATGTAACACCAAGCATGCGAATTGCTAGAGAAGAAATTTTTGGTCCCGTACTTTCGGTAATTCCTTTTGAAACAGAAGAAGAAGCCATAGCCCTAGCCAATGATTCAGAATATGGACTTGCGGCAGGAGTCTTCACTTCCAACCTAACAAGAGGACACCGAGTCATCAATCAACTGAGAGCTGGAATCACTTGGATCAACAACTACCACCCTACTTACAATGAAATGCCTTGGGGTGGTTACAAACAGTCCGGCATCGGTCGGGAATTAGGTCTATTCGGAATTGAGGCTTACCTGGAGACAAAGCAAATCAATATTTGGATGGATGATAATCCAATTGGGTGGTATTAATCGAATGCATATAAATCTTAAGACAAAGATTCCAGGGCCTAAGTCCATAGCTCTGATGGAAGAAAGAAAAAAGCACGTGGCAAGAGGTCCATTCCATAGCACTCCTATCTTTATTGAAAGAGCACATGGGGCAAAAGTCTGGGATGTAGATGGAAATACCATGTTAGACTTTGCTTCAGGAATTGGAGTTGTTAACGTTGGTCATACGGCACCTGAGGTTGTGGCTGCTATCCAAGATCAAGCTACTAAAAATATCCACTCTAGTATAAATGTTCTAGCTTATGATGGTTATATCAATCTCTCCAAAAAAATCAATGAGGCTATTCCTGGTGATTTTGCTAAGAAAACTTTTCTATGCAACAGTGGTGCCGAGGCGGTAGAGAATGCGATAAAGATTGCTCGTTCCTATACTAAGAGACAAGCTATCATCTGCTTTGATCATGCATACCATGGTAGAACCTACATGGCTATGAGCCTCACATCTAAGGTAAAATTTTATAAGCATACTTTTGCACCCTTCAATCCTGAAGTGTATAGAGCCCAATTCCCTTACCAGTACAGATGTCCAACATGCAATGGAGGCTGTTCGCAAAATTCAGAAAAACAAACAAATCCCGAAAGCCTAAGATCGGATTTGAATTCGGATTGTTCCCCTTGCTTTCAATCTTTTGTGAATATGGTGAATGGTCAAATTGGCGCTGAAAATGTTGCCGCTGTAATCATAGAACCCGTATTAGGTGAAGGAGGTTTTTTACCTGTTCCCAAAGGTTACATGAAATCTCTCAGAAAATTCTGTGATGAGAATGGGATTCTTTTGATTCTTGATGAGATCCAATCTGGATTTGGAAGAACGGGCAAAATGTTCGCCGTAGAACACTATGACATTGTTCCTGATCTAATGACCCTTGCAAAAGGTCTAGGTGGAGGTATGCCAATTGCAGCTGTTGCAGGTAAGGCGGAAATTATGGATGCACCTCCTGAAGGTGGAATTGGTGGAACCTACTGTGGAAATCCTGTGGCATGTGCTGCGGCACTAGCTGTTTTTGATCTTTTTGAAAAAGATAAATCTGCACTACTTAAGCAATCCGTTGCAATAGGAAATAGCATCTCTGCTAAATTGGACCAGTGGAAGAAATCAATTCCGCAAATAGGAGATGTGAGAGGTCTTGGTCCTATGCAAGCTATAGAGTTTGTAAAGGATCCCAAAACTAAAGAACCCAATAAAGAATTAGCTTCCAAGGTTGCAAAATATTGCTATGAAAATGGGGTAGTGGCTATAACTGCTGGAACTTTTGGAAATGTGATACGAATTTTAGTACCCTTAACTATATCTCTGGAAGAATTGGAAGAAGGACTCAAGGTCATTGAGGATGGGATTAAGGCGAGTATATGAGCAATATCACAAAACATTGGATTGGTGGAAGTTGGCTTAGTTCTGATAATGTCCACCAAGTCATTAATCCATACAATGGCAAAGACTTAGGAAAATATGGACTTGCCTCCGCTGATCAAATCCAACTTGCCATCCAAGAAGCAAGTCTTGCCCAGAAACCTTTTGCAAGAAGTTCTCGTTTCCTCAGAAGTCGACTACTTTCCAAAATGAAAGATTTAATCCAAGAGAAAAGGAAAGAATTTGTTGACTTCATTATTTCAGAAGCAGGGAAACCATTTACTTTGGCTGATGGAGAAGTTACGAGGTGCCTTGCTACCTTTCAGACTGCCTCAGAAGAAGCAAATAAGTTTGTAGGGGAATCCTATGCTATGGATGTGGATTTAGGGGGAAGAGCTTTTGCAACAGCTAACACAGAATTTTTTCCTAAAGGTGTAATCCTTGCGATAACTCCCTTTAACTTTCCATTGAATCTTGTTGCTCATAAGGTAGCACCTGCCCTTGCCGTAGGAGCTCCTATGATCCTCAAGCCAGCTCCCCAGGCACCCGGTTGTTCCTTTTTGCTAGCACAAATTTTCGAAGAGGCATGTAAGGCTGTGAATTCTGAGTTTGGAAATGAAAATGACTCCATTCCTTTGTCGGCTCTTCAAGTTTTGTTTTGCAGCAATGAAAATGCTAGTTTACTTAGCAAAGATGATCGCATAGCAATCATTAGCTTTACAGGTTCACCTATTGTTGGGTGGAAGTTACAAGAAATCGGGAATAAAAAGAAAGTATTACTAGAATTAGGTGGTAATGCTGCCCTTATTCTTGCTTCTGATGGTGACCTAAGATTAGCAGCTTCAAGATCAGCCTTTGGTGCTAATTCTTATGCAGGACAGTCATGTATCTCCGTTCAAAGAATTTTTGCAGTAGCTGATCGGTATGAGGCCTTTAAGGAAGAACTCATTGCGGAATTTAAGAAGGTTAAATCAGGCGACCCAACTCAGAAAGATGTGATTGTGGGTCCTTTAATTGACCATAAGGCAAAAGAAAGAATACTATCTTGGATAAAAGAAGCAAAGGAAGCAGGTGCAAATGTATTGGTTGGTGGAGATAGCAAGGATTCTATTCTAAGTCCTACCTTATTAGAAAATGTTCCAAGAAATACTAAGCTTTTCCAAGAAGAAGTCTTTGGTCCAGTTGCTATATTAGAAAAAGTTGATAATCTACAAGATGCCATAGATAAAGTCAATGATTCCAAGTACGGTTTGCACGCTGGTGTATTTACAAACCATATAGGCAATATTCAAAAATGCTTCCAAGAATTAGAAGTTGGAGGAGTGATCATCAATGAAGTTCCTACCTTCCGAGCAGACCACATGCCCTATGGAGGCGTTAAAGAATCAGGTCTTGGTCGTGAGGGTGTTCGTTATGCGATGGAAGATTTTTGTGAAAGAAAAACTTTGGTGATAAAAAAAGGATAGTTGAGAATAGGTATCATCGCCGTAGGATTGAATCCTACACTTAGTTCGTCTTTAAAAATCACAAGATTTAAACAAAGCTCTATAAAATTTTACACCTTATCTTTCTGTAGTTAGGTATTCGCCTTACCATAAAGCTACTTCACGCTTTGCATTTTTTATTCTTGCTTTTACTGATATCATCAATCAATGTCAAGCTTTGACTGCCGAGACTTTTATCTATGACTATTTCTAATAAGATTGGGACATCATCTTTACCTGCCATTTACTGAATCAAATTTAATAAAGAACTCTTGTATCCCCCTTCTCCAAGGAATAGAAATCTCTTCATCTGGCGCTGTTTTCTTGAGTTCATTTAGGATTATTTCCCAGCCATCTTTACGAGCCAATTTCTTGGTATTAGATACTTTTCAAGCTTAGGTTTATAATTTGAATCTTGCAAAAATATATTTTGATCAATTGAATTATTGATTAAATTGTTCTCATTTTTTGATTCAATCGTACACAAATAGAGATTGTTGATAACTGACGGAATAATATGAGCCCAAGCATTTTATCTTGGGCTCACAGGTCTTTCGATTAATTACTTACAGGCTCAAAGTCCTCTAATTTATCATTTACCCATTCTTTTACTTTCTTCTTTTGCTCTTGATTTAGAATTGTATAGATTTCTGCAAAATACTCAGGAGCCTTGAACATGAAATTATCTTTCTTGGAAAGATCTTCTTTGATTTGTAAGCTAAGAGTCTTCACGTCAGGATTTTCTTTTTGAAATTCCGATTTGATTTTCCCTATACCTTTGAGTCTTTCTTGGTGTCCAAGCTTAAGATCAGCTTGGATACGGGCACGTATGCTTTGGTACTTTGCATTCTGAGATTCATCCAAATCTAATTTGGAAATTTTTCTATCCATATAGCTTAGGATTTTGTCACTATGATCTTGGTTCCATTTGGGTCTGCACTGTGAAAATGCACCAAGAGTCAACACTCCAAACAAGAAGTAGGTAGCGAATTTAAATATTTTTTTGGCTCTCATGAAGAAGCCTCCTTTAATAGATAAATCATAACCTAGTTGCAGATTAAGATCTTGTTCCACTTGTAAAAACATGTAAGCAAATCTTTACAAATCATATTCTAATTGTAAAAAATTGTAAATTATCCCTTTCTTTCTGTCGCCCCCTTTGATTCTCGCTTGTATTTAAAACTCTTAGATAAAAGAGTATGGTATGCCTGAAAAGAAAATTCTTGTTATTGATGATGATACAAAACTTCAAGAATTATTAAAGCAATATCTATCCAACCGAGAATACATTGTATTTAGCCATTTCACTGGCTCAAATGTAGAAGATAAGATACAATCTGTCCAACCAGATCTAATTGTATTGGATATAATGTTACCCAATAAATCAGGCTTGGAAATTCTAAAAGAAATTCGTAGTACAAGCAATATTCCTATATTAATTCTAACAGCAAGAGGTGATGATGCGGATCGTATCGTAGGCCTTGAGCTTGGTTCTGATGATTATTTACCCAAACCTTTCAATCCAAGAGAACTGGATGCAAGAATCAGAGCAATACTTCGTAGATTCAATGCTAATGTAAATAATAGTTCAACTACGAATTCAATCCTTACTATTGGAGATATAAACTTTGATCGTATCCAAAGAACTTTAAAGTATAAATCTAAGGAAATCGATCTATCATCTGCTGAAGCAGATATCTTTACTGTCCTGAGTTCCGATTGTGATAAAATATTTACACGAGATGAAATCATGAATAGCACTAAAGGTCGAGATTTTATGGGCTTTGAAAGAAGTATAGATGTACATGTATCCAAATTAAGAATGAAAATGGAAGAGATAGGTGCAGGTAGCAATCGCATCCAAACAATTTGGGGGAAAGGCTATCGCTTTCTTAAGGAACTCAAAACATGAAACTCTATCTCAAATTGTATCTAGCATTTTGCATTACTCTTCTTTTAGCTACAGGAATCATGGTTAGTTTTTTGTTTCAAATCAACGAGATCAATGAAAAGAGCCAGTGGGAAGCTTTTCTTAAAGAAAGAGTCAATTCCTTAAGCGAATTGTTTATCAATAATTTAGAAAATGATGGTTGGGATCAAAATAAAAAGAGAGCTTCTTCCATGAGTGCGGAACGTATAGGAAGATGGATAGGAGGAAAGGTCTGGATATTAGACTCTCACCAAGAAGTTATAGGCAGCAATACGAAGCTTCCCAAGCCTGTGTTAGACGAGCAACACTATTTCCAAATTCAAAATAGCCAGTTCAGTAAAAATGATAATTCTTGGATTGCTAAAATTGATTTATCTAAAGAAAACATTTCCATCATTATATCAATAAACAAGCCTGATAGAAAAGGGCCTCATGTATTTTTTGGAGTTGTATTATCTATACTTTTGGGATTTGTAATTTTATTATTTCCTTTAAGATTTCTATTGGGTAAGCCATTAAAAGAAATAAAAGATACAGCTTTTGAAATCTCCCAAGGGAATCTCAACCGACGTGCTGTAATTAATACTAAAGATGAATTGAAAAAAGTAGCTGATACCATTAATCTTATGGCAAACCAGATACAAAGAGTACTCCAAAATTCCATAGATGTCAATGCCCATGTCTCCCATGAACTTCGCTCTCCCATTTCTAGAATGAGAGTGATTCTTGAATTAATTTTGGACGAAATGAAACAAATCCAACCTAATTTTAAAAAGCGCACTGAAGAGCTTACCCAAGAAATAGAGCGACTAGATGAGCTTGTAGGTGCTGTACTTCAACTTTCGAAATTCAATCTAAAAGAAGGAAAGTATCTTCCAACAGATATAAGTGTACAACTTGTACAAATCATGAAAGAAAGAGAGGAATTTATTCAAGAAAGGAAAATAAAAGTTATAACTTTTATAGATCCATCTTTGGTCGTAACTTTAGATCCTCTATGGTCTGAATCCATATTGAAAAATTTGATAGATAACTCTTTGTTATATAGTGATTTGAAACAAGAAATTGAGATTGAACTTAAAATTTTGGAAAATAATTTCTATTTCAGCATACAAAATTGTATCTTAGATGAGAATGAGAATCCTGAAAAATGGTTTCTTCCTTTTGTTAGGGGCAATAACGAGATCTCGGCAAAGAACAAAGAAGGACTGGGACTAGGTCTAGCAATTTCTAGAAGTGCTGCTGAAAGAATGGGTGGATCTCTGACTGTAACTAAAAAGAACACTTGGATTCAATTCACATGGACCCATCCATTGAAAGTGAAAGTAGATTAAAACTGATTCATAAATTCAACTGATGATTATCATGGAAAAGTTCAAATCTTGACAAGACTATGCACTTTTTTTTACTTCTCATATGACTTCTAATCTCAGGCAGAATCCAATTTTATCCATAAAAAACGTAAGCAAATCTTACGAAAATGGATTTAAAGCATTAAATAATATTAACCTACAAATCAAAAATGGAGAAATTGTAGCCATACTTGGTTCTAATGGAGCAGGTAAAACTACATTAATCTCCATCATCTGTGGAATCGTCTCTATGAGCCTCGGTGAGGTTTTGGTAGCCGGGGAAAATATTCTTGATAATTTTCGTTCAGTTCGTTCTAAGATCGGTATAGTTCCTCAAGAACTTACTGTCCATGAATTTGAATCCGTATGGTCTACTGTGAAATTCACACGAGGCTTATATGGAAAGAAACCTAATTCTAGTTATCTGGAATCTCTCTTGAAATCTTTATCGCTTTGGGAGAAAAAAGACCAACGCATTATGACGCTTTCCGGTGGAATGAAAAGAAGAGTTCTTATCGCTAAGGCACTTTCCCACGAACCTTCTATTTTATTTCTGGATGAACCGACAGCAGGAGTGGACGTAGAACTGCGCAAAGATATGTGGAGAATTGTCAGTGACTTAAGAGCAAAAGGTGTAACCATCATTTTAACAACACATTATATTGAAGAAGCAGAAGAAATTGCAGATAGAATAGCAATCATGAGAAAAGGTGAAATGATTCTCATTGAAGACAAGAAGACTCTAATGCAAAAGCTTGGCAAAAAAGAATTAACCTTAGAACTTATGAAATTTCTAAAATCAATTCCTGCTTCACTTCAGAAACATAAACTCGAACTTTCTTCGGATGGGCTGCAACTTCGCTACCAATTTGATTCCCAGAAGTCAGATAAGGGAATCTTAAATCTATTGGACGATCTCAAGACTTCAAAGATCAATTATAAAGATATCAATACAAAACAGAGCTCACTGGAAGAAATTTTCGTGGAACTCATTAAGGAATCAAAATGAATTTGCAAGCTATAAAATCTATTTATCTTTTTGAAATGGCAAGAACAGGAAGAACCTTAATACAAAGTATAGCATCACCCGTCATTTCAACCTCACTGTATTTTGTTGTATTTGGTTCAGCAATAGGATCTAGAATCCAGGAAGTCAATGGAATCAATTATGGTTCCTTCATAGTTCCTGGTCTTATTATGCTTTCTTTACTAACAGAGAGTATATCAAATTCATCATTTGGAATATACTTTCCAAAGTTTACAGGAACCATGTATGAGATTCTTGCCGCTCCCATTTCAATGGTAGAAATCGTGATTGGCTTTGTAGGAGCCGCAGCAACCAAATCACTAATCCTTGGTGTATTGATGCTTGGTACATCATCACTTTTTGTTCCCATTCAAATACAACATCCATTCTTAATGGTATTTTTCTTGGTTTTAACATGTATTAGCTTTAGTTTGTTTGGATTTCTGATAGGAATCTGGGCAGATGGCTTCGAGAAATTACAGTTAATTCCTATGCTGGTTATCACACCCTTAGTCTTTCTAGGCGGAAGTTTTTATTCCATCCACATGTTGCCTAATTTCTGGAAAACTGTCAGTCTCTTTAACCCTGTCTTGTACTTGGTCAGTGGCTTTCGTTGGAGTTTTTATGAAATTTCAGATGTTAGCATAGAAGTGAGTTTAATAACCATATGCTGCTTTCTTATCGCTTGCATACTCACCTTGAAATGGATAGCAAAAACTGGGTATAGAATCAAGAAATAAATTATTGTTAGAATGCAAAGAGCAGAAATCTATGCATTCTAACTTTTACTTTTTATTCAAATCGAATCCACTTAGATTATTCTTATTCACCTTGCCCCAAGGAATACCCAATTTTACCATCAAAGGTGTAAAGATTTTCAGTCTTAATAACATCCATTCCCTTTGCTTCGAAGGTAGCCATTAGTTCTATGATGTCTTTAGATGAGACTTTTTGACCTTCATTTGCAACAAATCTACATCGAAAATGATCTGTAAGAAAAGTCTCAGGTTGACCATCTGGATAAACTTTCACACCTCTATTGGTTATCATTTTCAAATGAAGTGATTTATTGGTAAAAGCCTCCATAGTTTTGCCTAGACTCTCAGGTTCACGCTTGTAATATTCATCAATGAATATATCCACACCTACAAGTTCTTTTGTTTCAATTTTAGTTGGTTTCTGAAGTTGAATTGTCTTAGGTCTGGATAATTCTCTGACTTCAAGCATCTTAGGACTTTCACCTAATCTTTCTATGATGGCTTGAGTAAATGCTTTAGTACCAACCTTAGTTGTGCCTTCCTCTCCATTAAAAATATCCGCAGTTCTGTATCCATCCTCTAAGGCTTTGAGAACTGCATTTCTCACCAAATTAGCCTTATCGGGCATCCCTAAATGAACTAACATAAGTACGGCTGCTTTTATGAGGGCAGTTGGATTGGCAATATCTTTACCAGCTATATCGGGCGCCGATCCATGAACAGCTTCAAACATAGCTATGGAATCACCAATATTCGATGAGCCACACATTCCTACAGAACCTGTAACCTCTGCAGCAATATCAGAAAGAATATCGCCGTAGAGATTTGGTGCAAGAATCACATCAAATCTTTGTGGATTGTTAGCTAGAAGTGCTGCTCCAATATCAATTATCATACTTTCAGTTTCTATATCTTTGTATTCTTTTGCTATCTCTTTGAAAATTGAAGCGAACAAACCGTCCGTAATTTTCATAATATTGTCTTTGACCATGCAAGTAATTTTTTTTCTTCCATTGGACTTAGCAAATTCGAAAGCATAACGAACTATCTTTTCGGTTCCTGGTTGTGTTATCAATTTTAAGCATTGAGTTACTTCCCGGGTTTGTCTATGTTCAATTCCAGCATAAGTATCCTCTTCATTTTCCCTTACTATAATTAAATCAGTGCCAGGATGTTTTGTTTTCACAAATGGGTCATACGTTCTAGCTGGTCTCAGATTAGCAAAGAGTCCTAGTGTCTTTCGAATCGTAACATTCAAACTTTTATAACCAGTCCCTCTTGGTGTTGTTATTGGCCCTTTTAATAAGGTGGGATATTTTCTCATAGTATCCCAAGCAGAATCTGAGATACCAGAAGTCTTACCAGATAGGTAAAGTTTCTCACCTGCCTCTATTTCTGCATATTTCAAGTTCGCACCGCTCGCTTCTAATATTTGTATCACTGAATCAGTAATTTCTGGTCCTATTCCATCTCCACGGATTAGAGAGATGGTTGTAGCTAGTTCATTTCTTGTGATCTTTAGTTTGTTTTCTGCCATTTCAGAACCTCCAGTTTTAGAAACATAAATGCGTCTTATAATACATGTATTTTATTTCGTGTTTATGGGCAATAATTTTTTAGAAATTAAAATAAAAATTTAGTTTAATTATATAAATTAACCTTTACAACTTACCTGAATTTACAAATAGTACCAATAGCTTTACTATGATAATTATTTTTTGTAATAAACTAAGTGTATTGAGAATAAATTAAAATATGCCCAAGGTTACCAAAAAAGAATTAACTATCATCCAAAAAAGAACAATTGATTGGACTTTTCTATCGAACCATGCACATGTTTTGATATGCCTTTACCAAAATTCAGAAATGTTGCTTAGAGAAGTTGCTATTCTTGTTGGAATCACGGAAAGAGCGGTTCAAGCAATTGTTCGTGATTTGGTAGATGCAAAGATCCTTCTTATTGAAAAGGAAGGGAGAAGAAACCGCTACAAAATCAAAACTGATTCTAAACTTCGCCATCCGTTAGAAGAAAACCACTCCATCAAAGAACTACTTGCCCTAGGGAATAGATGATTCAGCTAAGATTAAAATCTTAGCAAAATAGAATTACAAATCTATGTCCAATAGATTATTTTAATATTCTAAATTATTCATTAACAATATTCAGATTTATTTCTTCTCAAGCAAGGTTAATTTGTAATCACAATTTACGGTATCCTTCACTGAGATAAACATCAAACTTGGAGCTTTAACATCATGATTTTTCAATGAGATTTTAAATTTCCCGCTTACTTCTAATTTTTGGTTGGATTCTTCTATATTTACTTCTGTTTCAAAAGGTTTAGAAATCCCATTAATCATTATTGTCCCATTTAATACCTTTTTAGTTGCATCCGAATTGTATGTTAAACTTTGGATTTTGATGACAATGGATGTATGCTCTGGGTAACCAAGGATTTCTAGCATGTGCTCATCTCTTGTACTATCACCTGTATTCATATCCTTCAATAGAATGGATATTTGAAATGGTGACACTTGGAATTTCTCATTTACTTTCTTCCAATCGATTTTGCTTGCTTGAATCTTCTGAACTTTTCCATTGATATCAGATATACTGTAATACGCTGTAAAATTTATATCATGAGAATCAATCTTAGATTCCGCATGAAGGACAAGGGGTAAAAAAATCAATAAAAATAGAATCTGTCTCATCAAATCCTCCTAAAATAAAAACCAACTTACATACAAGAAAAGCGAACTAAGATTTCAGAATAAAATCTTTCGATAGCAACTCCGAATAGTAGACTAGTTTTATTCCACCACAAATAGATGAGGCAGTAAAGCACTTTCCTATTGTTTAAAAATAAATTATACAAAATCTTGAATCTATCAAGAAATGACTTATGGAATTAACAGATTGGCACAAGTCAGGTAAATTTTTTGAATTCAGGAAATTCCAAATTTATTACAATGAGAAATTTGATCCTTCCAAACAAAAAGAAAGCCTTCTATTGATTCATGGCTTTCCTACTGCTAGTTGGGATTTTCATTCCATTTGGAATGACTTGTCTGAACAATTTAACCTAATAACCTTAGATATGATTGGGTTTGGTTTCTCCGAAAAACCTTCCCATTTTCCCTACTCCATTCATGAGCAGGCTAATCTAATTGAAGACTTGTTGGTTTTTAAAGGTATCAAGAATTTTCATATACTATGCCACGATTATGGAGTCACTGTTGCCCAAGAACTCTTAGCTAGATTCGAAGATAGTAAATCTAAGAAGACTATTGAAAGCTCCAATCTATCTCCTAACATTAAATCAATTGCATTTTTAAATGGGGGTCTGTTCCCTGAAACTCATAGACCGAGATTTGTTCAAAAGCTGCTGATTAGTCCTATTGGGTTTTTGATTTCACATCTTCTTACAAAAGAGAAATTTGCTAAATCTTTTTCTGAGGTATTTGGAACAAACAAACCAAGCCCAAGAGAGATTGATGACTTTTGGAATTTAATTCAATACAACAAGGGTCAAGCGCTTGCTCACAAACACATTCGATATATGAAAGAAAGAAAAATTTACCGTCCAAGGTGGGTTGGTGCTTTACTTAAGACAAAGTTACCTCTTGTCTTGATCAATGGACCAGCAGATCCAATCTCTGGCTTACACATGGTAGAGCACTATCGAAATCTAAAAACAGACTCTAAGATAATTATGTTAGCTGATACAGTGGGGCATTATCCTCAAGTCGAAGATCCAGGCGCAGTAACATCAGCTTACCTAAGTTTTATAAATACTCTTCGTATTCCATAATTGATTTACTTTTGCAAGGGAAGAGAAGTCTTCTTCTTCAAGATTTTCCTGGAGAAAGAAATTTGTCTTTTCAAATATAGATTAAAAGTTTTGATGAATCCTTGGAGTAGAGTTTGAAATCATGAATCTTGATCGTTTGCTAAAGCGCTTTCCCAAAGACTACCTAGAAAAAAGGCTCTCCCTTCAAGTTGATCATTCAGCTTACAGATTAGGTTCCAAGAAATTTCTTTCTATCTATATTGAAAATATTGAATGGATATTCGTAGTTCTGAAGTGGTTATTGAAGCTCTCTGGTCTATATTCCTTAGGACAAAGAAATACAATTCATTATCGTATTACCCAAAACCATCTAAAGTTTGACAATCTTCCTAAATCCTTTGAAGGATATAGAATCTTACATCTCAGCGATATCCATATCGATGGAATTCTAGATAAAGGTAAGAACCTTTATTCCATATTAGATGATTTGGAATATGATCTCTGCGTTATTACAGGAGATTATAGATACCATACACATGGAGAATATGATCTTGTCATAGAAGGAATGAAGGAACTTAGATCACATTTAAATAAGGATACATTTTGTATCTTAGGAAATCATGATTTCATAGAATTTGTGGAACCATTTGAGGAATTTGGGTTTAAATGTCTTATAAATGAAAGGATTAAAATAAATAAAAACAATGATTCAATTTACTTTTTAGGAAGCGATGACATGCACTTCTATGAATCGCAAAACTTTTCGAAATTATTCGAAGGATTGGAAAGCAATGATTTCAAAGTGATGCTTCTTCACTCTCCTGAAGGATATAAGCAGGCTGAATCAGACAATGTTAGCCTATATTTGTGTGGGCACACTCATGGTGGGCAGATTTGTTTACCAGGTGAACTTCCTATTATTAGTAATAGCTCAGCTCCAAAGAAATTCAATAAAAGTGCTTGGACTTATGGAAAAATGCAAGGGTATACGTCAAATGGTGTTGGATCTTCTGGTTTGGATGTAAGATTTTTCTGCCCTCCAGAAATTATAATTCATCATTTGCATGGAAATTTCTATTAAGTTATGATCGAAAATACATACATATTTCAATGTTCTAAAGATAACGTAAATAATAGTCAAGAAATATTTAAAAATTGTTATCTAAAGAATAGTTTTTCATCTGCATCACAAGTGATAATCCACGAAGAAGATGAAAACTTTCGCATTGACGCATTTGGGCATTTTTATTTTTCTAATTCAAAAAATATTTATCCATATTCTGATTCCAATCATTTACTAAAAGATTTATCTATATCTAATCCGATTGAATTCTTAAATTCAATCGCAGGAGGACTCTATTCAATTTGGATTCTAGATAAAAAAAATAATAAACTTTATGCTAGTACAGAAAACTTTGGTGCCACTGCCTTGTATTGGAAAGCCACAGAAACTAGCATTCTTTTATCAAATAATCAATTTGCGTTGAATTCTGAATGCAACTTTGATGAAATGAGTAGTTTTGAATTTCTAATTTATGGATATTTACCACTGAGTGATAGTCTGTTTGCTCTAACTAAGAGACTGCAACCTAATAAGTTGATTATGATTGATTTAAAAACAATTAAATTGATGTTAGTTGATAAAAAAAGCTTTGCTTACCTAGCCCCTAAAAATCGCTATTCCAATCAAGACGAAATTCTAGAAAAGATGCAAAAAGCCTTCCAAGAGTATTTTGAGCGAATCATGAACTTAGATTCATTTTTCGGACTTTCAGGAGGTTATGATTCCAGATTAATAGCAGCTTATCTTAAGAATACGAATTCTCATGCAATCCATTACATGAATTCAGACCTATTGGAAAGAAAAGCAGCTAGTTTAACGGCTAAACTGTCCAATTTGCCATTACAAATGGAAATTTTTCCTGAAGAAGCCCCTACACTCTATCATGATAATATGAGATATCAATATTTATCAATTAGTAGTTTTGAATATTCACATGTTCTTCATTTGCAAGAAAATGCAAAATTAAGTAATGCAAAGTTTTATGTTGATGGTTATATTGGAGATACTATTTTCGGTGGAACCTATTTTGAAGCTAAAAGAAAGAATATATTTTATTTACTAAAATATCTATTCTTCCAAGAATCTAAAGACGAGCCTCTTCCAGAAGACATTCATGAATGGAATAAAATTATATCTGATAGGGAGATCTTGGACTATTCGAAAATGGATTTTCTTCCTAAAGACTCAATAAAAAACCATATAGAATTAAAAACTAAGGAAGTTCTTGGATCAATAAAGGAAAATATTTATACAAAAGAAGACCTTATGGAAAAATGGAAGCATGTAACAAGAGCAAGGTGCATGATTTCTATGGGTCCTACAGGCATTAATTTGTTTATGCCTGCCTGTGTTCCTTTTCTGGATAATAAAATTTTAGAAATATGTTTGAATACTACGAAAAATCTTAGAAGTATGGACAGACTTTATAATTTATTTTGGAAGAAATATTTTCTGGAATACGCAAAAATTGCTAAAGCTCGAACTGGTTCTTATGCTATTTATGGCAATTTTGTATTTCGCTTACATCATATTTTCAATACCTTATACAAAAAATTCTATGAATTTTTCTTTTCAACTAAAGATCGCTATATTGATACCAAATCTTATGTTTTTTCAGATAAAAATTCAGCCCTTTGGATGAATTTAAGAAGCGATCTATCTAAACTTCCTCTTTCGATTCGTGAGTATATAGAGAAATCAGACTTCAATTCTTTAGTAAAAGATGAGAGATTCTTTTTAAGATTAATGAGTCTTTGTAATTATGCAAGAAAAACAGAATAATAAAAAGAAGTATCTGCCTAAAATATCTATTGTTATCATAGGTATTAATGTTGAAAAATATATTAAAGATTGCCTTGATTCAATTTTAAATTGTAATTATCCATCGAGTCATTTAGAAATAATTTATTCTGATGGTGGATCAAAAGATAAAACTTTAGAAATAATTAAATCATATAAACAAATCAAAGTAATTAATTTAAAACGAGATAACCCAACACCTGGCAATGGAAGGAACGAAGGCGCTAAACAAGCAACAGGCGAATTTATTCAATTCATGGATGCTGATACAATACTTTCTGCTGATTGGTTTAATCTATCTTTACCTTATCTAAAAAATTCAACTCAAGCGATTTGGGGTCGAAGATTAGAAAGATATCCAGATAAAAATATTTTTCATAAGATAGGAAATTTTGAGTGGGCGATTATGGGTGATGGAAGCACTGGTCATCAATCTGGAACTGCGCGGAGCTTTGGTGGAGACGTTCTCATGTCAAAATCCGCTTTTCATACAAGTGAAGGGTATGACATAGACCTTGTTGCAGGGGAGGATCCAGATTTTAGTTATAGATTTAGAAAAGCTGGATTTTTAATTTATAGATTGAATGAATCTATGACTTTACATGATCTAAATATGAATTCATTTCTACAATATTGGAAGAGATCCATGCGTAGTGGGCATGCATATGCAGAAATTGCATTTCGGTATATGAGATCAGAAGAAAAATTATTTTTAAGAGAATTTCTTAGAATCTTCCTAGGAACAATTTTTATATTTGGATTGTTTTCTATTTCCTACTTCACTCCATTTTCAATTCCTATGATGGTCCTTGGTCTACTTATCTTCTTGAGACCTTTTGCTAGAATATTTCATCTTAGAAAAAAAACTAATAGTAATTGGGATTTTCTCTTAAAATATTGTAGCCACTTAAGCTTTGTTATAATACCACAATTTTTAGGATCAATTCGATTTATGATAACTTGGTTTGGATATCCAAAAATCAAGAATTCTAGATAATAATCTCAAATTGAGACAAGTAAGGCTCTAGATTGAGATTTTATTCCTTTTGAGGGTTTTTCGTGTTCAGAATTTGCTTTTTATCATCAAGTAAACCTGGATCAAGTTGGCACGGTTGTTGCAATCCATTGATATATTGAATTCAAAGAGTGATGGAGGCTTAGTCAATATGAAAATTTATTCAATCCTGGTAGTCGATGATGATGAAACGGTTATTCAATTTATAAGACACTCATTTAAAGAAATTAATTTTGTAATCAAAAGCGCAAACAATGGGTACCAAGCAATAAACCTATTAAAGTCTCGTAAATTCGACTTAATGTTTTTGGATATAAACATGCCTTATATGAATGGTGAAACACTTCTACAGAGATTAAAATCTTCTATAAATAAAGACAAAATTATTTTATTGACAGCGGATAATCGAAAAGAAATGATTCAAAGAATTGTTAGTATGGGGATAAGAAGATTTCTATTAAAGCCCACAACCATGACTGACATACGTAAAATAACATTTGAGATGCTTAAAATTGAGGCTGAGACATTGATCAAGAGAGAGTTTGTACCGGCAAGACTGAACTTTGAAAAAAGTAGCGATCTTAATGATTTATTAATTCATGTTACTGGAATTCCAGATGAAAATTTTCCCATTAAAGCTAAAGAAATCTTTGAAACTCAATTCTATGGATATAAATATTCAAAAATTCATTTCAATGTAAATCCAGAGTTCAAATTGTCCCTCAATGCAATAGAAATATTAGAAAAGCTAGTGCAAAATACAATCAACATTTCACATACTCCACTTTATGACATACGTTTATCTGGTGGTTTTATGAGAACAATCAATACTGATAGAATTAAGAATAATAAAGTTCTATCCAAGTGTAAATACTAATGTTTGAAAACGTAAAATCTGATTTAAGAGCATATAAGGGAGATTGGAGCAAGCAAGGATTTTGGGTAATGCTTGTATATAGGCTTGGTCGATGGAGGTATGGAATTAGGTTATCTTTCATTCGAAAAATATTTTCTTTACTCTATAAATTTCTCTTTAAGTTTATTCAAATTATTACAGGAATAGAATTACCTTGTGAAACAAAAGTAGGACATAATTTGCGTATTGATCATTTTGGAGGAATCGTTATAAGTGGATTCGCTGAAATCGGAAACAATTGTGTAATAAGAAATGGAGTTACAATCGGACTAAAAAACATAGATCTACCAGAAGCTCCCATTATCGGAGACAATTGTGATATTGGAACAGGTGCAAAGATTCTAGGTGGTATTCAAATTGGTGACAATGTAACTATTGGAGCCAATGCGGTTGTTCTTAAGAATATTCCATCGAATTGTATAGCTGTAGGAATTCCTGCAATACACAAAAAAAAGTCTAAATGATAATTCAATCATTTCATAAAATTAAATCCTTTCTTCTGATACATCCTGAAAATAATTTAAAACTACAAGGTATTCGCTCTGTTAGTTGGAGTATAATCGGAAAAGGAACCAGTTACGGATTAAGATTGGTTTCTAATATTTTACTAACATATATGCTCTCTCCTTCAAGTTTCGGGCTTATGGCAACATGTTTAGTCATAATAACTATGATTCAATTGTTTTCTGATATTGGAATTAAAACTGCAATCATACAAAGTAAGGATGCAGATAAGGAAGAATTTCTAAATACTGCATGGTCGATTAGTCTGTTGCGAGGTTTATTTTTATTTATTTTTTGTTTTCTTATTTCTTATCCTCTTTCAGTTTTTTATGATCAGGAAATACTGTTATTTATGATTTGGATCATTTCATTCAGCATCCCCTTAGGTGCTTTGGAGAATCCTGGAATATATCTGAATATAAAAAAGCTAAGAACTGATTTGCAAGTAATTTATGAATTCGGTTCTGAAATACTAAGCATTTTCTTTACAGTTTCATTAGCTTTTCTTCTGCAAAATGTTTGGGCCTTGGTGATAGGATCCTTATTTACTCCCATTTTCAAAATATATTTTTCTTACAAACTCAATTCCTTCCGACCAAAATTTCAAATTTTTGATAAGTATTCTAAAGATCTACTCAGATTCGGTAAATTTATTATGATCAATACTTTAGTAACCTGGGCAGCCTTGAACCTAGATACACTTTTTATTGGGAAATGGAATGGAATGAATGAACTGGGTAATTATAATATAGGTAAAAATCTTGCAATTTCACTTGAAATGTTTTTGGTTGGAATCATTGGACAATCTTTCTTTCCGATTATTTCAAATGTTCAATCTGATTTAACTAGGGTACAAAAAATTTATCGAAGATCCTCAACTTTAGCATTAACATTTGCTATACCGATAATTTTTAATATGATTTATTTTTCTGAGGAAATCATCCATATTCTTTATAGAGAAGAATTCTACCCTGCAATTATTCCAATGTTCTGGGTTTCTTGTCGCGGTATCTTTCGGATTATCAGCATGTTCCAAGGCTCAACTTTGATAGGAATAGGTAGGGCTGAATTAGAAACCTACTCAATGAGCTTTGCTTTATTGGTTTTCTTTTTATTATTTTATGGATTTTATTTTAAAATTATTGATGTAGAATTATTTTCTTTTTTAGAAATTTTAAATATTGGGAAAATTTCCTCATTATATATTCAATCCACTCTGGTGTTTCTTGTAGGTTTTGTAGCAGCATTAGCAGAAATGTTACTTCTTATAGCAGTTATTAAATGTTCTTATAGATCTATTCTTACTCCTTGGTTTCAATCGTTCCTTCTATTTATATTAATGGGATTTTCTTCTAAAATGATTCATCCAATCCTTAAAGAGTTCAATTTCTCTGATTACAGTATAATTTTCGTTATCTCTGCCATCTGTTTGTGTTTGAGTATAGGATTCTATTTTTTATTAGAAGGAAAGAAGCCTTGGAAAGATATGGGAGGAGGAAATTTATGATTGCAATAATTTCTATGCAGAATCCAATCAGGGACACAAATGGTGTAGCCTCGCATATCAGAGATTTATACCAAGAAATAAAATCAAACGATATTGAGGTTAATATTATTCATCCGTATAATTTTGATTATTATAATTCATATTTTACAGATAAGATTTTAAAATTATTTTCAAAACTCTTTAAATTATTGAAATGGGAAATTTTATTCTATTTTAAAATTCAATTGATAGTTTTCATCTTGAAGAATAAAATTCAAAATCTTCCTGCTCATGTAAAAATAATTAATGTTCACGATATTATTTCTTTAATCGCATTATACAGCCTAAATAGAAAGTTCCCGCATTCCTTTTATACTTTACATGCAAATTATGAACCAGATATTGAATTCATCCAATCTGGATATTTTAACAAGAATTCTTATATTTTCAAAAAATTTCAATCTGAATGCAAGAAAGCTTATACTATTCCTAACCTAACAATTGCATGTGTATCTAAGCATTGCAAAAATTTATATGAAGAAAGAATGAACCATAAGTTTGAAAATTTTAATCAGGTTATAAAAATTATTCAAATGGGAGTAGATTTGAAGTTTAATATTGATGAGAATATTTCAAAACAGATTTCAAGTATCGGTGAATATATTATCAATGTAGGGAAAGTCACTGATATAAAAAATCAACTTCGTCTAGCTGAAATTGCATTTGAATTTCAAAAACTTGGTATCAAAAAAAACTTTGTTCTCATAGGCGAAATTGATAAATCTTACTACCTTATACTAAAAGACTACTTATTACAGCATAACCTTGATGAATGCTTTTATTTTCTTGGTGCACTTTCAAGAGATAATGCTTATCAATGGATAGCTCATGCAAATCTTAACATCCATACAGCCAAAATGGAAAGTTTCGGATTATGTATTATCGAATCTATGGGTTTAGGCTGTCCAACATTTGCCTTTTATTATCCCACATTACAAGAAATTTTCTATAATTTTCCAGAAGCTATTCTAGATTCTAATCAAAATACAGCCGACATAGTTAGAAAAATTCGTCTTATAGAAGACAAAAATATGGGATTTCGTTTACTAGCAGACAAACAAAGAAAAGAATGTATCTCTATTTATCCTAGATCCAAAATAATTAACCATTTAATGGAAGTTTATACTAAGGAGACATGAATGAGGGCAGAACAGAAAGAACTTTTTGATGAAATATATAATCAATATGCTAAAGGAAGTCCAAAGCTAAGTAGATTTCGTTTAATGGTCAGGATGCAACTTAAAAATCTTTTATGGAAATTTGTTATCTCTGCTACCTATGCATTTAAACGTACCATTGATATATTAGCATCTGGTATTCTTATGATAGCGTTTTCTCCTATATTTTTAGTTGTAGCCATCTTAATAAAATTAGAATCCTCAGGAAATATATTCTTCCACCAGAATAGAATCGGTAAATGGGGTAAAATATTTCGAATGCATAAATTCAGATCAATGAGAGCAGATGCTGAAACCCTGAAAGAAAAGTTAATGGAACAAAATGAAACAGGAGGTGTAATTTTCAAAATGAAGGAAGATCCTAGAGTTACGAAAGTAGGACGTTTTATTAGAAAATTTTCTATTGATGAATTACCGCAATTGTGGAATGTCTTTGTAGGTGAAATGTCACTCGTTGGTCCTAGACCTCCAGTGCCCAAGGAAGTTGCAGAATACAGCCAAGCCGACAGAAGGAGATTGGAAGTTACACCTGGGATAACCTGTATTTGGCAGGTAAGTGGTAGAAGTGAAATAAATTTTGAAGGACAAGTTAAACTTGATGTTCAATATATTTATTCCCAATCTATCTGGCAAGATATCTTGATACTTCTAAGAACAATCCCTGCTGTTCTTTTCGGTAAAGGAGCATATTGATTTGTCTAAAGGAATTCTACTTGGTATCCCGATCAATGGAAATTCCTTTGATGAGACTTTGAGCTCATTTGAAAATATTATAAAAACCAATAAATCTAATAAAAAATCTTCCTATATTGCAACAGTCAATACTGACTTTGTAGTGAACACTTTATACGCCAGCTACAAGAAAATAAAAAATATTAATCTTTTAAAAACATTAATTCATGCTGAATGGGTGACTGCCGATGGAATGCCTATTGTTTGGGCAATTCGTGGACTCGGTTTCCCAATTAAAGAAAGAGTTACAGGTGCAGATCTTTTCAAGCCATTGCTGAATCTTGCAGAAGCTAAAAAATGGAAGATCTATTTTTTAGGAGGCAAAGAATCTGAAGCGAAATTAGCAATTGAAAAAATACGAAATGAATTCCCCAAATTAAAAATTGTAGGAAGTAATTATCCAATGATACAATCAATTGACTCAAATGAAGAAATTGATTTTGAAATAATCAAGGATATAAATTTAAAAAAGCCCGATATACTTTTTTTATCATTTGGTAATCCCAAACAAGAAATTTGGTATTACCGGAATCGTTCTAATATTTCAATACCTTTTGTAATGGGAATCGGTGGAACGTTAAATTTTTACCTAGGAAAAATTCAAAGGGCCCCTAGGTGGATGCAAATTTCAGGATTAGAATGGGTCTACCGTTTGAAAGAAGAACCAATAAGACTATTTAAAAGATATCTAATTGACGCTCTACTTTTTTCTATTATGTTTATTCCACTTCTCGTTTATTATCAGTTTCTATTTCTGGTAAATGCTATCAATAAGAATGGCAACAAGAAATTATTACAAGCTAACAAAATGTTATCTGAGATCAAGGATTCAAATCATTTTTCCTTAGAAGACTGGAAATCCGAAGATGATTTAATCAAGACTTTAAATAAAATGAAACTAAAACCTGACAAAGGAAAAATAATTTTAAATTTAAATGGAATAAAAGCATGCAATCATGAAGACATTTATAAAATTCTCATTTTAAAAAAAGAATGCTCAAAGAAAAATATTTCTATAAAAATTATATCAAATCGACTGATAAAATTACAATTGTATCTGCAAAGAATAATATAAAAAATTATGAAAATAGTAATCTTTTCTACTCAACTTGAACCTAACCTTCATCATATGCACAAGACCATTGAAATGGGAATCTTTCCCTTGTTAAATCTAAATACATATGAATTTATTATTCAAAATGCTTATGAATCGGGATTTCGTGATTTTGTTTTTCTATTTAATGAATCAGTTTTTGAAACAAGAAAATATCTAGGAGATGGAACTAAATATGGAATTGATCTTAAAGTCAAAAGCACTAAAAACTTTCTCAAAATAATAGAATTAGTATCAATTTTTAGAAACGATGATCAAGGTATACTTTTTGTTCCATGGAACTATTTCCTTCATCAAAACTTATTTCAAAAATTAAAATTATATCTCAATAATTCAAATCTTCAAGAGGAAGAACAAAAAAAGATTTTATTTTTTCAAAAAAATAAGGATCTCAGTCACAGGGGTCCATTCTATATTTCTTCTGCAACTAAGCTTAATAGAATTTTGGAAAATCTACCTCAAGGGTATGATAAATTGAATTTTTTGTTGGAAAAGGGAGATTTCGTTGATGTTGGAAATTCTTTATTTTCTTTTCATAATTTGCAAGAATTGTGGCAACTGCAACTTAAATTGTTATATGATTGGAAAGATATAATTAATCATAGTTGCAATGAAATTAAACCTGGTATCTTTCTCGCACCGGGAGTTCGTCTTTCTGTATCTAATAATCTGATCCAACCTTTAGTGATAGGTAGAGAATCAATTTTAGAACCCAATACAATCATAGGAATCAATGCAATATTAGGAGAAGGAACACTCGTAGGATCTAGATCTTCAATTTCAAATAGTTTAATTTTTAAAAATACCCATATTGGAGAAGGATTAGATATTAAAAATTCTTTTGTAATTTATAATTTTATTTATAATTATGAAACAAATTCAATTGTTAGCATCCCTGATAATTTTCTATTAAAAAGATCAAATAATATAAATTATAGAATGCCTCTATTTTTAGAAAAAATAATAACCTCCATACTTTTGTTCCTATTTTTTATTCCTTATAATATTCTAAAGATTTACAATTCATTATTCAATAAATCTAATTATTTCAAACAAGTTGAAATTTTTATTTTAGATGATGGAATTGATTTAGCTGGAAACCGGAATAAAATCTCAATTAAATTTATGCTTTTGGATATTAAGTATTTACCATTGCGTCTTTATGGTTTGCTTTGGTATAATTTGTTAGGGAGAATTCGTTTAGTTGGAAATTCATATTCAATAAATAATTCAAATGATTTAATATATCCATCAGGTATATTTAATTTATGTGATGCGGAGAGCAAAGAATCAGCAAGCGATGAACAAAGACTTATTAGTGACCTTTTTTATAAAAAACTCAGGAAATTTACTCTTGATTTGAAGATTATTCTGTTGAGCTTATTTACGAGAAAGATGTCATGAACATTTTACTTGTTGATGATGACGAAAATGTAACAATTTTACTCAAGAATTATTTAATACAATGGGGACATTTTGTAACTTCTTTAAATTCTGCTGAAGAAGCTTTGACCATACTTAAGAAACAAGATTTTGATATTCTAATCTGCGATTGGATGATGCCAGAAATGAATGGAATTGAACTCATTCAAATTATCAGAAGCTCACTCTTAGATACTTATCTTTATATTATCTTACTTACAAGTTTAGAAGGAAAAGATAGTTTAATCAAAGGAATAGAATTAGGTGCTGATGATTTTATTTCTAAACCATTTAACAAAGAAGAATTGAAAGTAAGAATTCATGCTGGAGCTAGGATCTTAAAATTACAAAGAGAACTAGAACAAAAGAATGAAAATTTCCGTTTAGACCTTGAATCTGCTGCTGAATTACAATTTTCTATACTTCCTTCTACTACTAAATCAATAGCTGGATTAGATTTTAAGTTTCGCTTCATTCCTTCGTTTTATATTGCAGGTGATGTTTTCAATTTTATAGAATATAACCCTAACGAAATAATATTTTACACATTAGATGTTTCTGGGCATGGTGCGAGAGCTGCAATGCTTTCTTTTACTCTTTACAATCTTTTAAATCCTTTTATTGAGAATAGTATTTTAATTCACGATAACAAATTAGCTAGTCCAGAAAAATTATTTGAGAGATTACAAACTAGATTTGAGAAATTAATTCTTGACCAAACTCAATATTTCACATTAGCTTTTGGAATATATTCAATAGACAAACAAGAACTGCGTTTCGGTATTGCAGGACACCCTGCTTTACTGTTTTACTCTAAAGAAAACCAAACCCTAGAATTTAAAGGCGGTGAGAGCTCACCTATCGGGCTCGTTTCTTCTCCTTTATTTTACTTTGAAAACTTAAAGATAGATAGTGGTGATCGTTTATACCTTTACTCTGATGGTGTCGTAGAATGTAAAAATTCAGAAGGCAAACAATATACAAGGGAAAACTTAAAAAAGGAACTCGCATATCATACCAAGCAACCAATTGAGTATGGAATTGATTGTCTAACATCGAAATTAAATGAGTTTAAAGGTAAAGATACTTTTGAAGATGATATCACAATGGTAGGCGTGGAGTTCTGGTAAAATGCGGCAAATAAAAATTATTCTTGTTGATGATGACCCTCTATATACCGATCTATTAAAATTTTATATTGAAAAGTCCTTAGATGAATCTATACGCCTTCTAATTTTCAACAATTCACAAGAAGCATTGAATTCGATAAAACAAGATCCTAATAATATTGCAGTAATTATTTTAGATTACCAGATGCCAGAGGTTGATGGGCTAGAATTCATCAATAGAATAATAACAGAAATTCATAATACTC
>PEQN01000021.1 GCA_002786225.1 Leptospira sp. | reverse complement strand
CGAAACTAACTTTTCAAAATTTGATAAGATTTTGGATGTTGGTGTTTCGGCTCAAGACCATGTATCATCAAATTTTTTTGAACAGTACTATCCATATAAATATAACTTAACTGCTTTAGGTCTTGGCGATTTTAAAGAATTAGAAATTTTATATCCAGGTATTACTTATATTAAAGGTAATGGCAAAGATCTACCTTTTAAAAATTTAGAATTTGATTGGGTTTTTTCGCATGCTGTAATTGAACATGTAGGAAATGATTTGAATAGAATTTTGTTTATTCAAGAATTACTTAGAGTCTCAAAGAAAGGTATAATATTAACAACTCCGAACCGGAATCATCCTCTAGAATTTCATACTGGAATACCTTTACTACATTTTTTACCGAAAGAGATTCATCGTAAAATTTATAATTTCTTAGGTAAACAATTTTATTCTAAAGAAGAAAATTTAAATTTATTTACACCTAAAGAATGTAAAAAAATAATAAATGAAGCAATTAATGATTTAAACTCAAATAATTCTATTTTTTACAAATTAACTTATGTAAATTGGATGTGTTTTCCATCTAACATTGTTATGATTTTAAAAAAAATGTAAAATGAATTATCCTAAACTTTCCATTATTACCATTAATTTCAACGATTCAAAAGGTTTAGAAAAAACTATTTTATCAGTCAGAAATCAATTATTCAGAAATTATGAACATATTATCATTGATGGAGGATCTAAGGATGATAGTAAATTTATTATCGAAAAATACAAAGATGGATTCTCTAAATGGGTAAGTGAAAAAGATAAAGGAATTTATGATGCACAGAATAAAGGCATAAAATTTGCAAAAGGTGAGTACTGCTTGTTCTTAAATTCCGGTGATTATTTAGCAGAAGAAAATGTTCTGGATAAAATCTGGATAGGTAATTCTTATTCACATGATATATTATATGGTGATATGTTTGTCCCTACGAAAAATGGAAAATTAAGAAGATTGTACCAAGCAAAAAATATGAACTTATATCATTTGTTTAAGGATACAATCTGGCATCCATCTAGTTTTATAAGAAGGGAATTATTTCAAAAAATAGGTTTGTATTCTTTAAATTATAAAATTTGTTCTGATTATGAATTTTGGATGAAAGCTTTTAAGCTAAAGTATAAATTTAAATATATTCATATACCAATATCTGTTTTCAATGAGGATGGATTGTCTTCGAAAACAGAAAATCAAAGATTTGTTCAAGAAGAAAGAAAAAAAATACAGAAGGAATTTTCTCCAATATCATTGTATTATCTATACAGTATAATATTGATGATCAACAATTCTTATTTGAAATTAGTATCTAAAATTAAATCAATAATTAAAAAGTTTTTACTCAATGGGTAATTTTCCTTTAATCTCTGTTATAATTCCTTGCTTTAATTATGGAAGATTCCTTCATGAAGCTATAAATAGTGTTATCAATCAAACTTATAAAAATTGGGAGATAATTATTGTTGATGATGGTTCTACTGATGAATTTACTTTAAATTTATTGAATGAATTAAATTATGAAAGGTTCATAAGAGTACTATTCATTGAAAATGGTGGACCCTCTAAAGCTAGGAACATTGGAATTAAGGAAGCCCACGGAGAAATTATTCTTCCTTTAGATGCAGATGATAAAATTCATCCAGATTATATGTCTTCCGCAGTTGAACTTTTTAAGGATAAAAGCGATTTAGGGATAGTGTATTGTAGAGCAAATTTTTTTGGTCAAAAATCAGGTGAATGGAAATTACCAAAATATAAATTTCCAGATATTCTTCTTGGTAATTGTATCTTTGTTACTTCTTTTTTTTATAAAAAAGATTGGATAAGTGTGGGAGGGTTTGATGAGACCTATCTGGATGAATGGGAAGATTATGATTTTTGGTTAAAAATAATAGCCTTAGGAAGGAATGTCTATCAAATAGATAAAGTTTTATTTTATTATCGGAAAGGTCACGAAAGTAGAGCGGTAAAGAAAGAAAAAGAATTATTACCACTTTATAAAAAAATTTACCTCAGTAACAAAGCTTTATATGAACAAAATGTTGGATTTATTTTAGAATCTTACTTAGAGCTGCGAGAGGAAAAGTTGAAATATAGTTCCTATTTATTAAATTTTAAAAAAATTTTAAAAAGTATATTTAAATAAATGAATAAGATCGCAGTCCTTCTTTCAACATTCAATGGTGAAAAATATTTAGAAGAACAATTGATTAGTTTGAAGAATCAAACAATACCATTTGATTTGTATATACGAGATGATGGTTCAAAGGATAGAACTTTGGAAATATTGACAGTTTGGCAAGGAAAGATAAATTTTAAATTTATAAAAGGAAACAATATAGGAGTTAGTAAAAGCTTTTTTGAATTACTTTGTCTTCCTGAGTTGAAAAATGAATTTATAGCATTTTGTGATCAAGATGATATTTGGCATCCTAATAAACTAGAAGAAGGAATTTCTAAAATGGTTTCGATAAACATTCACTCCTTACCTTGTTTATATCATTCAAATCTAAATTTAATAGATGATATTGGAAATTCCTTAAATCTAAATTTTTGGGATTCTATGAATATTATTCCTGAACTAAGCCATAGTCTAAATCGTTTGGTATGCCAACCTATAGTTACAGGTTGTTCTAGTATGATTAATCAGTCACTTAGAGAAACTTATTTATATTACCCTAATCCAAATAATGTAAAAATGCATGATTGGTGGTTATCTCTCTTGGCTTGTTGTTTTGGTAAAATTATTTCTGATGAAAATATTTACATAAATTATAGAATCCATAGTAATAATGTAATTGGAGCAGAAACAAATAAAATTGCTAAATTAACTAAAGCTATTATGAATCTTAAAATTTATTGTCGAAATTGGAAAAATGAAAATTTCAGTAGAATAAAGCAAGCTGAAGAATTATTTAAAGCATATAATGCTAAATTAAAATATTCTAATCATTTTATTTTAAAAAATTTTATAAGTTTATTAGAGTTAAGTTTTTTTCAAAGAAAAATTATTCAATACAAATTTAAATTTCACCAACATGGAATATTAAGAAACATAATTGCCTTTTTCCTTTTTTAATATTCCATCTAAAATTCCTTTGCTGAACATTTTCCATTTGTTAAATTTATCTTGATCAAAGATACTGAATCGTACAATATCGAAACAAAAATTGATAAAGTCATAAATGAACCATTTTGGAAAAGTAAAAGCATACATTTTCCAAGTCCAAATCCTATTTCGAGTCATATAATATCTTCTTAGCGGGCTATGATTGGTTGGGTAGATTTTACCTAAAGTTAAATTGACTGCTCTCTCTTCACCTAACTTGTGGATAATCTTTGAATTTTTTATAACAGCAATTTTCCAACCTAAAGATCTTATTCTCAAACAAAATTCTATATCTATATAATCGATAAAGTAGGCAGCCCTCATAAGGCCAATCGATTTTAAACAATTCAATCTTAATAAACTACCAGAAGCAATAATGGAAGACACATCATTTAAAGAAGTTTCATTATTGTTTATATATTTTCTAATGATCCAACCATGGGATGATATTGTTGGATATTTCTGCATTCGCTTGGAACCTTCATGTATTATTTCAGAACCAACTAAACCATACTTGGGATTTTCTATAAGAAATTGTTTTAAATTTGCTACTGAACCTTTTTGTAAAATTGAATCATCATCTAAAAACAGGTAAAAATCAAAATTCTTTTTTAAGCCATATTCTAAAGCTATATTTTGTGCCGCAGCTAATCCTATATTTGAATCCATTTGTATCCATTTTATAGAGGGGATTCTCTTTTTTTCTTTTTGAATAATATTTATAATTTCATTTTGAATATCTAATGTACTTCCATTTTCTACCAAACAGATTTCTTCTACTTCTCCTTTTAAGGATATTAAGGATTCTAAAAGTTCAGAAGTATTCGGATAATAACTTACAATTATTCCTAATACCATTTTAAACCCCATCTCCCAAAAAATCGAATCATGCTTTTAACAAAAATTAAAAAAAGCTTTAGAGATTTATGGGATCCTCTTTGCCAGGAATGAATTATTGAAACCTTAGATGAATATTGGATCAGATGTCCACTTGATCTTATTTTGTTGCACATATCATAATCTTCAAAATACATAAAATAATTATCATCAAACCCATTCACATCTTGGTAAATTTTGGATGGGAATAGCATAAAACAACCACCTACATAATCTACAATAGAATCTTTTTCATAATCAAAATCTCTGAATTCATAGGAATCCATTGCTTTCTTAATAAAATTTAATTTACTTATTATAGAAAATCTTCGTCCTAATAAAGCTAAGAGTGTGGGCTTTCTTTTGATGTTGTATTGTATGCTTCCATCTTCATTCAATACCTTGGGAAATATTAATCCGATTTCGGGATTATTTTCCAAGATAAAAATTAAACTTTCTAATACCTCAGTTAAAAGAATCACATCAGGGTTCAGAACTAAATAGTACTCACTTGACTTTCCTTGGGTGAATCCAAAATTATTTCCCGCTCCATAACCTAGATTAAATTTGCTTCTTGAACAATATTGTACTATGTTTGATTCATATTTTTTACTTAACATCGATTCAAGATAATTTATAGGAGAATGATCTACTATTAAAATTTCACAGTTAATTTTTTGTTTAAGAATAGATTCTATATTTGTCTTTATGATATCGAAGCTATGATTATAGACAACGATACAAATTTTGAGTTTCAATTCCATTTAAGTTAATATTTTTCCATAATGCATAGCATCTTTTAAGACCATTATAAATTAAATTCTTATTTATTCAAATCTGAAAGGAAAAAGATGAGAGAAAAGCGAAATGAGCAAATATAAACTTTTTAATCTTTACTTGATCCTGAAACTGCATTGTAATTTAATGTAGATATTTTAATTTTAACCAAAGATGAACACTCAAACTTTTCCTATTTCTGGTCCTGTTTTAATACTTCCTCAAGTGCATGGAGATAGCCGCGGATTTTTTATGGAATCATTTAAAGCATCTACCTACATAGAATTTGGAATACCAGAATTGTTTCGACAAGACAATCATTCCAAATCTGCTAAAAATGTTCTCCGTGGTTTACACTACCAAGCCCCTCCTATGGATCAGGGTAAATTAGTAAGAGTAACGAGAGGTTCAGTTTTAGATGTTGCTGTTGATATCCGCAAGAATTCCAAAACATATGGACAGCACATTTCTGTTATTCTTTCCGAAAAAAATCATGAAATTTTCTGGGTACCATCAGGTTTTGCTCATGGATTTCTAACTTTAGAGGATGATACAGAATTTTTATATAAAGTTACAAATGAATATTCGAAAGAAAGTGAGGGTGGAATTTTATTTGATGATTTAGATTTGGCAATCAATTGGGGTATTCCTTCAAATGAATGTATTATTTCACCCAAGGACAAACTATTGTCAACTTGGAAAGATTTTGAAAGCCCATTTGTATATTGATAAAATTAATAAATCTCTATTTAAATAAAATGATCAAAAGTAATTTAATATGGCAAAACGTAAAATTCTTGTAACGGGTGGAGCTGGATTCATAGGCTCAAATTTCGTTCATAATCTTTTAGAGTCTTATGATGATATAAAAGTTATCGTATTAGATAAGTTAACTTATGCTGGTAATTTACAAAATTTAGCAAAATGGAAGAATGATGATAGGCTTCTATTTATAAAAGCAGATATTGCTAACAAACATGAGCTAGATACTCGTTTACACGGAATAGAGTTTAATGAGGTAGCTCATTTTGCAGCTGAATCTCATGTCGACAGGTCCATTTCTGGACCAGAAGAGTTTGTTAAGACAAATGTATTAGGTACCTTCTATATCCTTGAACTTGCTCGGAAACTGCATACCAGTGGAAATCTAAAAGTTTTTCTTCATGTTTCAACAGATGAAGTTTTTGGCTCACTAGGTAAAGAAGGGTCCTTTACAGAATTGACTTCTTATGCACCAAACTCACCTTATTCGGCTTCTAAAGCTGGATCAGACCATCTAGTCAGATCCTATTTTCATACTTATGGTATGCCAGTAATAACGACTAACTGTTCAAATAATTATGGACCATTTCATTTTCCAGAAAAATTAATTCCCCTCATGATTTTAAATTGTCTTCAGAATAAACCTTTACCTGTATATGGAAAAGGTGACAATATTCGAGATTGGTTATATGTAAAAGACCATTGTATTGCGATTGATTTAGCCATGCAAAAAGGAAAATTTGGAGAGACTTATAATATTGGAACTCGAAACGAAAAAAATAATTTAGAAATAGTTCAATTGATTTGCAAGCTTATGGATAGTCGTAATCCAGAAGGTGCACCACATAATAGGTTAATAACTTTTGTTGCTGATAGACCTGGGCATGATTTTCGTTATTCTATAGATCCTTCTAAAATCGAAAGAGAATTATCGTGGACTCCTAAGTATTCATTTGAAGAAGCAATAGAAGAAACTGTAGATTGGTATATGAATAATAAAAGTTGGTGGAAAGAAATTCTTTCAGGATCATACCAATCTTATTACGAAGAGCAATATAAAGGAATATAAAAATGATACAAAAAGGTATAATACTTGCGGGCGGATCTGGAACAAGACTTTATCCTGTAACTAAAGTTATATGCAAGCAATTACTTCCTATATATGATAAACCAATGATTTATTATCCTCTTTCTACATTATTGCTTTCGGGGATTCGAGAGATCTTAATCATTTCAACTCCTGAAGCCATTCCCTTATTCAAAGGAATGTTAGGAGATGGTAGTCAATGGGGTATTAAGTTAGAATATGCAATTCAACCCTCACCAGATGGTCTAGCCCAGGCCTTTATCATTGGTGAAAAATTCCTAAATGGTGGGGAATCTTGCTCTTTGGTTTTGGGTGATAATGTTTTTTATGGACATGGAATGGATAAGATGTTACAAGCCTCTGTTGAAAAAAAATCAGGTGCAACAATTTTTGCTTATCATGTAAATGATCCAGAACGATATGGAGTTGTTGAATTTGATTCCCATAAGAAAGCAATTTCTATTGAAGAAAAGCCATCTTCACCGAAATCTAATTATGCGGTTACTGGTTTGTATTTTTACGATGAAAATGTTGTTGAGTATGCTAAATCTGTGAAACCATCAGCTCGTGGAGAATTAGAAATTACAGATCTTAATCGAATATATCTAGAAAAGGGAACTCTTGATGTTCAGCTTATGGGTAGAGGTTATGCATGGTTAGATACTGGAACTCATGAATCTTTACTTGAGGCTTCTGCTTTTGTGGAGACTGTAGAACGAAGGCAAGGTCTTAAGATAGCTTGTCCTGAAGAAATTTGCTTTAGAAGAGGCTATATTTCAGCAAGCGACCTTAAAAAATTAGCAGAACCGGTAAAGAAGAACGGATATGGTCAATATTTAATTAAAATTTTAGAAGAAAAAATTTATTGAATCATGATAAACTCTGTTTAATTATTTTAATCAATTTAAATCTTATCCATATTAGGAATTTTGGTTATTTATCCCACTTTCTTGAATGCTAATTTACTTTAAAAAATCTATTTATAAATGAAAATTAAAAACAAAAAACCTTACATCTCATTAATCCTTCCTGTATTCAACGAAGAAGAAAGTCTTCAAAATCTTTATGAAGGTATATACAAAGTTTTCGTTAAAGAAAATTATAGTTACGAAATAATTTTTATTAACGATGGGTCTACTGATGGATCGGAGCAAGAGATTCGCAAAATAATTAAATTAAACAAGAATGTTAGGGGCATTTTATTTCGTAGAAATTTTGGTCAAAGTGCAGCTACAGCTGCTGGCATCCACCATGCTAAGGGTGAAATAATTGTTATAATGGACACTGATTTACAAAATGACCCAAAAGATATTCCGCTTTTAATAAATCGAATCAATGATGGTTTTGATATTGTTAGTGGATGGAGAAAAAATCGAAAAGATAATAAATTTTTTAGAAACTTTCCATCAAAAATTGCTAATTGGCTTATTCAAAAAATTGGAAAAGTTCCCATCCACGATCTTGGATGCTCCCTTAAGGCTTATCGTAGTGAAATAATAAAGGAAGTAAATTTATATGGAGAAATGCATAGGTTTATAGCTATATATGCATATTCTGTAGGTGCAAAAATCTCTGAAGTTGAAGTGGATCATCATTTCAGAAAATTTGGAGAATCTAAGTATGGATTAAATAGAATATTTAAAGTGTTAGTTGATCTTATAACTTTAAAATATATGTTAAGTTATGCGAAAAAACCTATTTACTTTTTCGGAAAAATTGCATCTTATTTTTTTACATTTGGTATGCTTTCCTTTATAGGTTTATTAATACATAAATTCAAGTTCAATACCTCTTTTATTCAATCTCCTTTGACTATCTTAACTCCATTCCTCTTTGTAACAGGAATGAATGTTCTACTTTTTGGTCTGATAGCAGAACTGCTTATGCGTATTTACCATGAGTCCCAAAACAAACCAGTTTATTATATAAAGGAAGTTCTTAATTAAATGTGCGGTATAGCTGGAATTTTGGGTAGGGGTGATCTTACAATAATTCAAAAAATGACGAATGTTATGAGCTACCGGGGACCAGATGCTTATGGTCATCATGAAGATTCGGCTAATCGTGTATACTTGGGGCACAGGAGATTATCTATATTAGATATTTCTGGTGGAGTCCAACCGATGTGGGATAATAGCCATTCATACTGTATTGTATTCAATGGTGAAATTTATAATTTTCTAGAGATTAGAAATGAATTATCTAAATTAGGACATTCTTTTCTAACAGATCATTCTGACACAGAAATAATTTTGGAAGCTTATAAAGAATGGGGTGAATCCTGCGTTAAAAAGTTTAATGGAATGTGGGCTTTTGCGATATTTGATACAAATAAAAAAAAAGTTTTTATATCTAGAGATCGCTTTGGCAAAAAACCATTATTTTATTCCTATCAAAATGGTAATTTTGTTTTTGCTTCAGAACTTCACTTATTTAAAGAGTATCCATATGTCAATATAGAAACATCATCTATAGCTTTAAAGAAATACTTTGCTTATGGATACATTCCATCTCCTCTTTCTTATTATAAAAACATTTATAAGCTTCCTGGTGGATACAATGCAGTTATTGATCTATCTAAGCTTGATTCCGGGCAAGCTCTTAAACTAGAGCAATATTGGGATTTTCAAATAGAACCATTCACTTCTATTCCAAAAAATCCAGAAAAAATTTGGGCAGAAGAATTAATTTTCTTATTGGACGCTGCTGTAAAAAGAAGAATGATTTCAGATGTGCCTTTAGGTGTTTTTTTAAGTGGTGGAGTGGATTCTAGTTCTATAGTAGCTCTGGCTTCGCGTTATGTAACTAGTGGTAGGCTAAAAACATTTTCGATTGGTTTTTCTGAGGAAAGTTTTGACGAAACAATTTATTCTAAATTTGTCGCTGATAAATTTCAGACAGATCATCATATAGACCAACTATCCATTGATAAAGCACTAGATATTCTTCCTGAAGTACTTGCTAGGTTAGATGAGCCTATGGGGGATGCTTCCATACTACCAACCTACCTTTTATCTAAATTCACACGTCAATATGTCACTGTGGCATTGGCAGGTGATGGAGGTGATGAAATTTTTGCAGGTTATGATCCCTTTCTAGCTTTATCTAAAGCTAAATTATATTCCAAATTGATTCCAAAACCAATCCATGAAGGAATTCGAAAATTAATGAATTACATTCCTGTATCTCACAGGAATATGAGTCTAGATTTTAAAATCAAACGAACTCTAAGAGGTCTTAGCTATTCCGATAAATTGTGGTTACCTGTATGGATGGGACCAAGTTCTTTAAATGATATCAATCAACTGTTTGGAGGCAAAATCTCACTAGAAGAGCTATATAGTGAGGCAATTGAAAAATGGGAGAATTGTAAACAAGATAATATAGTAGATAAAACTTTAAATTTTTATACTAAACTTTATCTGCAAGATAACATATTAGTTAAAGCAGATCGAGCTTCAATGATGAATTCATTAGAAGTTAGAGCTCCTTTTATGGATATAGATTTAGTGAACTTTGCTCGTAAAATACCTTGGGAGTACAAATATCGTAAAGGAGAAACTAAATATATCTTGAAGAAAGCATTAGAGCCTTACTTGCCTCATAACATATTATATCGGAAAAAGAAAGGATTCGGTGTACCGATAGGAAGCTGGTTTAAAGAAGAAAAATTACAAATTAATAATCGAAATTTAGAAATATTTCCTAACTCTAATTTTGCGAAAGAAAAATTAAATTCACATAAGCGAGGAATTTCCGACGAACGAGCTTTCTTATGGAATACCTTAATGCTAAAATGATAGTTTCAATTTATAAATGAAGAAAAGAAATATAAATTTTAAAATCTTAATTAAAATTTTTTTTTCCCTTTTAATCTTATTCTTTTTAATTTATTTTTTAGATTTTAAAACTATCTATACCTCTTTTCTGAAAGTAAGTCTAACAGCCTTGATTATTAGTACTTTGTTGAACCATTTTGCGTGGATACTTTCTAGTTGGAAATTAAATCTTCTATTAAAAAATAAACTTACTATTCTGATTCGATTGCAATACATATCTATTTTGTTTTCTTATATTCTACCGGGTCAGATTGCGGGTGAAGGTTATAAACTTATTAAGATCAGCAAAGACTCAGGCTATTCTAAGGCAAGCTCAATTATTATTATAGATCGAATCACGGGATTTATAGGAATTGTTATCTTGGCAACTTTTGGTATTTTTTTATCTTCCAAGGAAATTCCAAATATTATCAAAATTTTGTTTATTCTATCAAATTTTCTTTTGCTTCTACCGTTTTTAATAATTGGAAAAATTCAAATTTTAATAGAAAAATATTTAAAAAATTCTAATGCTAAAAGATCAAAGTATTTAATTCCTCTTCAAAATTTTATCTCTCATTGGATTCTACTCCAAAAAAATAAAATAAGATTTTTAGCTTTGATAGTTTCTGGTGTTTTTTTTCAGTTTATTTTAGTTTATATTAATTATTTTTTAGGAAAATCAATAGGTATAAATATTCCAATTTATGATTGGCTATGGATTTTTGGATTAATTTCACTAGCCTTATTTTTACCAGTTACATATGCAGGTCTTGGAATTCGTGAAGCAAGTATGATCAGTTTACTTGCTCTCTTTTCAATTGAACCAGAAAAGTCAATGTTACTTTCCTTTTTGATTTTAGGAATTCAATTAACCGGTGTATCTATAGGCTTTTTAATGAACTTACAAAGTGAAAGTCAATTATCATTTAAAATTAGTGATGAATCATGAATATTCTTTTATTGAATTATGAGTATCCACCGATAGGCGCAGGAGCAGCAAATGCTACTTATAATATAGCAAAATCTCTTGTTGAGCTAGGTCATAGACCAATTGTAATTACATCTGCATTCCAAGATCAAAAAGGAAGAACTATAGAAAATGGAATTACAGTTTATCGTTTGCGAGCTAATCGGAAGCACAAAGATCATTCAAATATAATTCAGATGATTGCTTTTATAATATTTGGATTCTTAGGTTTAAGAAAAATTTTAAATGATGAAGTAGTCGATGCGACTATAGCTTTTTTTACAATACCATCAGGACCTCTTGCATGGTATATAAAATTCCGATATGGAATTCCCTATATTATATCTTTAAGGGGAGGAGATGTTCCAGGAACCGAAACTTCATTGAATACCATTCATAAGATATTAAAGCCTATTAGAAATTTAATATTCAAGGATGCTATATCTATAGTTGCAAATTCAAAAGGATTGGCGCAATTATCTGAAAAAGCCGATCCATATCCAGTTAAAATAATACCTAATGGTGTTGATTGTGAGTTTTATATTCCCAAAATTTATTCAAGAAAAAAATCCAATATTGTAAATCTATTGTTCGTTGGGAGATTTCAAGAACAAAAGAATATATTAAATCTTATAGAACATTTTTATGAAACACTCAAAGTCAACAAGAAACTTCATCTTACAATAGTAGGCAATGGACCTTTAAAAGACTTAATCTTAAGTAAAGCTCATAATCTTACAATCGAGAAAAATCTATCTTGGCTCGATTGGCAGGATAAAAAATCTTTAAAAATAATTTATCGAAATGCAGATATCTTCATTAACCCGTCTTTATATGAGGGGATGCCAAATACTGTTATGGAGGCTATGGCTTGCGGTTTACCTGTTATAGCAAGTGATATATTTGGTAATAATGATTTAGTTATCGATCAAAAAACTGGGAAATTATTTCCTCTTAAAAATATAAATAAATTAAAGGATGAAATTTTGGAATTATCCGAATCTGTAGTTCTTAGAGAACAAATGGGAAAAGCGGGTTGTGAAAGAGTTCGTAAATATTTTAGCTGGAAAAATGTAGCATTAGAATATTTAAAAATATTAAAACAATACAATAAGAGTATCTCCAAATCATGAATATATTAATCACAGGTAATGCTGGTTTCATTGGATTTCATTTAGCAAAATCATTAATGTCATTTAAAGAATTTAAAATAGTTGGAATCGACTCAATTAATGATTATTATGATATTCAATTAAAGCTTGACCGATTAAAAGAACTTGGGATTGAAGTAGAAAATGAAATTCCATTCAAAACATTATTAAAAAGTAAATTTAATGATAATTTTTCTTTTATAAAATTTCCAATAGAAGATTCGGAATATTTAAAAATCTTATTTAATGAATATAAATTTGACATAGTTATTCATCTAGCCGCTCAAGCAGGTGTAAGATATTCTCTAGAAAATCCTCAAGCCTACATTGATAGCAATATACAAGGTTTTATTAATATATTAGAAACTTGTAGAAAATTTCCAGTTAAGCATTTAGTTTACGCTTCCTCAAGTTCGATTTATGGAAATAATACTAAAATACCTTTTTCGACATCCGATGTTGTAGATAATCCAATTAGTTTATATGCTGCAACAAAAAAATCTAATGAATTAATGGCTCATTCCTATTCTCATTTATTTAATATTCCAACAACAGGACTTCGATTCTTTACCGTCTATGGTCCCTGGGGTCGACCTGATATGGCTTATTTTTCATTTACTAAGAATATTATTTCGAATCAAGCGATTGATGTTTACAACAATGGAAATATGAAAAGAGATTTTACCTATATTGATGATATAGTTGATGGAATTATAAAAGTAATGAATCTTCCACCTAAGAAAAAAAATGAAAATTCTAATAAAGTTCCATATAAAATTTACAATATAGGGAATAATCAACCTATTGAATTAAAGGAATTTATAAATATATTAGAATCAAAAATTGGTAAGACAGCAATCAAGAACAACAAAGGAATGCAGCCTGGAGATGTTCATATAACTTATGCTGATATTGATGATTTGAAGAAGGATACAGGCTTTGATCCTAAAACAAAAATAGATGTAGGATTAGAAAAATTTGTAAATTGGTATTTATCTTATTATAAAATTGTGATTTCAACTTAGTGTTAGTATTAAATAAATTTAATAAATATATTCCAGTTTTAGTATTTCTCATTTCAATATTTCTTGTTTTGAGAGTATCTCTTGAATCTAATTATAATATTCATCCAGATGAGGAATCTCATTTTACTGTAGTTCAATTCTATAAGAATCACAATTATATTCCTGCTGTTAATGATCCTGAATCAGATTTTACTTATAATAGAGTATATGGAAGATCGTATATAAATTTACTAGGATTCGAATATTTTTTCATGGGAAAATTTTCAAATCTCATGAGCTTTGTCCACCTTGAAGAATATAAAATCGTTAGACTTTTTAATTTTTTCTTGTTTTTAATTTTGGGTTTCCTTCTGTATTTTAATAAAGAAATTAAAACACTCAAATATTCTTTACTTTTAACTCCTCAATTATTGTATATTGCTTCATATATTAATAATGATTTTTTTGCTTTTTTTATAAGTCTCTTAGTTATGATTCAAGTAATTTCAAGTAAATCTTATTTAAATAAGTTTCTAAAATATGGAAGACTAAATTATGGATTATTTTTAATTTTTCCCTTCTCGTTATTCCTCTTAATAATTTCTAAATACAATTATATACCTTTAATTCTTGCTATATTGTTATTTCTTATATATAAATATAGAAAATTTAAACTGAGACTTATTCTTATATTTTTTATAGTTTTCTCTTTGTTTGGATCAAGAATATATTATGATATTTTGATAAATGGAACCAATAAAACCGAATTAATTGAATTGAAAGCAAATAATCTAGGCTCTGAAGGTTATAGACCGATGGATTTTGATATAAAATCAAATAAGAGAGCTGTTTCTACTCACTTGAGGTCTAAAGGAATCAAATTAACAGAATTGTTTACTATTTTTCATTGGCATGAATTATCTTACGAAAGCTTTTTTGGTAAATACGGATATATGACTATTTCTTCCAGTCAATTCACTTACAATTTTTATTTCCTTTTTTCGATTCTATTGTTATCGATTTTATTTTATCCACTATTTATAAAATTTAATATTAAAAATATTTTAATATTAGTTTTAGCCTTGGGTTTGATGCTTCTTATGATATCATTTTCAATTATGCATTCTTGGATGAATGACTTCCAACCCCAAGGTAAGTACTTATTTCCAATAATTGGTATTTTATTTTTATCTTATCATATCTTAAAAATTCACAACAAATGGAGTTACTTATCATTAAATTTGATAATTTGTTTTACTATTTATTCTTATTATATAAATTGTGTTTTAGAAGTTACCTAAGATACGCATAGTTTTAAAAAAAGTATATTATTAAACTTAAAGGAAATTAGAGTTGTAAAACCATCATGAAGGATTCTGTAAAAATTAAATCAACCAATAAAAACTCATCTTATAAACTTATATCCCTCATCATTCCCATTTACAATGAAGCGGGTCATCTTAAATCTTTCTTAGAGAAAATTGATAAATTAAAATTACCTTTAAATAAGGAATTAGTATTTATCAATGATGCATCCAAAGATGAATCATTTCAAATATTGAGTTCCTTTAAATTTCAATCGAAACATCTTATTCTGAACCAAGAAAAAAATCAGGGAAAAGGAGCAGCCCTTCGCAGAGGTTTTGAGGAAGCGCATGGAGATATTATGGTTGTTCAAGATGCTGATTTCGAGTATGATATGGAAGAGCTACCTGGATTAATTCAACCTGTGATAGATGATAAGGCAGATGCAGTTTTTGGATCTAGATTCCGTAAAGAAGTCCACCAAGTTCATAGAACCTTTCATTATTTGATTAATAGGCTACTTACCTTGCTTAGTAATTTATTTTCTGGAATGTATCTTTCTGATATGGAAACATGTTATAAGATTTTTAAAGCGGATATAATCCAGAACGTAAATTTACAATCCAATCGATTCGGATTTGAACCAGAGGTAACTGCAAAAATTGCACGATTGCGTCTTCGAGTTAAAGAATTTCCAATTTCCTATTATCCAAGAAATTATCTAGAAGGGAAGAAGATTACTTGGAAAGATGGTGTCGCTGCCTTACGCCATATATTGTATTTTAATCTTATAGCATCCAAGAAATCTTTCTTTAAACCTACGATTCCTGAGAAATACATTCCAGGTTCAGGACATTGGTTATAAAAAATATCTAGGGAATTATTTTCTAAATTTGTTTATAGGAAAAAATTTATTTTTAGCAACAAACAGAGTCTGTTATTTTCTTTTACACTTAATATTATAATTTAAAATACTAAATAAAATTAAAACAAACGATAATGAATTACATACTTAAACCTAAAAAATATCCTAAGCTCCTTAGTATTATAATTCCTTGTTATAATGAGGAGAATTCTCTTCCTTATTTTCAGAAAGAAATTTCTAGCACCTTAGAAAGTTTGAAATGTAAAGTAGAATTGATTTTTATCAATGATGGAAGTAAAGACAATACTCTTAAGGTTCTAATGAATCTTGCAAGTAAGAATAAATCCATTAAGGTAATTAGTTTTTCACGAAATTTTGGTCATCAAATGGCGGTTACGGCAGGATTAGATTTTGCAAAAGGAGATGCTATTGTTATCATTGATGCAGATTTGCAAGACCCACCAGAGGTAATACTGGAAATGATAAAAAAATATGAAGAAGGCTATGATGTAGTTTATGGAAAAAGAACCGAAAGAGAAGGGGAATCCTTCTTTAAATTAGCATCTGCTTGGATATTTTACAGAGCAATGAGGAAATTTATTCATAAAAATCTTCCAGTAGATTCTGGTGATTTTCGTTTAATATCATCTAAATGCCTCCATCGAATCAATCAACTCAGAGAAAAGCATAGATTCCTTAGAGGTATGTTTGTTTGGATAGGACTTCCTCAAACAGCAGTAGAATACAAACGAAGCCCAAGAGTAGCAGGAGTAACAAATTATCCTCTCAGTAAAATGCTTTCATTAGCTGCAAATGCAGCTATATCATTCTCACCACTACCACTTCGCTTTAGTCTATTTGTTGGTATTATTGTTGCTTTTTTAGGTTTTGCTATAGGGATTTATGCTGTATACAGAAAGTTAGAGCATTTTTTCTTTGATCATTCTATTGTATATAATCCTGGATGGGCTACTATCGTTGGTTTGATTTGCCTAACAGGTGGATTCATTTTAATTAGTATTGGTATTCTGGGTGAGTATGTGGCACGAATCTATGAAGAAATCAAAGACCGGCCACTCTATATAATTGATTATACTATCAATATATCAGAATATAAAAATTCCTGAATCTACTCTTCTTCTAATAAAGATCTAAGCATCCATGCTGTTTTCTCATGAATGGTGAGTCTTTGGGTTACTAAGTCCAAGGTTGATTCATCATTTCCCGCCTCTGCTGGTTGAATGATATCTCGAGCTGTCTTGATAGTCATTTCATGTCCCAATACTAAATTTCTCACCATGTCCTTTGCTTTTGGGACTGAATCCTCTTCGGATATCGAGGAAAGCTTTGTGAATTCCTTGTAAGATCCTGGAGCAAAATATCCCAGGGATCGAATTCTCTCTGCAATCAAATCAATAGCATTCCACAATTCTGTGTATTGTTCCATAAACATGATATGTAAGGTTTGGAACATGGGACCAGTTACATTCCAATGAAAATTATGTGTTTTCAAATAAAGAGTGTAGGTATCTGCCAATAGTTTCATTAAGCCATTTGCAATTAATTCTCTTTCTTTTTCTGGAATAGATATATTTATTTTCTGAACCATATTTTATCTCCTTTTTTAATTAACTTTGGTTAAATTATAATATATTTAAGAAACTTGTAAAGAACTTTTATCTTTTAATTCATAAGATTCTTAAATTGAAATATATGCAAAAGCTATAGTTTCATCATTCTTTCAAAGACTTCTTCCACAAATTTTCTCTTTTCGCTTGCGGGTACCTGAGTTGCTGTAAGCTTTTTGGAAAGTTCATATAAATATTTATCATCAATAACTTTACCTTCCAACCATTCCCCTACCATAGTCAGAGTCACTTGAAAGATTGACTCAAATTCCATAAACCCCGCAGAATGAAGTAAAACAGAAAGTCCCAAGGCACCCTCAGAAGCCTGGAATGGGACTTTCCCGCCTAAGGTTTGCTCTGCTCTTTTCCCGCCACCAGGAAGAGCTAACATGACTTTGGTGATCATTTCTTTCTCGTCTGGGCCATGGTCTGTTTTATTAATGATTGCAATTTGAACAGGATTTACCTTTCCATGGATTTTCCAGTTCATTTCTGCTATCTTTCGGATACTTTTAGCATTATCTCTAGTAATTGCATCTCGTCCAAGAAAGTTTAATTTGTATAAATATTCTTCGAGTTCATCTCCATCCCAATCTTGTAAGAGTATCAATTGGTAGAGAGTAAAAATCATAAAATCTGACTCAGTATTATCTCCCAAAAGTATTTCTTTGGTATGGGTAGGCATATAAGTTCGGGCTTGCAAAAGAATCGATAATTTGTATGCCATTTGATCGAAAAGTGATTGGTAGGAAGCACCCAGAAATTTACTCGTTCTCATGAGTGCAGATCTAAATCCACCAGATAATAAATTGATAGGATTAACAGTTGTTCCTATAATTTTATCTAAGACTCCTTTGATGGTTCCTTCTAAATACTTGAGGTGTATGGATTCAAATTCAATGTTGTGTTTCTTGATTGTTGCAAAGAGTGTTCTTCTAAAAAAGTGAGGGCTTGCAGAAATAAAAATAAGTGGAGCATCCTTTAAATCTTTACGAAGCCTTCTATACAACTCTGGCATTCCTGGTAGGGCGCGTTTCTGAGCTGCGGATTCAAAAAGTGCCGAAAGCTTCCCTGCCTTGGATGCAATATCTGTAGCTAAATAGGTTTGGTCTATATCGGAGGTTACTACATAATTTGAATAATCATTCGGTAGGATTCTGAGTCTTCCTCTACCTAAAACTGGATTTTTTTTAATTTCAGAATCTTTCTTACTACTGCGATTGTTCGCTAAATCCTTAGAGAATTGACGGTAGGAATCCAAGCCTTCTAAATTAACTTCGAATATATATTTGCCAGGTGGAAGTGTTTTAGTAATTTCATGGGAAAAGAAGCCATCCTCATCTGCTACCACTGTTTCTGAAGTATACATTAACTTTTCGGAAGCATCATAGACTTCGATTCTCAGGAGAGGCTTTCTAACGGGCGCTAAACTAAAGTCTAAGAAAGGGGTTACTTCTTCTTCCTCTCCTTTGAATAGTCCAGTCAATAAATCCCAAATCTCTTCTGCTTTCGTAATATCATCAATCCCAACATCAACAACCTGACCTCGAACGTAGGATTTATCCTCCCTTCCAAGAGTACCCCCACATACTGCAATTCGCTTTTTATCTATTATTTTAGTTTTTTTATCAGCCATTTGTCCTCTGAGAAATTGAAATCAGGAAACACATCCTTAAAGGATAAATTTGTTCTGATTGAGAATCGATTCAATCCATTTTATCCAAAATTCTTTTTTTTCTTTCCTGAGTTCCAAACTGCTATAGCTGTCTAATGAATGATGAAACCATTACGTTCCACTAGAGATTTTGTTAATTTACTCAGAGATAAAAAAGAAATCATTGATATCCACGAAGAAGTTGATCCTTATTTGGAACTTGCAGAAATCCAAAGGCGTAATGTAGCGAGGAAGGGTCCTGCTTTATTATTTCATAATGTGAAAGGTAGCAAATTTGCAATGGCGACCAATCTTTATGGATCCGAAAGCCGTATCCGTCTTGCCTTTGGTGTAGAGCCTTTAGAGTTTGTTAAGCGAGTCGCTGATTTTGCCAAAAATGCCATCCCACCAAAACCATCCAAGCTCTGGTCTTACAGAGACATTGGCTTTACTCTTTTGAAATTGGGTCTGAAAAAAGTCAATAAACCACCTATACTTCAGGGCAATATTCCTGGTCCTAATACTAAAGAACTTCCCCAATTGGTGAGTTGGCCTATGGATGGAGGTGCCTTTGTAACTCTTCCTTTGGTTTATACAGAAAGCCCATCCACAAAAAAACCAAATCTAGGTATGTATCGAATTCAATTCCATGATGAAAAGACTGTTGGTATGCACATACAAATTCACAGGGGTGGGGGATTTCATTATCATGAGGCTGAATTGCAATCTGAATCTTTACCCTGTCATGTTGTAATTGGTGGTCCACCTTCCTTGACTATTTCTGCTGTGGCACCTTTACCTGAAGAAATTCCAGAAACAGTGCTAGCTAGTTTACTCAGTGGAGAAAAAATCCGAACACATTCCAATCCTAAGATATCTCCCTTGCCATTTTTTGCAGATGCAGATTTTACTCTGGTTGGAAAGATTCCACCTAAGGTTCGTAAACCAGAAGGTCCTTTTGGTGATCATTATGGTTACTATGCATTAAAACATGATTATCCCATATTAGAACTTAGTAATATTTTTCATAGAAAAGATGCAATATGGCCAGCTACAGTAGTGGGTCGACCACCCCAAGAGGATCATTATATCGCTGAGTTTCTGCAAGATTTATTATCTCCCGTTTTTCCTATTGTCATGCCTCAAGTAAAAACAGTGTGGGCGTACGAAGAGTCCGGAGTTCACTCTCTTGCCGCATGTATTGTCAAAGAAAGATACCCAAAAGAAGCATTCATGGGTGCACTTCGTATCCTTGGTGAAGGTCAGCTTTCTTTGACAAAATGTTTGCTTGTGACCAACCAAGAAATTTCTTTGAAAAATTTTAAAGAGACCTTTACTACAATTTTAGAACGCTTTGATCCAAGAACTGATCTTCACCTCTTTGTCAATATTTCCCAGGACACCTTAGATTACACAGGACCTGAAGTAAATAAGGGATCTAAGATGGTGCTATTAGGTGTTGGAGAAAAGAAATGGAACCTAGCAGATAAGTATTTTTCTCAACTCCAAAAGAATTTCAAAGATGCAAGATTTAAAAATCCAAGATTCTATCTACCTGGAGTTCTATTAGTGGAAGCCACTCAGTACCAAGCTAAGGATGGAATTCCAGAAATCCTTTTGGAAGAAGAGGCAATATCGAATTGTTTATTTGTTATACTTACGGACAATGCATCCGAGGCAGTTTCTTCCGATCATGATTTTATTTGGTATCTTTTCACTCGATTTGAACCAGCAGGAGACATTTATTCTAAACACAATGTTGTAAGAAACCATGTTGTTCAAAATCCACCTATAGTTATAGATGCAAGATTAAAATCTTGGTTTCCCCCTGTAACAAAACCTCATCCCCAAACAGTGGAATTAGTTAATCAGAGATTTGGTCATTTGTTTTCTTAGTTGCAAAAATGCTTCTATTCCCAAGAATGAAATATGATTTTGCTAAGATTTATCATTGCTCTTAGTTATTTAAATAAGATAATATTTTAATAGGATACTCTTTTGAAAAAGCACAATACGATAGTAGTTACGGGAGGGGCTGGACTCATAGGTTCTGCTTGCATTGAAGAATTAAACCAGAGAGGAATCGATAAGATATGGATTGTCGATAATCTCGGTCAATCTGAGAAATGGAAGAATCTCACGCGTTTGTCTTACGTAGACTATTTTGAAAAAGAAGATTTTATAGAAAGAGTGATCCATGAAGAAGGCTTTCTAAAATCAGTATCCCACATCCTTCACCTAGGAGCTTGTTCCTCTACAACAGAAAAAGATGCGAGTTACTTAATATCAAATAACTATGAATATACAAAAATTCTTTGCCATGCCGCTCTTCAAAACGATGCCAAATTTGTTTATGCATCTTCAGCAGCTACCTATGGAGAAGGCGAAGAAGGTTACGATGATAAGGCACCTATTCAAAATCTAAAACCACTTAATATGTATGGATATTCTAAACATATGTTTGATTTGTATGCTTTAAAAGAAGGAATTTCAGAGCGTATTGTTGGACTTAAGTATTTCAATGTATTTGGATATGGTGAAGCACATAAGGCAGAGATGAGAAGTTTGGTTTTGAAAGGTTATGAACAAATATTTGAGACTGGCAAACTAAATTTATTTAAATCTTATCGAGAAGAATACAAAGATGGAGAACAGATGCGTGATTTCCTCTATGTAAAAGATGCAGCTAAGATGAGTATCTTCTTTCTCTTCAATGATAAATTCGGACTGTACAATCTAGGAAGGGGTGTTGCAGAAACATGGAATACTCTCGCCAAAGCATTGTTTGAAGCCATGCACAAACCGGTTAGTATTGAATACATTGCTATGCCCGAACATTTAAAAGCAAAATACCAATACTACACTTGTGCAACAACAGACAAACTTATACAGGCTGGTTATTCCGATGGGTTCACAAGCATACAGGATGCTGTAGCGGATTATGTTAGATTGTTAAGGAATTAATTTAGTATTTTCGAATCATTCTAGTTAGATCTTAGAAGTGATTTCCCCATCCACTGCTTAGTTGTATTTTAAAATGCAGATGAAGTAATTTGCCCTTGTTTACTGATATATCAAGTTCATCTTTCATATTCCTTACTTCCAAGATAGTTTTAGGAAGCTTGTTATTTATTAAATATCAGGAGTAAGGAATTGAAAATTTAACGACTGATATATGCTGTCTTTACTCGTTTGAATAGGCTTCCCCAGTAGAGTTTAGCATCATACAAAATTCTGTAAAATACAGGAACTACCAATAATGTAATTAAGGAAGCAAAGACTAAGCCCCAACCAAAGGCTAGAGCCATAGGAACCAAAAAGGGATCCTTACCTCCTATTCCGTAGGCAGTAGGCAGTAAACCAAGAACTGTTGTCACAGTAGTAAGTACTACGGCACGCAACCTAATAGATCCTGTTTCGATTAACAATTCATATATATCCATTTCAGGATTATCTAATCTCAATTGATTCGCACAATCTACAAGAACGATAGAATCGTTCACTACAACTCCCGCAAGCCCTACAATTCCTAGAAATGCTAAGAAGGAAAAATACTCTCCATGGAAGACGAAAGCAATGATAACACCAATCAATGCAAAAGGTATCGCTGACATGACTAAAAGAGGTTGCAATAATGAGCGAAATAAGGAAGCTAAAATCATAAAAATAATAAGTAGACCGACTAAGAAGGCTCGACCCAAGGATGCGAGCGATTCTTCTGTGTCTTTATTTTCTCCAGAAAATCGAACAGTATAACCTGGATATTTATCTATAATTCCTGCTGCTAATTTAACGGCTTTTAGATTAGCCTCCCTGGATGTTGTTACAGTCTCGTCCAAATTTGCTGCAACTGTAATGAGTCTTTTACCATCTAAATGGTTGATGGATGCTCTTCCTGGTGATCTTTCATAGCGAATCATTTTAGAAACAGGAATAAGGTTGCCAGCCATATTATTGACAAAGATACTACGCAAAGAATCTAAAGAGTCTCGAAAATTAAGAGGGAAGCGAACCCGAACATCCACTTCTTCATCAGATCGTTTGATCTTAGTGGCTACAGTTCCTTGGTAGGCTGTGTTGATTGCAGTTGCAATTTGAAAAACAGATACTCCTGCAAAAGAAGCTAATGACTCATCTACATAAACCCTAACTTCATCCTTACCATCTACAAAGTCATCCCCTATATCTGTGATTCCATCTATTTTCGTTAGGACTGCTTTGTAGTCTTCGGAGATCTTCTGTAAGGTGGCAAAATCATCCCCCTTGATTTCTATTGCTATAGGCTTACCAACAGGAGGTCCACCTGCCAGCTTTTCAAATTCTAAGTTTACCAACTGACCTTTGAGTTTTGTAAATTCACTTGGAGCAGTTAAAACCATACTAGACTTTTCGGATACTTCCTTGCCCTTTTTTCTGAGTTGTTCTTTTTCTCTTTCTTCAGCTTGCCTTCGGACGGCTAAGGCCTTTTCATTTAAAAGATATGCCGTCTTGTCTCTCACTATACTAATTATTTCTTCGGTTGATCTTTCCCTATCATCGTCAGGAGTAAGGTAAACAAGTATCTGCGCATAATTCTTGCCTCGTTTAGTGAAAGGATCATTGGCATCTTTTTGAATAATACCAACTCTGGTTACAAAATTCTCAACCTCGTTCTTCTCTAAGGCTAAGATTTCCTTCTCTAAGGCATCCGTAAATAATTCTGTTGATTCAAGGCTAAGTCCTGTATCTCCAGTGATTTTGATTTGGAAAGTTTCAATAGCTCCTGGAAATAATTTAAACTTACCTAGTGTAACTTGAACTACTATACTTCCTATAAAAAGTAGTAAGATCACACCAACTGTTTTATATTTATTTTGAAGGCAAATAGCTAACATGGGTAGATAGGTTTTTTCTTTGAATCTTTTGAACCAATCCCCTTCTTCCTTAACCTCTCCAGCTACACTTGAATTCTTACTGATATCATAGAGATGGGATGGTAAAATAAATAAGGCTTCAAAAAGGGATGACACCAAACAAAGAATAACTACCAAAGGAATAGACTTAATAAATTTGCCAAAAATACCCGTCATAAATAGCATAGGAGCAAAGGCGGCTACAGTTGTTGTAATGGTTGCAGTTACTGGAGCAATAACTTCTGAGGTTCCCTTTAAGGCTGCCTCGTAAGGATTCATACCTTTTTCAATTAAACGATAGACATTTTCACAGATAATGATGGCATCATCAACAATGATACCAATCACAATTATAAGTCCTAACATAGTAATAAGATTGAGAGTCATCCCAAAATAATTCATTAGAATAAAGGACATTCCAAAAGAAATGGGAATTCCTATAGCCGTCATGATTGCCATTCTCCAACCAAGAAAAATAAACAAAGAGGCTGTTACTAAAACAAGACCCGATGCAGCATTGGAAAGTAAAACTCCCAGTCTACGTCGTATAAATTTTGATAAATCATTTACGAAAGCTATATCTACTTCATCTTTATAAGTCTCTAGAAATTTATCAACAACAACCTTAGATTCATCTACAACTGATATAGCATCAGATTTTTCTCTTTTAATCACAGTAAGTGCAATGGAAGTATGACCATTAACCTTATCTAAATACTGACTTTCGACAAAGCCTTCTGAAACTTTGGCAACATCCTTCAAAACAACGGATCTACCTGCATCATTGCTACGTACATAGACTTTTTCTATTTCTTTCGGTGTATCAAACTCACCGACGGTTCTAACGATGATTTCTTTATCTGTTCCAGTAATATTTCCACCTGGAAAGTTAATATTGCGATTCTTTAGAGAAGTAATAATTTGAGTGCTGGATATTGAAAGAAAACTCATTGCTTGTGGATTTAAATCAACATGCATTTCTGTATCATTCCAACCACGCTTGGTGATTCTTGCGACTCCAGAAATATTTTTAAGTTGTTCTTCTAATATTTTTGCTCTAGCTTTAAGTCCTTTTTCATCAAGAACTGGAACTCCATTTACTTTCTTTGAGGATATATCCACTTCAATGACTGGTTGTCTTGCAGTCGTTATTTCATTGACTACTGGATCTTCGACTTCTTCTGGAAGATCAGTCACCCTATCGATAGCTGATTTAATATCATCTATTACTTTGTTTGTATTCTTAGTGTTAGGATCTATAGTAATAATAATTCCAGAACGATTCTCTAAAGATGCAGAGCGAAACTCTTTAATTCCATCAACTTCTTTGATTGCATCTTCTAAAGGTTTGGTGACAAGCTTTTCAACATCTGCAGGACTTGCTCCAGGATAAATGGTAGAGACGGATACAATGTCGAAATCAATATTTGGAAATGCTTCCCTATTCATAGTAGCTGCTGTGTATGCGCCAACTATAATAATTAAAGCTGTTAATAAGTTTACAAAAATACTTTTATCAATAAAATATTGAACTAATTTAGAACCCATAATAGTTTCTCACTTTTTTTGATTTAATCTAAATCTCTTCCATTTGTATCGATCTCATCATTGTAGCCGAACAATTTGGGACTCTTCAATCTATCCACATACAGAACACCGAATAAATGATCGCATTCATGCTGCAGAACGACTGCTCTAAAGCCAGATATAATCTCAATATGCTCAGCAAACTTCTCATCTCTCCAAGTCATTTTGATTTTACTTGGACGTTCCACATAACCACGCATTCCTGGAACAGATAAACAACCTTCCCAAAAACCATCTGTAGGCTCATTTAGAGGTTCAATGATTGGGTTCAAAATAATTTGTCGGGGAACTTCGGGGGCACCCTTGTATCTTTCTGGATCTTCCTCCGACCCAACAACTACTACTTTTTTCAAAACACCGATTTGAGGTGCCGCAAGTCCAACACCATCAGCATATTTCATAGTCTCAAACATATCTTTCAGTAGTTTCTTAAAATCTTTAGTAAGTACTTCATCCTCTTTTACATCTTCGCTGATAGAACGAAGTAGGGGATTTCCAATTTTTAATATTTTTCTAATCGCCATGGTTCTCTTAAATCTATAATTGGAGCAGTATACTCCAAATCCTATCTTTTTTTATCTTGGATTCTTCAGCAAATCGGGAAAGTAAAAGTTTTTTAACAGCAGTTGAGCTTTTAATCGTCACAAAATCTTCTGAGGGAAAGGTATACCACTCCGAACGTATAGAAATACCACTCCAATCATTTGCTTCTTTTTCTAAGGGTCTATTCAAATCCTCTGACCTTAAATGCAGAATCGGAAAAGGAAGGGTATCAACTGCTTTTCTGGGAATCATTTGCAAATGCAGAAGGATAGGTTGGAGAGAAATCCAGTCCCACAAGCTAAATACTGATTTTTTTTTAAAACTCTTAAAGAAATCCTGCAAGAAAGGATAGAGACTTATTTTTTGCATTTCAGGATTGAAAAGAACTCCTAGCTTAAATCTATCTATTTGATCCTTTAGGATGTATTGCCAAAAAGGAAAGCTAGCCCCACTCCAAATTGCTATCTTTTGGTTGCTTGATTCTTCTAATAAGGGTTGGATTTCTGTATCAAATTGCTTACTAAAATCTTTCATAACATCGATTTTAGTCCATTCCCATGCGCCTGGTAGGTTAATATAGATTAATTTAAAAAATGGCTCTAGTGGTTTGCCGATGTCTCTTTGATTTTGCTTTCGATCAAAGATATCTTGGAATATGAAAACCTCAGGTCCTTCGGCTTGTCCTTTACGTTCGTAAGAAAATATCATTCAGCTAATCCAGAAAAAAGAATTTGACAGAAATACTTGGAACTGGGAAAAAATGAGTGGAGTCCTGGAGACGAGGGGAATCGAACCCCCGACCTTTTGAATGCCATTCAAACGCTCTCCCAACTGAGCTACGTCCCCGCATATGTCGTCAGGATTTAGCAGTTGTACTCCGTGTCAAGATTTGTTTAGTAGCAAGGAAAATGTATGTCTCAAGAAAATATAGATGATTTGAAAAAGAAAATTAAAATCCAAAATGATATAATCAAAGGATATGAGAAAGTTCTAAAGTTGAATGAAGAAGAACTTTCAAATTCAGATGAAATCATCCGCATGTATGAGCAAATTATCGATTATTCAAGGTTAGAGCTTAAAAATGCGCAAGAGACAGTCCAAGCTAGTAACAATGTGTCCGGTTTGTCAAGAGATGAATTGATGTCTGCCTTAGATAAAATTAAACAGCTCGAGGTTGCTAATAAAAAACTTCGAGAGGAATCTTTAAAATTCGGCCGACCATAAAAGGAATATTTGGATCTTCAATCTCAATCTATAGTTGTTTCTTCGGAAACAGATAAAGTTTATGTTCGGCATGACCCAAAACTTGCTGACATTCTTGATTTTATTTTAGGTCAGGCGAAACGTTTAGTTGGAGCCAAGAACGGAGCCTTTTACTTAATCAATGAGAATGGTCAATTGGTTAAGTATGGCAAGACAGAACAGGGTAGTATTACTGATCTAATTTCTAAGCATATATTCAAAAATCGCAAGAACCTTTTATTAAAAAAAGGATCTACTCTCAAAGAGAAAAATATCACTATCACTGAGTCTTATATTGCCTGCTTTCTTGGACAAGAAACAGGAATTTTAGATTTAGGTGTATTCCTTTTAGAAGGAATCAATCATTTTGATAATTTTTCCACCCAAGATTTTGAATTGATCTCTTACTATTCCTCTAACTTAAGTTTATTGCTCAGAGATTCTATTTCTTCTGAATCTAGTGAAGATGTATATACCTCCTTAATAACATCCATCCTTTTATTATTAGATAATTCGAATATTCATCAAAAAAACAATCGATTAGAATACCAAACAGAAGAAATCATTCGTGTTTCTGGTTTGATTAACTCATCCTTAGATCTAAATTCCCTTTTAGAATCTATTATGGAATCAGCGAAATCAGTGTTTCGTTCCGAAGGGTCATCATTGATGTTAGTTGATCCTAGCAAGGAATATTTATATTTTCATATAGTAACTGGCGACAAAAAAGAAGAAATTTCCAAAATCAAAGTTCCTATGGGACAGGGAATAGCGGGATCTGTTGCTATCTCTCGTAAACCAATGATCATCAATGATGCAATCAATGATCCTCGTGTTTTTAGAGAGGTAGATCAGGCATCGAATTTCACTACAAGAAATATTCTTGCTGCACCTTTAGTTGTAGAAGATGAAGTCATAGGTATTATTGAAGCTATCAATACAATTGATAGAAACAATTTTTCGCAGGCAGATCTAGATTTATTCTTAAGTTTTGCAACATCCTGCGCGCTTGCTATTCAGAAAACCAAACTCTTGAACAATCTTGAAGAAACTAATCATACTTTAAAAGAAAAAGTTAATACCCTGGCTTCTTTATTTGAACTTGGACAGGCTGTAATGGAATCCCGTACAGAAGCTGACCTTATCAAGAAATCAAATCAAATTATAGCGAACGAAATGAACGCATCCATTGTTGCTACAATGATAGTGAATCGAGCTAAACAGGTCATAGAAGTTATTGCAATCATTGATGGGAAGGAAGAATGGTTTAAAGAGAATTTTATCCGAGATTCAGTAATTATTGAATCCATTCTATACAACAATACCATCGTTAGCTCTACAGGTCTTAAGGATGGCCTTGAAGATTATTTAGATAAAGAATTCATTATTGGATCTCATATCCTCTTGCCACTTTCCATCTCTGGAAATAAGCCCTTTGGAATACTTTGTATTTCAGGCAAGAAGACACAAGGTCCATTTGGTGAAAATGATCTCATGCTTCTAAAGACAATTAGTTCACAATTGATCAAAGGATATGAAAATATCAAATTAGGGATTGAGATGATTGCTAAAAAAGCAATCGAAAAAGAAATTGAAATCACTAAAAACATACAAAAGAATATTCTCCCCGATCGAATTCCAACTCATTCCAATTTTGATTTAGGAGTGAAATCGGTTGCAGCCAAGGAAGTCAGTGGTGACTTCTATGATATACACCAATATGAAGATGGGCAATTTGCCTTCCTAGTTGCGGATGTTTCAGGTAAGAGTTTACCTGCCGCTATCTTTATGGCGATATCCTCCTCCATCATCCGAACACTTTCTAGAAACCATTTACTTTTACCTGACGAGATTCTAACTCAAGCTAACTCTTTGATTTATGAAGACTCCCAATCAGGTATGTTTGTAACACTTTTTTACATCCACTATGACCCTGTAACTATGGAGATACAGTATGCCTCAGCAGGGCATAATGATCAAATTTGGATCAAATCGGATCAATCTTATGAATTATTAAAAGGAAAAGGTGCACCCTTGGGCGTGGTTCCTGTTGGAAACTATCATGGGGGAAATATCAAGGTTTCACCAGGTGATCTCTTTGTATTTTATACGGATGGAGCTATAGAAGAAAAAGATTCTACCCAAGAGGAATTCGGCTTAGAGAGATTTATACAAGAAATCATCAATAGAAAGCACTTAAGTTCTCAACAAATAATCGATGAATTGTACAATTTAATTGTTGAATATGCAGATGGAGCAGAGCAATTTGATGATTTTACGGTTATGATCTTGAAGTTTAAAGATGACTTTCAATTCAATAGGGTTTTCCCTGCTACAACTTCTCAAATTCCTAAACTTAGGGATTTTGTGAATGATTGTTTGAGAGAACGCAACATAGCTGATTTAATATTGGAAGACATCTTACTATCTTGTGACGAAGCTGCTACAAATATAGTAATCCATGGTTATAAAGATTTAATGTTGGATAACCCATCTATTTCTTGTGCTATAAGCCTTGATGGCAGTAAAATTACAGTTCGGCTCCAAGATAATGGGAAAGAATTTATCCGCAAGGAAGTAAAACCACCCTCTGTGGAAGCCAATCTCACTGGAGAGAGAAGAGGTGGCTTTGGTGTCTTTCTCATGGAAAGGCTCATGGATAAGGTTGAATACAAGAGAGAAGAAAATACCAATGTATGGCTTCTAGAGAAAAAACTTAAATAATGGAATTATTATATGGAATTTAAAGTAGAAATCAGAGAACACTCTAAGATTATTTATATTATGGGAAATATGGATGTTCACAGCATTCATAAGATAGAAAAGGCCTTCCTCCAAGAAATTCAGAAAAATGATACTGAGACAATTATCATCAATCTAGAAAATGTTCCCTTTGTATCATCCTCAGGACTAAGAATCCTAGTTGCCTCCCTAAAACATTCCAAGGAACAAGAAAATAAATTAATTCTAACCAATCTCAAGCCTGCCGTTGAGAAAGTTTTCGAAATCGTGGACCTAAACACAATGTTCCATATTCGTAAAACTATGGAAGAAGCCATTACTTAGAAAAATATCTTTCTTTTTTCTGTATTTTTAAAAATCTGGAAGAAGAATCTATCCAGGTATAATACTATTTATGGAAAACACCACACTATCACTGAATGATCCTTTAAAAGATTTAACCCAAGAAAATACCACCAAGAAAGGTATCTATGAAGAGGCTCTTGAACTCGGTCATGACCTAGTAAAGAAGCCTTTTGTTGGCGGAGGGGAAGATCGCATCCGAGTTCAGCATTCTAAACATAGAATGACTGTTTGGGAAAGAATTAAAGTTCTTACCAAAGAAGAACCCAATATCCTCTACCAAAACTGGGGTCGCAACCTAGACGGAGCATCCATTGTAACAGGCATTATTCGAATTAAAGATCGTGATGTTGCCATTTATGGACATGATTTTACCCTTAGAGCAGGATCCATGGATGCAACCAATGGAAACAAATTAGCACGCCACATTCTAATGGCTGGTGAGCATGGAATCCCTCTTATTGGAATGAATGACTCAGCCGGTGCCTATGTTCCAGCTGGTGTAGGTGGGCTAGATGGTTATTCGGACGCTTTTACAGCACTTCGTAAAATTTCTGGTGCAGTCCCAAGTATCATGTTGATGTTTGGATTCAACGCTGGTGGTGGTTCCTATCTTCCAAGACAGGGATCATTTATGATTCAGTGTGAAAATACTTTCTTTGGTTTAACAGGTCCAGGTGTTGTAAAAAGTGTACTCGGTGAAGACATCTCTGCTGATGATCTTGGTGGACCCAAGGTACATGGTCAAAGTGGTGTGGTTGACTTAGTAACTGGGGATGAGCTTGGAAGTCTTAGAACGGCAATACGATTGCTTTCTTATCTACCAGATAACAATAGATCGAATGCCCCTTTTCATCCTACTTCTGATACTATAGATCGATTCACTTATGAAGAAGACATTTTGTTTCGTAAGACCTTCAATTCGCCTACTGGAATGAATACTCCTTTCGATATCACTCTCTATCTTCAACAAATTTGTGACCATGGTGAATACTTTGAATTACAACCTCAAAGATCAAGGAATATGATCACAGCCTTCGGAAGAATAGGCGGACATGTGGTCGGATTTCTTGCTAATAATTCTGCTGTATCTTCTGGTCAAATCGATATAGGTGCAGCGAGAAAGGGTGCAAGATTTGTAAGATTTTGCAATCTCTATAATATTCCTATGATCTTTTTAGAGGATACAACAGGTTTTCTTCCTGGCAAAGACCAAGAACACAATGGTATAGTTTTAGAAGGTCGCAAACTTCTTGATTCTATTATTGATCTAAGAACTCCTCGTATGACTTTGATTATCCGAAATGCTTTTGGAGGTGCTTATGCTACCTTTAATTCCTATTTCACAGGAGCAAATCTCGTATTTGCCCTTCCAACAGCTCGAATCGCTGTTATGGGTCCTGCTGGAAAGGAATATGTTTACAAGGATGAGGTCGGTGCCTTACACAAGGAATTCAAAGCCAATACAGCTAAAGGAATGCCTAGTGATGAGGCTGCTCGTATCCGTGATGAAAAGTTAATGAAAATTTCCCAACAATATGAAAGAGAACTGATGAATCCAAAAGAAGCTTTGGCCTTAGGTTCTGTATCCAGTATTATCATTCCAGGATTTACTCGCAGAGTTCTTGCGAAGAATCTAAATTATTTAATGAAACGTTACCAACCCTCAGCTATGGGTGGAATCCAAAGGGAGTTCGAATAAGCATGCTCGATCAAAATTTAAAAAGAATTCAATTCAAAGACTCCCATTCTGAATGGATAAGATCCTTTGATATAAGTAGTATAAAATGTCTTATCGTATGTAGAGGACCTGTTCGTAAGGAAGCTATTGAAGTTTTCAAAGTAAGTGGAGTAAGGGAGTATGGAATCTTACTTTCTGAAAAAGACTCTATTGTTTATCCCAAAGCTCTTGCTCCTGAGTTACGTGATTTTGAATTTCCCGACAATGTTCATAGAGTTCCTGATTATATGGGTGCAGGTGCGGAGGAAAAATTAGAAAGAATCAATCAAATCATTGGTATTGCAAAAGACAATGGATACACTCATATTTTTGCAGGCTACGGATTTATGGCTGAAGATGCGGAATTTATTGAAGCAATTGAAGAGGCTGGTATTACATTCATGGGACCATCCTCTCATGTTGCTCGCCAAGCAGGCGCTAAAGATGAGGCTAAGAAATTAGCTCGCTCCTTAGATGTGTCTGTAACTCCAGGTGTAGATAATGTAACAGCCTTAGCTCTTGTTCGTAAATACGGAAATACAAAAGATACTCTTATTAAACTTGCTAAAGAACATTCTTTAGAATTTTCTTATAAGGATACTGTATCCATAGAAGAGAATGCGGAGCTATTGCTGCAAGCGTCTTATGATAAATCTAAAGAACTTGTTACCATAGCTGATTTACAAAAAGAAGCAGAAATTGGAACAGAAGAAATCTGGAAAAAATTTCCAGGCAAAAGAATCCGTTTCAAGTATATTGGAGGCGGAGGCGGAAAGGGACAAAGAGTAATTCAAACAAAAGAAGAAATATCATCTGCTGTTATGGAAATCCTTGCTGAATCCAAAGTGGTCGCTCCTGGCTCAAATAGAAACTTTTTAATTGAACTTAACATTGAAAACACTCGTCACAATGAAATACAAGTTATAGGAAATGGGGCTTGGTGCTTATCTCTAGGCGGTAGAGATTGTTCGGTTCAAATGCATGAGCAAAAGCTTTTGGAACTATCTTTAACTCAAGAACAACTGCACGAAGAAATATCGAATTACAAAACTCATTCTCCTAGCAAGGCAGCTGTTTTAGAAAAGGATTTGAAGTGCTTACAAGAAATGGAAACACAGGCTGAGGTTTTTGGTGCAGCTGTTCAATTGAATTCTGTTTCAACTTTTGAATCAATAGTGGAAGGAACCAATCACTTCTTTATGGAGATGAATACTAGGATACAAGTAGAACACAGAGTTACAGAGATGGCTTACAGGTTAAAATTTGAAAACCCAGCTAACTCTTCTGAGGTATTTTACTTAGATTCATTGATAGAAGCTATGGCAGTTATCTCGCTTCATGCTCCAAGAGTTCCTAAACCTGTGCGAGTTGTTCGAAATATCTCTGGTGCAGAAGTTCGAATTAATGCTACGAATAGATCCTTGCAGCCACATGCTGGAGGTTTGATTAATTCTTGGTCTGATCCATCCTCCGATGAGATTCGAGATGACCAAGGTATCGGAACTCGTAACCCCGACACAGGAGCTTTCGTCCATTACAATTTAGCAGGGGCCTATGATTCCAACATTGCTCTTGTGATCACTCATGGTGTGAATCGTAGAGATAACCTAGAGAGATTAACTAATATTTTGCGAACAACAGAGCTTCGTGGTCAAAATCTCGAAACAAATCTTTCGGTACATTATGGACTAGCTTCTTGGTTTCTTGGCAAAGACGCGATGGCAAAACCATCTACTCAATTTATGACAGCCTACCTCGCTGGTATAGGTGCTCTTGAGACAATCAATCGTGATGTTGATATGGAATTGTTATGGAATGAATTGCTTTCAAAGGCTAGTGCACCAGAAAAATCGATTCTTAAGAAAAAGGAGACTCTATTAACTCGACCACTAGAAAAGCTTTTTTCCAATCCTCATGTTCTTGGTGGCTTTATTGGGCTTCATGATGGTAAATCATGGAATTCTGATAAGAAAATAGAATTCACTATCAATCCTATAGAGATTCTTGATTCACTCTATCACTATTTACATTTAGAAAATCGTAAAAACGATCCAGCTTCCGAAATGATATGGGATCATGATGAAAATATTCTAAGAGAGGCTAGAAGTTTTTATAGTAATCTTTCGAAATTAGGATTCCCAAAAAATTGGAATGAATTAAATAAAACTCTATATGCTTCATCCGCTCTAGCAAATACTAAGCTTACAGCTGATAAGTGGAAGGAAGTCCAAGCTGCTCATGCAGGTTTTCAATTAGGTCTCGATTTATTGAAAATCATTCCAAATATTGGAGTGAAGTCTGGTTTCTCTAAGATACAAGTGGATGACCATCTCGAATTAATTGTTCCAGAAGAGTTTAAAACTGCTAAAACCAGAGATGCATTTATTAAAGCATTAACTCCTCCGCCTAAGGCTAGTAGTGATGAAATTATTGCACCTATGGGTGGTATGTTTTACGCGAGAGAAGCTCCCAATCTTCCTCCTATCGTACAGGTGGGTGATAGATTCAAAGCTGGACAGCCTCTTTTCATCATCGAAGTTATGAAGATGTTTAACAAAATATCTGTTCCATTTTCAGGAACCATAATAAAGAATCTTATGGAAGACTCAGATGGTAAGATTATCACTAAGGGCCAATCCATTTTCAAGATTACTCCTGATGAATTGATCAAAGAAGAATCTCAAGAAGAAATTCTAGCTAGAAAGAAAAAGGTAAGCTCAGATTTACTAAGCTATTGATGACAATATTTTTGTATGTATTGAATCTTTGATACTTTTCTTCGCTGAATTAAAAGTGAAAGATAACTAAGAAGATAACCTCCAGGCTAGAAATTTCTAGTATGGAGGTTTTTTTATTTTTCATCCATTCGTTAATAGTTCGCTTATTGAAACATTTCAGGTTGTTTAGAATTAAAAATTAAATTATTTTTTAAATAAAGAGTATAGCTGCTATCTAGTGGATCAATTAAAACCTTGCATGGCTCTGTTTTATTTTCACCTTCATAATTAACTATGCATCTTCCTTGAATTTTTATTTTTATTAAATCATAATCATTGGTATATTTTGTAAGTGTAATCTTAGGCATTGGAGATATTTCTAAAGAGTAGGTAGCAAATGGTTGGTAAAGAATCACAGATTTTTGATTTTTAGTTTGGGGCTCTAAGCTAAATTCCTCTTTTGTAGGTAGTATAGTAAAAGAATCGTTTACTTCACCTTGTGCTGATTGAATTACAATTGGTTTCTTGAGAATATTTTTAATTCTTTCATTTAAGCTTTTTCTATTATTAATTAAGTCATTACTCCCAATAGGTATAAAGGAAACTTCAGATATACATATATCGTTGAATTTAGTTCCTTTTAGAATATTAGGGAATGATAAATTAATAGAACTAACATTCATAGCAGGGAATTCATAGGTTTCTACATTGAAATTATCTTTTAGACTAATTTCCCTTTTTTCACCTAAATCCGATTTTAAAATAAGTTTACTAGGTCGAGAATTTAAAGAAAATAATTTAGAATCGAAAAATCCGTTAGCTATATAAATTTTTGATAGAATAACTTTTTTATCGAATTGAAGATCTATACTATCTTGCTTTTCCCAGTCTTTTCCTGAAATACACCAAGGGGAACTAGTTTTATCAATAATATGCTCTAAGGAAAATCTAGATGACTCATCAGAAAGTTCTCTAATACTAGTGCTTATTGAAATTTCTGTTATGGATTGAGCAGTCATATTAAAATTTAAAAATAACAACAATATAAATAAATATTTCACTTAAATCACCTCAATGAATGAAAAAATATTACAATCAATAGAGTTCAATAAAATATTGACACTACTAAAAAAATATGAAATTAAAACCTTTGGTCCATAATTTCACGGTAAATATTTTCTAAGGCAACAATTTTATCAACTGCGCCTTTTCGGATAGCTTCCTTAGGCATGCCGAAGACTACGGATGTTTCTTCATTTTGAGCAATTGTAAAAGCACCCATTCGTCTCATTTCTAGAAGGCCAGCTGCACCATCATCGCCCATACCTGTCATTATGATACCTCTAGCATTCTTACCTGCTTCTTTTGCTACTGAACGAAAAAGAACATCTACAGAGGGTCGATGTCGATTTACTAAAGGTCCATCTGAAACTACAGCAACATACTGAGCACCAGAACGTTTAACCTGCATATGTCGATTTCCTGGAGCAATAAGAGCATGACCAGGAAGAACTCTTTCTCCATCCACTGCCTCTCGTACTTCTATTTCACAGATATCATTTAGTCGTTTTGCAAAACTTTTAGTAAACATTTCTGGCATATGTTGAACTATAAGTATTCCAGGTGTTTTTGCTTTATCACATTTAGAAAGAACTTGCTCTAGGGCAATAGTTCCACCGGTAGATGTTCCTATTGCTACAATTTTCTCAGTTGCTGATATTGCAGAAAGTCCAGATTCTTTGAAAGAAGTGATAGCTTGTTTATTTTGTAAATTACTCGAACTAATTTTTTCACTCACATTCCTTCTTGCTACTTTCATATTGGCAGAAGCTGCCGATTTAATAGCATCAGTTATTTGAATAAAGGATTCTTCAAGGAACCCTTTCAGGCCAACTTTCGGTTTAGTTATAATTTCAACAGCACCTTCTTCTAAAGCGATGAAGGTAGTTTCAGAATTCTCTTCTGCTAAAGTTGAACAAATAACAACAGGTGTAGGACTTTCCTTCATAATTTTACGAAGAAAACTGATTCCATCCATCCGTGGCATTTCAATATCTAAAACAATTACATCTGGTAATTGATTTCGCATCTTCTCCATTGCAAAAATTGGATCGGGTGCTACAGCTATAAGCTCAAGCTCTGGATCTTTTCGAATATAATCTCCAAGAATTTGCCGAACTATTGCAGAATCATCCACAATTAAAACTTTAATCGCCATATATTCTCCTTAGATTTTCATTCATGAATCTAAGTTTGGCTTTTCCATCCAAACTTCACCATCCCAAACCGTGAAATAAACTTTACGATGATTGATTCCACCTAAGTCTTCACTCATTATTTGTATGTTATATGATACAAGCATTTGCTTTATAAAATCTATGTTCTTTTTACCGATTTGAATTTTGTCATCTAAGTCAGAATAAACATTTTTCTCATTTTCAGAGAGAATTTGGTACTCCTTAGTTTTGAAATTGGTAAACATATTGGCGCCACCGAAAAGCTTGGCTTTGTATTCAGAGAGATCGGTTTTAAAAGTTCTCGCAGAGGCCGCAAAGAGTCGAAAAGAATCATCCGCATACTTACCTGGAAGATCATTGTCAGATGAATGGTATTTTTTTCTCTCAGGGAGCATAATGTGAGCCATGCCTCCCAATTTTTTTTCAGGATGAAGAAGAATAAGAGCGACACAGGAACCAAGGAGGGTTCGAATTCGATAATTATTCGAACCAAAACAATAATCACCAGGATATAAGAAAAAATCTTTAACTATGAGTGGATTAATATCCATGAATTATTCAGTGGAAAGTGCTTTTTCTTGTTCAGTCCACTCAGTAAGTTCTCTAATATCAAGTACTGTGTCTATATTCAAGATCACAACAAATTTATCATCAATCTTTCCAATGCCTTCGACAAACTCTAATTTGAGAGTTGAACCAAAAGTTGGTGCTGCTTCTACTTCATTGATTTCAACAACTTCATTCACAATATCTACTAATACTCCTACATCTATTTTAGAATCTTCTAATTCGCTTTCTAAAATGATGATACAAGTTTTGCGATTAATTTTAGTTGGTATATTATAGAATCTTGAATTGAGATCAACAACCGGAACCACATTCCCTCGAAGATTAATCACTCCAGGAATAAATTTAGGCATCATGGGCACACGGGTAATTTCCGTGTGCTCAATAATTTCTTTGATTTTGAGTATAGGAAGTCCGAAGGCTTCTTGCTCTAATAGAAAAATGAGATACTGATTATCTTCTTTATCTGAGCTCACAATACCCTCCTAAAATTTAGAAAATCCCTTTTCGTCTGGTGAATTCATCTCACTTGATTGCAAGTACGACTTACTGCTTTCTCTTGAACCTGAATTCGCTGATTTCTTCTTAGTAAATAGAGATTTACTCTGCATATTATCAGCTAATTTAAAGAAGGCGATAGATTCTAGTAATTGACCTGCTTGGGATTTTAATTCTTCGGCTATGGCTGCAAGTTCTTCCGAGGCTGATGCTGATTGTTGGGATACTTGATCCAACTGAGTCATGGCTTTATTGACTTCATTTACACCTGAAGACTGCTCTGAGCTTGCCGCAGAAATTTCCTGAACCAAATCAGCGGTTTTATTGATTGCAGGAACAATTTCATTGATAAGTCGTCCAGCTGTTTCTGCTATTTGTACAGAACCACTGGCTAGAGAAGATATTTCATTGGCTGATTTCTGGCTTCTCTCTGCTAACTTTCGAACCTCTGAGGCTACAACTGCAAATCCTTTGCCATGCTCTCCCGCTCGTGCTGCCTCTATTGCAGCATTTAAAGCAAGTAGGTTAGTCTGGTAAGCAATATCTTCAATGATAGAGATCTTATCAGCAATTTGTTTCATAGCGTCTACTGTATTGATGACTGCTTTTCCACCTTCTGCTGCTTCTTTGGCGGATTTAGTTGAAATCGATTCAGTTTGTTTTGCATTTTCAGCATTTTGCTCTATACTTGCTGTCATTTCTTCTAAACTAGCAGATGTTTCTTCCACAGATGCTGCTTGTTCGCTAGCTCCTTGGGAGAGTGTCTGTGCAGTGGAAGTTACTTCTTCGGCGGCTTCAACCAAGGTATCTGCCTTGGTCTTTACTTCAGAAATTGTAGTTTCGAGTTTTTGAATAGTATTGTTCACATACTCTTTTAACTCACCAAAGATACCTTTATAATCGTCAGTAATTTTGGTAGATAGATCACCTGTTGATATTTTACCTAGTGCTTGTACTACATCTTTCAATCCTTTTGACGAAATATCTAATAATTGATTGATGCCTTCACTGATCTTTAAGAAGAATTTTTCTTTTCCATCGAGCTTTACTCGCTTCTCAAAGTCTCCTTCCACAGCCCCGTCAATAATAGTTTCAATTTCTTTTTGAACTGCTAGCTCGTTGGTAACATCAGACCATTCAACCACAGAACCCAATCTTTCACCTTTTTCTGAAATTATAGGATTTGCAATTAAATCAAAAAATCTTCCTCCTATGGAAATACTGGAACGGAAGGTCGTTGTTAGATTCGCCAAAAGATTTCTTTGGTGAGAAGGATCTTTATGAAAGCCATCAATATTGGATCCAATGAGTTTTTTAAGTTCAAAATTAGAAAGCTGATTTTTAATTTGAGATTCACCATTAGAGAACATTTTGACGATCGCTTTGTTCATGTAAGTAACATTGAGATCACCGTCAGCCATCATAACGTTTGTAGTAACATTATCTAAGGCAACCTTAATGCGAACCATTTCGTTCACGTCGTTGATTCGAGTGAGAGTTGAGGATAAAATGGATGAAATATTCTTAAAGATATCTGCTCTGGATTGAGTCAATTCAATCTCTACCATAGTAAAGAAATCCATAGTTCCTATGACTTCACCAGCTACAATGATAGGGAAGGCAATCCCAGATTTGACACCAGCTTTTCTAGCAGAAGGAGCACGAACACAATCTGTTACCTCTGCTAAATCCTTAGCGAAAACCAAATCTCTATTTCTCCAAGACCTTCCGTTGAGACCAACACCTTCTTTAAAGGAGGAACTCATACTCACTTGTTTGAATTCAACACCTACTGTTCCTGATTCTAAAGAAAATTTTAATTCATTGGAGCCTTTATCAACTGTCCAAAAGGAACCATATGCCCATCCAAATTCATCCCGGATTTTATCCAAGGCAAATTGAATTGCTACCTTAAGATCTTTTTCATTAGCTAATCTTTGCATCAAATCCGAAATTACAACTGAATTTTGATTTAATTCAAAAACTGAATCTAACATCGAATTGATACCTGATTGGAAGATCCCGAGTTCATCTTGACTCTGTATTGGGATTCTTTGAGAAAGATTTCCTTTCTTTACAGCTTCAATTGTATTTAATCCTGCTGCAATCGGTGAGGTAATGGATTTCATAATCCAAAAAAATGAAACAATTAGTACTAATATAGCTAACAATAAAACAATAGTAAAATTAATAAATATACTTTGGCTTAGGTCTGAAATTATTTTGTTATTTATTTCATTATCTGTTTGAATGCTTTGATTGAAATTTTGTAAAGAATTTAGATAATCGATTAATGCTGGTAGTGTTTCATTAGAAATAACTCTTTTAATTTTATCTAAACCATCTGCTTGAGATTCAAGAGTTTTAATACTATCAAATGAATTCCCTAAAAGTTTTCTTTTTTGAAGAACTTCTTCAAGTGATTTATTGCTATTCTTTCCTAAATCAATGGATTTAAATTGGTCAAAATACTTTGATATTTCTTCTCTTAATTTTGAAATTTCTCTGCTATTTAAAATAGCTATATTCCCATCTAAGGAGCTTGAAATTTGATTCAATTTAGATTGTATTTCATTATTCTTTAGAAATATATTCGAAACATTTACCATGACAACAATTTGATTATCTGACAGACGTATTGTTTCCGACTGTAGCTTAGTCATACTATTATAAGTATAAACTGATATCGCGAATAACGAAATTGCCGATACCAAAAAGAAGAAAATCAACTTATGGCTTATTTTTATTTTGTTCATCCTAATGCTCCACCCTCATGTGTATCAATATTGACCTTATCAAATTTAATTCCTTGCAAATTCTTTAAAGATTCATGCAAGTCAGCAACATCTAGAATCAAAGCAATTCTTCCGTCACCTAATGTCGTAGATCCACCAATTCCTCGGATATCACTGAATACTTTTGCTAATGGTTTAATTACTGTTTGAATTTCACCATACAATTTATCTACGACGAGTCCTATCCTATTACCTTGGTATTCTGTGATTACGATATTTTCTCTTTCATTCTTCTTCACTTCATTATGGAAAAAATAATCCAACCTAGTATAGGGCAAAACCTTGCCTCTTAGATTGAAATAATTTCCCGATGTATCATTGTTTTCATTTTCAAATTTAAATTCGACACATTCACGAACCAAATCCAAAGGGATCACATATAAATCTTTCCCTGCGGATACTAAAAATCCATCTATGATGGCTAGTGTAAGAGGTAGGCGAATCGTAAATTTTGTTCCTTCGCCTGGTTTACTGAATAATTGTATGGATCCACGGAGTGCTTCAATATTCTTTTGAACTACATCTAATCCTACTCCACGACCAGATATGTTTGTTATTTGATCCGCAGTTGAAAATCCTGGATGAAAAAGCAATTTATGAATTTCATCTGTACTTGGTTCACTATCTGGAGATAGAATTCCTTTTTCTATAGCTTTTCTTAAAACCTTCTCAGTATTAACACCTTTACCATCATCAGAGATTTCAATTACGATTGAACCAGTATCATGGAAAGCATTTAAATAAACATTTCCTGTTTCTTCTTTAGAATATTTTAAACGTTCCTTAACTGTCTCTAGTCCATGATCCACTGCATTGCGAATTAAATGAACCATAGGATCAGAAAGTTTTTCTACCACAGATTTATCAAGTTCGGTTTCGCCACCATGTATATGAAGATTAACTTTCTTAGAAAGTTCACTGCCTAAATCGCGCACTATCCTATGGTATTTATTGAAACTTTCTCCTATGGGAACCATACGAAGTTTGAGGGAAATTTCTCGTATCTCATTGATCAGTCTAGATACAGAATGTAAGGATTCAGTAACTGTAGAGTCTTCTAAATTTTGTAAGACTATACTTAAATTTGCTTCCGAAACTACAAGTTCACCAACCTTATTGATTAAGTGGTCGATTTTATGGGAATCAACTCTTAAAGTAGAACTTACACTTTTCTGTGAATCCAATTTGGTATCATTTTTTGTATTTTCTCTTTCTTTATTAAGGAATTGATTTAAAGATTTTGTTTTTATTCCAGATAATCTACTTTGAAAAGATTCCAATACTTCAATCAGTTCATTTTGAGTTAATGTTTTCATTTCAGTAAGTATGTTTGAAATAAGAATTTCGTCTTCTGATAAAGTTTGAAGGTGGTTCACAACATCTTCTATACTTGCATTCGGTTGAAGTATTAAAATCTTGGAATCATACTCTAAGAATTCAAAAACCTTTCGGATTTCATCTACTGTTTTGGTAGAACTTAAACGGATTTCAAAACCTAGATAACAACTTTCTGGATCCCATAAATTCCAATCTGGAAGTTCCGTGATAATTGTTTTGATGAATTCAATAGTACCTACTTGGTTGGTATACTTTATGAAAGAGTAGGGGTCTAAGGCATTGATAAAGACTTGTTTACTTGGTCGTAAGCTGATATGAAAATCTTTACTTTGGATACCTGGAACTTCATCCTGATGTTGCTCTTGTGATGTTTCTAGTTTATTTTTTTCAATTTCTTTTTCGGAATTAGAATCATTGTTAAGTAAAAAAGGTTTTAATTTACTGAGAAGAATTTCACCTTGAGCTATTTTCTCTTCTGTTAATTCAGTTGAGTCAGTATAAATCTTTACAATAGATGATAAATAATCTTTAGATACTAATAGGTTTTCTATAATTTCTTTGTTAGCTGCTACCTTACCCTCTCGCATGCTATCTAATAGGTTCTCAAGAACATGGGAAAACTTTACTATCCAATCAAATCCAAACATACCTGCTGAGCCTTTGATTGTATGAACAGCTCTAAAAATTCCATTCAAAGCTTCTGTATCTTGGGGATTACTCTCTAAAGAGAGAAGTAGATCTTCCATATTGGTCAAAAGCTCATCCGATTCTTGGACAAAGGCTATAATAATTTCATCGAGTTTCAATTAATAATATCCTTTCTTTCTTCCATATTTGAAGGGGAATTTATCTAGGTCTTCTTTCTTCAATTTCAACTGATCACCGAAAAAAGCCATTAGTCCATACAACTCTATCATAGCAATCATTGCTTCACTATGGTTCATTAGATGAATATTTAAGCCTTTGTTAGTATAAAATTTCTTAATAGAAATCAATGCTTGGATTCCAGATGTATCAATTCTAGTCACCTTGGAAAGATCTATATACAAATCACTTTTCACCAAATCGGGCGTACTATCGATTTTTTGTTTAAACTCTGACACTGCATAAATTGTAAATTCCCCAAGAAGAGATAAAACATTTTTGTTATCGACTTTTGTGAATTTACTTTCCATTTTTTATCCTAATAACTTTTGAATAGTTTGTAAAAGTTCTTCAGGAGAAAATGGCTTTGTCAACCAAGCACGAGCACCGGCCTCTAAGCCTTGCTTTTTCTTTTCTTCTTGTGATTCAGTAGTTAGCATAACAATAGGAGTAAACTTAATAGCTGGATCGGCTTTAACAGTTTTAATGAAAGTAAGACCGTCCATATTCGGCATATTCATATCAGAAACGATTAAATCTACTTTTATATCTTTCAATTTTTCAATAGCATCTTTCCCATCTACTGCTTCGATTAATTCGAATTCAGCATTTTTTAAATGGACAGAAACTATTTTTCGAAAAACTGCTGAATCATCTATGATTAATATCTTTTTAGCCATTTGTTACCTCATTGTAATGGAAGAAAAATCTCTGATAATACACAAAGAGTTATTGTCTTTGTTGTATGATCCTTAGCATTGTGAATAAAAAACAATCCACTATGCTTCCCTAAAATATGATCAACCATTGTTAATCCTAATCCCAATCCAAACTTTTCGATTTTGTTTACAGATTCCACAGGTGGATGAATTCTATAGAACGGTTGAATAACATATTTTTCTTTGGATTCATCAATTCCACCATATGAATCATTCTTGACTTCATTTTTTACCGAAACAATTAAATATCCATTGTTGATATGAGCAAATATATCAATATTACTGTTTTCATTGCAATATTTAAATGCATTGATTACTAATTCTTCTATAGCCATACCTATTTTCTCAATATCGACGTTTATAATACAAGATGTTGATAGCTTAGGGTAGTTTATTTTTATATTTTTCAATTTTAAGTAAGAATTTATTTCCTTACAAAACTCAGGAATTTTTTCAACTAGAGTTGAACCTTCCGTTCTTTTTGTAACAATATCGGAATCCAACAGTTCTGATACATATCCAAGACCTTTGAGCATATTTTTAGTAATTTCACTGTTCTCGAAAAGAAGATCCATAATCTCGCCATCAATTACCAAACTTCCATCAGGATTCTTAGACGCAGTAGATTGAATCATATCGACTATAGATGTCATTGCTCCGAATCCAGAACCTTGGGAAAGAGATGTTTTTAGGTTTTCAATAGAATTCTTTTCGTGAGAATCGCTACCACTCTTTCGAATAGATTCTTTATAATTCAACCATTCTAATTGAGATCTAAGTTTATTGCTCTCCATTTTCTGGATATGTTTTTCGATATCTCTTAGATATTTGTATTCTAAAGCCTTAGAGATAACTCTAGCAAATAAATCAGGATCAATTGGTTTAATGATATAATCATAAACCCCTTTCTTCATAATTTCAATGATTGTTTCTGTATTATCGAGTGCAGTTTGTACTAAAACAATAGCCTCAGGATCCTTATCCTTCAATGCCTTAATGAAAGAATGTCCATCCATTACAGGCATCATTAAATCAACGATAAAAACAGAAAAATTTTCCTTGGCAAGCATCTCCAATCCAATTTGACCATTTTCGGCAACTTTAGAATCTATTTTGAGTTGATTTAAGATGCCTTGTAATAAGGCTCGATTCTCTTCTCTATCTTCTACTATTAATACTGGCTCTTGGGGCCTTCTATTCCGATCAAGTTCTTGCATTCTAATTTAATACATCCTTGTATTGAGGTAGGTAAATCGACATAGTCGTACCTTGTTTTAATTTTGATTCTACTTCAATATACCCATTCATTGATTCTACTAGTTTATGGCAGATGGAGAGTCCAAGACCTGTTCCGTTAGATTCCATTTCCTTTCCATTTTCCAATTGAGTGAATTTCTCAAAGATAGTTGGAATTTCATTTTCTTCCATTCCTATCCCTTGATCTATAACCTTTATGACGATGAAATTTGAATTATTAATTGAAATAGGATCAAGGTTTATAGTAATTTCTTTGTCTGGGTAAGAAAATTTTATAGCATTTGAAAGAATATTTAAAATAACTTGGCGAGTTCTTTTCTCATCGCCTATTATATATAGGTGCTTTTGGGTATTGTTTAGAATTAATTTAATATTCTTTTTGTTCGCTTGCGGTTCCATGCTTTCTATACTAAGTTTTGTAGTTGAGACTATTTCTAATTTTGATAATACTAATTCAGACTTTCCAGATTCAATTTTTGATAAATCAAGTAGTTCATTGATGAGTTTCAGAAGATGTATTCCTGAGTTATGAATATAGTCAAGGTATTTTTGTTGATCTGGAAAATTTTCATTGGGTTTTAGTAATCTTGAAAATCCTAAGATAGAATTTAATGGAGTTCTGAGTTCATGTGTCATATTAGCAAGAAAATCTGTCTTTGCCTTATTTGCAGCTTCTGCCTTAAGCTTAGCTTCCATTAAATCAGCGGTTCGCTCATCTACTAATAGTTGCAGTCTGTCTCTATGATTTTGGATTTCTTGTAAATTATCTAAGCGCTCTAAAAATACAGCTATTAAATTAGATGCAGTTCTTAATAAAAGAATATCATCATCTGAGAGGAATCTATCGTTTTCAGCTACTGCTATACCAATTATTTTAAAATCCTTTGATTGAGAATTGTTCTTTAAATTAAAGAATATAATGGAATAGTAATTATTTTCTATTAAAAATAATTTTTCGACGTCATGAGCAATTTTTAAATCAGAAATAACAGAAATATCATTGGATAAATTATTTAACCAGGATTCGGGTATAATAATTTCAGATAAGGATCTATGATCTTCACGTCTAGATTCAATTTTATTAATGCTAAATTGATTAGAATTGAATTGTTTCGAGGCTATAAAAATAGTTGTAACCTCAGAGAATATCATAAGCTGTTCAATTGCTAAATTTAATACATCATCACTAGGATTTGGATAAAGTAATATTTGCGAAATAGCCGCAAGCCCAATTTCATATTTGAGCCTTTTGTTAATTTCTCTTTCTCTGTTTACTTTTTCTGTTATATCTCTTTGTGTTGATACATAGTGGGTTATTTTGTTATTAATATCTTTAATCGGAGAGATAGCCCATTCTATATTGTATTCAGTTCTATCTTTTTTATAATTAAAAGTCTCACCTTGAAAGGATTTTCCTTCACCTATAGTTTTTTTCAATTTTTCTAGAAAGGATCGATCAGTTTTTGGTCCTTGCAAGATTCTTGGGGTTTTACCAATTAATTCATCTTTTCGATAGCCAGTCATTTTTTCAAATGCACCATTAACATAGGTTATTTGAGGACCTGGCAGTGTTAAATTCCCGTCGGTTATAACTATGCTCTCTTGGCTTTGTTGAAAAGCTTGTTCGAACATTGCAATTTCTTCTCTATACTTAACTCTTTCAAAGTAATTTGAAATTAATCTTGAGATTCTGAAAATATATTTTGATTGAAGAAAGCTATCAAAGGCTTTATTTTCATAATGAATCAAAATTATTCCAATGATACTATCCTTAACTAAGATAGGAATTAAATACTGTGTACCTTTGTTGAAAATGATGTTTTGTTTTAAAAAATTATGAGAATTATGAACATTATCAAATTCTTTGAACTCATTAGAATCGGTAAAAATAATAGCATCGGTGAATTCTACATTTATTTTACTTAGATCCGAATAGTATTTTGGAATGATAAATTCTGGGCTTACGCCTTCGCTATCAATAAATAGCTGTCGAAATTCGTATAATAGAATAGCATCAGCTTTAAATCCCTTCTTAAAAGAATCTATCAAAAGAGGGATATCATTTTTAGGATCTGTAATAGGATTTGAAGTAATAGAGAAAACCCTATTTAATGTTTTTTCGATGATTGCATTGATCTTAATTCTATTCTTCTTAGCGTATTCTTTCGTTGAATCAATAAAGGAAATATTGATTATATTAGCTAAGTCATCTGAAATATTGAAGTAATTTAATATAAGTTGAAAATAAAACAGTTCTCCATTTTTATCTTCTATCCAAGTATAGAAACTTAATTCTTTATTTTTTAATTTTGTGATAAACTTATTAATTAGAATTTTATTAAAAACATATAAGTTCAAAATATCATCTATTTTTTTATTAATGATGCTATCATTTAATTTAAAGAAATCTTTAAATTGTTTATTAAATGATAATATTCTAAATTCTTCATTCTTAATATTATTTAATAACAATATAGGTCTGGGTGATTCTTGAAAAATTCTATTAAAAAGGATATTCGACGTAATAGTTGAATGTATTTCTTCTCCATCGGAATGTTCGATGCTCATTTAATTTATTTGAATTAAATTCTTGGGTAATTTAAAATTCATAGAATCCTCTCTAGATTCAGGATATAGTTCAATTTTAAGATTTGTATAGTAGTCTTTAAGTTTATTACAAATCTCATCAACCAATACTTGAGGACTTGAAGCTCCAGCAGTTATACCCAGTATTTCTATTCCAAATTGCTCTATCATCTCAGGAATATTCAATTCATCAGCTGAGCTTATTCTAAATGAATGTGGTTTAGTTTTTTGTGCTAATTGTAACAAGCGCAAAGAATTAGAACTATTATTTGCACCTATAACAAGCATGGCATCTACATCCTGAATCATTTGAGCGACTGCTTCTTGTCTTTCTGTTGTAGCATAGCAAATATCATCTTTAGCAGGATGTTCCACAAAAGGAAAGACTTCGCCAATCTTTTCGACAATCTTTTTGGTATCAGATACGGATAAAGTAGTTTGCATTAAGTATGTAAGAGGTTTATCTGAATCTATCTTATCTTTCAGAGCTTCCACATCTTCTTCAGATTCAACAAGAAACATGGGAGCCTCGCCCATTGTACCTATAGCCTCATCATGACCTTCATGACCAATATAGATAAATTGGTGTGTATCTTTCATATTGCGTGCTTTTTTATGAACTCTTGTGACAAGCGGACAGGTTGCATCCCCAATTTTAAGTTTCCGATTTTGTGCTTCTTGTACAACTGCTGGTGAGACACCATGGGCACTGAATACTACTGTTGCTCCTTCTGGTGCTTCGGATAATTCTTCTATAAAAATAATTCCACGTTTCTGCATGTCTTCCACAACTCTTCTATTGTGTACTATCTCTTTACGAACATAAACGCTTTCATTAGTTGTTTCTTGGACTTTGTCAACATAGGAAATTGCGTATTTTACACCTGCGCAAAATCCCCTAGGGTTAGCTAAATAAATTTGTTTAAGCAATGGAAACCTCAAGTTAATTATTAAAAGAATTTAAGCAGAGTCAACTGCAATTTTAAGTAAGAGACATAGAATCTAAAATGGAACTATGTTTTTATTCTTTTTGTAGTGAAAAAAGTTCATTATTGAATCTAGAATATAGGTCGATCCCTTTATTGAAACAGCCACGGAAGGCATGAATGTTTCAAAATTTCTATCAAACGGATTCAAGGAGGAAACCGGATGATTATTAACCATAATATAAGCGCGATCTTCGCTCACAGAACATTGAAGCACAATGATGCAATGTTGAGTAAAGATATTGAAAAGCTCTCTTCAGGTATGAGAATAAATAGAGCAGGGGATGATGCCTCTGGTCTTGCTGTTTCAGAAAAGATGAGAACTCAGGTTTCAGGATTAAGACGAGCTGAAATGAATACGGAAGACGGTATGTCGATGATTCAGACTACGGAAGGTTACCTTCAAGAGACTCATGAAATCGTCCAAAGAATTCGGGTTCTAGCTGTTCAATCTGCTAACGGTATTTATACTGAAGAAGATAGACAACAGATCCAAGTTGAAGTTTCCCAGCTAGTTGATGAAATAGATAGAATTGCGTCTCAGGCTGAATTTAACAAAATGAAGCTTCTAACAGGTGCATTCGGTCGCTTAAATCCAACTGCTAGTATGTGGTTCCATATGGGTGCAAATATGCACCAGAGAGAAAGAGTTTATATTCAGACTATGAATACTGCTGCTTTGGGGCTAAGAAATCCTACAGTTTTAACTTTCATCTCTCTCTCTACTGCTGGTAAATCTAACTCTGTAATCGGTCTATGTGACGATGCTCTTAGAGTTATTTCTAAGCAAAGAGCTGATCTTGGAGCTTATTACAACCGTCTAGAGCATGCAGCGAAAGGATTACTCAATGCTTACGAGAACATCCAAGCAGCTGAATCTAGAATTAGAGATACGGATATGGCAGAGCAAATGACAAGCTTTACTAGATACCAAATCCTAACTCAGGCAGCAAACTCTATGTTAGCTCAGGCAAATGTAAAGAACCAAATGGTTATGAGATTATTGCAATAAGCTATCGCCGTACAACTCTGAACCCGAAGCTCGAAAGATCTTCGGGTTTTTTTTTATTGAATTTCTCCATCAACTAACACTATTTTTCTTTCTGCGATTTTTGAAAAATCTTCATCATGAGTTACATATATTATTGTAGTATTATATTCCTTATTTATTTTCACAAATAAATCCATTATTATTCTAGCATTCATCGAATCTAAATTACCAGTGGGTTCATCTGCAAATAAATAACTAGGATTCATTATTAAAGCTCTAGCTATTGAAACTCTTTGTTGTTCACCACCAGATAATTGGGAGGGTTTTTTGTTTTCTTTACTTGAAAGTCCAAATTCTTTTAATAATGATAAAGCTCTTCGTTCTAAATGTTTTTCTTGTAGGGTCTTTCTCGCAGGCATTAATACATTTTCAAGGGTATTTAATTCTGGTAATAAATAATGAAATTGAAATACAAAACCCATATGTAAATTTCTAAATTCATGAATATCTTTTTCATTCAATTCATGCAGATCTTTTCCTTCTACCAAAACATTTCCTGATGTTGGTTTATCTAAGCTACTTATTATATAGAGTAGGGTGCTTTTTCCTGAACCAGATTTCCCAGTTAATGAAACAAGATCTCCTTTTTTTATCTCAAGATTTATCTTCTTTAAGATTTGATTGGGAGGATCTCCGAAGGACTTATAAACATTTTTTACTAATAAGGACACTTATTCATCCTCATTTCGAATAATTTCAATTGGAGTCATTCTAGAAGCTGCTCTTGCAGGTAGGTAGCTTGCAATTAAGCTAGACAAAAATGCTAAAAAGAAGGCTCTTAGGTAAATTAGTATATCAAAGGAAACTAGCATAGTTCCACCTTTAGCTGTTAAACCTGTACCAGTTTGTATGGTGGAAAGATATAGACAGAGAAAAAATCCAAAAATAATTCCAATTATTCCACCTATAGTACCTAATATAATTCCCTGAATCACAAACAAGTTTCTAATATCTATAGAAGTAAATCCCAATGACCTTAAAATGGCAATTTCTCTTTTCTTCTGGTTCACTAACATATTCAATATATTATATATTCCAAAACACGCTACTATTGTAATAGAAATAGTCATTGAATTTCTAACAATATCTTGCATTTTAAAGACAGAGAGAAAATTCGCATTCGCTTGATCCCAACTTTCAACCTTATCTACACTTGTGAATGCCCAATCATTAGCTATTTCATGTGCCATTTCAACATCAAATAATTTAACCGCAATCGTATTAACCTGACTAGGAGCATGATTGAGTTGTTGTATATCAAGAATAGATCCATAAATTAATGTATCATCTATACCTCTGATCCCCAAATGAAAGGTTCCTATAATATGGAAGGCTATGCTATCTAATCTTCCGACAGTTAATAATACTGTTTCTCCAATATTGGCTCCTAGTTTCTTGAGAAGTTCATCACCTACAACAATCTTATTACCTGTATGCCCAATATCTTTAAAATTGCCTTGAACCATATAATTTTGAATATTTGTAACGCTAAGTTGTCGCTCTGGATTTATACCTAGTAACCTAACACCGACTGTTGATTTTCCTCTTTTTGCAATTGCCTGAGTGCTATATTGCGGAGAATAGCTTTTGACAAGTGAATGAGAATCTAATTTATCAAACCATCCTTGTGGATGATAGATATTTGCATTGTCTCTTCTACCGGAAGGGATTACACTCCAGGATACAATATCATATTTTGGAAAAATACTTTCTTCTAGTTCTTTAGCTGTAATATAATCTTCTTTAGCCGAGATTTTTATTTGAGCATCATTATTGATAAGCTGATCAATAATATAGGTTTGAAATCCCAACATTATTCCTGAGATTACAATATATGCCGAAGTTCCTAATACTATCCCAAGTAAGGTTAAAACAGATTGTTTCTTTCGATTAAAAAGTTGACGTAAAGCAAGAAAAAGCATCTATTTATTTGCGATCAAAATAAGATCATTTAAATTGATATCTCCTTCAATTATTTCAGCCCATTCTCCATTGATCGCACCTAATTTAACTGCAACTTTCAACTTCCTGCCATCTCGAATTCTGATCAATTGTCCCATGTGAATTGCATTGATCGGAACTAGTAGCACGTTCTCTTTTTCTCCCGTTACAATTGCAACATCAGCAGTCATTCCAGGAAGAATTTGAGCTGGCAGTTTGCTAACATCTATATAAACCATAAATTGCCCTTCATCAGGAAAGATAGTCCGAACTACACCTTCAAAGGAAGACCCACGTATAGCTTCAAAGAGAATTCTTGCAGATTGACCCTTCCTTACTCTCAGGGCTCCTTGTTGTTCAAAAGAAACTTTTAAAAAAATTTCAGATAAATCTTCCATTTTCAAGAGTGGTACCTGTGGAAAAACAGTTTCTCCTTGTTCAAAAGGAATAGATATAATTGTTCCAGAAAAAGGTGCCTTGAAAATGGGGATAGAATCTAATTCAAGTAAGTTCTGCCCTTTTGTTACAAATTGTCCTTCTTTAACAAAAATATTTCGAATAGAGGAAGTTATACCTATTTTTAAACTATAAGTTTTTTCAGAGTGAATTGTCCCTAAACCATAAACAGATTCTACGATTGAACCTAGTTTTGGGGAAACTGTGTTCATTCTTGAAATTAGAAAATACCGAACTACAATTCCCAAAAGAATAAGTATTATTATGATTCCAAAAATCAATTTCTTCTTTTTAATAAAAATTAAGACACTTGGATATTTAAGATTCATGAATATCCATATAGTTAATTGAATTTCCTTTTGTAAATTCAATTAACATCACTCATTAAAAAGAATTATAGTTTGAAATTAGATCAAATTTAGTAGAAATTTAACTTCTTTCTAAATATGGAAATTTTTATAGAATTACTTTTTCCTAATCTTGGATCACGTACAAAGAAAGATCTGAAAAAAGATTGGGGAGAAATTTTATCTGTTTTGTTTTTCTAAAAAAGGCGGAATTGGTGATCTGGATTTTTTCAAATTCACAGAAATTT
>PEQN01000020.1 GCA_002786225.1 Leptospira sp. | reverse complement strand
CCGCAATTCTAGTGCTAGCTCCATTACTTGCACCTATGGCACAATCCTATGGTATCAATCCTATCCATTTCGGTATCATTATGATAGTGAACTTGGAGATAGGTTATATCACTCCACCAGTTGGTATTAACCTTTTTGTTGCTTCTGGAATTTTCAAAGAAGCTCTAGGAGATGTGATAAAGTCTGTGGTTCCACTCATAGGAATTTTCTTGATTGGATTGATGTTGATTTCTTTTATTCCAGAAATCTCTATGTTTCCGATTTCTGAAGAAGCACCTATAGAGACTCCTACTGCTCCTGAGCCTATCAATGAGGAACCTGCTCCAGAAGAAGGTGGAAGCTTTTTAGATAAATATTAGCAAATATTTCTACTCTTAATGCAAGGAAACCAGCTTTGAGAAATCAGGCTGGTTTTTTTGTGATGGATGGTAAATTTGATTTTTGAATTAGAGATGAATGAGGATCATTAGGAAGAATACTGAACGTCCGTCATAATCTTTTTCATTTTTTCTAATTTATCAGGTTCAATGAATTCTTCAATCTTTGATATAAAATACGTAATGGAAGCCGATTGAAGCACATACAATGGATTTACTTCTACGTTCATAACTGCATTGTAATTATTGATTGCATTGAAGCGAATCCATTTGGAATGAAATTCAAACCATAGTCCCGATATAGCAGAATCAATCTCCGAAATATCAGCTCCATCCAAAGTCTTTACTAAATCTTGAATGCCTTTTAGCTCCGTTTTGCAGAAATACCTGAGTTGCTTATCTTCTCGCTCTGTTAATTTAGTGTAGCCCGCTAGAAATTCATCCAGAAAAACCAAATCTTTGTTTTGATTGCAAATATCTTTGAGTCCCTGAATTAAATTTACCATTTATCTTTACCTTTGTTGAAAATATGAAATATCTAAATCTGAAGTGATATAGCCTTTAGACTATATTCTAGGCAATAATTTTTAGATTAAAGGGAAGATTTCAAGGCTAGGAAAAAAAAGAAAGGCACTAGGTTGTGTTTAAATCCTAGTGCCTGCTTTTTCTTAAATATTAATCCTTCATAAAGGATAGTATTTGTTCGCTTTTTAGGTGACGATTTCGAATTTCGTGCAGTTTTTTCATTTGCTTGGTGTCTAGTAGCGTTCCAGCTTTTAGACCTAGCTTGGGTAGAATTGTCTTTCCTTCTATGGAAATATGGGAATCTGAATTGTTGGTGTAAGAGCTAGCTAGCTCGTCATTAAAATTCTCGTAAAACATTGTGGCCTCCGTGCAACTCTGGTTGTTACGTCTTTTCTATATGTGTTGTTAAGGGAATCCTTTCCCTAATATTAAGTTCGGGGTTTTTTCAAAATACTGAAGCACTTTTTTATTTTTTTTCTTGTACTTTTCCATCAAAAAAGTATGTTGGAAAACACCATGCAGATACGTCTCGAAAATTATACTGGAAATCGAAAGGGAAGATTCGTTAAATATGAATTTGGTACCGACCTTTTCGGTCAAATTTACCTAGATAAAATCAAAGGCAGAGAAAAAGGTAAATTAGTGGATAGATGGGTACTCAATGATTTTGGAAGTTTGTTCCGCGTACTAGACTTAGAAATCTACAAACGCGAAGTTGAGAATTACGAGAATACTTTAACAACACGTCCTGCTTTTAGATGACGCAGATTTTACAAGCTAGAGCCAATCGAATTCAGAAAATCATTGGCCGAAAAGAAAACAAGCTAGCTAAGTTATCAGTAGTTAGATTAAGTTTTTTTTCTAGTATATTTTTATCGAGCATTCTTCTCTATCTTTCGCAGCTATCTTATCTAATATCCGCTCCAATTGTGATTTTGTTCGTGATAGGATTTGGATTCACAATAAGAATCTATAATTTAAATGAAACTTCTTTAATCCAGTTTAAGGATTGTTATACCTTTTTAAAAAGAGAAATTCTCCGTTCTACGAATAGTACTAAGCAACTTTTTAGAAGCTTTCCCATTACAGAAAAAGAAAGAAACTCTCATGCCTTCTGTGAAGATTTAAATATTTTTGATAAAGATGGAATTTTTCCTTTAATTGATACAACTTGTACAGAAGAAGGTGAATATAAATTCTTACAAAATCTTTTGAGAAGAAAAGAGGAATCATCTTTAGAAATAAATAATAGACAAGAATTCACTAAATTATTTACAAATCGAAAGTATTTTTCCTACCAATTCTTACGAATTGGAAGTGAGAATTGGGAATTCTTTTTAGGTAAAAAATGGACAACAACTGCTTGGAAGATAAAAGAGATTCGATTTTTTGAGAAGAGAAATATACTCAGACGAGTTTTTCCAGTTCTATCTGCTTTGAGCTTCATAGTAATAATGGGATCTTGGATATTTTCTCTACCCTTTGGTGCGAGCTTTCTCATCCTTAATTTAATATTATTTCTTAGCTATAGAGCAGAATCTATCCGATTGTTCAAATCTTTTGAATCTGCTAAAGCTAGAAGCAAGCAGACAGAAAAATTACTTCATAAAATAAATTCTGTTCTAAAGATTTGGAATAAGAAAGAGATTCAGGAATCTTTTCGATCCTTCAAATTGAGCTATAGTGAATTATGGAATTCTCCCGTTCCTCATTTGTTTGCGAACATTTTGTATCTTCATGATCTCTGGCAAATTCGTAAAGTGGAACAATGGAATAATGAAACCTATATTACAAGAAACGAATGGATACAGAAATTAGAAGAAGTTGATTCACAGTTGCCATTCATACATTTATCTTTTATGAATACTGCCTGGAATTTTCCAATTCTTGATGATAATCTTTCATACATGGAAGCCGAAGAGCTCTCTCATCCCTTGTTGCAATCCCAAAATTCAATTTCTAATCCATTGCAGAACTTTTCTAAAGGAGAAGTTCTTCTAATCACTGGATCCAATATGGCAGGTAAGACTACTTTTATGAGAACTGTAGGTATCAACATACTTTTTGCACTTTGTGGTGGCCCAATCCTAGGGAAAAATTTCAAGTTACCCTCTATGAAGATTACTTGCTCACTCAGAAACCAAGATTCTTTAACAGAAGGTATTTCCCTTTTCTATGCGGAGGCGAAAAGGTTAGGTGACATCTTTAAAATTTTAAAATCGAACACACAACCTATACTTATACTACTTGATGAAATTCTTAAAGGAACGAATACAAAAGAAAGGTATCTGGCAAGTGAAGCCATCCTTAAGAATCTGCAAGGAAAGAATACATTTACACTTTGTACAACCCATGATTTAGAACTTGCAAAGATCCCAAATTTACAACTAAGACATTTTACTGAAACTATAAGCAATAATGAAATGAGCTTTGATTTTAAAATTCGAGATGGAGTAGTATCAACTACCAATGCACTTTTCATTTTGAAAAGAGAAGGAGTTATTGTATGATAAAAATTGCTGGATTAAATAAATCTTATGGCAGCCAGGTTCTTTTCGATGATTTGAGTCTTAGCATAAACCGTGGAGAAAGAGTTGGAATCGTTGGAAGAAATGGTCATGGTAAGTCTACCCTCTTCCATCTTATTCTTGGAGATACAGAAGCAGACTCTGGAAATATTGTAATACCCAAAGGATATCGTATTGGCCATTTGCAACAGCATTTAAACTTCACAAAGCCAACTGTATTAGAAGAATGTGCTCTGGGTCTTCCAGAAGGGGAAGAATACGAAACATGGCAAGTGGAAAGAATTTTATTTGGTCTTGGATTCCAAGAAAAAGATATGGAGAGATCACCTAATGAGTTTTCAGGTGGATACCAAATTCGCATGAATCTTGCGAAACTTTTGGTCTCAAATCCAGATATGCTTATGTTGGATGAACCTAACAACTATTTGGATATTGTTACTATCCGTTGGTTAGAAGAATTTCTCAAAGAATGGGAAGGTGAAATTGTACTAATAACTCACGATAGATCATTTATGGACAAAGTATCTACCCACATAGTAGCAATTCATAGAACTAAAGCAATCAAAGTGGAAGGCGATACAGAAAAGCTCTACACTCAAATCAATCAATCCGAAGAGATTTATGAGAAGACTCGCATTAATGAAGCTAAGAAACGCAAACAAGAAGAAATTTTCATAGCAAAATTTAAAGCGAAAGCAAGTTTTGCAAGTAGAGCTCAATCAAGAGTAAAGAAACTTGAGAAGCAAGGCGAGATGAAAGCCCTTGAAGCCATTGATGATTTAGAATTATACTTCAATAGTTTACCTTTTGCGGCTAACCAGATGATGTCGGCTGAAAATATATCCTTCTCTTATACAGGCAAGGAACCCTTTCTAATAAAAGATTTTTCTATATCTGTTGGTTCTGGTGAACGAATCTGTATCATAGGTAAAAATGGTAAGGGGAAATCTACTCTACTCAAATTGTTAGCTGGAGAACTTCAACCATCAGCTGGCTCTATCAAAAAGCATCCAATTCTCAAAGAAGGATACTTTGGTCAAACCAACAAACTCGACTTAAATGAGTCAAACTCAATAGTAGAAGAGATAAAATCAGCAGATCCATCATGCAATGAGAATAAGGCAAGAACGATAGCAGGTGGGCTGATGTTTTCAGGTGATACAGCTCTTAAGAAAATAAAAGTTCTTTCAGGTGGTGAGAAAAGTAGAGTTTTACTGGGTAAAATTCTTGTAACTCCTTCTCACTTGCTATTCTTAGATGAACCGACTAACCATTTAGATATGCAGTCTTGTGATTCTCTTATGGAAGCAATCGACGGCTTTGATGGAACTGTAATTATGGTGACTCACAATGAAATGCACCTAAGAACCGTAGCTACAAAACTCATTGTATTTGATAATGATGAAATTAAAATATATGATGGTGGATACGACGAGTTCCTAAAAGATGTAGGTTGGTCAGACGAATCAATCTAAATTAGAAACTATGTCTTACTAATAAATTCAAGAATTTCATTTTCAGTCTCATGATCTAATCCATAAAAATTAGCATAGACATCATATCCATTCCCATCTGTTGATGATTGGCATTTTAAGACTTTCACTGTGCATTCTAAAGAGCCTGTCATACTAACAGTATTTATTGTAGCATTTAAAGTTGTTCCAGCTTCGATTGGATCTTCACTTTGAAAAATCATTCCCCTAGTAGAAATTTCCAAATGTTTGGGTGGATTTGGTAGGACTTCTGTCTTCAAGGAAACTGGTGAGACTACTGGACGATATAAGGATGATTTCATAAATACCTCTTTTGCTTAGAGAAAATAAAATTTAATTTTTCATCTCTTCTTGTCTATCTTTAAATCAAGTGCATGACTGTCGAGAAGAACCTTAAATTAAGAAATATTATGCAATGCTTAAACTTTATAAAATTTGGTAATTTATATATCAAATTGTAATAAATTTTTAATAAAAAAGAATACAAGAAGATTGAGTCACTTGCTTTGATTTTCATTGTTTTCTAAAACACGTCATTCAGTTTCTTTTTACCTTAATGTATGTAAGCTTTGAATAACATGAGATGGCTTTATTAAATATGCGGGAATTTCGCTTTCATAACCACCACCTAAATCTTTACCTAAAATATTCCTAATTTCAAAATGCAAATGGGATGGATAGGCTTGGTTCGAATTACCTATAGATCCAAGCCACCTTCCTCTTTCGACCTTATCTCCTGTTGCAACATGGAACTCAGATAAATGAGCATAGATACTTTCCACGAATTCATATCCAAGCTTTTGGGAAGCTTCTTTGGTAAAACTATGACAGATCCGAATTACCTTACCCCAACCGCCCCCAAGATCTTTGGTCATACTAACAATACCTCTACCTATGCTATACACAGGTGCTCCAAAATCTGTATCTCCACCACCAATATAATTCCAATCTTCTCCCAGATGATAACGATTTCTAAATCTAGGGTTGATTTCTGCAAAATGTTGTGCGATATAAAATCCTTCTCCGTTTTTTTTCCCTACTGGAAAATCCAAAACTGATTCTTGTATAGATGGATCATTAGACAAAATCACCTTACAATCTAATTCGGAAGCTCCACAATCTTGGCAAAGAATCTCATAAATCTGAATTCTATAGAAATCCGTGGAGTAACAATTCCCTATAGATAAAGCTAATAATCCAATTAAAAAAATTCTAAAGTAAAACATTCTAATTTTATAAAGTAATTACTATATTTAAGATTTATGATCTTACCTTTGGTTTTGCCTTAGCAACTTTAGATTTTCCTGAATTTAGCATTTTCGAGGACTTGGTTGCGCTGCCTTGTTTAGATAGCTTGGATTTAGTTTGCTTCACCTTCTCACTTGCATATTGACTAGCTTTAGCTTCAATGGGAAGCGTACCTTTCGTCCTTTTTCTACCTTTCTTGAGCTCCCGCTTCATCTTCCAAAGGAATACATCAAAGTCAACTTGCATGGTATGTCTTGCTGAATTGACATATCTTTTCCTCATCGTATTTTCATCGTCTTCGATCCAATCACGCATCTCTTTTTCGGAAGGAAATTCATATTCACCAGTTAGGTATTCTGCTATCCACTTGCCCTGGAACTCAGCAAGTGGCATTACTGCGCCCAGTGGTTGCATCAAACCAACAAAAAATAAATTCTTCCGATCAGGCTGAATCATTCTAAAGAAAAGAGGAAGGTAATTCTCCTTAGCAGAAAGAAAACTTTCATCGAAGAAGGGAAATTTTACATCATATCCAGTGCAATAAATCACCACATCCGCTTCTACAGAAGTTCCATCAGTGAATTCAACCAGCTTACCATTAAACTTATCAATGTTTGGTTTTGGAATAATGTCTCCTCTTCCCAATCGAACAAGTAAATCCTGAGAGATAGTTGGGTGAGCAGATCCAAATTTATGATCTGGTTTAGGTAAGCCAAAATCCTCCATCTTACCAACACCATAGCGTATCAGTAGATTTGCAAAAAATTGAGCAATAGGCATTGGTATCCAAGGGGGAATCTTCTCCGTTAGCTTATCTAATGGTTTACCGAAAAGATAATTAGGAATAACATAGGCTCCCCTTCTAGCTGCAAGATACACTTTGTTCGCAATACCAGGTCGAGAAAGTTCTACTGATATATCCATAGCAGAATTGCCCATTCCAAGGATAACAACATTTTTATTGATAAGATTCAATGGTTCTGTTGGACTCACATAGTCATGGGCATGCATTTCTTTGCCATTAAATTTCCCTTGGAATGCAGGGCTAGGCAATCTTGGACTCCAGTGGTGACCATTAGCAACTATTAAGGCATCATAATAATGAATTCCCGAACGTTCTGTTTGCACTTTCCAGACACCATCTTCTGTAAATTCAGCCTTCACAACTCCATTTCGAAATTGGATCTTATCCCTAAGACCAAAATGATCAACATAATCCTTAAAGTAATTGAAAATGGGAGTATGATTCGGATAGTCAGGGTAAGAATCAGGCATAGGATAATCCCTATATTCCATACGGTCTCTATGAGTGTTGATATGAAGTGACTTATAAATATTACTCATCCCATTGTCGTTCTTATAGCGCCAATTCCCACCAACATCAGAGCCTTTTTCATAACAATCAAAGGGAATCCCTTTGTCTTGTAGAGATTTAATAATCGTAATTCCGCTGGAGCCAGCACCAATAACACAAACCTTGGGAAGTTGAGACATAGCATTCATCCTTAAAAGAACTTAATATTAAACTCGTTCTTTCTTGAACGAATTTAAATGATAATTTCCTATGATTGTTTCATACAAGGTTGGAATCATCAATTAGAATTTACAAAATTCATAAAAAAAATAAAATCTTAAAATTCTATTTTACAACAACTTGAATTGATTCTAAAAATAGAAAAACTCTTATCTATGGTAACAAAATGAAGAATTCAACTAACAATAGCTCATCGGTTCAATATGATTATGACTTTATTATTATTGGTTCTGGATTTGGAGGATCTGTCTCTGCTATGCGTTTGGCTCAGAAAGGATATTCCGTGGCTGTTATTGAATCTGGAAAGCGTTGGAAATCGGAAGACTTCCCTAAGACCAATTGGTCGCTTAGAAAATACCTTTGGATGCCCAAATTATTCTGTTATGGAATCCAAAGAATCAATCTCCTGAATGATTTTATGTTGGTAAGTGGATCAGGAGTTGGTGGTGGCTCATTGGTATATGCATGCACCTTGTATGTTCCAGGTGAGAAATTTTTCAAAAGTCCAACCTATTCCCAAATGGGTGGGGAGAAATCATTGCTTCCTTTTTATAATGTCGCCAAAATCATGCTAGGTGTTGAGGAAAATCCTAAACTATGGGAACCAGACCATTTCCTTCTGCAAGCCGCCAAAGAATTTGGTAAAGAAGATACCTTCCGAAAGACTCCAGTTGGAATCTATTTTGGAACGAATCAGAAGAAACAAAAAGCAATCCATGGAGATCCTTACTTTGGTGGAGAAGGACCTGAAAGAAATCCGTGTAACTTCTGTGGTGGATGCATGGTGGGATGTAGATTCAAGGCAAAGAATACTTTGGATAAGAACTATTTATTTTTTGCAGAAAAGCTGGGAGCAGTTGTATATCCAGAGACCAAAGCAGTGGAGCTCGTTCCTTTGAATGAAAATGGTGAGAAAGATCCATCTCAGAAAGGAGAATTTGGATATGAGGTTAACACAGAATCAACGACGGGATGGTTTGGATTTCCCAAGAAAACTCTTCGTGCAAAATCTGTAATCCTTTCTGCATCAGTTATGGGTTCTGTTGGACTTCTAACCAAAATGCAACAAGAAGGAAAGCTTATCAACCTCTCTGCTAAGCTTGGCGACGTAGTTCGTACCAATTCAGAAACAATTCTACCGATCACTGTGTACGGTAAAGACGTTGACTATTCCAAAGGAATTGCAATTACTTCCTCGGTTCACCCAGATGAAAATACTCATATTGAACCAGTTCGCTATTCAAAAGGATCCGATTTCTTTGGGCTCATGGGATCTGCCTTTGTAGATGGAGGAGGAAGTATACCTCGCTGGGCTAAGTGGCTATGGACTATTGTGTCAAGACCCATTTATTTCCTAAAAGCTTCCAATCCATTTGGTCTTGCTCAAAAATCTATAATTCTTCTAGTAATGCAAACCGTAGACAATTCTGTAAAACTTATTAGGAGAAGAAGAATCATTTGGCCTTTTACAAAATCAATGACATCAGCACTTTCTTCAGGAGAAAGAACTCCAACCTATATACCCATAGCAAATGAATTTGGAAAAGTACTAGCAAGGATCACTGGTGGAATTCCTAGGTCCTCCATTACTGATGTTGTTCTCGATGCACCTATCACTGGTCATATCATGGGAGGTTGCATAGTAGGAAATACTCCCGAAGAAGGAGTTATTGATTTTCAGAACAAAGTGCACGGTTATGAGAATCTAAGAGTATGCGATGCTTCAGTGATTACTGTAAATCTTGGAGTCAATCCAAGCCTAACTATAACAGCTCTTACAGAAAGAGCAATGAGTTTTATTCCAACTAAACCAGGCTCGACGCCCATTGTTTTTGGATTTGAAAAAAAACAAGGTATAGATTCCATAGTATTCCATGGAAAAGGAAGAACTAATTCCGCTAATTTGGCAGAACAACCTCGAAAGAGTAAATCAGTATCTAAAAAGTCAAAGTCCAAAGGAAGCACTACCAAAAGATAAATATGGATGCACTGCACTCTACTGGGCAATTAAGACTTCCAGCCCAGAGATTACTAGACTTCTCATCGAATTCGGTTCCAGTCCCTTAGAACTGAACCAGGATGGAAATAGTGCTTGGTCTATACTACTTGAGAAAAGATCGGATGAACTTTTTCAGCTATGCAAAAGTTCTCTTCCAAAAGAAACTTTCTTCCCTAGGGAAAAATCAGGAAAGAATTTCTTACAAAAAGTTCTAGAATCTAATGAATCGGATTGGTTTCTTGATTTACTACCTCTAGCCAATTATGAAAGCCTTATCAATTTAGACGATGAGGGCAGAACGATTCTTCACCTTGCCTGTTCCTTAGGCGAAAAAGATATCATTGAACAGATATTAAATGTTGCACCTGACTTACTGCATAGAGTTGCATCTGAGAAGATTTCCCCCTTGCACACACTCTGTGAACATGATCAAGTTGCAATATGTAAGTCCATCAATCAGAAATTTCCCGATCTAGATTGGAACTTAAGAGATAATTCGGGCAATACCTGTTTGCATTATGCTTGCGAAAATGATGCAACACAAGTCATAGAATTTCTTATTTCAAAAAAGGTAGATTGCACTCTGTTGAATGAAGAAGGTGATTCAGCCTTTGTACTTGCCTCTCGTGAAAAATACCACCACAGCTACAAGCTGATTAAAACTTACCTTATTCAAGAAATTTTAGCCAGCCAAGAAACCAACCCACCTAAGTCTGAGAGTTGGATAGTTTTTGGTAAAGGGCAAAATCTTTTCAGACCAGAGGATTTGGCCCAATTAAAAATTTTATAACTCTTTTTCTATTGCTGTTGCAAGTTCTTTCGATTCAGGAGTCACCCCGGAACCAAAGCGGCCTTTGATAGAGCCATCTTTACCTATAAGAAATTTCTCAAAATTCCATTTCACATCTCCTTTTTCTGGTGATTGATTAGTTAAGAATTTATAGACCTCACTTTGATCTGAGCCCTTGACCGAGATTTTGGACATCATAGGAAAGCTAACACCATAGTTCAATTTACAAAATTCTGCAATTTGTTCATCGGAACCAGGCTCTTGTGCACCAAAATTGTTCGCTGGAAATCCTATAACAACCAATCCTTTGTCTTTGTACTTTTTGTACAGAGATTCAAGTCCTTCGTATTGAGGAGTATATCCACATTTAGAAGCGACATTGACTACAAGTATTGCCTTACCCTTATAACTAGATAAATCGGTATTCTTACCTTTGATATCCTTTACAGTGAAATTATGGAAACTCATTTTTTTGACCTCTTTGGAAATAATATTTTGATTGAAAATGCTAAATGAAACGATTAAGGATACAAGCATTACCAAAATTGAATCACGACTCTTGACTAAAACTTTAGGAACGTATGGGAACATTCTCATCTCTCTGGCACCTTCTTAAAATTATTCTAAAATACATTTTTTAGACTGATTGTAAAATTTACTCTCCACATAAAATTCCATTTCCTAAGTAAATATGTTTACAAAATTTATGACTAAGATAGTCTAATAAGTATGCAAGCAAAGAAATTCAGTGTTATACTTTCACTCACTTCCATGCTCTTTTTTATTTCTTGCAGAAGTTCTTTATCTGCTTGCATTGATTTTTCTTCTCAAGCTAATACGAAAATAGATAACACTTCTCATTCCGTTTCTTTGACAACTTGCCACCAGACTTCCAATGAGACAAGCAATCCAGATGATCCTAGCGATAGTAAGCAAAAGAATCAGGCAAATCCTACAGAATGCAAATGCGCAATCTCTTATTCTGAACCATTGCAATATGGTGAAACATCGCATACCAAAATATCTCTCGATCTGATTCATAGTTTTTCTGATCAAATCTTAAAAATAAATCTTGAGAAACAAATATCCCTTTCTTCTACCAAACAAGCTGAAATTAGGTCATCCTATTTTAATTCTCTTAACACAATTCGCCTTTTGATTTAGAAAAATATTTCCTCGCACAATCAAGGTAAACCTCTTAATTATTAAGAAGGCAACTGGAGTATTCATAAGAATTATGAATACATGTTAAAGAAAATATTAATCAAATAAGGAATATTATATGACAAGAAAAGAATTTATCACTAAAACATCCGCAGGTCTTGCGACTATGGCAGCGCTCTCTACACTAGTTGCAGAGGAAGGCTCTCATGCTGGAATGAAAATGAGTTCTAAAAAGGAATCAAAGTATGCTAAGGCAATAATGGCAGCTATTCATTGTAAGATGGAAGCTGAATTATGCCTTACTCATTGCCTAAGAGAACTTGGCACTGGAGATAAAATGCTAATAGGTTGTGCAAATGCAACAAGAGAAGTGATTACAGCTTGCGAAGCATTTGTTCAATTGGCTAGCCAGGATTCAAAATTTACAGGAAAGATGGCAAGTATTTGTGAAGATATCTGTAAAGCCTGTGCCAAAGAATGCAAAAAACATGAAAACCACCACCAAGAATGCAAGGATTGTATGGATTCTTGCCTAACTTGTGCTAAGGAGATGGATAAGATTTAATCTAATCAGTTAAAAATTATCTACTTTCATAAATTAGCTCTAGGCTTATTTCTTTTCCATGTAAATATGAGAAATAAAATAACCTAGGGCTAGCATAAAATTAATTTTAGAAAAAAGCATAGTAACCTCTCTATAAACTTTCTAAGGCATAAATACAAAGGCTATAGTAAATATTATAATACTTTCTAAGATATTATTTATAAATTATTTCCCTACACAAAATGTTGAAAAAATTCGACCCAAGACTTCTTCATTGCTCACAGCACCTAATAATGTTCCTACTTGGCGAAGAGCTTCATCTATTTCCTTGACTACAATTTCAGCTGGTGCGGACATTAACATCAATTCATCTGCTTTAGCTAAACAATCAGAAATCATTTGAAAATGGTATTTCTGTCTATCTTCTAAGAGAATGTATTCTTCAGTTGGATCGGATGTGGTTAGTCTTTCTTCTAGAATTTGAATCAATTCGGGAATTCCCTGACCCGTTTTGCAAGAAATTTCTAGAATTTGAATAGCTTGGTCTAAATCTAATTTCTGAAATTCCAAATGAGTATTTTCTGTGGACCAAGATGCATCTGCTATATCTATTTTGTTGGCAAGTAGAATAGTTCCAGAAAGGTAGCTTATATTCTTTTCAACAAAATCAGAAAAGTTCCAGGACTTAGAAGTGTCGATAAGAAACAAACGCAGATTAGCCGATAATGATTCTCGCATGCTCTGCTGAATTCCCTTCCTCTCGATTTCATCTTCTGTCTCACGAACCCCTGCTGTATCTACTAGTTGTATTGGAACACCTTTTAAATTTAGATCTTCTGAGATAAAATCACGAGTTGTTCCTGGTCTATCAGAGATAATTGATCTCTCTCGTCCTAAGATAACATTCATTAAACTAGATTTGCCGACATTAGGCTCACCAAATAAAACAACTTTGGATTTGCCTATCATTGTCTCGGCTCTGGCTGCCTTAGAAAGAAGGTTATTGCATATACCTCGAATTTTTGCTATCCTACCTCTTCGTTCTTCCAAGCTTTCAAAAGTTAGATCCTCTGTGGAAAAATCTATCTCAGCTTCACATTCAGCCTTAATTCCAACAAGCTCTGATCTAAGTCGAGAGGAAAGTTTAGAGATCTCTCCAAAAAAATTCTTCTGCGCAAGTTCCAATTCAAATTGGGATCTGGAATGAATCAGTCTTCCTATGGCCTCAGCTTCAGGAAGATTCAACTTTCCATTAAGATAGGCACGTTTAGTAAACTCACCAGGTTCCGCTGGTCTTGCACCCATTTTGAAAATTTCATTTAATGCCTGTTTTAACAAAATTCCATTCCCATGGAAATGAAATTCTACCAAATCTTCTCCCGTATAGGAATTAGGACCTTTAAAGAAAGCAAATACGATTTTATCTATAAGTTTGTCCGAAGATTTGAATTCAGAAAAGACCATCCTACGATGATTTGTTTCTAATTCTTCTTGAGTGAACTTTTGGTTGTTGGATGAAAATAGGAAATGAAGGCAAATGGGAATCGTCTGAGTTCCCGAAACTCGAATGATGCCTATGGCTCCCATACCAGGAGCCGTAGAGATCGCAGCAATCGTATCAACGATCATTCAAAAAACTCTTCATCCTCCGCAGGTAAGCCTTCTGGAAAACCCTTCTTAGCAGGCTCTAAGTCTTTGTACTTATGACGATCTTTGGATGAGATGACTCGAACTTTTTTGAAAGTACCGTTTCCTTCCGAGCGAGTAAATACTTTCTCATCTTCTTGGAGTGCCATATGAATGATTCTTCTTTCGTATGGATTCATGGGCTCTAGTAATTTTGACTTTCCTGTTTTCGCAACTTGGGAAGCTACTGATTTACCAAGTCGTATCAATGACATCTCTCTTTTATCTCGGTAAGATTCAATGTCTAGGACAATTTTTCTACCATGACGAATCTTTGAATCAACCATTAGATTCACAATAAACTGTAGAGCGTCTAAGGTTGAGCCACGTTTACCAATCACTAAACCTGATTCTTTGCTGGAGATTTCAACATAGATCTTGCCATCCACATCGCCCATTCCAACAACCTCAGCGTCTATACCCATTTTCTTAAGAATAGTCAATGTTACACCATGGATGATTTTCTCCGATGGTATATCTGTGTTATTCACGAAGGCACGAACTACAGCGGGCTTCTTCTGAGTTATTCCTAAAAATCCAGATTTACCGGATTCAACAACTTCAAATCGCAAATCACCTGATTCAAGACGCAGAGTCTTAAGAGTTAATTCTTCTGCTTCAGATTTAGATTTTGCTTCTGCTTCAAAAATATAATTTTCCATTTCTAACCTCTATTTGATTACTTTTTGTTTCTTCTGCCACGATGATTGTTGTTATGCGGTCGTGGAGGAATTTTGGCAACTGTCTGCTCAGGGCCTTTAACAGCAACCTTAGCATCTTTTTTATCTTTGCCGAATTTGTTGGTCCATAATTGCTGTAAGATGGACAAAATGTTCTGTATAGTCCAATACAAAGTTACACCAGAAGGCATAGCCCAGAAAAAATAGAGCATAACTATAGGCATAAGATACATCATCATTTTCTGATTAGGATCAGTTGACACTACTGTGAAGCGAGATTGTAAGATTTGTGATCCCACCATGACCAAAGGAAGAAGATTCACATTCAAGGCAAAAATACCTAAGCTTGCAGGCAGGGTATAAACAGTATCTGGTTCACTTAGGTCATTAACCCAAAGGAAGGGTGACTCCCAGAGATCCACAGTATCAGAAAATGCAGTATAAAGTGCTATGAAAATTGGAATTTGAATCAACATAGGAAGGCAACCGCCCATAGGATTCACTTTGTTCGTTTTATACAATTCCATAATTTTTTGTTGTTTGAGTTGCGGATCTTTCTCATACTTCTCATTGATTTCTTTAATCTGAGGAGAAAGTTCCTGCATCTTCTTCATACTATCCGCTTGCTTCTGATTGAGTGGAAAGAATACAACCTTGAAAAGTACTGCAAAAAGGATAATTGCCCAGCCATAATTTGGGACTACGAATGTGTAAATTTTCTTAAGAATCCAAACTATACCATTTCTAAATGGAGTCGTTAAACCTTGATTAAATGATTTATCTAGGCTTTCACTTAGTCCATAAAAAGGCGTCTTCTTAGTTTTCTTAGGATCAAGACTTGCATCTCGGAAAGCCATACCATCCGCCTCACGAATCCCCACATAAGCAGCATAATCAAAACTTTCTGTTTTGCCAGCTTCAATGGAAATATCATCATAGTTCAATAGGACTCCCGTAGCATTGTTGTTACGTGTGTCCAAAAGAACCGCTTCTGGCTTATGATTCAATGGATCCAGAACAGCTATAAAATAACGAGAACCCGTTCCAGCAAAGTCAACTAACTCTCCAGAACCTCTTTGTATATCAAAAATTTTGGCTTCATCATCGTTGCCAAACATCTTGTCGAAGAAACCAGCAGTTGTTGTCCCATCTAGAAAATCTTTGAAGGAACCATCTAAGTAGTAGTAACGAAAGAAATTCGCCTTATCTCTATCATTCATCTCAGCTTCTGTTTTTGTAAAAGGACCTAGGCTTCCAAAAGATCGTAAAAAAAGAGGATTCTTGGCAGATGCAAGTACCAAAGATGAATTGCTTAAATTAGTGATTTCCATTTTATAGAGAAAATAATTCTCATTGGGAAAAAATCGATATTGCTTTTTTAGTATATAACTTTTGTCATCTGACTGAATCTGAAACTCATAAGTCATAGTTTTCTCATCAAAGGATGAGGCGAAATTCCTTTCATTAAAAAAGGAATAAGGAATTTTATCTTGATCCGCTATAAAATTAAAATCAAATCCTTGTTGTCTAGAAATTTCTATAGCAACATATTCTTGGTTCTCAAAAGTAATTGTATGTTTCTTGGGATCTTTCAGAATTTGCAACTCGGATCCATCTGGTTCTTTGTGATTTTGGATGTAAAATTTTTCAATTCTTCCACCTAAGGAAGATAACTCGATCAAGTAAGGTTCAGTCTTTATATAATACTTTTTGATACTTGCTGGATCAACTGGCTTGAGACTGGAAGCTATTGGTTTAATAACAGGTGTTTTTGCTTCTTGAGAAGAAGCCTTTGCTTCTTTGGATTTATCAGCTATTGCTTCTTGTAAGGAAGCATCTTCTGATGTTGAATTACCACTAACTTTCTTAAGTTCTTGTGGAAAGAAAAAATACTGTATACCTAACCAAATTCCTAAACTGAGAAATAAAGCTAAAAATAATCTTCCTTGTCGTTCTTGCATAATTTAATCCTTCTTATGTGGGTATGGGAGCGGATCATCAAATCCTTGAGAATATGGGTTGCATCTAAGAATTCTATGAATGGATAGATACAAGGCTTTGTGAAATGGGTAAACTTGAAATGCTTCTGCACTATAATCTGAGCAAGTTGGTGTAAATCTACAAGCACCAGGCAAAAAAGGTGAAATCCATTTTTTATAAAGGCGGATTGTGAAAATAGCAACTATATTCATTGTGAAATTTTCGAAAGCAGTGAAGCTAATAATTCTACCCTTTGGGTAAAATCTAAATCTTCAATTTCTCTTTTGCTTATGATAGCGATGTCCATTTGATCTGGAATCTTGTCCTTATTTTCTCGAACTAAAGCTCTTAGGATTCTTTTGGTTCTATTTCTTTGGACAGCATTCTGGGAAGTTTTGTCCGAACAATAGAGAATTTCCGTATCCAAGCCCCCATTGGCTCGGAACAAAAGTGTGATTGGATACTTTGATATCTTATTGGACCCAGAAAAGAGTCCTCGTATCCGTTCTTTGTTCCGAAGTGTGGAGGGGTTCTTAAGAGCTATGGCAGATTAAAAAAAGTCTAGAACTTCTTTCCAACCTTTTCATCAGACACAGTCAATTTGTATCGACCTTTCAATCTGCGTCGAGAAAGCACTTTTCTTCCTGCAGCAGATGCCATTCTGGCACGAAATCCGTGGGTTCTTGCCCTTTTTACTCTAGATGGTTGAAATGTTCTTTTCATGAGAATTCCTGGTTATAAATAAATGCGTAGTACAGTCCATGCTTCTTTAGGAAAGTTGCAAGTCAAATGGAAATTCCTAGGACCAATTAGAAAAATAGGAATCTTAGCACTTATTAGGAAACCTAGATCAGGTTTTTATGTGACATAAGTAAAGACGTGAAACCAAACATGGCTTAACCGCTTTGCTTCCTTTATCCGGGATTCGGAATTTGCAAGATGATTTAAGTTATTAATTACCCAAGGGTTCCTTTTTCAGCTAACAGAGTGTTTTGCCTTTTTGTTTAAGAAATAAAATAGTTTATTTTCAATAATTTCCTTATCCTTGAGTTTCAATTCATCCATAGATAAAATGTCTGTTTACTTTTCAAAATTAAAGATTTTTATGGATTTTATAATAGTAAATTAATTATTAAATATTCCTTTTATTTAAGAGATCATACTCATGTTAGTCCGATTGTATCAAATCTTTATTTTTTTCCTGATTTTAGGCTTTAGTTCAAATTGTATCCTCTTTAAAGAATCGGAACTTGATCCAAAATCCGATCTTAGCAATCTTTTTGGACTGTATCAACTTTTCAACTTACAAAGGGGAGTTGAATACGAAACTTCTGTAAAGTTCTTAGAGAATGGGGTCACCAATGGACTTACTATTGTGAAAGTAAGTAGGGTACCCAGGGATTATACTCTTCCCAACCCCAATCTGCAGGATACCTCAGGAGAATTGGTCGGAAGCTTTCAACAATCTAGCAATGGATTTCATAGACTTTATTTTCGTGATTTAGGTCGGTTTCGCTTGGATCTCTACAAATTTAGTTCCAATCCAAGCTACCATGGCTCTGTTGTTGTGGATTTACTGAATTCTACCGACTCTGGACTCCAAGTTGTCCAAGAGGCATTTCCAAATGGATATCGATTTACAGAGCAGAAATTAACAAGAATTGTACGTAGAGACCATGATCCCTTTGAGATCTATATCAATGAGGAACCATCAGCAATCGGATTCTATAACAACAAGGCATTTTATGCAGTGCAAGTTTTGTTCAATAAAAAGTTTGAAATACAAACTTCCAATATTCGATTACCAAGACCCTGGCTTATACTTTATACTTTGGATGGAAACAACTTTTCTTCTTTTACAATAACAGAAGCCACTTCAGATGCAGCGGTTGGATCACAAAGCTTTGATATACAATTTAACCTAGAAGGACATTTTACTACTGAGGACTCTTTGGTTCTTTTTTTCCGAAGGACGGGATTAGCTCCTGACCCTAGCTACTTTATCACTAAGATTCCTTTTAACCAACCTGAAAATTACCAGTTCTACCAGGTATTCAATCGTGACACTAATTTTGGGTATGATAGAATCAAGACAAATAAATTTTTCTATAGCCGAGGGAAATTGATCTACCGTGAATTTGATTCAGTAAATTCAAGTAACGGTGAATGGAGAGTTGATACCAATCTACTCCAAGCTGGGAGTGGGAATACATCTATTTTTGCAAGTACTTATAGCCCATTCAGTTACGGAGAAGATTCTATCTTTCAATATAAGAACTTTATTCTAAACTTTTTAGGATCGAATTTTTATATATCAGATTTTGATTTGAATGATGCTTCACCTAACACGATTCCTATTAGTCACAATTCTCCGATTGCGGGTGCAGTATTAACATTACAAGGCAATCCTTTTCAATTTTTCTTATCCGAGTCAAATACAAGTCCCCCTGCTTACCGATTATCTGTCTCTAACCAAGCTCCTTCATTGGGATTGGGAAATTTAACATTCTCAGGAGGATATTTTGCGAATCAAAGCTATGCACCCGATGAATTCATTTTCCATCCTGACAAAACTACTTATACTATTGTTACTCCAGGAAATTTTATTACTCGAGTTGAATTCAATCATACGGATCTTAGCCATCGTGAAGTTACAAGGCAGCCTGATATAGAATCTTTAGCAGGATATACCAATAGTACTTCCCCAAGAAGAATAAAAAATTGTAACTTACTCAACCAGAATTATACATGTATCGCCAAAAGAATGTACAGTGGATCACCCGCAAACTTGAATGACCCATTTTTAATTACTACCTCATCATCCGATGGACAATCTTGGTCTCAATGGAAGGAGTTGACACTCAATCCGATTGTAAGAAAATAATAAATAATCGCTATGTTGAAAGTTCTCATAAGATACTGTATCTTTGCCTTTTTTATATCTACGGCAAGCAACAACTGCTTCCTGCCAGAGCTAGATAGAAGCATACAAAATACTGCCACACTTCTTCAACTAATAGGATTAAATTCAACTAACCAATCCATTTCATCTGCCATCGAGCTCAGTTCCAAAACATATACTGGAGTAAAAGTCAATTGGGAACCTGCTTTTCAATCAAAAGTATCTGCTTCCTATAAAATATATGCATCTTTAGTGAATACATGGACAACAATACATGAAGTAGAATCAAATGCTACTTTATTGCAAGATTATACAGATAATTTATTATCCTTTTCTCTTTCTAACCTAATTGCCTACCAATTTTATAGAGTCGATGTGATTGGAAGAGATTCTTCAGGAAATAAAATTCTTCTCCCTGGTGTCTGCTTTCAGATGGATCCAAACACACCCACCACAATACCTTGCAAAATGGAACTTGGAGGGCAAGTAACGACTTTTGCAGGAACATGTGGTACAGCGGGAGCTACAACTGGACCGATCTCAACAGCGCTTTACAGTAATAACGCTGGTATGGTTTTTTTAAATAATAAATTATATATAGCAGATAGTGGAAATTTTCGTGTTCGTCAAATTGATCTTGCTACTTCGAACGATAGCGTTTTAGCAGGATCTGTTGATGGTTATTTGAACGGAACAGGAACAACAGCAAGATTGAGTAGTAGCCGTGGTGTAACAACGAATGGATCTTCCCTTTATTACGTAGAAATTACCAATAAAGGAGTCAGGCAAATTGAACCTACAACTCAGTCTGTAACCAGCTTTGTGGGTAATCCTATTCAAAATCCGCCTGCTGATTATCTAGATGCTACGGGAGGAATGGCTCGATTTAATGAACTGCCACATGGTGTTTATAATTTTTGGGATGGAGCACTTTACATTGCGGACAGTAATAGTAGAATTCGTAAAGTTACTATCCCTTCGGCTATTGTTACAACCGTGGCTGGGAATGGACTCAATACACAAACAAATGGAGCAGCATTAACAAATTCTATTGGGGATCCCAATCACATTCTCCCTTATGGAAGTATTTTATACATCGGTACTTTTACAGGAAGCAATATCCGAAGATTAGATTTGATCTCAGGCATGCTTAGCTCTGTTTCTACTAATGTCACAGCAAACTCACGTAAGGGAATGGCTGTCATGGGAAAATTTCTATATTTAGCGGAAGAATCAGATCATGCAATTTATAAAATTGATTTAACAAATTTTAATAAGACTCTTTTGGCAGGATCAGTAGGTGTAATGGGAAATGCCAATGGAACAGGAGTCGCAGCACAGTTTAACAGTCCATTAAATTTAACTTTTTTTGGGAACAGTTTATACGTTGCGGATCGAGGAAATCACTGCATTCGTAAGGTGGACTGATCTAAAATTGATTAACCTTTCTCTAAATTTATTTCAAACTAAATCTATGAAATTCAAAAATTTAATATTCTTTTTCCTGTTCTGTCTAGCTAGCAATTGTGCCAACCAACCCGACGATGAGAGCCAAGTTCCTAAGCAAGAAGAAATTCCCATACCAGTGACAGTACCCATCGACGAAGCACTCTACCGACAGAATGGTTGTGAGACCTGTCATGCTGGCAATGGTTCTGGTATAGTCGAAAGAAAAATGAATACGAAACCTGCCGATTTCCGAGTGAAGTCTAGCTATAAGAATGGCTATTCTCTACCAAGAATTGTAAAATCTATCCAAAATGGAATCCCTGGAACAGAAATGAAGGCTTACACACACCTAACATTGTATGAGGTTACATCCATTGCCAAATACATCCAGAAAATGCAAGATGAATGATTGATATTCACTTATAGAATACTTTCATAAAAATTAGAACTAGTAAACTCTGCAAAATATTTCAAAAATAAAAAACAATTTCTTGCACAATAGGAAAATTCCTAGAGACTCAACTCTATGAATCTCCGCGTAATTGACAAATTCATCACCTCAGAAGCAAAAGAAGCCTATACCACTCTTTTAAAATTTTGGATTTATTCCTTGCCATTATTTTTTGTCGTTTTGATGCTTTTACATTTTACAGCAGATATGCGAAGTATGCATACGATTTCTTTGTCTATCTTTATCATTGCGAGTTTTCTTATTGTTTTGGGGGTAAAATCTTTTCTAAAAAGAACAGATATTTCCAGCAAAGCAATGTTATCCTTTTATTTTTTTGGAATAAGTTATCCTCTACTCTCACCACTAGTTGTATTCCTGATTACAGATTTTTTTGCTCCCGATTTTACAATTCCTATCATGAATCATACCATACCTTCCTTATTTCTGATTATGACCATGGCTACTGCATTTTCTTTTTCGTTTCGAGTAGCAATTGTAGGAGGAGTATTTTCATCTTTATTGTTTAGTATTTGTTTTTTCTGGTTGCAGATCGAATATCCTAATGGATTAGAACCCAGGGAGCAGGTTCTTGGAATTACATATTTTATAGAAATAATTTTGTATATTTTAGTAACTGGCTTATTTGGTGGTCTGCTCGCTAACCAAGCACGTAGGATGTTGATCAAAATTTCAGACACAGTCCAAGAAAGAGAATTCGTATCATCATTATTAGGTGAATATGTTTCTGATGAAGTTCGAGATAAAATTCTTCAAAATGGAGGATTAGCTGAAGAAGGAGAAGAAAGGGAAGTTACAGTATTATTTGCTGACTTAAGAAATTTTACTTCCATATCGGAAGAAAGAAATCCTAAGGATATAGTTTCTTTTCTCAATCAATACTTTGATTCAATGGTAGATATCATCCAAAGAAATGGAGGAGTCGTTGATAAATTTATTGGAGATTCTGTTATGGCATACTTTGGCGCACCAATTCCCATAAACAACCCACAAGAAAAAGCATTCCAAGCTGCTATAGAAATGTCATTTGAGTTGCAAAAGATTAATAAAATATTTACTCAGAATAAGTATCCTACAATAAAACATGGCATTGGTCTTCATCATGGTGAAGTTGTGATAGGCAATATTGGCAGTAAGAAAAGGAAAAATTATACTATCATTGGGGACACTGTGAACTTAGCTTCAAGATTAGAAAGTTTAACGAAATCCAACCATTCTGATTTAATTTTAAGTAGCACTGTATTTGAGAAACTATCTCCAGCTAACCAAAGCAAGCTTTCTTTGGTGAAGGATGTGCAAATCAAAGGCAAAAAAGATAGCATCAATTGTTTTAAACTGGTATTAGAATAAAACATGATAATTTGAATAAGCAAAGTTATTGGTTATATTCAATATTCAATATTCAATATTCAATATTTAACTCTTTGATTTTTTTATCTAGGGTATTGCGATTGATCCCAAGAAATTTTGCTACCCTAGTTTTGGTGTAGCGAAACTTTTTCATTGCATACTGAATCATTCGAGCTTCCACTTCATTTACGATAGCTTCCATAGCTCTTCCGTCCAAGGTATCAAGATGGCTTGATGAAAAAGTTCCAGAACTAACATCAACTAGTTCGCTTGAATCCGAACTAATTGGCTCTTGTCGTATTTCTGGTGTTACCATTTTCTCGGAAATTTCTGAAAAATCTTCCACATCCAAGGTATCTCCTTGAGAGAGAACAACAGCGCGTTCAATAACATTCTCCAACTCTCTGACATTCCCAGGCCAATTGTATTTTAGCAAAATTTTTATAGCATCTCGAGTGAGACCACGGATTTCTTTAGAATTATCTTTAGTATACTTTTCAATAAAATGGTTGATGAGCAAAGGAATATCTTCTGTCCTATCACGTAAAGCGGGAGTATGCAAGTTAACTACATTTAAACGATAGTATAAATCAGGGCGGAATTTCTTTTGTGCAATTAAATCTTCCAAGTTTGCATTTGTAGCGGCTATAATTCTTACATCTATTTTCTTGGTTTTGACAGAGCCAACAGCTTCTATCTCTCTTTCTTGTAACACTCGAAGAAGTTTAGATTGAAGATTTAAATCCATTTCACCGATTTCATCCAGAAAGATTGTTCCTGTATCAGCTAATTCAAATTTTCCTTTTTTATCAGCTACAGCACCTGTAAATGAACCTTTCTTATGACCGAATAATTCGGATTCTAATAAATTTTCTGGAATAGCCGCACAATTAATTTTCACAAATGGATTTTCAGAACGACTGCTATTGTAATGAATAGAACTTGCAATCATTTCCTTTCCAGTTCCAGATTCTCCTGTTATTAGAATGGAAGCCCTTGAATCAGCTACAATTTGTATCTTCTCAAAAAGTTTTTCCATGTTAGATGCCTTTCCAATCAAGGAACCAAATCTATATTTATTCTTTAATTCTCTTTTCAGTTGTATATTTTCTCTGGAGATTTCTTTCTTGGCCTCATCAACAAGCTTATTGATTTTGATTGTTTGAGAAATAATCGAAGCAACTACTAAAAGAAAGTCCAGATAAGACTTTAAATCCATATGTTTATGATTGTCTAAAAATACAGAAACTACACCTAACTTACCTTGGTCGGAAATAATAGGAACAGCTATCAAAGCTAAATCAGAATTTTCAATATTAAAGTGGGAAAGATAACCTACTCTGTTTAAAAAGTTTGGATCATTTCCTACAGATTCTATAATTACTGGTTCACTTGTTTCAAAAACTTTGCCAGTAATACCTTCCCCGATTTGGTAAGTTCCTCTTTCCATCTCATCACTTGTAAGCCCCGAGGCGGCAACTATTTTAAGTATATCTTGTTCTTTATTGAACAAAACAATAGTCCCCTTTTCTAATTTCAGTGACTTATCCAATAGATTCATTATTGATGAGAAGACCTCATTTATATCCAAGGAGGAAGTTACAACTTTTGAAATTTCTATCAAAGTAGCTTGGATTTTAGTCTTTTGTTCTAAATTCCTAAAGGTTTGGAGATTTTTGAATATTTGCGCTGCTTGGTTCGCAAGAACAGTCACAATATCAAACATATCTTTTGTAAATGCATTGAGTCTATTTGAATCTAAAGATATAACACCGATTACAGATCCCTCCACTATCATAGGAGCAACTAATTCGGATAATATGTCTTCTTTTACTTTGATATAATCAGGATCTGTACGAATATCATTAACAACTTTTCCTTTACCTGTAGAAGCTGCCATTCCTGTGATACCCTGACCTATTTTGAGCCTGACTTCGCTCATCAATTTTAAATTCATCCCTCGTGTTGTTATAACATCCAAAAGGCTTTCTTTATCATTGATTAGCATTAAAGAACCAGATTCAGCCCCTGAGATTTGAATGCAGCGGTCCAAAATCAACTCCAACAATCCATCAGGATCATGGGTGGAATTCATGGCTGTAGCAACTTCGTGGATCGATAAAATAGGATTGATCTTTCGTTCGGACATAATTACTCCATATTTAATCAATTTGTCTACTTTTTAGACATATTGAATTAAGCAATTGACAGATACTTGCTTAATTTGTTAGCAATTTAGCTAATGATTAAGTTTTATGCAAAATCCATTCCAAATTACCAGTTTTTCAAGAAAGATGCTTAGTCTTTAAGCAAAAGGAGAATAGAATTGAACTTCCTTTCGGATTGATAAAATTGACTGTATGTCTTCTGAATCTAATGTCTGCGTCCTTTGTGGTGATACAAAAACACCTGAGGGCGAAACTCGAAAAGCCAGATTCTACTGCAATAGCTGTGGGAAAGAATGGATTCTAGAAAAAAGAAGATCCGCTCGATTTTCTGGTCTATTGCAAATAGAAAAACAAGAAAATAGAGTCTCTTTGCTCTTAGATTCACTTGCTCTTTTCAATTCAACTGTCAAAATCGAAGAACTTACCTATGGATTTGCAAATTTCATCCACCAAAGACTGGGCGGAAGAAATGTTGGAATTCTCATCATCGATGTCGATAAATCTCAAATCCACCTAGCAGGATATAAATCTAGCAATCCAAAGTTGGAACGAAAGATAAAAAGCATCAAACTCGATTATGATTTAAGCTATGGAGTTCTAGTAAAGAGCATGACAGAGGCTAGATCCATTCATTACAAGCTTGAAAATGAAAAGCATCCATTCTATAAATTATATGCAGATCTAACCAAAACACATTCACAATTGCTCATACCAATTCTATATGGTGTCAATGCACTTGGATTAATTACTATGGACTATGCCCAATCACCTGACACAATTCATATCTCAGAAGAAAGAGAAATGATGGAATTGTTGACTGGGCAATTTGCAGTAGCTTTACGGAATGCAAGTCTATATGAGCGTTCCAAGAACCAAAGTGTGAATTTTCAAAACCTACACTTATCTGCCTTAACTCTGAGTAAATTGTATTTAGATAACCAAGATGAGATGATGAGAATGATTTTATTATCTGCATCAAGTTTCGCAAATAGTTCCAAGAATAAACTCTTCGAAAAGAACAAATCAGAGGCATGGAGCAAATTCTATGAATTAAATCGAGATGATACGGGCATGCACTCTTATTCGGGAAGACTCAGTGAAAAAGAAACAGAAGAAATATTCAATCTCAAGGAACCCAAACAAGAAAAAAATCTATTGATCATTCCCTTTTCTGCTGAGGATGGAACCTCGTATTGCTTTCACTTGGCCAAAGAAAGTTCAACATTCTCAAGAGACGATTTTGAAGTTCTCAATGCATACACAGCTCTGACAAAGATCACTATTGATAATACTCGTATGTACAAAAGAATGGGTGATCAGAAAATGATAGAGCGCGAAATTGAAATTGCTCGTGATATCCAACTGAATTTGCTACCTAGACAAACTCCTGAAATCAATGGCTTTAAGTTCTCTGGTTTTATGAAATCAGCCAAGGGTGTCGGAGGAGATTATTATGATTTCATAGTGTCACCGAATCAAAGTGAAGTGATTATTTGTATAGGCGATGTGAGTGGAAAAGGTGTCTCCGCTGGAATCGTGATGGCTACAGTTCGAACTATCTTGCATTCTCTAGTGCGCAGAAAACCAACAATCAATGAAATTCTTTCAGATATCAATACTTATATCTATTACAATTATTCAGAGGCTGCCTCACCTAGGTTCATGACCATGACTTTGATTAGCTGGGAGCCTAAGACTAACGAATTCTTATTTGCTGGTGCTGGTCATGGTAATATCGCTATCTATCGAAAAGCAAGCAACTCTTTAGAATTAATCGAAACTAAGGGTATAGTACTAGGAATAGAATCTAATATCAATCGTTGGAGTAACTCAGGATCTTTTACCCTAGATAAGGGTGATGTCATGCTTCTGTATACGGATGGTGTTACAGAGGCAATGAATGAAAATGGAGTAAGTTTTGATGATCCTAGACTATTCGAATCATTTGTCAAACATGCAGCAAGGGCACTTGATTCTAATCAGTTATTAAATGAAATTTATAAAGACTTAGAAGCCTTTGTAGGTGGTAGAGAACAACATGATGATATTACTATGATTGCCCTTGCTAGCAATGGATAATCCTTTAGATCGAATCTTCACCAATCTCTGGAATAGAATTATTTCTCCATATAGTTTTATCAAAAATTTTCAAGCCATCCTCAGTTTTTCTGGAGGAAAGGACTCAAGAATAGTTCTTGAGTTTTATAATTATTTACATAGGAATTACAATATTCCGAAACCTATAGTGTTTCACCTAGCACACAATATTCGAGAGACGAGCCAAGAGAAATTAGAAATTCAAAATCTACTTTTATCCTTGAATGATGGTAAAAATTATTTTAGATCCAAAAATATTCCTAAATTATCCAAACGAATTAAAAAATCATTAGAAGAAACAGGACGAATAGTACGTAAAAATGAACTGAACAAGATAGCCAAAAGCCATAACGCTTACCTTGTAACTGGTCATCATACTAAGGACTATATAGAGACTGTGTTAATCAATTTGATTCGTGATAGTGGCACTAATTTCACAACTATGCCAACATGGGATGGAAATATATTTCGACCCTTGACTCTCTTGACAGATGCAGAATTAAATGATTGCTACAAATACATTTCAAATGTCCAAATTTGGGAGGATGAGACAAACCAAAGTGATCTCTACTTTCGCAATCGTATCCGAAAAAATATAGTACCTCTTTTGGAAAAGGAGGGAATCAAATTTGACAGAGTTTACCAAAATCTACATGATGATGTAGAGCATTTAAACTTTGAAGAAATCTGTCCTCAAATGAAAGAGGATATACCATCATTTATAAGTATAGCTCACTCGACTTGTTCCATCATTCACTCACCTTCCCTATGGAAGAAGACATTAGACCTACATCTAAGGTTAATTTCACTTTCTCCAGCAAGAGGGTCCACTGTAAGAGAGACTTTTAAATTTTTACAAGAAAAGAAAAGTTTTGAATACAGGACTAAGGAATTTTTACTTAGCAAACAAACCTTAGGACCAGCCTTTATTATTCCATTCAATAGCAGTTGTTATGATGAACCTCAGATTGATATTTCTGAATCAAAATTACAAGTTAGTTGGAATCAACAAGTTTGGTCAGAAAATCTTTCACAGGAAGATGGCTATCATATTGGATTTATTCAAGATGGACTTCGTATTGCACATAACAAATCAATGAAAGAAGTCTCTGAAATTTTTCGTGAAAATACTATTCCAAAATCAATTCGTAAATACATCCCTATAGTATTTAGGAAAAATGAAGCTATTTTAATTTTACTATCGCTATGGAACCCTGAACTACAAAATTTCCCCAAGGATTGGAAGAAATAAAATGAAATCAAAAGAATCAGAAGAATTTTCTACAGAACTACAAAAAGCATTTTTTTATAAATCCTTTGGAGATCCGAAATTGTTTATCAAGGAGTCCAGATTTCCAGAAATTGCATTCATAGGAAGATCCAATGCAGGAAAATCTTCTTTAATCAATGCTATCTTAAATCGGAAGAGTCTTGCGAAAACTTCCCGAACCCCAGGTAAAACAAAACTAATCAATGTATTCGTTGTTCCCAATCGATTTAGTTTGGTCGACTTACCTGGATTTGGTTATTCAAAAGCATCCCATGCCGAGCATAAGTCTATGATGGTCTTACTTGAGAAGTATTTGAACGAAACAGTAAAACTAAAATGTTTATTCGTTTTATTAGATGCAAGACGTAAAATCTCTGATGAGGAAGTTCTGCTATTGCAAACTGCTCAAAATAAAAATATTACAAGCATTTTGATTCGAACCAAGGAGGACAAATTAAACCAAAAGGAAAGAGCAGAATCCAAGAAAGATTCAAGCCAACTACCTCAAAAAACCATCTATGCTTCTTCTCTAACTAATAAAGGAATAGATGAAATTCGGGAAGAACTAAGAATTCACATCCAATAGATTTCCATTTTTGGATGAGCTAGAATTGTTTCCTATATTCATAGCATTGTCCATCATATTTTGATAAGATTGGCTTAGCATTTGAAAATTCTTCTTTGTATCTTCTTGCATTTTAAGAATGCGAATTTCTTCTTGCAGTCTATTTTTCTCACGAATGAGTTCTTGTTTTCTTGGATCTGAATTAGCTGTTAGATCATCCTGGTCTAGAGATAAATCTTGGGACTGGATTTCAAGTTCCAATTCACTAACCTTGCTTTCTAAGGCATCTCTGTGAGAAACTAGATTCAACTCTTGAATATTTTTCTTGGAATCCATAGTCTTAGAGATTTCATCTTTAGAATTTTCACTAGGGATTTCAGATGTTTTATTTATGTTTTCTGGTTTTGTATAAGGTTCGAAAAGAGAGTCTTTTTCTTTTTCTGGTCTTTTTCTTGTAGTAGCTGAAGTTTCTCCACTAACAGCAACTAACTTCCCACCGCGCATTTCCATGTCTATCTTCACACGAATTTCTGAAATATCAGCGCCTTGGCGGAAGGCTTCGTTTTTAAACTCTTGTACGTGCCCCAATTCATGTGACACGACGTGTAAAATAGAAAAATTCTCTGGAGAACTTTCTAATTGACCGTGACCTATGTATCCTATGGAACTCATTTCTATTACCTATACTAAAAATCGGGAAACTTCGATTATAGATTAGATTTTTTTTTAAAAAATAGCAAAAATAAAAAAAGCCAGCTTATCGCTGGCTCTTTTCAAAGACTTATGTCTTAAATAAACTGGATTTGATTAATTAGAAGTAGGGACAGCAGGACGAATGCATCTTACATAAGTCTTTTCTATTTTCTGAACTGTCTTCTCCTCACCAAAACTTTCTCGATCAAAATTCACCGTAATCGCTATTTCTCCGGTTGTATCATCTTGTACAGACCAAGATGACCAATAAAGGCTTTCGACAGTATCTGGAAAGTTTGCAAGTAAGGCTGTTCTTCCACCTAGCGTGAGTCTCTGTAACTCGAAGGGTGTAGGAACTCTCCAACCAGGAAAACCATTCGCATCATTCAAAGCAGCACAGGTATTCAGAGCTTCACTAAATCCAGTTGTTATAAATCCAGCATTAGCTACTAAAGTTAGAGGTACAGTTCTTGTATTGCAAGACCAGGTATTCGTGTTGCAATATGCAAATTTCTTAGCCCCCCAAAGAACTTGGTCATTTGGAGTAAAAAGAGTTCCAGACACTGCACCACGACAATCATTCTCATTCCCACGATACACTTGACCTTGACTGCATTTTCTCCAAATCAAGTTCAATCCCTTGTCAAGTACAGTTCCATCTCTTAAATCGACAAGGTTAGTATTTAATAAAAAACCAGTTAATACTAGACCTAGCTCTTCATCACTTAAACCTAATGTATCTTTTTCCTTGGGCGCTTCACATCCAATACCAAAGATACCTGCTGATACGATTAGGAGGATAATTGTTTTTAATTTTAAATTGTTCATACTTGCTCCTCCTTAAAAGATATGATTAAAGTTAACAAATGTCTGTCTATCTTCATCCGAAACCCCATAATCTATATAAATGATGGTAGCTTGGTTCCAAGGAATTCTAAGACCAAGACCTCTTGAATGCTTATAGTCTTTAAAATTCATTTTCTTATAATCGTCCCAGACTCTCCCTACATCGTAGAAAGGAACCAATTGAAAGTCAAAATGCTGAGTTCCCCAGTCAAAAGATGCGAACTTCCAACGAATTTCCAAGTTAGCGAAAGCATTCGAAGGACCAGTAAAACGATCTTGCTTATAACCTCTCATTGTAGTTCTTCCACCCAAACCTGCTTGGTTGGTTTCTGTTCCCCAAAATTGGTTCACTTCAAAGAAAGGTGTCTTTCCATTATTTTGCACAGCTGTGGCACGTCCAGCTATCACTAATTTCTCTACCATCCCTTTCAAAGGACTAAAGAATACTCTAGCTGAGGCAACATTTCGATTGAAATCAAAATCCGATCCAATAGCGCGAACAGATTTTTCATGAGTGTATTCTAAGAATAGACCTCGGTTTGGATCTGGTTCAAAATCTCTAGTATCATAGACAATACCAGCTCTAAGCGTATTGATATAACCACCATTAGCGCCTATGATCTTACCAGATTCCAAATCTTCTGTTACCTTGGTTCTTCCGTTAGGAGTGTCCACATCAACATTTAAAATAGAAAAGTCAGTGTTGCCAAAGAAGGGATCCTTAGCCTTGAATACTTTTCCATCAAAGGTTCTCAGTGTTTGTTTAGAGAATCTAGTTCCACCAACAAGACGAACTGTTCCACCAAAGAACGATCTTTCACCTGACAACTGTATGTTTGGGTTTTCTAAATCGTAACGATTGAATTGCCTATCGGTGACGAAAGGAGCCTCACCTGCATTCCCAGGTCTTCTATAGCTTTGGGCTTCTTGGTAATCATTAAAAGTTGCATTTCGAACCAAGGGTTGATTCGGATCATTACGATCTCTATAGCTAAGTGGCCTGAGTGTTTCTTCTCCATATCCAAAGTACAACAAGTTCGGATTTCTACCGTAGATTAAATCTCCACGCAATCTCCACTGAGTATCAAAAACATAAGGCGCATCTATACTCGCCCAGTGGTAGGGAGCATTCTTAGTCGTATTAAAGTATTGAGCAAAAATTCTATAACGATAGGGTGTATATTCAAAGAATGGATCTTCTTTGGTTCCATTCTGAAAATACAAAACTCGAGCTCCATAACCCACACCTACGTTAGGATCCGAGTTAATGAGTGGAAGTCCTGTAAAGTATCCGTTTTCTTTCTTGTTGTTGAAGTCTCTTTGAGAAAGTCTTTTCTTTTCATTGATTTCGAAAGGAAGATCCGCTCTTGGAGGCCTTTTATCTTCTTTGTCATCGCCATCTTCCGAAAAGATAGGGAAACTACATAAGAAGAGAGCCAACAGAGCAATCTTAGAAGAATGAGAAATTCTTAATTTCATAGATTACCTTAAATGCTTATATTGTAGTGAATTAGCTTACTTAAGCTATAAATATGCTTAAAATTGTCAAATTAATTTAAAAAAATTGTAAACTTATGGCAAAGGTTCCAGAATCATCAGAACTTCATCTTGAGAAACAATTTCGCCTTCTTTTTTTAGAATAGAAATAACTTTCCCAGCAAAGCCAGCCTTGAGGGTGTTTTCCATTTTCATGGCTTCGAGAATTCCAAGGACTTCTGATTTCTCAAAAGTCTCTCCCACAGATTTATAGATTTTTAGGATTTTGCCTGGCATAGGACTACGGATTTCATTAGAAACCAAAACGCTCTCATCTAGGTTGCGTGAATCTAAGCGAACATGATAGGTATTTCCATTCCAATGCAGATAGAACTTGTCTCTTTTTTGAAGAATACTGCATTCGTTCCCGTTTTTGTCTGTAAAGACTAGAATAGGTCCCGGTAAAATGGAATCCATTTCATCAGGAGTTTCTGGAAAAAAGTCTTGGCTCTCTCCTTCCGAACTTTGGATGCGTAGAGAACCTAAGCCCAGGGGAATTACAGAATATTGGACATCTGATGATTCAAACTTGAAAAGCATTGCTTGCAACCTCCCAAATCGAAGAAGCTAGTTTAGGTTTCTGTGTTAGGTGAAAAATCCAAGAAAGCGCTTCCCTCTTGTCAGCTTCATCTTCTTGGATTAAATAATCCTTGCCATTCAGAAAGTGAGTCGAAAGATTCCCTGCAATGAAATCAGGTTCTTGCAAAATGTTTTGTAAAAAGTTAATATTCGTTATAGGTCCAAAGATTACAAATCTTCTTAAGGCAAGCAATAATTTCTTACGACAGGCTTCACGGTCTTCCGCATGAGCAATGAGCTTGCCTATCATAGGATCATAATAGATACTCACCTCGGATCCAGTCTCCACTCCCGTATCTAAACGTATACCCTTAGCACTAGGAAGCTTCATCCATTCTATCTTTCCAATGGAAGGTAAGAATTGGTTGCTTGGGTTTTCTGCATAGACTCGAACCTCGATTGCATGTCCATTTTGAGGTACTCCATCTTTCTCCAATAGTGGTGCGGGAAGTTCATTTCCTTCGGCTATCCGAATCTGGAGTTCAACTAAGTCTAGACCTGTAACCATTTCCGTAACAGGATGTTCTACTTGGAGTCTAGTATTCATCTCAAGAAAAAAGAAAGATCCATCTTCACCTAATATGAATTCTACTGTTCCTGCTCCAAGATAAGCTATAGATTTGCCAGCTAGAACTGCATACTCAGCCATTTTTTCTTTCCATTCACTTGGAAAATTCGGAGCAGGAGTCTCTTCCAGAACTTTTTGATGTCTTCTTTGTATAGAACAATCGCGTTCATGTAAGTGGATTACATTTCCAAAGTTATCTCCAAAAATTTGAAATTCAATATGCCGTGGGTTGCCTAAGTATTTTTCTAAAAAGACAAGACCATTTCCAAACGCCTTAGTAGCCTCACGTACAGCAGATTCAAAACAGGGAGCAAACTCAGATTCTGAGTCAACCTTACGCATACCTTTCCCGCCACCACCTGCGGTTGCCTTGATCATGACTGGAAATCCAATCTTCTTAGCTTCTTCGAGAAACAAAGAAGCATTATTGGAATCAGAAGAGAATCCTGGAACAACGGGAACTCCTGCTTTTGCCATGGCTTCTCTGGAACGAATTTTATCTCCCATAAGGTCGATTGATTCATGCCTAGGCCCTAGAAATAATATTCCGGATTCAGCAAGCCTTTTCGCAAAATTTGCGTTCTCCGATAAAAATCCATAACCAGGATGTACAGCATCAGCTCCTGTTTCTAAACAAGCTTTTAGAATTGCATCTTGGTTGAGGTAAGACTGGGAAGGCTCAGGCGACCCAATACAAACAGATTCATCAGCCATTAGAACAAAATTTGCTTCGCGGTCTGCCTCTGAATATACAGCAACGGTAGCTATACCTAATTTCTGGCAGGTCTTTTGAATCCGTACAGAAATTTCTCCACGATTCGCAATCAAAAGTTTTTTAATCTTAGCAATTTGAGCTTCTGGCATAGGAATGAATTACCTTTCTTGTAGTATTAAGATTTCTGCATTTCAATAAATAGCATAGTCATGTCGTCTTCTATATGTCCATCAGCAAAAACAATAGAATCTCCCACAACTGCCTCGAGTAATGCCTTACCTTTCTTGGATTGATTCGAAAGAATGCTCTCATAAAATTTGTCCTCTCCGTAGAATTCTCCAGCTTCATTGAATAATTCTACCAAACCATCGGAATAAAATAAAAATTTATCATCTGCTTCAATATCCAAATGGTAGTCACGCAAAGAGGGTTCAAAATGAGAAAGTATCAAAGAACCTCTTCCTTCCATTTCAATGACATGATTGTTTCGAATTAATAATATCTGAGGATGTCCGGCATAGGAATACTCAATACGATTTTTCTCTGCATCCAATATCGCAAAACATGCGCTAATGTGATGATTCAAGACAAGTGGTTTGAGAAGTTCATGCATAATCATTAAAGATTCAGCAGGTTGAATATTAGATCTGGATACAATCTTAAATGCTAGACTAGCCATAGCGCTCACCATGGCAGATGCTATACCATGACCTGAAACATCTGCGAAAAAAATATTCAGTCTCTTATCAGGTCGAACTTCTACACTGAGTACATCACCACCAACCTTGTCATAAGATCTATAATAAGTTGAGATTTTAAATCGATCTGAATCGGGGACTTTGATCGTTACCAAAGACTTCTGAGTATTTTGAGCGATTAGAAGATCTTCCGAGGTTCTAGAATAAAATTCTTTCAATTGGATTTCAGATTCTTTTAACTTTTCTACTGCACTTAATCTGATATTAAGTGTTAAATAAGAAACTAAAGCAGGCGTAATGATAGTAGGAAAAAATAAACTCAAATCAACTTGAGGCTTATTTGTACTCAAACCAACAACGATAGACGCAATGATAACAAAAAATAGATAAGTAATCAACCATCTTTTCTCAACGAAGCTTATGCCTATACAAGTGATCACAAGTACCATACCTATCAAGTATCCAATATATAAATCATTCCAATAGAGTAGAACGAAGGAATGTATTGTCATTGTATAGAAAACTGAATTCAAAATTAATTCCAGATGTTCCTTTACCCAAGTAGAGGTATAAGTGGAAATAAATAAACCCAACATAACTAGAGAATGGATGATTCGAATGATTGGTGGGTCATAAAGTCCAAGTTCATCCGTCGGAGCCAAGATTCCAAACCCAATGAAAAGAAAAAATACACCTAGACAGATTCTAGAGATTTTCAGAAGCTCATCACCTAACTTAAATCGATCTGTAACCCTTCGCAAGGAATGATTAATTGCCATTGTATCTATCAACCATGGATTTAAATATCTCTTTCATAGAATCGGTAATGGATGCAGGCCTTCCATTCTCAAAATCAAACCATACTATCTGAGCATAGCCAGATAGGACACATTGTCCATCTTTTGACCACATAGAAGTAGAAACATCAAAACTTCTAGAAGAAAAAGAAGTAATTCCTAGAGTAATATCCAAATCAGCAGGAAAAGAAACTTGTTTGCGATAATCTAAATCCAGGTGGGTCAATACTGGACCAGCTTTTAACGTTTTTAAATCTGTATTCCAAATTGATAGATCAGAAAAAAAATTCGCCCTAGCTGTCTCAAAATACTTCACATAAACTACATTGTTAACATGACCGAATGCATCCATGTCGCCCCAAGCAATTGAAATAGTGTAAGTATGGTCAAATCGAATTGGTTTTGCCATGTATTCCCAATTTAGAATATGAGATAATCAAGAAAAGAGAAAATTTACCGAACCTCAAAACTAACTGACTGTATATTTCTATTTTTTTCAGAAATCAAGAAAAGATTGAACTTTCCTTTTTGAACCTGCCATGAGTAGGGTTTAATCGCAAGACCTAGATTTTTTCCATTCAATTGCCACAATAGACCCTGGGTGTTTCCACTTGCTTGGAAGAGTATTTTCTGAAACTCTTTTGGAATATCTGGATCATAAGCTAGAATCATTCCTTCAATTGGGTAGGTAATTTTGGCAGAAAGTTCTTGGTTTGTATTCCGAATTTCTTGTATGCTTAAAAGAGGATTCCTATCTGGCTCCGTTCCAGTTAAAAAATAATCTCCATAGACAAGCTGTAAACCCTTAGGGACTATTCCCTCTTGGGAACTTGTATTTGCATGAAGATAATCCATGACTTCACGCCAAATGGGTGCGGCTCCCGTAATACCTGTTACATTGTACATGGGCTCGCCGCTAAAATTTCCTATCCAAACTCCTACCGTATATTTTTCTGAATAACCTATACACCAATTGTCTCGCATATCTTGGCTGGTTCCTGTCTTAACCGCTGTCCAATACCGAGTGGAAAGGGAATTCTCCAATCCAAAAGTAAGGCTTCGGTTTGATCGATTGGATAAAATGTTGGAAATAATATAACTGGACTCAGGTGAATAATGAATTTTGCCATCCTGGCTTCTGCCTGAATTTGCTAAAATATGATAGGCATGAGTCAAATCCCAAAGACTAACATCCAAGGTTCCCAAAGCTAAGGAATAGCCATAGTAATCAGAATCTTTAAGATTTTGGAATCCAAGCATTCTAATTTTCTCAAAGAATGGATCTACTCCTGTCATTTGCACCAAACGCACTGCCGGAATGTTCAAAGAAGAGGCAAGTGCTTGTTTAACAAAAACTGGTCCACTGAATTCTCTATCATAATTGGAAGGTCTATACATACCTCTTGTAACATCTATATCAAGAGGTGAATCAACTAATATTGATGTTGCGGTGATGTATTTTTTATCTATGGCAAGTGCATATAAAAAAGGCTTTAAGGTAGAACCCGCTTGTCTATAGGATTGGATAGCATCTACATATTTTGCACTAGAATAATCTTCAATACCTCCCACATAAACTAAGACCTCTCCTGTTTTATTATCCAGCACAAGAACTGCTCCATCCCTGACATTCTTATCTTGAATGAGTGCGAGATTCTTTCTAAGACTTTCATAAGCCTGCTTTTGGAAATTAAAGTCTAAACTGGTTTTAATTAAGCCTCTTCCTTGGGAAGCAATTTGGTTTGCATAATGAAAAGCATAATTGTGTCCTTTGTTGTAATGTTGATTACCTAATGAACTGCTTAAACTAAGTTCATTCTGTATTTGATTTGTCTTAGAACTTAATTTGTTCTGTAATTTAGAATCTAAGGATAGATTCACAAATTCCTCTAAACTTTGTTTGGTGTAATTCCAACCCAAATCATTGGAGAGTCTATAAGCTCTTTCTGAAATCAATTGCAAACTTGCATTTGGTGAACGAATCATGGAAGCAAGAAGCAAACTCATCTTTTTATCTATGGATTTGCTTGCAGTGTTCCAAATCTGTAGACTTGTAATTGGGATACCCAAATTCTCCCCTCTAAGTGGAATGGAATTTAAATAGGCTGTTAGGATTTGCTCTTTGGTCCAAATTTCTTCTAAATCTGAGGCGGCTTGGATTTGCCGTATCTTCTGAGCGATAGTTCTCTGCTTTCCTCCACCGCCCAAACTAGGATCTATCAAAGAAACCAATTGCATACTCAGGGTTGATCCACCTCTAAGTCCCCTGCCTCTGATTCCAGAATAAAAGGAAGAAAGGAAAGCTAGAGTATCCACTCCTGAATGCTTCCAAAAATTCTTATCTTCAGTGGCAAGGATAGCTTCAATTAAATAAGAGGGAAATTCATCTAACTCTAACCAAAGGTAGGCTCTCTTTTGAAAATCTCTTCGAATGCTTTGAAGCGGAATTCCATTTCTATCAATGAGAATTGCTTCGCTTGGGGTAAAATTCCGCCTATACTCTTCGTAGCTTGGTAAGGTACGTTCTGTACCATAAACTCCAGGATTTACTAGTAAAAAAAACAAAATTCCGAAACAGAAGAGATGATTTTGTAAAATTCTGCCTTTCCAGTGATAAGAAATGATTTTCATAAGCAGTGGTAAAACATGGGATTATGTTTTTGAGCCCTACCTTGCATCTACTTCTGAATCAGAACTCTCATTGTCGTTTAATTCCAAGTCTTGTGTGATTCCAATATCAGAGTAGGTTTGTATAAGATATAGGCTATGATTTCCTAGTTCACGAAAACTATAACCATCTAACTTTGGTTGGTTGGGCGCTTGGATTAAAATCGTCTTAGGAAGATTGGAACTAGAAAGAATTCCATCTATGAGACTATGAATTTTTGCATTAGAGCCTGACCAATGTAGATAGGGTGGATCTATAAAATATACCAAGTGTTCGATTCCATCTAGTTCAGGAAGGTTGGAATGTTGTCGGAAGCTGTCCTTTTTAAAGAGGTAGGCAGAATCCCTATGTTCCTTAAGAAGATCAACTAAGCCTGCAAATCGTTCTTTCGCCATTTCATAGAATAATACTTTTGCAAATCCAATGCTCAGTGCTTCCATGCCCATTTGTCCCGAACCAGCGAAGAGATCAATAAAGGCAGAATGCTTAAAATTGATTTTCCCCTTTTCTCTAAGACCATCTAATATGGAAAATATGGATTTCTTCAAAATGGCTGGAGTGAAATTAGAATTCCCCTTTACTTGTGAAGGTATGGGAATTGCCCTACCCTTCCATCGACCAGTTTGTATGCGTAGACTTGGATTCAATCTTTACTTCTTATTAGCTTGTATTTTGTTGATTGCAGATTGTAAAGTTAGAATTTGATTCCTTAAGTTTGCATTGGGATTCGCATTGAGAGCTAAATTAGAAACAAAGAATGCATCTTTTTCTTTTTGATTCTGAAAAAGTAAGCTTGCATAATAGTACAATCCGTCCGCATATCTACTTGAAGTTTCAGCTTCTTGTCTGAATCGATAACCCCATTTTTCACCTATGGCTTGTGTGTTAGCAACTAGGGCTCTTTCTAGAATTAAATACATAGCATTTGTTAAATGAGCGGTTCGTTTATCTGAGGATTGGTACACTGTTTCAAGCATCTTGTCCATTTCTTCAATCTTGTTCTCTGTGGAAATATACAGAACCAAGAATCTTAAGTCTCTTTCGGTAGAGCTATCCTTTTGGATTATGAGTTTGCTTTGTCTTGCAACATGGCTATAATTGCCTGATTTGTATTCCTTATACAAAGAATCGAAATCTTGGTTTTGTGAAAAAATCGAATGAAAAAGTCCAATGCAAAGAAAGGCAGAACTAAATAAACTACCCTTCTTGTTTCTAAAGCTCAACGATATTGGCAGACCCACACATAGGACAAATCATTTCGTCCAGTTCATCTGGTTCCCATCTATGATCGCAGTCTTCGCAAGCATATGTGATCGCATCAGCATCCAACTCTTCTTCTTCGTCGATATCATCCATAAATTCGTCGTCTATTGTCATAACGATATCATAACCATAAAACAAAAAGCCTGTCAAGGGTTCAGGACAAAAAAAAAGATGAATCTTACGAAAAAACTTTTAATCTGGCTAATATGGCGTATTTACCCAGACACGAAAGCCATAGAAAGAAGAAATCAAAGTTCCCCTACTTGTTTCTTGTATTCTTTCTAGGTCTTGCTCTATTCGGATTTTTCCAAGAAAGGAAGATACGACTCTTTTTTACGAAAGACCAAAAACAAAAAATCGAAAAGCAAAAAGTTAAAATTCAGGCTGCCATAGAGAAAAACGAACTAAATGAAACTTTTGTCAGAGACTTTGATACCTATTCTTTAGATTTCTTAGATAAAGATCCTTTGGATCCATCTTCCATTCACTACCGAGCTAGATCCTTCTACTACAGTTCTTTGTTAAATGGGCTCCAATTTGATTCTGCCTCATTGATTTCCCACATAGATGAGCCCATCTCATTGATCTTTGGTGATAGCAATAAAACCAAGGATGATTTTGCCAATATTTTCAAATACGCAAGGATGGCTGAGGCAATCAAAGAAGATTTTCCAGAAAGCGAATCCAATCAATTTCTCTTGTTCTTAACTGAAGCCTACCGCGAAAAGAAAAAGTTTCCTATCATCTACAAAGAGTATTCTGTTTTGGATACGAAATCTTTGGAATCGGAATTCCACCATCCCACTGTTTGGTTGCTGGTTTATTCAGCTGTGCGATCAGGAAATACAAAAGACTTGGAAAAGTTACTCCTATCTAACAGAGCGGAAGATTTCCTGGGCAAAATCCTACTCACCGAAAGAGAAGAAAATTTCTTAAATGGAATGTGCTACTACTATGCCAAGGATTATGTTCCAGCACTGAATTTCCTTAGAAAAAGTAAAACTGATTTTCCTGATTTCATTACTCAAAAATCACTTCTCATGGAAGCTAGAATTTTCTATGCTCAGAATCTTCACCAAAAGGCTGTTGATCTTTTAAGTATAGCCTTGAACAATTCTACTGAAAAAAGCAAAGAATACAAAAGCCAACTAAGGACTTGGATAGCAGAGAGACCAAGCCTAAAAACGAATGTTGATCTAACAGAACCAAAGGTGATTGAATCTAATGAAATGGAAGATGAATAAAGTGAAAACTTTCATTAATATAAGTTGTATCTCTTTACTTATTTTACTTAGTAACTGTGGTTTATTTGAGAAAAAATTTCCCCCCAATGGTACATTTTGTAACGTACTCACGAAACCATTTTCTTGTATAGAAATACAATTTGCAGAAAAGAAAATTGTATTCTCCCAAGAGGAAGCTTATCAGCTTGAAGTTGTCTCAAGAGTTGAATACTACTATCAGAACAAGGCATCCGAAAAGATTCAAATGCTTGTTACCTCAGAGAATAGAGTTCAGTTATCGGATGGAAGATTTTTCCTGAGAAAGAAGGTTAAAAAATGAAAACCATCAGCGAAGCTCAATCAGAAATCATGGAAGAATTTGCCGATCTTACGGATTGGGAAGAACGCTTCCAAGTTTTGATTGAACTGGGTGAATCCCTCCCTAAGTATCCAGAAGAAAAGAAGAAGGATGAGTTTCTGGTTCCTGGTTGCCAATCTAGAGTTTGGATAGCACCTGAGATGATTGATGGAAACCTGCATTTTTATGCTGATAGTGATACCTCTTTAACAAAGGGATTGATAGCCATCTTGGTCAAAGTTTTCTCTGGGCATACTCCAGAAGATATTGCTAAGTCTAGTTTGGAATTTATTGAAACCATAGGATTGCAGAAATTCCTTTCCATCAGCCGCAGAAACGGTCTTCATAATATGATTAACATTCTCATGGATTATGCAAAAAATAACTCAACTTAACTGAAATTTTGCTAGATTTATTCAAACTTTCCTAATAGAATTGTCCTCTATCTTCGGGGCAAAGGAAAATAATGAATAAAAGATATCTAATCTCACTATTCCTTTTGGTTGCTTGCAATAAGCCAGCAATTGAATTGAAACCTTACGGTGGTGCAATTCAAGTCAATGATTTACAAACGATTCGACGCGATTACTGGCCAACTCAGGGCTGGAAATCAGCAACACCTTCCTCTCTAGGAATGAAAACGGAGAAGCTACAGGAGATGGAGAAGTATAGTTTCACTCTCACTGGGAATGACGAAGACCGTCTAGGGATACGAACGGATTCTGTAGTAATCATCTACAAAGGCAAACTCGTTTATGAAAAGTATGCTAGAGGTTATAAGAAGGATCAGAAACATTTACTTTGGTCAGTGGCTAAGAGTTATATCAACACCTTAGTGGGAATTGCGGTTCGAGACGGACTCATGAAGTTGGATGATTTTGCATATGAATATGTTCCTGAACTGAATGCCTCAGAAGATCATAAGAAAATCACCATCCACCATTTACTAACTATGACATCTGGTTTAGATGCTAGAGAAGGTTATGAATCAAATCCTTTGAATTCGACCGTACTTGCTATGCTGTATACGAAAGGAAGATCAAATATGGGTGCCTACTCAGCATCTCTTCCACTTATGGCTGAACCAGGCAAAAGAGTCTATTATTCATCCTGCGATACAAATATACTTTCTCTCGCCTTACAAAACATATACGGAAAAGAAAAATACTTAGCTCTACCCAACAAAGAACTATTTGATGTTCTTGGAATTCGAGATCTTACGTGGGAGAAGGATGGTTCCGATGTTTTTGTAGGATCTTCTTATATCTATTCTACACCAACTGATGTTGCAAAATTTGGATTCCTTTATTTGAATAATGGCTACTGGAATGGCAAAAAAATACTTCCAGATGCTTGGGTTACCCAAGCAAGAACGCCTAGCGAAGGTTATAAAACAACTAAATACTACCCAGGTCTAGAGAAGAATAATTACACTGCTCAGTGGTATGCCAACACAGGAGTTCCGGATGCAGGTATTCCCAAACCCATGCCTGATATTCCTAGTGATGCCTTCTTCGGATCAGGCCATTGGGGACAAAGGCTATTTATCATTCCTAGCCTAGATTTGATTGTAGTTCGTTTTGCGGATGATAGAAAGAAAGAAGATTTTAGCGATAATGATTTTCTGAAACCCATAGTAGAGAGTGTTCAATGAAACCTAAAAAATTAATTCTTGCCATAGTTCTTTTCATTGTTTTTGATATAATGCTTTTTTGGATCATTTCCAATTGGAGCAATCTCAAAGCTTTTCCATCCATCATCTCATCTTTTTATTCCAAAGAATATTGTTCCTGCTATTTTGTAGTTGGGCAAGATGAAGATTTCTGTCATAATTTTGCAAGACAATGGATACCAATCAGTGACTTCAAATTAGATGTGGAAAATAAGAAAGTATCTGTTTCTGGACTTGGTAGAACAAATACGGCAATTTTCTTAGACAACAAAAATGGGTGCGTATTGCAAGAGTTAAACTAAATATTTTTCTTTTGCAAACAATCGGCAACTTTTTGAGTATTCTGCCCATTCACTAGAATAAGTAGAACGTCTCCGCCCTCAATTTTTGTCTGACCGCTAGGAGAGATGTAGTTTTCTCCTCGGCATATGATTGTGACCAAGGCATCTTCCGGCATTTTTAACTGACGTATACTTAGTCCTTCCACTGGAGATCCGAATGGAATGATGAACTCTTCTAATTTAGCATCACTGTTTTCTCGGTTTATAAATTCAAAAGGATAAATAGTCTTTTTCACTAAGGGTTCGTTAACGCTAAATAACTTAGCCATAAATTTTAAGCTTGAACCTTGGATAAGAAGAGAGCTTAGAACTGTAAAAAATACCAAGTTAAAAATTAAAGAAGAATTCGCAACACCCGCTGTTAAAGGAAAGGTGGCAAGAATAATAGGCGCAGCACCTCTAAGACCTACCCAGGATATGAACATTCTTTCTTTCCAATTCAAAGGAAAGAATCCAAGGCTAATGAAAACACCTACTGGTCTTGCAACAAAAATTAGAAAAAAAGAAAACAGAAGCCCAGGGATTAAAATTTCTTTAAGCTGACTAGGAAAGACCAATAGACCTAAGGAAAGAAACATTACAATCTGCATCAACCAACCAATTCCATCCATGAAACGAGTGATACTTTTCTTGTGAATGAAAGTATGATTTCCTAAATATAATCCAGCTAAATATACACCAAGGAATCCATTTCCATTTAACAACGTAATGGTGGAATAAATAAAAATTCCTGAAGCGAGAAAAATAACAGTATAGAGTCCATCATATTCTAAATTGATACGATTGATAAATTCAATATACACCTTAGCAAAAACTAAACCTAGAATAGCTCCAATTACAATTTGTGAAAAGACAAAACTTAAAATTTCTATATAATTAAAAGTAGAAATGAAGGTTAGACCTATCAAGGTAATTGTTAATATTACGGCAAGTGGGTCATTAGAACCAGATTCTAATTCAAGGATGGACTGGACTTTTTTCCTAAGTCCAATTCCAGAAGTCCTTAATAAACTAAAAACAGAGGCAGCATCAGTAGAAGATACAACGGAACCCAAAAGCAAGGATTCAACAAAACTCAATTCCAATAAATAATAAGAAAAAACAGCCATAGAAAATGCTGTAATTAAAACTCCAATGCTAGATAGCAATAAACCTTCTCGAAGTATAGGTTTGATCTGTTTCCATTCTGTCTCCATACCACCAGCGAAAAGTATGTAACATAGAGCAACTATCCCTAAAGATTGAGCAAGTCCATAATTTTCAAATTCAATTTTACCAATTCCATCCGAACCAGCTAACATACCTAATATTAAGAATAGTAAAAGAGTCGGGATCCCAAATCGGAAAGAAAGCTTACTGATTATAATGGCGAGTAAGACCAAAGAGGAAATAACAAATGAAGTTAATTCAAAGGAATTCATTGAGTAGTAAACAAAATCCTATTCTTGAATTTCAAGTGTAACCTTTTGGTGGTATCGGATTGCTCTTCTATTTTCAATAAGCTTTCCATCTGGTCTAGTTCTACCTAAACCATAAAAAGTAATTCTTTTGGTAGCAATTCCATGAATAAGAAAAAATTTCTGAATCGTTTCTGCACGATCACTGCTTAAATTGATATCATCTATTTCAGATCCACCGTCCTTAGCATAACCTTTGATAAGAATTTTTTTAGTAGGGTTTTCTTGCAGAAAAAGAACCATGCTTTGCAAATTTTCAAGATACGCTGGATCTAATTCTTTTGATTTTGGATAAAAATATATCTCATCAGGAAGATATTGTTTTTGTTTAGTTTTCTTAAGAGTTTGAGAATCTAAAGAACCCCCTTTTTTCAATATAACTTCTTTGATTACTGATTGGTATTTACTAATTCCACCTGTGTCTATTTCAATAGTTTGTATTTGGTAACCAGGTTGAAAAAACCTAAGGAAGTACTTTCTACCAACTTCCAAGGATACAAAATAATCTCCATTTGTAGCTTTTGCTTTGGCAAATCCAATTTCTTCTTTAGAATTCTCAGTAAACCATTTAATTCCAGCGCCTAAAGGATTGCCTGCCTCATCCAAAACCTTGCCCTTCAAAGCAAAACTAAATTCTAGAGGCTCAGCTCTCTTAGGCAATGGAAGGATTTCATAAATATCAGTATCTCCTAGACTATCCGATCTTGCTGCAGAAAGGAAAGCCTTCTTTCCACTTATGTTAAGTTTAAACCCCCAATCTGCACCTGATCCATTTAATAATCTTCCAACATTAACAGGCTTAGACCATTTTGTCCAAGTTTCATCTAATCGAACAGATTTAAAAATATCTAAATCTCCAAATCCATTGTGTCCATTGGAACTAAAGTATAAAGTCTTTCCATCGGAATGTAAATAGGGAGTCCTTTCTGCAAAGGCTGTATTGATCGTAGAACCAAGATTAATCGGCTCATTGTATTCCCCTTTTTCATTCAGAAATGAAATATAAATATCAGTATTTCCCCAGGTATCTCCCAGGGAAAACTGATCCTTGGGTCTTCTTTTAAATAGATCATTGGGTCTGTCACTCGAAAACAAAACTGCTTTTCGATTTGGTGTGTAAACAAGGTCTGCTTCAAAAAATTCTGAATTAATGGGTTGTGGAAAAGCTTTCGCCTTAGTCCACCCATCCTTTGTTAACTCCGAGTAGAATATATCCCCTAGACCAAGTTGATCTGAAAAATTACCAAACAAAATAATTGTACTCCCATCCATTGAAAGGGAAATCGCTGCCTCAGGGAATTCAGTATTGATTTCACTTAAGCTTTGAGCTTGCGACCATTGCTTCTTACTTTCATCCCAATCTGAGTAATAAATGTCTTCACTTGTTTTACTTCCATTTCTTTCAAAGGATGTAAAATATAATTTCTTGCCAGACATCTCAAGTATAGGCAAATATTCCGCATATTCTGTATTTATGGATGATCCAAGATTACGAATACTGATTTCATCTTGGTCATTTTGAATAATTTCGATAAGTTCAGTTATTTCATTTTTCTTAGTCGGAAAGAAATCTCTGTATTTTTGTAAAATTTGAATTGCTTCATCGAATTTGTTCTCATGCATACGACTGCCTACAACAATTTGCAGAAGTCGATATTCATAATATTCAAAAGAAATAACATTTGCCAAATAAGGTTCTATAGCGCTTGGAGCTTCTTGAAAGCGAGCAAGTTCTTCCAACTTCTCCGTTGTAAGAGTAGAACGCCAAATTTCTTCTTCGGATTCCTTCGAAAAAACAGCGTTAGTTATAAAAAAAATGATAAATGCTAATCCTAGGAAATTGCGAAACATGGTGATCTTTTCAAATTATACTTGAAATAAGGAGATTGCAAGTAAAATTAAGATTACAAAAAGAACCAATTGAGGGATAGAAAAAAGATTCATGAAATTGAGAGAAATGGCTGAAAAATTAAAAATTCCTTTTAAGGGAAATCCTGAAATAGAAATCTCACGAATGGGAGATTTAGAGCATCCCGCAGAAGTTGATCCTAACAAAATTTATTACATCGCAACCAAAAAATATTTAAATAAATTTCCTAAATCAAAATCTATTGTGATCGCCTTAACAACAGAATCCTTAAAAGAGAATTTTCCTAATGCTTTACTAGTTCCCGAGAAAGAGTCTAAATTGTATTTAATCAAAATTCTTCAATTTTTTGAGAAAAAAACAACTTACTCCTCAAAAATATCCCCCAAAGCAAGTGTGGCAGCTTCAGCTCTTATTGGTAAAAATGTTACTATTATGGATTATGCGGTTATAATGGATAATGCTAGGATTGGCGATAATGTTGTGATCCATCCTCATGTTTGTATTGAGGAATCAGCTAAAGTTGGTAACGACACGATTTTGAAAGCTGGTGTTGTTTTGGGAGAAAATTGTGAAATAGGACATAGAGGACTGGTTCATTCCAATACGGTAATTGGAGCTGATGGTTTTGGTTTTCATGATTATGCCGGTATAAGATATAAAGTTCCTCAAATCGGAAATGTTGTTATAGGCGATGATGTAGAATTGGGTGCATCTTGTACAGTAGACCGTGCTACTATCGAAACAACAATGATTGGAAATCATACTAAATTCGATGATCATGTTCATGTAGGACACAATTGCCGAGTAGGTAACTATGTATTTATTGCAGGTGGTACTGTGCTAGCTGGATCAGTTGTGGTAGAAGACAATGTGATCATGGGTGGACAATCCGCTATTGCAGAACATGTTCGAGTAAGGAAAGGAAGTATAGTTTTAGGTTTAACAGGTCTTACAGAAGACTCTGAAGAAAAAACTATTTATTTCGGAATCCCTGCAAGACCAGCTCTCGAAATGCACAGAATTCATGCCGCCTTAGGGCATTTACCTGAGCTTGTGAAAAATTCCAGGAAAGTTTAAATAAAGCCACCCCCTTAAGGAGGTGGCTAAGGTATTTTTCCACCTAGCTCCCAGATTTCAAGAAAAGCAAGAGAATACTTTTTTTAAAATTATGTTTTTTTACCATTATATAAGCTATAGCAGATAAATTTTATGATTTATTGTTTCTTGCCCTGAGCTATGATGTTACGATTCAACTCTTGGATAAGCTGTCGCAATTCTTCTTGTAGCTCGCCATACTCTTTCCAATTACCCGCTTTGATTGCAGAATCAGCCTTACGCATAGTTTCATCTGCAAGATTACTCAATTTCAAAATCTTTTGCATTCCTGATTCTTCTTTTTGTGATGTATTCGAAACGGAACTTGAAGTAAAACCAGATTTACCTCCACCAAAGATAGAGCGTAGTCCAGATTCTAAGGTTGACTCCATGACTATTTCATTTTTATAAGAAAGTATAACACGCTTTAGCTCAGGCATTTGACCTGTTTTGGCTCTAAGATACAATGGCTCTACATATAACAGAGAATCTTCGACAGGGATCACTAGCAAACTTCCTCTAATAACTCGCGATCCTTGCTGACTCCAAAGAGTGATCTGTTCGGATATAATCGGATTTTGATCTATCCTAGATTCAATTTGCATAGGTCCAAAAATGAGTTCTTGCTTAGGAAATTTATAAACTATACTGCGACCATAATTTTCAGAATCACAACCAACAGACATCCAAGCAACCATATTACTCTTGTTAACAGGCGTAAATGGTAAAATCAATTGCAATTCTTCTTTTTCTTCGCCTGGAAGTTTCATAATCATGTAATATGGTTCAACTGACTTTTCAACACCATCTAATTTCTCAATAGGAAATCTCCACATATCCTCTCGATTATAAAAAACTCGAGGATCTTGCATATGATACGAAAGATACATTTTAGCCTGAACTTTAAATAGATCTAAAGGATAACGAAAATGTTCCTTGATAGAAATTGGAATTTGGTCAACTCCAACAAATAGATCAGGAAAGATCTTTTTATAAGTTTGTATCATTGGTTCCTTATCATCGATAATTGCAAATCTTGTATCACCGTTGTAGGCATCTACAATTACCTTAACTGGATTACGTATATAGTTATTTCCATAACGATCAAAGGCTTCAGAATAAGGAAAATGTGAGTCCAAAACGTACGCATCTATAATCCAATAGATTTTGCCATCTGCTACTACAGGATAAGGATCTGCATCATACCGAAGAAAGGGAGCTATTTTTGTGACACGCTCTTCAATGGTTCGATAGTAATGAATTCTAGATTCATCACTAAAGTAACTTGAAATTTGAATTCTAAAATTTTGAAAGGAAAATGCATAGATCAATCTCTTTAAGAATGTATCTAACTTTACACCACCATGTCCTTGATAAAAAGAATCTTTGTTCGTATCACCCAAGGGATAATCAAACTCAGGACTAGATGTATTTGTGAAAATATAATCCCTAGTCAACTCGCCATAATAAATCTCAGGTCTTGTGATTTCCATACCGTTCACTTTGTTCGGAGGAATATCTTTTACAAATAAATCAGGAAGTCCTTCTTCTGTAACTTGATTTACAGGAGAAGCAACCAAACCATAACCATGAGTATATCTAAGTCTTTGGTTTACCCAAGTTTTAGCACGATCAGGAACTTGTTCATATTCTAATTCGCGGACAGAAACCATCATCTGTCGATAATCTCCGTTAATAGAATACCTATCAACATCCACATCATTGAATCTATAGTAAAGTCTTATCTCTTGGAGTTGTCTATAAGTTGAAAGAAGAGGTTCCCAGTCCCAAAGGCGAATATTCCGTATTGTAGATTGATTTTGATTGATTTTATTGCTATCTAAAGAAGCGGTTCCAGAATATTCTCTAACATTTATTTTATCTAGATTATAAGCGAGTCTTGAGAATTTAATATTATTTTTAATATAAGGTTCTTCTTTTGTGTATTCATTAGGCTCAACAATAAATTTCTGAACTAATCCAGGAATAATTCCCTGAGAGAAAATACTTGCGATAAGAAATAGACCTGCTATTCCTGCGAGCATTCTTCCACCGCTTAGAAACAAAGAATAAATCACAAGTCCCCCCAAGATTAAAGTAAGACTTGCCATAAACCAGTAACCATACAATCTACTATGAAGGTCGGTATAACCTGCCCCAAATACAACTCCCGATGGAGACCATAGCAATCCAAAGCGATTGATATAAAATTCAAATGCGATTAAAAATGCAAAGGCAGCTAGCAAAATAGATATTTGTACTTTAATTGGACCAGTAAAAATTGATTTGAAATTATTTGAAATAAGTCCCATACCCATTCTTATGAAATAGAAGATAACAGATGTTAGGAGACAAATTAAAACAATAGCCTCTAACCAACCCAGGATGGAATTCCAAAAAGGTAGTGTAAAAAAATAAAAACCCACATCTTGGTTAAAGATTGGATCAACAAATCCGAATTCACTTTGCTTGGCATATTTAAGGATAAGTTCCCAATTGTTTTTTGCAAAACTACCTGCAATGTATCCAATCACACTACTTGCAGCAAGAGCAATCAAACTCAAAACTTTCGATGTTAGATGAAGGATTCGGGATTGTTGGTTCGTATCTTGGTAACGAAAAAAGGGCAATGGAAATGTACGAGTGAGTCTAAGAGTGATAGAAAAATTCAAATAAAGTATACTTGTAAAAACTAAGAACACAGAGCCGAATAAAATCATTTGGTATTGGATCCTAAGTAAGAAAACAGAAACAAATCCCAGTGATTCGAACCATAAATAATCAGTGATTAAATCTAGAAATTGATAGAATAAGAATACTATAATTAGAGTGAAAGCAATACCTAAGATCTTTATTCGGTTCATAAGCTAAAGTTTTCTTTAAAAAAAATTAACTGTCAAGAATTTTATCAGGGAAACTATATCTTAGTAAACACTATAAATCAGAAAAACTGAATATATAAATCTAAGATTCCACAGATTCCAACGGTAAATATAAGAAATTTTGAACCAAAAGATTGAAATCGATTCTCTCTATGTTTAGCTAAGAATATATGAAGCAATAAATGAACTATAAAAAATATATCTAAACCCAATTTATAAATAAAATGATCTCCTGATGATTCACTAGGAATAAATAAATAATAACTTAAAAAGAATAAAGGAATATGAGCAAAAATCCAAAACCAATAAGCTTTTTCCTCTTCCCAATCACCAATGATAAAGAATATTTTCCATTCCCGTCTACGAATCGCATCCAATTCATGGGTCCATAGCAATGATAATCCTAATATTAAATACAAATTTTCCATAAAAAATCCTCTAGGATCTAGAAGAAAATGATTAACTATTTGTAATATTAAAAACTAGAACTGTAGAGTTGATTCAAATCAACTTATTGCACGAAACCTACTCATCGTTTCCTTAGTTATACCTAAATAAGATGCTATCGCATAATCAGGAAATTTACCTATCCAATCAGAGTGAGATTCAATTATCTTATTATATCTTTCCTTAGGAGTAAGTGAAAGTAAAGAAAGTATCCTCTTTTCTTGTTCAAGATAATAATCCTCTATAATCTGACGCACATAATTAGCTAATGACAGATCTGATTTCATTTTCTCTTGCAATTCTAGATAAGAAATTCGAATAGCCTTTATTTCTGTAAATGTTTCAACAAAATCAGAACTTGGACCTTCACCTCTTAGAGATGTAGCAGACTCACAAAAGTCACCTTCTTGGATTAAACGAAAAATTGTTTCTTTTACTTTTGTTGAAGATGTGGTATTTTTTCTTTGAATGCGATAGAATTGCTTAAGAGTTCCTTGTAATATATAATACACATACTTAGAATTAATTTCTGGTGATATAAGTATTGATTTCTTTGGAAAATTTACTTCTTCCCCAAGAGTATATGCTAACTCTCTAATGTTATTTTCATTCATTATACCACTCTTTCTTTCTTTAGATCCTCTATTTCTTGGATAGAATAACCTAACTTTGTATAAATTTCCAAATTGTGTTCACCATGTTCGGGAGGATGAAGTCTATAATTAGTTGGAGTACTAAGAAAATGAAAAGGCGATCCAAACTGCAAAATGGGCCCATATTTATGATGATCCACTTCTAGAATCATTTCTCTTTCTTTAAGGTGTTCGCAGGCAACAACCTCTTCTAAGTTTCGTATCAAAGTCAGACAAGAATCTGCATTCTCAAAAATTGGCTGAAGATCCGAAATTGTTTTCGAAGCAAAGTAATTCTTTAATCTCTCACCAATAGCGGGAAAATTTTCTTGTTGAAATGGAAGATCTTCTAGCATTTTTTCTTGGCCAGACTGCCTCAAGAAAGTTTTAAAAAACATATCCTCTAAGGCACCTAAGGCGACATGCCGTCCTTCTTTCGTCTTATAGATATTATAATTCGGAAGCCCGCCTGAAAGAATTCCATTCCCTGGTTCGGGAACTTTTTTCTCAGCAGAATAAATTCCTGCATACAAGGATAAAAATTGCAAAGAACCTTCCATCATGGAAATATCTATTCTCTGTCCAATTCCCGTTTTTTCTCTGGAATACAATGCAGCAAGAATGGCAGAAAGTGCGGTCAAGGTTCCTCCACCCACATCTGCGAGTTGGTAACCGCCAAGACTAGGCGTCTCTCCCGATTGGTGAAGAAGGCCAGCTAATGCGAGATAGTTGGAATCATGGCCTGCAAAATCCACATACTTTCCATCTATTCCATAACCAGAAATTCCACAATAAATCAATCTTGGAAATTTCTCTTTGAGAACATCATAGCCTATTCCCATTTTGTCCATACCATCAGGTCGAAAACCTTCCAGTAGAATATCCGCATCTTCTAATATTTTAAAAAGAATTTCTTTCGCCTTATCACGTTTAAAGTTAAGTGTAATGGCTTTCTTATTTCGATTCAGCATCATAAAAAGCCCAGGCAGTCCTGACGCCGATTTATACATCACACGAGACGCATCGGAAGCACGAGGATTCTCAATCTTAATTACATCCGCACCCATGTCAGCAAGATGCATGGAGCAGAGAGGTCCAGGCAAAAGCAAACTTAGATCAACAACCTTCACGCCTTTCAAAGGGCCAGTGGATTCTCTTCCGATTTCAATTTTCATAGGATTCCATCCTTTTGGTTTCATTGTAAAGATTCAAATGAAATTTTAGACTACTTAAATAGGTTCTTAAAATCTTGGGCGCTTAGTCGGGCTCTTGCTCTGGTCAATAAATTGCTGTCTTGCATTTATTTTAAAGTATATTTTTCATTTCCAATTTATTGACCCCGCATCGATCCCGAGCGCAGGGGATGAAAGATCGATTCAGTCTTTAGATGAAGAAGATATAAACTAATAAATGTTATTTTTTTAAAATAATATAATAACGATTGTTAGTTGTTTATAATTCGAGTTGGCACACTGTGTGCCAAATTCATAGAAAATTGACTCCGTGTATGCCTTCCCATTATCCTAGTTGCCAGTTGGGTCCGTAAAAGTCGCTGCGGAGGCAAACAGTTCACTAGGAGTTTGTAGTTGAAAGATTTTCTTTAATTTAGTATAGGAATAATTCAAATCCAATTATTGTTCGCCTTGCCCTCTTTCGTCGGCATGTTCCGCATCCGTGCTCCAAATGCCGAGGCAAGCCATCCAAGCCTGTGCGGGCGGTTGCATTATAATGATTTCATTTTAGTATAGGAAAAAATTCAAACCTAACGAGGATTTGCCCTTTCGAGTCAAAACGACATGGATGTCGTTTCTCGCACTTTGGAACACGATGTTCCAGGGTGCGACGAGAAAGGGCAAACCGCTTTCCTACGAAAAAGTAGCTTAGATTTTTTTTCATTTTATAAGCTAGCTTTTTGTTTTTGCTCCAAGCTAGGTATGTACATCTTTGATCGTTAATTTGGAATAAAAGCGTTTTCTGAGATTGATTTCATCGAATTTTAGAAACATTTTAACCGGTCGATAAAAATTATGTCTCTTACCTGCGACTTTCATCCAATATAACAGACAAAATGTACAAGGAATTAGTTTTTGTATTATCCAGTCACCACTGCAACAAAAGAGCGTTAGCGACTGAGTGGTGCTGGGCGAGGCTCACCATGGACTTGTCAGAATTGAATTGGATGGTAAAGTCTTGCTTGAGTAGGGTGCCACAGCTACCGATTGGGCGCCTTCTCCGGCTCTCCCTCGACGAGGGCGCCCCAGCACCATTTAGCGATGCAAAGCTGAGCGTTGAAAATGGTGCTGGATGCAAAATTCAAAATAATTTTTTATATGTTATAAAAGAGCTTCTCTTTAGATTAATTACCTCTATCCCTAGAGAGAATTTTAACCTTATATCTAAATAA
>PEQN01000019.1 GCA_002786225.1 Leptospira sp. | reverse complement strand
AATTATATTTCATCTTGTTCTAAAAAGTTGACTTTGTTCATTCATCTTTATCATAAATTTGGAAATTTTTTCTGATACATCTATTTTATTAAATTTAAATTTGACTATTAATTGCTCACCTATATCATTTGCTACTCTACGGATGAAGGTATGCCTTTCTGCACGACTAACAGAATCAAAAGAATCCATATTTCTTTCGGCCAGTTTTAATTCCTTGGTAATTGCTTCGAATAAAATTTTCTTGGCATCTTCTGAAGATAATGAAAAATCCTTCATTAAAATACTACATCCAAGTCCAATTAAGTATTTTTGTTTTTCTTTCAGAATATGTTTCATAAAATTTTGAACCCTAAGTTTTGGAAAATATTTAAGTGTAAGATCACAAAGTTAAAAAAAATGAAAATCATAACTAAATTATAGCCAGATCTTGAGATTTGTCTATACTCCAATTGAGGTATATTCTCAAAGGAAATCTTTAAAATTTCCTTTGTTTAGAGTTTAGAGTATTGTACATTTTGTAAGCAATAGCCTTTGAGAATAGATAGTCATTCTTTGGTAAAAAAATTATAACTAAAATACTTTAACTAAAATAGACTCTGTAGCATAAACAAGCTTTAATAGTAGTAAAGTGAAGTTAAATTTTTATCTTATTAAATTCTTATTTCCTGATATTATTCAATAAATTGACTATTCAAAACTAGATTTGAAATTTTAAAAGAAATGATTGAAACTTTCCGAGTTCTTCAAGATATTGAATTCAGAATGAAATATTTAGAAACAAGTCAAATTATTCCTTCCAAGGGAATGTCATATACAATGTATGAAGTGGAAGGAGATGATAAAATCCTTAGAATGCTCACAACAATTCCTGATATGGATGAGATTCATATTTATCCTAAACCTCCAGTAAAGAAGTTATATAAACCCGAAATGTGTAAGACTATAGAAGCAAATGAATTTCTTGGATTGTGGACTATGGGTGAGGAAAGAAAAAAGGAAGCAGAAGAAAAATAGATCTTTAAATTTCAAACATCAAAATTGGATTTTGTTGGAAATTCTATGGTGAGGTTTAGCTTCTTGCAAAGTTTTGGTTCAGAATAACCGAACCAAAACTTTTTCTATGAAAGATAATTTACTCTAACCCTTCTAACCATCTTTCTGCCTCAAGAGCTGCCATACATCCTGAACCTGCAGCTGTGATAGCTTGGCGGTAGATTTTATCTTGTACGTCGCCTGCCGCATAAACACCCTCTATGCTTGTCTGAGTGGTTCCAGGTTTAGTAATGATATATCCAGTTTCATCTAACTTAAGCCAGTCCTGGAAGATGTCCGTGTTGGGCTTATGACCTATTGCATAAAATAGACCACCAATGGCTAATTCTCTCATTGAATGATCCACTGTGTTTTGGATTGAAATCGTCTGCAAACCACCTGCTCCACCTTTCGCCTCAGACACTTCAGAATTCCAGAGAATTTCGATTTTAGGATTCTCTATGGCTCTCTTTTGCATGATTTGTGATGCACGTAATTTATCCCTTCTATGAATCAAATAAACCTTAGAGCCAAATTTAGTAAGATGTGAGGCTTCTTCAACGGCTGAGTCACCTCCTCCAATTACAGCAAGCTCTTTGTTTCGAAATATTGGTAGAGCTCCATCACAGACAGCACAGGCTGAGATTCCTCTTTGCCAAAAGTCATGCTCACCTTTGATATTCATTCTCTTAGCAGTTGCCCCTGTTGCAATAATTACAGCTTCTGCTTCTGTTACTTCATCATCACAATAGATCTTAAAAGGGCGCTTAGAAAAATCAACCTTAGTGACAGTCTGTGTGAAAATTTTAGTACCATAATTTTTAGATTGGTCCCTGAAGAGCTGGGTTAATTTCGTTCCGTCTATACCTTCAGGGAATCCAGGGAAATTCTCAACTTCAGTAGTAGTAGTTAATTGCCCACCAGCAGCAACACCACCAGCCATGAATCCTTCAAACATAACGGGGTTTAGGTTAGCTCTTGCTGCATAAATTGCAGCGGTATGTCCTGCAGGTCCCGATCCTATGATTACTATTTTTTCTGCCATTTTCTTCCCTTATTTCTTTTAATTATTAGACGTTTTGTTCTGACAACGAGACTTCCAAAATTCTGGAATGAATTCCATAGATCGAACCGTATCTGAGAAAGATTGTAACTTAGTTGTTTTTGTTTCACAGTTGTATAGAGCACTGAGCCCAAGAAAAAAATCTTTCTCACCATTTGTATTCCAAAAGCTCAACTGTTTTTCAAAATCCATCCATTTCTCATTCGCTAGATATAACAAGCTTAACTCTAATCTGAGGTTTTTATCTTTGGGAGATTGGGCAAGGGCTTTTTCTAAATGCCAAATAGCAACTCCCCAACTTTCAGGATGTTTAGCGAGTAAGGATCCTATTCTTCTGTGTGAATCTATAAACTCTGAATTTTCTTTAAGGGATAATTCATAATAATAAATTGCTTCTGAGAAGCGTCCTTGCTGTTCTTCTTCCAAGCCTTTATTGTAGAGTGATCTTTCCGCATTGCAGGCAATCGGAACAAATACAAATAAAGACAATAAAAAAAATCTTATCCAGTACATAAGATTGCATTCTTTTTTTTTAAAAGGTTTTCCATCCAGTAAAAAATTTGCCGGCTTTTTGTCTCATTTGTCCGAACCTTAAAGTAACCTAAGAGAACAAAAATGGAATCCAAATTGTCAAACGCGCAAAACAGATTACTTCAAAATTTCCAAGAATATCTTTCCGTAGAGAAAGGTCTTTCCGATAACTCAGTCCATTCTTATGGGTATGATTTAAATAAGTTTGCCGTATTTCTTGAGAAAGAGCATATAGATTTTCTCGAAGTGAAAGGCAATGACATTATGCGATTTCTAGCTGAAGAAAAGAAAAGAAAAATTTCAGCTAAGACTCTTGCAAGAGAAGTTGTAGCGATTCGTCAATTTTACAAATTCTTAAAAGATGAAAAGCAAGTTGATTTCAATCCAACCGAAAAGATTGAAACTCCTGAAGTGAATCGAACAATTCCTGATTATTTAACCCAAGAAGAAATAGATGAATTATTCGATACTATAAAAGAAGATAATATTTATGAACTAAGAGATAAATGTATTTTTGAATTATTATATTCTTCTGGTCTTAGAATTTCAGAAGCCTGTAATCTAAAAGTTACGGATCTAGATTTAACCGGAATGACAATAGTTGTTGAAGGTAAGGGTGGAAGGCAAAGACTTGTTCCCTTCGGTGAGAAATCCCTTGAGATACTTAAGAAATATCTTGCAAAATCAAGACCTGAGATTCTAAAGAAAAGAGTATGTGATTATATTTTTGTTTCAAAAAAAGGTTCATTTATTAATCGTAAGTCAGTATGGCGATTATTGAATCACTATATAGAAAGAACTGACATCAAGAAAAAAGTGACTCCACATACTTTGAGACATTCTTTTGCAACTCATTTGATAGAAAATCATGCTGATCTTAAAGCCGTTCAAGAGCTACTTGGTCACATTGATATTTCAACTACACAGATTTATACACATATGGCAAATAAAACTCTTAAGGAAATTCATAAGAAATACCACCCTAGAGGATGAAGGAATATAAAAACTCGAAAAAGCCGGATTATGCGAACTCTATCCGGCTCCAAATTCCTTCCCATCCTAAGTATCTTTCTATGGCTAGAAGTTTAGTCTTCAATGCTGCTAGAGAAAATGGTTTTTCCTTGTTGGATTGTGCTGATATTCGTTTGATAGTTGGTGAAGCACTTCTGAATATTATAAAACACGCATATATTGATTCATTTGATAGACCGATATTTATTGATTTACTTTTCTTCAAAGAAAAATTAGAAATACGCTTGCGTGATTATGGAATCAAATCAAAGCTTTCTAATTTGAAATCTTACGATGTATCGGATTATAGAGAAGAAGGACTTGGTCTTTATTTGATTAGACAACTTACGGATCATTATTTTCTTGATCAGTCCTTGGAGCAGGGCAACCAATTGGTCTTGATGAAGAAAAAATAAATATCTTAGTTCATTTTGTTTCATTCTTTTAACAAATTACACGTTCTCCAGCCTTTAGCACCTTATTGATACTAATTAAAAAAAAATCTAAAATTACCAAAAATAAATTGACCGAATTCCAAGCATGGTTAATTTGAGTCTGATTCTCAATAAGCCCAGATACTATCAACACTAACCTTACGAAATGCACTTGGAAATCCAAATAAAGAATGTTAAAGGCTGAAAATACAATCTGTAACCATTTTTCTTTCTTTAAGTGGAGCCTCTTTTGCTTTTTAATTTCAATTTCTTTCTCTTATCCTATTTATTCTGAAAAGTTGATCACTCAAAAACTAAATGAACCTGACGATTTCTACGGACTTAGAATTGGTGGAGTAATCAGTCCTTCCTTTGGTTATAGAAGTAGGGACAAAAGCTCAGGACTTTCTGATACAAATTCAAATGACCAAACAGGGTTTAGTCTTCCTTGGACTCTCTTAACAATCAATAAAGAGTGGGAAGACAAGGGCTGGGAGGCAGAGCTTTGGTTTGAACTCATTAGAGCGAACTCTTTTACGAATGATACAAGAAGTACGGGTGGAACCAGAGCAGATCCATACACGGTTGGAATTAGAAGAGGCAATATTCAAAAAAAGATAAATACAAATCTTTTCCATCATAAATTTATTTTTGGAATGCAAGAGAATCCTAACACCTTTACCCAATGGAATGGTTCTTGGGATTGGAGGTATATAGATAGGTCGCCTATGGAGAGCTTAGGTTTTTTTGCTGCTCCTTCTGATCTAGGTTTTAGTTACTTGGTAGAATCAGGTATACTTCAGTTGCATCTAGGTTTTGCGAATGGAGAGGGTTATAGATCTGTCCAGAATCAAGAATCTTCAGGTATAGATGCATATGGCAGATTTTCCATACAGCCCACTTTCGACGAATGGAAGTTAGGTTTTCATTTGATAGGACGTAGTAAAAATTGGGTAGGTCTTGTTGGCAATGAGTGTTTGGAAGGAAAATCAAATTGCTTGGCTGATGATAATAACATTCTCACAAGGAGAGAGCGAGATCTTAGAAGTAGAAAGGGTGAAACGGTTGGATTTGAAGCAACTTTGGATCATGTTCAATATCTTCACTTGGGCCTTGGAGGAATGTTTAGGCGAGACTATGGTGGAGAAACCAGAGACAGATTAAGACAGAATATTCCCGTGCAATACGGACGTGATCAATTTGGTAAAGCCGCCTATACTTGGTTAGGGTTCGGCTTTGAAGATATTTGGATGGTTTTCCGTGCGGAGGCAGGTACAGGAAACTTTGGAATTATGAATGCTAATTTTCAGACTAAAGATGAGCCTTTTACACGATTGGGATTAAATGAACCTATCCCCTCTGATGTAGATCCAGCAATAGTCTTGTATTCCTCTAAAGCATATTTTGTTCGAAGATCTGTCTTACTTGAATATAGATTTTACTCAAACATGAGAATTGGACTTAGCTACTCACGCTTGGTCAATCATAATGAGAAAGGAGAAAGAGAGCGTTCCTTCATTGATCCTGTAGGAGACGAGAGAACCCAAAGAGAATATGAAATGCAATTTATAAATCAAGTAAATAGAGGAATACTATCTTATGCGAAAAGTGAAGATAGATTATTTTTAAGAGCAAGTTTTATTTTTTAGAATAAAGAAGAGAAAGATTAGGAGATATGTATGAGAAAAAATTTAACAGTAAAATGGATATTAGCTATCAGTATGATGGGTTTTTCAGCCTACCATGTTTTCGCTAATGATAAAAACGGAGCAATCGCTAGTTTTGTAGTTGGTAAGACTTTTTATAAAGCACAAGCTAATTCAAAATGGCTTCCCATAAAACAAGGGTTAATCTTACCAGAAGGTTCAGCAATAAAAACAGGAAATGGTTCCAAGATTACACTGCTATATAGTAAATCTGAATTTCGGGTAGCACAAAATTCTGAAATCCAATTAACTTCTTTTGTCGAAGGAAAGAAAGAAGGTAAGGTTGATATGGTTTCTGGATTTGCTTGGTTCAAAGTTGACAAAAGACCAGGGGAAAAAGTATCTGTATCAACACAAACATCCACTGCAGGTGTGCGTGGAACTGCTTTTGCAACAATGTTCGATCCAAAAACTAAAACTGCAATGAATTGCATTTGTGAAGGAAAGGTTGAGGTTGCGAATTTAGATAATTCTTCTTCTCTGGTTGCAAGTTCAGGAACGGGAACAAGTATTGCGGAAAATGGTAAGGTAGTGGAAGATTCGTATAAAGACTTGATTGTTAAGCTTGATGCTATGCCAGGTTTTGAAAAGAAAATCAAAGCAAATCCTATGTTGAGCAATTGCTTATCTTGCCATACACCGAAAGGTTGGAAGTCTAAAGGTGTCATCAAAGACGAAACCTACTCAAAATAATAACTATATCCATAGTTACCTAGCTAAAATCTTAGTTGGGTAACTGCAAAAAACTCATAGGTTCAATAAATTCTCTTGACCAAGAAGGCTACTATTTCTTAGAATTTTAGCTAGTTATGAAAGTAGATAGTATTTTAGAAACCATTGGCAATACACCCCATGTAAGGCTGAACCGCCTCTTCAGTTCAGATTTTGAAGTATGGATGAAATTAGAGAGATCCAATCCTGGTGGAAGCATTAAAGATCGAATTGCACTAGCAATGATAGAAGACGCTGAAAAATCAGGTAAGCTTAAGAAAGGTAGCACTATCATAGAACCAACTTCAGGTAATACTGGAATTGGACTTGCTATGGTTGCTGCAGTAAAAGGTTATTCTTTAATACTTGTTATGCCAGAGTCAATGTCTGTAGAGAGAAGAAGACTTATGGCTGCTTATGGTGCTAGGTTTGAATTAACGGCTCGTGAGAAAGGAATGGGTGGTGCCATTGCAAAAGCCAAAGAACTTCTTGAAGAGATTCCAAATTCTTGGATGCCTCAGCAATTTGAAAATCCTGCAAATATTAAAGTACATGAAGAGACAACAGCCCAAGAAATCATGAAAGATTTTCCAACAGGTTTAGACTTTATCATTACAGGTGTAGGTACAGGTGGACATATCACAGGTTGCGCCAAAATTTTAAAGAAGGAATGGAAATCCTTAAAAGTTTTTGCAGTGGAACCAGAACTCTCACCCGTGTTAAGCGGTGGAAAGCCTGGACCTCATCCTCTGCAAGGTATAGGAGCTGGATTTATACCAACTAATTGCCAGACTGATTTGTTAGATGGAATTCTCACTGTAAGTAAGGATGAAGCATTTACCTATGCTCAAAGGGCAGCAAAGGAAGAAGGGCTATTCATAGGAACCTCAAGTGGAGCAAGTCTTGCTGCAGTTGCTAAAAAATTGCAGACCACGGAAAAAGGTGCCAAGATTTTAACTTTCTGTTATGATACTGGCGAAAGATATCTTTCAGTGGATGGTTTATTTCCGCTCTAACTTGAAGAAACTAGTTTTGGTCGAATCTCCTGCTAAGGCCAAAACAATTCAATCCTACCTAGGTCCAGAATACAATGTGATCGCAACGGGCGGTCATATTTTGGATTTACCTAAGTTGGAATTAGGAGTGAATATCCAAGATGAATTTAAAATTCAAAAGCAGGTTATTCCTAAGGCTACAAAGAGAATTCCACTTTTAGTTAAAGAAATAAATTCTAGTTCTACTATTTATGTTGCTACTGATCCCGACAGAGAGGGGGAAGCAATTGCTTTCGATTTACTATCCTTAGCTAAAAATAAAAACCAAGCCAAGTGGTTTAGAACTGGATTTCAAGAGATAACAAAATCAGCAGTTCAAGCTAAAATTGATAATCCCGATACTTTCAATACAGATCTTGCTAGATCTCAAGAAACCAGAAGAGTATTAGACAGATTGTTCGGATATTTAATCAGTCCTGTCCTTTGGAAGAAAATACAATCAGGACTCTCTGCTGGAAGGGTACAGTCTGTACTTTTGCGTTGGATTTGCGAAAGAGAAGAAGAGATCTTAAATTTCAAACCTGAGACTTATTTCGAAATCAATGCAATTCATTCTTTAGTATCCTCCTTTAATTCCAAAATTAATTCCAAAAATGAATCTGATTCTCAAAGAAATGAAAAATCAAGGAACAAGAACAAATCCAAAAGCAAAGAAGAAATCATAGATAATTCCAATAAACTAAATTTTTCATATATTTTTGAAAAGGATAATAAGAAATTTCCAGAGCAACTTTTTTCCAAATGGAAAATTGTTAAGCCTCTAGAGTCATTACAATGGAATGTAGAGGAAGTATTTATAGTTAAAGATATTCATGTAGAGGAATCCCAAGAATATCCTAAGCCTGCTTTTCAAACTTCCACCTTGCAAGAATTTTGTGCAAATCGCTTTCATTTTCCACCTAAGAAGACTATGAAAATTGCACAAACTCTCTTCGAAGGAATTGATATAGGCAATGGCAAGAGCAAGAGAGAAGGATTGATCACCTATCCAAGAACTGATTCTTATCGCCTTTCTCAGAAGTCCATAAAGCAAGGTCAGGATTTTATTGAGGCGCAGTACGGCAAAGAATATGTCGGTTCTTATAAATCATCCAAGCAAAATAAAATCCAAGATGCACATGAAGCAATTCGTCCCACTCAAACTCATTTAACTCCAGAAGATTTAAAGCCTTTTTTAAGTCCAGATGAATGGAAAGTATATGAGGCTATTCACAGAAGATTCTTAAGCAGTTTGGCATCGGCAAGAAAAGGAAAAAAAATAAAAACCATCTTAAATGGTCTGAATTCTCTTTGGGAAAGAAATGATTTCCAAGAAACATTCGATGGTTACAAAAGGATAGAAGCTGTAAGAGAATCCAAACTTTCAAATATACAATTTAGGCTAGGTCAGAAAGTTCCTATATCTGAATTTAACATAGATGTTAAAGATACACAGCCACCACCAGCTTATACTTATGCAAGCCTCATTAAGAAAATGGAAAAAACAAGGGTCGGCCGTCCTTCAACCTATTCGCAATCAATAGATACTTTAGATGAAAGAAAGTATATCTTTTGGGAGAAGCGAGCATGCTTTCCAACAGCCTTAGGTAAGAAGGTAAATCAATTTCTCGTCTCTAGTTTTGGTGATTTTGTATTGGATGATTTTACTAAAAATCTGGAAGAGGATCTGGATCAAATCCAACTAGGCAATAAAAAAAAGGTCCAAGTGCTACAACATTTTTATAATGAACTAAGGAAGAGATTGGATGGAATACCAAAAGGAAAACTTTTGCAAGAAGCTAAGAAATCTTGTCCCATTTGTCAGACCGGCAGTGTCCAAACTAAGAGAGATCGCAAAGGAAAGACAATACTATATTGTTCAAGATTTCCTGATTGCGATTATGGAGAATACCAATGAATTTAAAGCATCCCAAAAATCTTAAAGAATATCCTTTTCAAAAGACAAAAGAAGACTGGCTGTCCTCTTTATCACCTATTCAGTATAAGGTGGCAAGAGAAAAAGGAACGGAAAGAGCCTTTACGGGCGAATTTCATGATAATAAAAAACAAGGTATCTATCTTTGTATAGGATGCAAGGCTCCTCTTTTTTCTTCAGACACCAAATTCGATTCTGGAACAGGTTGGCCTAGTTATTATGATGCAATCAAAACTGAGGCAGTTGCAATAGAAGAGGACAATACCTTCTTTATGCGCCGAACAGAGGTTTTGTGTGCTAACTGTGGCTCCCACCTTGGGCATGTGTTTCCCGATGGTCCCAAACCAACTGGACTAAGGTATTGTATCAATTCGGCTTCGCTTTCTTTTCAGGAAGAATAATCTTTCTTCGTTTGGTAAAATAAAGGAGATTGCAAGCTAGATTGGATTGCTAGAACCTTTTTTGATTTTTAAGAATCATTATGCAAGAATGGAAGATTTTCTTCTTTTTCCTAATTTTATAATGTTTTACTTGACCTCCAGACCATGAATTTGATTATGAGTCTCAATATCCAAAATTTAAAAGGTCTACCATGTTTCGTTTCTATTCGTTCATTCTTTATTTCTCTCTTTTTTGCACATCTCTTGGTTTATACTCTCAACCAGTTGTTGATCCCAATGGGAAATCTTCTGGTGATTCTTCCTCTAAATCAGAAGAGAGCAAAATCCAAGAACCATCCTTTGAAACAAAGGAAAATCCAAACAAAAAAGAATCCCCAGGCTTTAAAGATGAACCTGGCATCACTGTAAAAGCCAAAAAGGAGACAGATAGGGGATTTCTACGTGAAACAGAAGGCACAAATATCTACTCTGGGAAAAAAAACGAAGTCATTCAGGTAGATAAAACAAATGCAAATCTAGCCTTAAACAACACAAGACAGATTTATGCAAAGGTTCCTGGGATTACCATCTGGGAAAATGATGGTTCGGGTATACAACCTGGAATTGGTGCAAGAGGACTCTCTCCCAATAGGAATTGGGAATTCAATACAAGAATGAATGGATATGATATTTCTTCGGATGTATTTGGCTACCCCGAAGCGTATTTTAACCCTCCTATGGAAGCACTCGAAAAAGTTGAAATAGTTCGGGGGGCAGGTGCTTTGCAATATGGACCTCAATTTGGTGGATTGGTGAATTATGTACTTAAAAAACCAAAACCCGATCAAGAAATACAAGTAGAAACCAAAAATACAGGAGGATCATATAATACTATCAACAGTTATACCTCTGTAAGTGGAACAGTTGGAAAATTCTCCTACTTTGCTTTTGCTCATGGTAGATCTTCTGAAGGATGGAGAGATAACTCTCGTTACCTAACACAAACAGGGCATATACATTTAGCTTACCAAGCAACAGAGAAATTAAAAGTTTCCTTAGATTTAAGTAAATCTAATTATGAGAGTAAGCAACCAGGCGGACTTACTGACCAGCAATTCTGGGAGAACCCTCGTCAATCAGGGCGTGATAGAAATTGGTTTGGTGCGCCATGGAATGTACCTGCAATGAATATTGATTATGAGCAGTCCAGTACAGCAAGATTCAACTTAAAAGTATTTGGACTATATGGTGAAAGAAACTCTGTAGGTTTTACATCTGCTCCAAATGTAGAAGATAGAATCAATGCGAGAACTTTACAATTTGGTGCGCGCCAAATCGATAGAGATTGGTATAGAAATTTTGGAGTAGAAGCTAGGCAAATCTTTGATTACAATTTCTTGGACAAAACTCACACTCTTTCCTTTGGGGCAAGGTATTTCAATGGGAATACAGATAGAATGCGGAATCCGAATGGAAGCACTGGCAACACTTTTGATTTAAGGGAAACCAATCTAAATAACCAATGTTATGATGGAACAAGAAACTGTAGGACTGTAGATTTGCAATTTACTACACTCAATTATGCTGGATTTTTAGAGAACTTATTTCGCATAACGGACAAATTATCTTTAACTCCAGGTGTTCGATATGAATGGATAAAGTCAACAGCTTCAGGTAGAATCAATGAAACCTTACCTAGTGCTAGAAATGTTTTTGGTGGAACTGTTCCTCCCCAAGAATTGACTAAGCAGCAAATTTTGTATGGTTTAGGTGGTCAGTACCAAGTTACCAAGAATACAAATTTATATTCCAATTATTCTCGTGCATTTCGTCCAGTTATCTATTCTGAAATTTTTGCTCCTTCAGGTGTAATTAATGATATCGATCCGAATCTTAAAGACCAAACAGGTTATAATTTGGATGGAGGATACAGAGGAAATATTGGTGAATGGTTGCAGTTTGATCTGGGAGCTTTTGAACTTAGATACAATAACCGAGTCGGCCTATTACCTGCGAGATTTCCTGGCCAGAATAATTTACAAACAAATGTTGGAGATTCACTTCATAGAGGTGTAGAGGCATATATAGAAATTGATCCAATTCTTGCTATCTTTAATAGCACTCCATATGGATCAATTAGCTTCTTTACATCCAGTGCAAATGTAAATGCTCGTTATGTGAAGTGGGAAGATCCTAGAGTTCTTACGGATGTTGCAAATGCTTTAAATTACTATAGAATAGGGAAGTTGGTTGAAAATGCTCCTTCTCAAATTCATCGTTATGGTTTAACTTACCATTACAAAAAAATATTTAGCATATCTTATCTTATCAATGATATAGGACAGGCTTATTCAGATGCCTTAAACTCTACTCTTGCTTCCGCCAATGGGCAAATAGGAAAAATTCCTGGTTATATAGTCCGCGATGTAACCTTTGTTTGGAATTTTACAGAAAAGCTAGGATTTCGGGGTGGTATTAACAACCTAGGCAACGAAAAATACTTCACTCGAAGGGCTGGTGGATATCCAGGTCCAGGGATTCTGCCAGGAGATGGAATCTTTTACTTCCTGGGGCTTTCTGCTACCTTCTAAATGCATTCAGACATCCTAAAGGAACCTAAAACTACAAGTAAAATTTAAGTTTTGGGTTCTTGTCTCTTTTCCATAGAAAATTTCTAAGCCCAAAAAAGTTGTAAAATTGTATAAAAAAAAAACTTGAATAATAAACGGCGTTAATTATAAATGATTCTATAGCTAACGACGTTTGTTAAAGATGAACTCCAATCTTTTAAGATTTAGAGTTCATCCACTTGGGAACCTCGTTGCTCATTTGAAAAGGAGGCTTTTATGGCCATCATATTAAGTTTTTTCTTGGGACATTGGTTTCTATCTGCATTTTCGCAGACCTTTTTTCTTCATAGGTATGCATCCCATAGGATGTTTACTATGAATCATTTTTGGGAAAGGTTCTTTCACCTTTTTACTATCCTTGCCCAAGGTCCTTCCTATCTAAATCCTAAGGGATATGCTATTCTTCATAGAATGCACCATGCTTACAGTGATACAGAACTCGATCCACATAGCCCACACCATTCTAGTAATTTTTTTACAATGATGTGGAAGACTAAGCATATTTATGATGATTATGCTTATGGACGTGTTGAACCTAAGAAACAATTTTCGGGTGATACACCAGAATGGCACTTGGTTGATAGCTTGGGTCAGTCGTGGTTCTTTAGAGTGGGAGCAGGTGCCTTGTATGCTTTGTTCTATATAGCATTCGTTCCAGAAGGCGAGTGGGGATGGTTCTTTCTTCTTCCCTTGCATTGGTTCATGGGACCTATTCATGGAGCCATTGTGAACTGGGGTGGTCATAAATATGGTTATGTAAATTTCAAGAAAACTAAGGATGAATCTCGCAATTCACTTCCAATTGATTTTCTTGTGATGGGTGAATTGTTTCAGAATAACCACCATGGTAGGGGCACAGCTCCCAATTTTGCAGTAAAATGGTTCGAAGTAGATCCTTGCTACCAAATCATGAGACTCATGCAGGCTGTGGGCATGATACAAATTCTTAACCAAGCAGAACCACAGAAATCAACAGAAACAAGTCTCCAACTTTCCGCTTGATTCCACGCTTCCATTCTAGGACTCTGGACGGTGTAATGAAAAGGTCCATAAAACCTCCGCGCCGATCCAGAGGTTCCCTCACTAGATCAGAAATCTTAATCGCGTCTATGGAGATTCTACAAGAGGAAGGTGTAGAAGCACTGAGTATGCGTCGCATAGCGAAGAAGCTAGGATGCAGTGTTGCGAGTCCATACACACATTTTCAGAACCAAGAAGAAATCATCCGAGAGCTGATTTTGGAAGGTGAGAAGAAACTAACCTCTGATCTTAAGACAGCAGAGAAAACAACTGAAAAGGTTTATACCAAATTAAATGCCATCGCCCATGCCTACTGGGATTTTGCTATTGAGAATCGCGAATTGCATAAGCTAATGTTCAATGCCATAGGTGGCAAATTGTATCGACAGACATTTCCCTCCTTACCAACAAGTTACAGAGTGTTCTTGGAAACCATACGTTACGGTATTACCTCAGGTGAAATTCCGCATAGGAGAAAAGATTATCCTTCGATTGCAAGAACTATGTGGTCTTGGATGTATGGACTCATTGTTCTCGAAATGAATGAGATTCTAAGACGAAAAAAGGATTCCGATCCCATCAAAGAGGGTATTGAGCTTTTTACTATTTTACTCAAACGCGGTGGTCCACTTGCAGATAGAGCTAATAACTCTGAAAGTGCAATCCAATCTCGAGAAAGGTAAAGGGTTCCATAAAAAAAATTTAAATTTAAATTCTGGGCTTTATCAGCAAGGAACATTTGCCAATTGTTTTGGAAGATATTTCAATACTTGTTTCATGAATGAATAGTTCTAGTTCTCCCGATTCAATGTTCACTTGGATTCCATTTGGATAATGGATCTTTGGAATAAAAATCTCGGTAATCTTTCCTAAATCATTCTCAGATGTAATAAATGTAAATTGAAAAACTTTTGCCTTGAAGTCAAAAGAAAAGGATATAGGTTCTCCAGCAATAAATCTAGGATAAGGGCGTGAAAATCCTTCTATTGCTCTGCCACCACTTCCATAACCATATTTTTGTTTGGTGGTATTTATATACTGCTCATCAATTTGATCCTTGGAGAAGATACTTAAATCTTCTTGGTTCCATTGATCTCCTATCATCAAATCATTTCTATTGCCTGCTGTATAATTCCAAATTGTGGAATGGAGTTGTAAGGCATCAATTGCATTGTACATAAGATCAAGTGCTAGATTGTGTTGCTTCCAAATTTTTGAATCTCTTTGACCTTTCGCCCATTTTCTATATACCTTGCCAGATTGGAGATCAAAAGGAATTCCAAATTCACCCAGTAGAGTAGGGATATTGTGCTCGCTAGAAGCTGCTTTGATTTTTCCCATTTGAGTTTTGTACATCTCTTCGATACCCTTCTTTCCAAAAACAAACTTCTTAGTAAAAGGATCAACAGTGATTGGATAGTTATATCTTTTGAAGACAAGTGTCGTTAAATCATACCAATGGGAAGCATTCACTGCATTCTTGGGTAGGGCTTTTTGAAAAGAATGTGATTCACCAAAACCAAGTGCTTCTTTTTCTGCAAAAAGTATCCAGTCCGGACGTATGCTTGTGATTGCATCCGAGACCCTATGAATAAAAGGAATCATATAATCATTGTCGAAGTGAACTGTGTGATCACCGATTTTACAAAAAAAATCGTTCTTAAGAATAAAAGGCATATCATCTTTTAATTCCCAAGCACCTTCCATTTGGAATGGATCTCCAAGATCTGGATTGCTCCATAGACAAATTCTATTTGGATTGATGATACGATCTTCTTTTTTGATAAATCCACCTTTGAGAATGGATAATTCCATATAGGGAAGTTCAATAGAATATCCATTGCTAGTAAAAAGTCCATCAATAGGTGACCATGCTAATCCAGGAAGATCAGAAGAAGTTTGATTCGAATGTAAGCCTCTGTGGTTCATTTTAGAACCTATCCATCCCCTTGAGGGTTCATTCAATGAATCAAAGCCTAGAACATGATCAAAATCTTTAACACGGTTGGCAACTTCTCTGATACAATTGATATAATGAGATTGTAAATAATCTTGTACATTTTGTCCTTCTATACTGAACTTAGGAGCAAAGTCTCTGCCTGCAAAAAATAAAGTCCACATTATGGCATTGGCAGGATAACGATAATTTTGCGACCAAGACATAGTTGGATAATTTTTTTCTTGGCGTTTGCAAGGATTGGAATAATCATATTTGCTCTGCATGACTAAGGCAGAGTCACAGGAACTAATTCTGGAAAGATCCATGCCCACTTTTTCAAGAGTCCAGCCAGGAGCACCGTCACCTCCTGTCATGCGAGACCATACATCCTGGTGGAAGTCTATGAATACATAGAATCCAAATTTGCCAGCCATATCGACAATGGCTGTAAAGTATTCTAGGTAATTTAAATCATATTTTCCAGGTCCAGCATGTTCTATAGCTTCCCAGGTGGTTAGAAGTCGTAGACAATTGAATCCCCAATTTTGCAATCGAAGGAAATGTTCTTCTGCCTCAGCGAGAGGAAAGGGTCTTCCAATAAAGCTCACTTCTCTGTGGTTTTGAAAATTATCCGGGTACTGTGTTCCACCATTCGGAAAGGGAACCTTAGTATCTCCTCCAAGATTAATTCCTCTCAGTAAGACTTTTCTACCCTTTGTTATTTCTCTAAACCAAGTACCATTGATTAAAAGTTTTTCCATAACTACCTTTCTTGACAAAATCTCGATTTAAATTGATTCTGTCATTGGTTTTTAAAAATGCTATTCAATGAAAAACAACTAAAAATTCTCCAAGAAGCTTCCAAAGTTATAACAGTCGAATTTGAAATGAAGAACGAAGAAGCCATGAAACTCATAGCTGATGGACTGGCTTCAGAATTGGGCAAAAGAAAAATGAATATGGAAGCAATTGTGAATAGCCATAGAACCGCACAAATCGCCTTCATTCAAGATGTAGTTCGTTTCATCCAGATGAAGGTGGTTGACTCCCAGAAATTTCCGCCTGCGAAAGTTGCTAAGGCAACGGAAAAATTTCGAACTATACTAGATGAAATCTGGGTCTTTCAATAGAAACTTTCTTCTTATCTTCCTTTTAATCACTCGCTATGAATTAGCTAGAATTGGAAAAAGCTTGTTGGTTCTAAATTACATAATGCTTTATCAGAGATAAAATTCGCTATGTCAAAAGGCTTAAAGTCACATTCCTTGATTGGATAAATAAGTAAATTGTTTCTACAGTTCTCAAAATCTGTTTTCTTATAAGTAATGCTATCTCTTTGGGACTGGGAACCTGCTGACTTTGAGAAAAGCTTATCAACAATTACATAAACTTCTAATGCTTTTGTAGAACTTCCACCTGTTTCGATGCATCTTAGAAAGGCTATTGTAAATAACTCAGGTCTTGCCTTACCTTCTTGGATGGTATCATCACTACTAAAACTAGAATTCATTTCATTGGTGCAGTTAAGGCAAAGGAAAAAAAATAGAAGGAACTGCCTTATTAATAAGGAAGTCTTAACTTGGTAAACTTGTAGAAAATTCAGATTAGGCGATGTCTTCATTAGATTGATTCAATTGATTAGACCGAGTGAACATGCCAAATAGCATCCAAAAAAAGATCACAACTTCATCATCTTGAAAATAGCATTGCAAGAGTCCTGCGGCAAAAAATCCACCAAGCCCTAAATAGAGTGCTAGTTCAATAAATGGTAGTTGGGATACTAGAAGGGCTTGAACTAAGAAATAAGCTAAAATCAAGTAAAGGAATAAAATTAAAAAACCAAAGGTAACCCAAAGATGCAAGTAATCATTGTGAGCATGCCCTCTTTGAGTTGTCTCATAAAAAAAAGCTAACTCATCATATTTGAGGGACAATTTCTTTCTTGCCACCTCAATTTCTTTGGAATAATTCCCAGGTCCTATGCCTAATATAGGTTGTTTTTGAATCAAACTCCATGTTGAATTCCAAATGAAACTTCTTCCTGAGTCTGTATGCTTATCTGCACCTAAGAGAGGTGTAAGAATTCTTCTCGCTGGCTCAGAGGGTAGACTCAATAAGGATACGAATAAAACTAGAATGACTAAGGCAGAAAACAAGATTCGTTTTGAGATGGGAAATTTCATTCCTCGAAAATACCAGATGAGAAAACCTAATGCTATTGATACTAATGCTCCGCCCATAGCGGATCTTGCATTATTAAGAACAAAGACGATAGAGGCAATCATAAGTAAGGAAATACTCAGTAATTTAGTAATCAATCTTTTCTTGGAAAAAAGATCCTGAAATCCTTGGAAGAAAATCCAAGGATAAACAAACATCAATAATCCACCATATGTTAGATGAGTATTCATTAAACCAATAGGTAAATTGATAGAAAAGATTCCTAAGCGAAAGTAATTGTGTTGGTAAGCCCAAGAAGTCATAGTACGAGAAATACTAGCGATCAACCAACCCAATCTAAATTCAGAAAATATCGAAATAAATCCTGTAATGATAAGCATAAAAGCAAAAGCATGAATAGATTGCCTCATTTGAGGTAATTCTGATTTTTTCAAATTCATCATACAAATAAATGCTAAATATAAAAAGAAGTCTTTTAATTCTGCATTCAATGCAATTTTTAAATAGCTTAAATCAAAATTCGAAAATGAAAAATGAATGATAAAAATAAAAAATTCACCTAACCAAAATAATAATGAGATTAAGAAAATTCTATTGATTTCCCATTTTTCTTTAGGTGAGAAAATCAGAACTAGGAAGGACAAAACTAAAAATCCCTGGCTGATGGATACGGAAACTGCGCAGGAGATAATAGATATAGATAGAAAAGATAGGAAAAACTTACGTGCTGTCATTTTATTCTTGCCTCTCCAATCTAAGAGTCTAGTTTAGAATTGCAAGAGGGAAACCAATTTGAGAGTACTTTATTTTACAGATACATTTCTTCCTAAGATTGATGGCGTTGCCATTTCAATTCGAAATTTTTCAGAACTTTTAGTCCAAAGAGGCCATGAGTTTCTCATTTGTTCTCCAAAATATGGCGAAGGCGATTTCGATAGAATGGGCGATCACATTCATGTTGAAAGGTTTCGCAGCGGCTATCTTCCCAGTTACCCTGATATCAAAGTAGTTCTTCCTTCACCTCAGAAGATCAAACGAATCATACGAGAGTTTAAACCGGATTTAGTTCATATTCATACACCAGGTTTACTTGGACAATACGGCGTGAACGCTACAGAAAAATATGGCATTCCTACCATTGGAACATATCATACTTTAATGTCTGAGCAAGATATGTATGTAAGCTTTTATCGCTTATTCAAGTTGGATAAATTATTTTCACGAGTGAATAAGTTTAATAAAAAATTGACAGTTAAAGATTTAGAAAAAGTTGAAAAATCAGATAAGTTTAATATAAGAAAAAAAATAATTTTAAAGATTTGTAACAATCTCTATGATCGTTGTGACCTAGTTATATCACCTTCGCATCTATTAAAAAAACAATTATTAGAATTTGGACTTAAAAAACCAATTACAGTAGTTTCAAATGGAATGGACTTGAAGCGCTTCAAAGGTGAAATTAAAACTTTAAATACTGATTCTCCGAAACTTTTGCATGTAGGAAGAATTTCCTATGAGAAGAATTGTGATGTGATTATTAAGTCTTTTAGTCTAATTCAAGAAAAAATCCCCAAAGCAACATTGACAATTATAGGAGACGGACCTGCTATACCATCCTTAAAGAAGCAAGCAGAGAATTTGGGAATTGCTGAAAAAGTAATCTTCACAGGTTTTCTTCCTAATACAGAGCTCCACAATCATTATCCATTATATGATGCTTTTATGACGGCATCCACTATGGAGACACAAGGTTTAGTAATTTTGGAATCTATTGCATGCGGTCTACCTGCTGTAGGTGTTGATTCTTATGCTATTCCTGAATTGATTCATGATAATAAGAATGGTTATATCGCTGAGCCTTTTGCGGCTGATGAAATTGCGGAGAAGACAATACAATTGCTTTCCGATCCAGTTAAATACAAAGAGTTTTCTAAGGCTTCTATAGAAATTGCATCTCACCATGAAATGAGTCGCTGTGTGGATGCAATGGAAGAAGTTTACAAATCAGTCGCAAGTCAGACGGACAAGGCGAAAAAGAATACTCTCATGAATATGATGCTTTCTATGATGCCAGACTTCCCGGAGATTCCTGGAATTCCCAACCTTCCCAATATGGATGATCTTGCAAAAGGTTTTAATGAATTTACTGATATCAAAAGATTTACCGATTGGGATAAGAAGGATTAAGTTTATCTCTTAAAGTTTACTTCTAAAATCTCCATAAGCTATTAGGACTTCCTTAGGTGCTTCTACTTGAGGCCAATGACCAATGTTTTTGCTTAATAAAATTACATTGGGATTTGGGATAAGTTCTTGGTACCTCTTTGCCATATGGAGACCCGAATTTGGATCGGCTGGCCCGCAGATATAGACCAAAGCTATACTTGTTTCTTGCATGGCTTGAATCCATCGATCCTGATAGTATTTTTTATCAAAAACCATTTTGCCAATTAAGTGAGCAATTTGTAAGCCTTGGTTGTAATTTAAAATTTCCCATTGCTTATCTAAAAATTCCTGGCTAGGTTTAGTGTTTGGTCCAAATACTTCTAAGACCGACTTTTCAATTGCTTTTTTGGAAATGAATCTCGTAAGCAGTTTTCCAATAAAACTAGGGGTCTGGGATAATAATCTTTGAATAAACCTTGGTTTGTAGACATCAATAAACAAACCTCCATTCATGAAGGCAGAGGAGAGTATCTTGAAAGAATTTTTGGATTCCTTTTCTCTTGCCAGTAACTCTTGGACCACACTTACACCCAAATCATGAGAAAAAATATGCGTTTCATGTATTCCTAATTCAGTCAGTAGAGAATCAATAATTTCGCATTGAGACTCGAAAGAATATTTATGATTTTGGGGTTTATCGGAGAAGCCAAGTCCCAATAAATCCAAAACGGTTAGCCTATACTTTTTCGTAAGTTCAGGTATGATTTCATTCCATTCAAAAGAATTATAAGGGTATCCATGTAAAAGTAAGAGATTGTCACCTTTTCCTTCTTGAAAGTAAAAAGTCTTATAGTTTCCTTTTTGATAAAAGTTTCCTTTGTCTTTCCAATTTTTAACTTCTTGATTCATAATTTGATGAAATATATTTTACTTGTTTTTGTCAAGAATAATAATAGACCAGTCTATATATTTATTAATTATTGGATTATGGGAAACAAAGGCAATTTAACCAAACAGAAAATAATTGAAGCGACTGCTGATGCTTTAGAAGAAAATGGATTTTTAGCAACAGGCTTAAATGAAATAATTTCTCTGGCTGATGTTCCCAAAGGGTCACTTTACTTCCATTTTCCAGGTGGAAAAGATGAGCTTGCAAGTTTAGCCTTAGAGCATTCAGGGAAGGAATTTGCAAAAATGTTTGAACATATACTTCTTAACTCTAAATCACCAACAGAGGCTACAATAAAGATATTTCAAAATTTGGAAAACAGAGTTGTAGCAAGCAATTTTAAAAAAGGATGCCCTATAGTTATTAGCGCATTAGAATCATTTAACTCTGAGTCAGTAGTTCAACATGTTTGCAAAGAAATTTACAATTCTTGGATTCAAGGTTTTATAGAATTCTTTGTTTCTTATGGCTATTCAAGAAAGTCTGCAAAGGAATTATCAACCAGTTTGTTTTCTCTTTGGGAGGGGGCATTATTGTTGGCAAAATTACAAAAATCAATAGTTCCATTAAGGACTGTATCTAAGATTGCAATAAATTTACTATCCTCTTATCCCAAAACTTAAAGTTGTTCAAAGAAATCATTTCCTTTGTCATCAACAACAATAAAAGCTGGAAAATCTTCCACGTCAATAGACCAAATAGCTTCCATTCCCAATTCAGGAAAGTCAAGAACTTCCACCTTTTTTATGTTATCGTTTGCAAGTAAAGCTGCTGGACCTCCTATCGAACCAAGATAGAATCCACCATTTTTCTTACAACTTTCTGTGACTATTTTGGAGCGGTTTCCTTTTGCTAAGGTAATCAATGAAAAGCCTTTTTCTTGGAATAGAGGAACATAACTATCCATTCTTCCAGCTGTAGTCGGTCCAAAAGAACCTGAAGGCATACCTTCTGGTGTTTTGGCTGGACCTGCATAATAAATAGGATGATTACGGAAATAATCTGGAAGAGGTTTTCCAGAATCCAGTAATTCTTTTAGCTTAGCATGGGCAATGTCTCTTGCAACCACCAATCGTCCTGTAAGCATAACTCTTGTTTTAACAGGATATTTGGTAAGTATGGCTAAGATTTCTTCCATAGGTTGGTTGATATTGATTTTTACAACATTAGCATTTAGTTTTTCTTTCTCTTCTGGAGGTAGAAATCTAGCTGGATTGTATTCTAATTTTTCTAAGAATATTCCATCCTTAGTTATCTTTGCTTTGATGTTACGATCTGCACTACAACTCACACCTATCCCAACTGGACAAGAAGCTCCATGACGAGGTAGTCGAATGATCTTTAGATCATGAGCAAGGTATTTGCCACCAAACTGAGCACCTATACCCGTCTTCTGGGCAGCGACTAGCATTTTCTGTTCCAATTCAAGATCACGGAAAGCTATACCTTCCTTGTTCCCAGTTGTGGGCAAGTTGTCGAGATAACCAGTAGAAGCTAGTTTTACTGTTTTTAAATTAAACTCGGCTGAAGTTCCTCCTATAACAACAGATATATGATAGGGAGGGCAGGCTGCTGTGCCTAAGGATTTCATTTTTTCAGTTATAAATTTTTCAAGAGAGGCTGGATTAAGCAACGCCTTTGTTTCCTGAAAAAGAAATGTTTTATTCGCAGAACCTCCACCTTTTGCTAGAAAAAGAAATTCATATTTATTTCCTTGAGTTGCATAAAGTTCGATCTGTGCGGGAAGATTGGAACCTGAATTTACTTCTTCATACATATTCAAGGGAAGAACTTGCGAGTATCTTAGAGTTTTTTCTGTGTATGCTTTAAAGATACCTTTAGAGAGCTCTTCTGCATCATTGACACCTGTGAAAACGTTTTCCCCTTTTTTACCAACAACTATAGCGGTTCCAGTATCTTGGCAGGTAGGCAATTTACCTTCAGCAGCAATGGCTGAATTCCTTAATAAGGCTTTGGCAACGAATATATCATTATCCGTTGCTTCGGGATCATCTAGGATAGCACGAACCTTCTCTAGATGAGCAGTTCTCAGATAATAGGATACATCTACCATGGCTTGGTCAGCTAATTGGCGTAAGCCTTCAGGATCAATTTGAAGAATTTCTCTTCCACCCAGCTCAACAGTGGATACAAAATCCTTTGTTAATAATCTATATTCTGTTTTGTCTTCGGTAGCATTTGTAAATGGATCTTTATAAAAAAATTCTGGCATATTAGTCTCTTTCTTTGTTATTGATGTTTATATATAAATGTAAAATATTCTTTTGAAATAGCAAGAAAATTGCTATTTCAATTTGGATAAATTTTATGTAAAATGGTTCTTTTCAATTTACCAGGTTGTATTTAAGTTCAATATGATTTTGATTCTACGAATTACATCTTGGGGATTGATCATCTCCATGCAGGCAAAATCTTTACGAAAGCATGTAGTATTTCCGTAAATGGAACAAGGACGACAAGGCAGATCCACTTGTAAGACACCTGTGTCCTCTTGGGCAAAAGGACCAAAGCCTGAATAGGGATGAGTTGTTCCATATAATCCAATCACTGGCTTTTTCATCAATGCCGCTATATGCACGTTAGATGAATCCATTCCTATCATAAGGTTCATCTTCTCCATTATTCCTAGTTCACCTCGAATTCCTAATTTGCCACCTGTAACTAAAAAGACTCTTTCATCAGCCCTTCTAAGTGCTTGCAAAATAGGAGCTTCCTCCTTGGAACCAAAGAGAAATATTTTTGAATCTGGAAATTCTTCGAGTATCATAGGAATCAATTTTTCAGATTTATGAAGCGGCCACTCTTTCAGTTTGTGACCAGCAAATGGAGCGAAGCCTATCCACATTCCTTCCTTCTTCGGTAGTTTGATTGATTGAAAGTATTCTTTTGCATAGATTTTCGCAAGGCCATCCACATTGATCCAAGGGCCCTTACGAATGGGAGCTTCAAATCCTGCCTTTCTAAAAACATTTAGGTAGCGATCCAAAGTGTGGGGAAGAGGTTGCAATTTCTTACGAAATCTACGAACTTGTTGTAACTTTTCTCTACGACCTTTAATGATTTTAAATACTTTAACTCCTTTTAAACGAAAAAATAAAGAAATCATCCTGGATCTCATACTTGAGTGTAGATCTAGAATCGAATGATAAGGACCAAGCACATTTAATTCATGGAATAAATTATATAGACCAAGTATACCTTTGTATTTTTTTAAATTAATTCCTAGAACATTCACATTGGGTATATTATAAAAAAATGGAGCAAAGTTCCCTCTTGTAACAACTGTAATTTGAACATTGGGATAAGCTGCTGCAATGGCAACAAGGGCGGGTGTCATAAGAGCAACATCACCCATGGCTGAAAATCGCATAACTAATAAATTCATTTATTTATTTTTATACAAAGAAGGATTTAAATTCTTGTCGTTGTACATTTTCATCTGCCTATATACTTTAAATCGACGTATTCCTTTTGTATAATCATCTATCAATTCATCTAAGCAGGCTATTAAATCTTCTCGTTGTTCGGTTAAAATATTCAGTTTATTTTGACAATTCTGAATATGTTCTTTGCTTGCATCTTGTCTTGCAACCTGTTCTTCCATATGATAGATCTTTAATTCAAGTATGGACATACGATCCATCAACCATGCTGGTGATTCTGAATTCAAACGAGCATTGGGTTGAACTCGTACATCTTTGATTAAGTTGCCAACAAAATCATCCAATTTCTCAACAGTATCCGTTCTATCTTGGTTTAAGGCATCAATCTTACGCTTTAAGGCAACAACTTCTTCTAAGGCAATATCAGGGCGTCGGATTTCATCTTCAATATGCCATTGTATAGTATCAACTTGGTTTTTTTGGTAAAGAGTGTAATCTATGGTATGCTGATCGTAAGGATTCTTTGAAGGCTTCTCTTCTTTGTGCCAATCTACAACGGATTTCTGAAATACCGAGACTACATGCTTTGCGTCTAAAAGAGCTTTGTTTTCCATTAGAGATCAGAATTTCAACTTTAGCTCCATTGGCAATCAAAAAGAAATTCCTAAAAACTGTTTGAGTTCCCTATGTATTTTAGAAGATTCAGATAAATGAGAATTATTAGACTTAAAGCTTTTTTCTGTATTTTTTCCCTTCCTATACTTCTTGCATGTACTAGCTCCCAAAATTCATTCCAAGGTAAGATCTATCATCCCAAAACAAAAGATGGATCTAGGCTTAGCTTGGAGTTTTTTCCATCTTCAAGATCATTTACAAGAAAAAACCCCGTGATTCTCTGCCATGGTCTAGCCGCAAATAGAATCTATTTCAAAATAAATGGAGAGAATTCCTTGGTTTCAATACTCCAAGATCAAGGTTTCGATGTATATTTACTAGAGCTAAGAGGTAGGAATCTCGCAGGTGCTCCTGGGCTTTGGTTTGGTAAAAAGTTATATGATTATAATTTTGACGATTATGTAAAAGAAGATGTGGATACAGCAATTTCAGAAGTTTTGCAACTTTCAAAATCGGATCAAGTAAATTGGATGGGGCATAGCATGGGAGGCATGGTTGCATACGCAAGGCTTGGATCTTATGGAGAAGATAGAATTTCAAATTTGGTAACCTTGGGATCTCCTTTCTTCTTTCCTGAACCAAATAAAACTTTTCAAACATGGCATAATTTTTCTTTTTTATCTTATATAATACCCGTTATACCAACAGAGAATCTTGCATCTATAAGACAAAGAATTTCACTACTCAAATACACTGAGGCAGGGCTTAGTAAAATGATTTATTATGAACCAAATATAGAATCTGATGTCCTTGCAAGATTAAGATTTGAATCTGTAAATAATATCTCTCCCAAAGAAATTCGTCAATTTTCTGACTGGGTAGAAGATGGAAGGGTAGCAAGCGCTGATAAAAAAATTATTTATTCATATAATCTATCTAAAATACAAATCCCAACCTTGGTTGTTTGGGGAACTAGGGACAATCTATCACCTTCTCATGTTACGCGAAAGGCTTTCCACGAATTATCCTCAAAGGATAAGGCAATTCATATTGCGGGAAGGTCGCAAGGTCATTCAGAGGATTATGGTCATACGGATCTTCTGATTGGCAGAAAAGCAGCAGAGGAAGTTCTTAAACCTGCCGTTGCATGGCTTGTTGCAAGAAATAAAATGATGAAGGTAAATCAATGAACTTTAAGAATCAAAAAAGAATATTCACTCGTCAAAATTTCCTTTATAATACTAGATTTATCAGAATGATTTTTATTATGATCTTTTTTATTTTTAATTGCAGGCTTAGCCAAGAGATTACAAAAAATAATTTGCAATTCGACTCGGAAAGAAATAAGGATTCATTTACTATAACTGAGTTCAATGCTTCTGGACATAAAGTGATTATACTTTTTGCACCATCCATTTGGAAGGCTGAAATTCTTTTTGAGAAAAACCACAGTCTTATACCATATCTTGCTAAGTTTGGATATAGAGTTTACTTGGTTCAAATTATTTCTCATGACAAGCACCACGAAAAATCTTCAACAGCCCTCCAAGAAATATTGAAAACTAAATCCATCATAGAATATGATTTAGGTGGAGTTTCTACTGGAGGCTGGTATTTAACACAAATTTATAAAGACTGGCCAAGAGATAGACCTCAAGCTAAGAAGATTTTTTTTCTTGCAAGTGGTTTGGATTATAATTACGAGAAATCATTTCCATCTGTGTACAAAGCTTTCCAAGTAAATGAAAACAATAAACCCTACCCTCAGTATTTTATTGATCCCAGTTTGGATTCATACTGGTTAGGAGCTAAGATTGAACCAATCGTACCCAGAGGTGATTTAGACCTTCCACAAGAGATTCCTCTTGCTTTCTTTTGGGGCAAGATAGATTCTATTAGTCCGGGTGAATCCATCTACCCAGTTTATGAAAAGATAAAGAACCCTAAGCTATGGAAGGAGCTTAGCATAGCGAATGGTCATAGCAAAGACTATGATCATGGCAACCTGCTTTTAGATCAAGAAACCAAGGATGATGTTTATTCGGAAATTGTTTCGTGGCTTAATGATTAAAGTATGCTTTCAATACCTTGTTTCAATCTTGGGAAGACTAATTTTTCATCTAGCTTTTCACCTGTCTCCATTCTCAATAGAAAGGAATCTCGGATTCTACCATCTTCCGTGAGTGCTGTGAATGTAATGATATCGACACCAAACAAATAAAGAATTTGAGTGATTTGGAAAAGGACTCCAGGTTTATCCTTCATTCGAATATCCATAACCGAAAAATCAGAAGAAAGAGGATTGTACATTTTTACAACAGCAGAAGGGTCGGGTAGATGGCTGAATTGATTTCTCATCAATCCATGTCCTTCCATGTAATCGATAACACTCATTCCTTCAAAAAACAAGGCATTTAAATCTCTACGAATGAGTCTTAGAGTTGGCTCATCCATATCTTCTCCATTAAAAGAACGAACAACGAAAACATCTTGTACATATCCTTCAGCAGAGGTTTCTGCAACTGCCTCTAAAATATCCCATCCATGAGCATATAAAACTGCTGTAGTTCTGTAAATGATCCCCATTTCATTATTTGAAACAGTGATTTTGAGGAGGGTGGTGTCTTTTCTAGGAACGCAAGAAAGATGAAGTATTTTTTTGGGCAAAACGTCTAGTTTTTCAGCAGTTGAAAGCATGGAATCCACCTCTAATCCTAGAGATGCAAAATTTATACCAGATGCATTCCATTATTTCAGATCAAATCAAAAGGCGATCTTAAGACCCACATTTGCTGATTGGATATTCTTGGAAGCCATTCCTTCTACGAGAACCTTTAGAAAAAGTAGATTGAATTCTAAGCCACCAACAACATAACCCATAGAATTGGGAGGATTTGCCTTACCATTTAAGGCAAGACTTAAAGTTCCTGATTGGCTGAGAGTATTTGTTCCATTTGTAACAGTTAAAGCAAGGGGACCTGATCTAGAGAAGTCTAGACTGGAAGAGCCAAAATTAAGACTGGTTCCCACTCCCGCAAAGAGGGTCATAAAATAGAAAAAACGAAACCCGGTGCGAACATCCATAGGAACGCTTGTTACCGTAGATTTGAAGCGGAAGTTTGTGTCACCCGACCAAGTTCCTGTTGCTGTGGAACCTAGTGCCAAGGTTTGTCTTGTTGAGTCTGAATAAATTATGTTCAAATCTTGCTTCAAATAATGAAGGCCCAGGCCAAGGGAGATGCCACTGAATTCAAAAACACCATATTCGTCGCCATAACTTGGAAATACATGGAAGCGTATCATTGCTCCGTAGTTTGAAATTCCACCACCTAATTGTAGATTGTCTTGCTGTCTTTTGATAAGATCTTGTACATCTCCGTTGGAAAAATTGTATTGGAAGCCATGAAGATACACATTGAATCTATGAAGATAGTGTGCATTTTCTTCTGGACTATCAGAAGGACCATGGCCTAAAATCCAACCCAAATTAAATGCTAAATTTATATTTGGTGTAATTGTTGCTCCAACATTTGGCAAATTGTTAAAATTTAAATCTCGGTATACAACTGTTATATCTTCTTTTTTTTGACCAGCTGCTGAAATACTAGCACCAACTTGAAAACGATTCACCAGACCTGGTCCCATCATAGCAGAATTGATGTTGGTTAAGACTGCTGACTCAACCATGGATTCAAGAACCTTGTCAACATATTGGGTTTCAAGTGCTGAGGAAGAAGCAGTCAATTGAGTCCTTATACTGCTTGGAAGAATATCGCAGGCTGAACCGGAACAAATTACTTGTGAATGTAGAGATTGGATGGAAATACCTAAATAAATAAAGACAAGAAAAGAAATGTATCTTAGGGAATAAATCATTCCTCCTGGCATATATTCTATTTTCGGCAACATGGACCTCTCTAATTTATTACAAGGTCAATAAAAGAGCAAGAAAAAAGCAAATTTTCCTTAGTTTTAAAAATCTCCATAATTGATTGTCAATGAGACATACTCTAGATTTTTTCGAATAATTTGTCCTTCCCTTAAATGCAGTGTTAATTTCCCCAATTTTGCAGGAATATTTGGACAAGAAATATAGGATGTGTTGCCATAGTAACGAAATTGATTCGGGATTCCTTCCCTTAGAAAGATAAAATGAGGTTTTTTAGTTTCCTTATCTTTTACTTTTTCATATTCTTCTTCGGTAAAGTGGACTAAGAAAAGTGGAGATTTGGTAAAGTAAGTGTTAGTTGCTGAAAATAGGAAATCGCTTGTATACTGAAAGTATCCAGATCTAAGTTTAAAATCTTCTTCTATCAAAAGCTCAGATTGTTTCTTTTCTTTCTGTAAAAATGGAAAGTGGAAATAAAAAACTGTGCCTAACTCACGCTGGGATTTTTCTTTTTCTTCGTTCCAAATGTTCTCTATACTTTCCTTGCCTTGTCCTTCCAGTAAGTCGCAGTGAAATAAAAGAACTACCTTCTCATCCTTTAAAGTGGGCGGGTTCCATTCTCCAAAAATCTGAGTGCTGGAAATTATCAAAAGAAGTATAGAAATTTTGTTCAACATGCTATCTTTAAAAACGGCAAATTATTGAATTTGAACTAGGAAATTCCTGTCTAAACACTAAATCCCATGAAATTTATTCAGAAATTTTTTGATTACGGTAGAATGATTAAATTCTCTCACTCCTTGTTTGCTCTACCCTTTGCAGGTATAGCCTTGATTCTTGCATTTTTAGAATCTGATTTTATGCTTCAAGATATAGTAAGACTAAGTGGTTTAATCATCATCTGTCTGATTAGTGCTAGGTCTGCTGCCATGGGTTTTAATCGTTACATTGATGCCGAAATCGATAAGAAAAATCCTCGAACAAATAAGAGGGAAATCCCAGCCGGTGTCTTAAGCCCAGTGAGTGTCTTGGTTTTTATAGGGGTATCTTGTTTTGTTTTTCTATTTGCAAGTTACCTAATCAATTTTCTTTGTTTTGTCTTAGCTTTTCCTGCCTTAGCAATTCTTTTCTTTTACTCTCTTGCCAAAAGATTTACCTTACTTTGTCATTTTATTTTAGGATTTTCTTTATCCATGGCACCCTTGGGAGCTTGGATAGCCATTGCTGAAGATATCTCATTAGTCCCCATTCTATTTAGTTTGGGTCTTCTTTTTCATATTACGGGTTTTGATATTTTATATGCCATCCAAGATGCAGACTTTGACTCCAAGGAAGCCCTCCATTCCATTCCGGCTAAATTAGGAATACAGAATTCATTTCATGTTTCTCGTATTCTTCATATTCTAGCAATTTTTAGTTTTTTAATAGCAGGTAAAGTAGCTGATCTTGGTTTGATTTACTACATCTCAATTTTTATCATTGGTCTTCTCTTAATATGGGAGCATAGAATTGCTAAAGACATGGCAAGGGAGATTCTTCCTCCTTCTTTTTATACTATCAACTCATTCATTTCTGTGGTTATTTTTTTTGGAATACTTTTTGACAGATGGGGAGAGTTCATAGGAAAGTTACAAATCCTGGTTAAAATATGATTTCTAAAATTTTCCAAACACTTGCCATTACTCCCATAGGTGCAATTGGTGAGGTAACTAAGAAGACTCTTGAATTCTCACGTGATGCAATTTCTAATTCCTTACATTGGTCAGGCGATAGCTTAGACTTTCTTGCTCAGTATCTCACTTTCTGGGAAGAGGGTAGATTGAATTTAGAAAATACAAGTAAGGATTTAAAAGAGAAGTCCCTTGCCAGTCGCAATAAAATCGAAGAAGCAATCAAGGGTTCTGTGGAGACTTTTTCTCACACAATTGAAAATCTCAAGCATTGGGAGAAAGTAACAGATCAGATGGTTGCCCAAAACCGAGTGATCAGTAGTATCCTTGGTTCAACCATGGATGATAAGGTACGCTTTACAACCATACAAATGAACTGGAGGCTTAAATCGGAAGATGCAAGTACTGAAGAATTACTCCAAGATTTTCATAGATCTGGCAAGAGTGAAATCACAGTTTACGTTCCAGGCTTATTCACGGATGAATCTCTTTGGAAGAACCAAAGAATCAAAATCAACGAGCGTATGTTTCTTTCTAGAGGGCTTTCTGATTATATTGAACAATGGGGAACTTACTCCGCTTATGTAAGATTCAATCATGGGATGCATATTTCTGAAAATGGAAGAATGCTTTTAGAACTCTTCCGAGAATTACAAAGCAAGCTTCCAAACACAAAGATACATATTGTATCCTATAGTATAGGATGCCTAATTACAAGAAGCATGCTTTATCAGGCAAAAATTTCCGAGCAGGGAAGGATACCCAATTTGGGAAAAATTGTTCATATAGCGGCTCCCGATATGGGTTCATATTTGGAGAAGCTCGGTTTCTGGCTTGGTTTTTTAATGGAAAAAACTCCCATAACAGCCGTAAAAGTAATTGGAATCATAGGAAATTTTCGTTCAGACGCAATCAAAGATTTATCCCATGGGATTATTCGAAAGCAAGATTGGGCAGCTAGCTCGCCCTTTTTCAGATCGGGTAAAGAATATTATTTTGGTGAGTTAGATGATGCTGATTTCTACCAAGCTTTTGCAATCTTTGCCTTACCAAATGAGCCACATTTAAGTTGGTTAGGTGATGGAATAGTAGAAACTAAATCCTTACGCTATCTGAGCTCAAAACTTACATATTCTTTGTCCAATCCTGAGAGAAGAATTCTTGAGGTACATGGAGCCAATCATTTCACTCTTTTGAACTCTGGAAAATTATTTAAATGGTTAAGATCAATTTTTGAACCAAAAGGAAAATAAGATGAGATTAGTTGTTGGAATGGCAGGCTCAAGTGGCTCTATTTATGGTGCTAGATTTCTTAGAGCTCTCGCTCAAATGCCAGGTACATCTTATTTGATTGTTAGTCCACCAGCCATACGAGTCTTTAGGGAAGAATACCAAACTAAAGTTACCAAGGCGGAAGATGTATTAGATTTTTGTTTAACAAAATGGGGTGAAGTCAATTCTAAGCATACCTTCCTCATTCGTCCCCATGCTGATATTGGAGCAGATATCGCTTCTGGTTCTAATGTATGGCAGGGAATGGTAATCGTACCATCCTCTATGAAGACTATTGCATCTGTTAGAGCAGGGCTTGCTGAAAATTTAATTGAACGATGTGCCGATGTTAGTTTAAAAGAAAGAAGAAGACTAATCTTTGTTCCTAGAGAGACACCTTACAATAGAATTCATCTTCAGAATATGCTTGCCTTAGACGAAGCAGGGGCTATCATTTTACCCGCTTCTCCAGGGTTTTATCAAAATCCAACTAGCTTAGAAGACTTAGGTGATTTTATCGCAGGTAGGATTTTCAACCTTTTGGGGGTAGAGCATGAGCTATTTCCGAAATGGACTCCCAAGCCTGGGACTTAAAATAAGAAAACGGTCTTCCTTTGCTATCTAGGCAAACATAGGTAATGATACAATCTATGATTTCGTTCATCGTTTTTTTCTCTGGGTTATTCGAAATTGCTATGGCTTTGACATCAAGGGAGGCTTTGCCTATATGATCAAGTTTAGCATAAATCTGAATGATATCCCCTAACTTTCCTGGTGATTTAAACTTCACATCTCGAATACTTGCCGTAACTATATTCGTAAATTGAATTTTCCCCATTGCAAACATGGCAACGCCTTCATCTAACCAGGATAACATGGCACCACCAAAAAGATTCCCATGGTAATTTAAATAACCTGGTTGAACCAAATGCTGGGTTACAAGTTCCATCTCAGCTAGTTTATTTTCAAGAGAAGTTTGAATTAGTGCAGGCATAAATTGACTTACTTGGGAAATACTGGATTCGAACCAGTGGCCTCTACCATGTCAAGGTAGCGCTCTAACCAACTGAGCTAATTCCCCAATCTAAGACCATAAGATGAGACTAAGTTTTTTGGACAAGCAAATTAGAGATTCACTGACTTCTTGATTTTCTTACTTCCCCTTTGGAAATAAGAGAGGAAAAGATCTTCTAGACGATTTGTTCTTTCCATTGAATTATTTCCCAAAAGAAAAATTTGATCTTTCGCTCTGCTTAGTGCTACATAAAAAATTCTTCTTTCTTCTTCTATAAGATCAATAGGAATAGTTTTGGCATCTTCATTCCAACCAGAAATTAAATCTATGAAAACAGAGTGAAATTCTAAACCTTTGGAAGCGTGTATGGTTAGAAGGTAATTCTCTGGTATTCCTGCCATAGAAAATTCTTTCTTTCTATAATTGGTACGACACAGTATCTTTGTATCTGGAAATTGATTGATATGTTCCATAATTTTACTAGCTAGCTTTATCACATCAGTTTGTACTCCATCAAGTTTCCAAATTTCCAATCTTGCCTTACCAATACGAAATGCTTTTACTTGTTTAGGAATATATTTCGAATTTTCTAGAATAGGTTTCTGTGAAAGATTTACTATCTCAGGTAAAGAACGGTAGTTAGTTGATAAAAAATGTCTTTTGGTCGGTACAAAAGCTTGTTCAAAATCTAAAAAAGGTTTGGGTGTAGCTCCCCGAAAACCATAAATTGCCTGCCAATCATCTCCTACTACAGTTAAATACTTAGGATTTAAGTATTTTAAAAATCTCAATTGTTCCTCATCTGTATCTTGGAATTCATCTACAATTAATCTCTCAATATTGGATTTTGGAATATTTGTCCATTCTTCTTTACATTCAAGACCTTTTAGGTAGATAGATACTAAATCATCAAATTCTAATTTGTCTTTGAGTTTTTTAAACTCAACCAATTCAATTAGTGCATTTTGGTAAAGTTCAAAATGGAATTTTTTAAGAATATAGAGATTCTGATCTAACAAGAATTTATAGGGAATTCCTCCTATTTGGAATCTATGTTTCTTGAAAAAGTTTTTAAAAAAAATTATCTTTTCTTCTTCACTTAATATGCCAGGGGGATTTTGTAAAAATCTAGGATGATAGGACTTTAATGTCCCTAGGCAATGAGCATGAAAAGTTTGTATTCGAATATTATGATTTGGATGTAATCTGTTTAACCGTTCAGAGAATTCATGAACAGCTTTTCTAGAAAATGTTAAAACCAAAACCTTACTTAAATCTTGTGTTCTTTCTTTAATGAGTTTATCTAAAATTCCAATCATTGTGCTGGTCTTACCACTGCCTGCTGCAGCAATGACTTGGACATAATTACTTTGTTCATTAATAATCGCCTCTTGCTCTTCGTTAAAAGTCATAGACTTTTTTCGCAAGATAATTGTTGGCTAGCAAGAATAAAAAAATAACTCAAAAAAAAGTAATTCTGAAATTATGTTTATGATCCTGTATAGCGTAATAAAATTAGTGTTAAATCATCAACAAGATTCATTCTATTGTATCTAGAGAAATTTATTAGATCTTCAATTAATTTTGATTTTAGGTGTTCTAGTGGAAGTAAAGAATTGGCAAGAAGGAATTCAGCTAAGCGAATTTCTCCATAACATTCATCTTCATGATTCGTAAGTTCGATTACTCCGTCGGTATATAAGCAGACTAAATCTCCTTCTGATAAATAGAGGTAAGATTTATTGTAAGATATCTTTTCAAATAATCCAATAGGCTTAGACTTAGTTCGAAATTCTCTAATTTCGTTATTTACAGGTGAAATAAATATTCCTGAAGGATGTCCAGCTGAGGAAAATTGGATAATACCCTTATTTGGATTCAAAGTTAAGAAAAAAGCTGTTACGAAATTACCATTTAGTTTGCCAAAAAGAGATTTATTCATTTCGGAAAGAACTACTTCAGGATTTTGTATATTACTTTCATTTTTAAAGAAGGCTGCTTTAGCCATAGAAGCAATCAGGGCTGAGCCTACACCTTGTCCAGATACATCAAGTATCAATAAGCCAATATTACCTTCTTTATCAATTGTTATATCGTAAAAATCACCACCAACTTCTCGCATAGGTTCATAGATGCTTACAAGTTCCCAATTGGGTATGTTGTTAGGAAGAGAGGGCAAGATTGAAAATTGAATTTTTTTAGCGAGTGATAATTCCGTTTCCTTAAGCTCAAATTTCTTCTGAATAAAATACAATCTTCTTAATAAAACAGTTCCTTGTATAATGATAAAAAAGAAGTTTCCATACCAGTAAAGTTCAAAGTGGTATTCAAAAAAATTTTGATCTTGCATAACATCATGAACTGCCAAGAAAAAGTAAATACTTATTCCCAAAAATAATAGCTTTGAATCCTTATCTCCTTTATAAGCGCTTTTAGATATGATAAAATACAGAAAGAAAAATCCAACAATCAAAAAAATATAAAAGTAAGATTCTAAATAGAAACTTTGAATAGGGGATATTAATTTTATAAAAATTTCATAAATTAAAAAAAATATATATAAAAATATGAAAAAGTTATACAGCCATTTATTATTAATTTCTTTTTTATAAAGTTCTTTGATGAAAATAAAAAAGAATAACGGAATCAAATAAATGCAAGCTATATAAATCAAATGAGGATAATTTTTATTTTCAAAAAAATTCATTCCAACATAATCTGCAATTAAAGTTAAGAAGGAGTTAACTAAGGAAAGCAATCCATAATAGAGATAAATTCTCTGGCTTGTTACAAAATAATATGTGATGGAAAATAAGGAAATGAAGAGATAAAAAAATCCCAAAACATAACGTGAATAATCCTTTAGTAAGATTTTTTCAACTATAGTGGACCTTTCACCAATATAGATATTTCTATCTATGCCAATATAACCATGGTAATTCGAATTGAAATAAATTCTTAATTCAGAATTATTCGATTCCTGGGGCAATGAAATTAAATGAGGATAGAGATAGCCATTTATTTTTTGTGATTCATCCACAAAATCTCCAAACTTATAAATAGACTTTCCATCAATAAAAACTTCAAAATTCTCTAAGGCAATTTCTAAGTATAGAACAGGATCTCGAAATTCATTATAATTTGGTAGTCCTCTTCGTATTAAAAGAAATTTTTCAAATTTCCAATCTGGAGGAAGACCTGGTACCATCATTGATTTCCAATTTTGCGTACCTATTGGAATTTGTTTAGAATCAATCTCAGATTCTAAAACATAGTCCCATTCACCATGTAAGTATTTAAATTCTGCTTCTAAAGTGGGCCTACATGAGCATAAAAGGAAAAGTATAGAAGATATTAGTATGATTCCAGATTTCATTCAAGTGATTCCTTTGATATTTTAATAAGAATCGTTTATGAAAAGAAGTTTTTTCCCTTAGTATTTATTAAAGATAGGCTATTATCAAGAGATAAGTGCTTACGAAAGCATTCTAACTTGATGTAATTTAGATATTCATCCATTAATGAAACAAGAATTATTTTATAGGAATGATTAGATATATCAGTACTTAGGTGATTTCACCATTGTATCGAATTAATATAAGTGTTAAGTCATCATGTTTTTGGATATTTAAATTCTTTGTCCATGCTTTAAAATCTTGGAGCAGTTTTTCTTTTATCTCAGCTAGTGGTAAGCTATAATTCATCAACAAAATTTCTTTGAGTCTAGTAGAACCATATTCATTTTGATAGGGATCATTTAATTCGGTGACTCCATCTGTGTAAATGCAAATTAAATCACCCTCTTTGAGGTGTAGGTAATTCTTTGGAAAATCAGATTTAGGATTAATTCCAATAGGTCTAGCCCTAGTTCTAAATTCTAAAACTTCTTTCTCGGAATCACTCACTAATAAGGCGGATGGATGTCCTGCTGAGCTATACTGCACTAAGGGTTCCCTAGAAGAAAGGGATAGATAGAATGCTGTTGCAAAATGATCATTCATTTTATCTCCAAGAGATTTTTCCATCTCACTTAGAACCTTATCTGGTGAATTTAAGAAATTCTGACAATGGGAGAATGATACCTTAGCCATAGAGGCAATGAGAGCTGCTGCAACGCCGTGGCCTGAAACATCTATCAATATCACTCCAATATTTCCTTTATCATCTATCAAAATGTCATAAAAGTCTCCTCCCACTTCTCTCATAGGTTCATAAATACTTGTAAATTCCCAATTGGTTAAGTTATCGGGAAAAGGAGAAAGGATGGAGTTTTGTATCTTCTTCGCTACTAATAATTCATTTTCTTTTAATTCGTTGTTTTTCTGAATATGGTATAACTTTCTAAATAGTGTAGCACCTTGGAATAATAAAAAGGAAAACATTCCATACCAATACAATGAAACTTTATAAACAAAAATATCAAAATCTGTAAGTATATCATGGGCAACGCATAAAGTAAATATTATAAAACCAAATAACAATATTTTTGAATCCTTATCTCCTTTATAAGAATGGTAGATGATTATAGAAAGAAGTGGCAACAATCCAATTAATATACTAGTATTAAAGAATACCTCTAGATTCAAAAATCCGTAGTCATAAAAAATAATTAGAAAGCTTGCAATTAAAAAGTAGAGAGTATAAAAAACAATTCCTGTTTTAAATATTTTTCTATGTTGGTTTTGGTATATTTCTCCCAGAAAGGCATAAAGAAAAATAGGAAGTAGGTAAAGATTAAAATAATACATATACACTGGAGTTTTTGGATCCGCGAAGAAATTCATAGAAACATAATCTGCTGCTATTGTAATTCCTCCATTAAAGAGCAGCATCAAAGAATAATATAAGAATATTCTATTTTTATCTGACAGAACAAAAAGTATTAAGGATACACAGGCTATCAGAAGATAGATACTCCCAAGCAGGTAACGCGGTAAATCTGCTATAAGTATAGATTGCATAATTTGCCCTCTCTCTGTAAGCATGATTACACGATCTGGTCCAATATAATCCTTATATTTTGAATGAATGAAAATTCTAAGTTCTTTACCTTGAAAATCATTAGGAAGTGAGATAACATGAGGAAAGATATAACTTTGAATCCTTCCTAATTCGGAATATGGATTTCCAAATTGATAGATAGATTCCCCATCTAAAAATATTTCAAAGTCCTCTAGCATAATAGAAAATAAGAGAGCAGGATCTCTGTAGGTAAGATCTGTTGGTAAAAATTTTCGAATCAATACATAATTTTCATCCTTTCTACTTTCTGGCGTGCCTGGAAGTAGAAATTTTTTCCAGTTTTGATTGCCTGCTTCGAGATGAGTAGGATCTATTTTACTTCCCCAAACAAACTCCCATTCTCCGTGCAAGGAAATAGAATTATTAGGGTTAGGTGTTTCGCAAGACAAAGAAAGAGAGATCGTAAAACAGAGAAATATTTTTACAAGATTTCTGGTCACCGTATTTGTTAATACTGAGTAATCCCTTGAAAAAGCGATAAAAACTTCAAAAGAAATCCGATTTTGAATAGAAAACTAAATTGCATTTTAGCAGTCTAATGTTTAGAGTGCTAAAATGAGGCAAATCTGCCACACTCGCATAAGAAAGTGCTCTAAAGGAAGATTCTATGAAAAATTTTGATTCAGTTGTATCGGGATCCTTGGATATAGCCCAAACAGAAGCCATTAAAAGAAAGAATACTGAGCTCTCTGCTGAACATTTACTTTGGGGATTAATTTCTAATCCTAGCTCATTTGCATCCAAATCTCTTTCCAAATATAAAATACAGGCTGAGGAATTTTTACAAAAACTACCCCAGGCCCAAGCTGCGATTCAATTTGAAAACCTTAGGAGTGCATCCAATCTTTCACAATGGCTCACTATGGCTTCGGGGCGAGCAGTGGAAGCAGGACGACAAGATGTGAACGAAGGTGATCTTCTTCGTTTTTTACCTCAGATTTTACCCAAATTTAAATTCGATCCCAATGATTTAAATCTCAAAGAGGACCAAGAAGAGAAACCTGATTTCCTTTTAGATTTGAATGAACTGGCAAGAGCAGGCAAATTAGATCCAGTTATTGGTCGAACCCGTGAGATTCGTGCGGTCATGGAAATTTTAGGGAGACGATCCAAGAACAATCCAGTGTTAGTTGGTTCTGCTGGAGTTGGTAAAACTGCCATAGTGGAGGGCTTGGCTGAGCAAATTATAAAGAACAAAGTGCCTGATGTCCTTAGAGACAAAACTGTTTATAGCATGAGTATGGGCGAGTTAATGGCTGGAACAAAATACAGAGGAGAGTTTGAAGAGAAAATCCAGCAACTCTTAAAATTTGTAAAAGCTCAAAATGGACAAGCCATCCTTTTTATAGATGAAATTCACCAACTTGTAGGTGCAGGTAAAACGGAAGGAGCTATGGATGCCGCTAATCTTCTCAAACCAGCTCTAGCTCGAGGAGAACTGCATTGTATAGGAGCTACCACTCCAGAAGAATTCCAAAAATACATCTTAGGTGATGCAGCCTTAGAAAGAAGATTTCGATCGGTTCCAGTAAATGAACCTAGCAAAGAAGATGCGGTAGAAATCCTTATGGGGATACGTGATAAACTGGAAATTCACCATGGAATCAAGATCTCGGATGAGGCTATCATTGGTTCTGTATATCTTTCAGATCAATACATCACTGACAAAAATCTTCCAGATAAGGCTATAGACTTAATCGATGAATCTGCCTCCGCCTTGAAACTTTCAGCAGAAGCTATGCCTTCGGAACTTGTTGAATTGCAATCGGAAATTCGTGCTAAGAAAATTCTTTCACAAGTAGAAAAAAAGAATGATGAAATTCTTGGTGAAATTAAAATTCTAGAAGAAAAATTTAATGCTGGTAAGGCTGTCTGGGAGAAAGAAGTAGAGAGTTTAAGAAAAGTTGCATCCATCAAAAATAAAATCGATAGAATTAAATTTGAACTTGAAGCAGCTGAAAGTAAGGCTATGTATGAGGAAGCCTCTCGTTTAAAATATGCAGTTCTTCCAGAGCTAGAAAAAGAGTTAACTAGTTTTGAAGATATATGGATCCTTTCAAGAATACATGTAGCACAAGTTATAGCTAGGCAAACAGGTATCCCTGTTGAAAAGATTCTGAAAACCAAACAAGATGATATACTAGAATTAGAATCTTATTTAAAGAATGTGGTATTTGGGCAAGATGAAGCCATTCATGAAATTTCCGAGACCTTACTTACAGGTTTTGCAGGACTTTCGGATGAGACAAGACCACTTGGATCCTTTTTGCTTATGGGGCCGACGGGTGTAGGTAAGACGGAAACTGCGAAGGGAATAGCAAGATTTCTCTTTGATAATGAGAATTCTTTGGTCAGATTTGATCTTTCTGAATTTTCAGAGAAACATTCTGTATCCAAATTAATAGGGTCCCCCGCAGGTTACATTGGATATGAGGAAGGTGGAATTTTAACAGAAAAGATACGACGTAAGCCTTATTCAGTTGTTCTCTTTGATGAAATTGAAAAAGCCCATCCTGATTTCTCAGATATTTTACTCCAGATTTTGGATGATGGGAGACTTACAGATAATAAAGGTAGAGTGATTAACTTTAAGAATACCATTATTTTGTTAACTACAAATTCTAAAAATCCAGAGTTAGATTTCAAACCTGAAGTTCTTGGTAGGTTAGATGCTATCTTAAGTTATAAACAGATTGATTATACTGTTATGCAAAAGTTAGTTGATAAACAAGTCAGACTCATCAATGAGAGATTGAAAGTGAAAAATGTTAAAATACGTTTGCATGAGACAGCTGAAAGAATGTTATGTGACCAAGGATATGATCCTAAGTTCGGAGCTAGACCTCTTCAAGCAGTATTCAATAAATACATTAACAGACCACTTTCAAGGGAATTGTTAACTGGGAATCTTAAAGAAGGAGAATTCCTCGCAGATTGGGATGGTAGTGCTATGAAATTTGTAAGATCAGATGCCTAGATAATTGAAATAAATCAAATTTTTTCAAGAGTAAATTAGGGTTGTAATTCCTTTTCAATGAGTTTACCTTTGTTTTTTATTAAATCAGCAATCAATTTGGATGCAGAAAATTGGTTGCTGGTTTTTCCAATGATAGCTTCTGGAAGATAGACAATTCCTCCTGGCCAAGTGTGTCCTCCGTTTTCAATTTTCAAAAGGTTGATAGAACCACTTGAACATTTTTTTTGGCTGAGCAGAACTTCAGTAGGATCAGATTCGGTTGGACTATGAATTGTTTTTGTTTGAGAATTTGAGCATTTGTAAAAGCTTTCAAAATGTTCAAGAGTTGCAGAAGTTGATATAATTTCACCTCGGTTTCGACCGAACACTATCACATTGCCACCATCATAGGGAACTAGAGGATCTGCACTACCATTAATGATTGTTAAATTTGTGCCTTTTGCTGGCGAACAAACATCTTTGGCAGTGCTTGGAAGGTTGGCAGTTAGTGCAGTAATGGCTAAAAACTTTTCTGGGACTTCGCAGGCGAGCCTTAAGACAAACATACCGCCGTTGGAAATTCCTGCTGCATGAATTTGTTTTTCATCGATTTGGTAAGCTTCCATTATTTGATCGAGAAACAGCTTAGTATACAGAACATCCTCATGCTTATCTCTATTGGCTGCTGCCTTGTTATCTTCCCTGAGATCGTTCCAAGAATTATTATAACCTCGCATGTAGGCAACGGCAAATCTTCTTTCTCTAGCAAATTCCAAAAGTCTTCCATTATCCAAGCCAACCATTCCTTCTGGGCTTCCTCCACCACCGTGGAAGATAAGTACCAAAGGAATCTTCTCACTTCGAGATTTACTTGCTTCAGGGTAATAGAAAAATACAGATCGTTCCAAAGCTGTCCCAGTTACTGGAATTTCTAAAAAGGAATCCTTAAATTCCATAGGGATATTTCTTCTTCGATTGCGACAATCACTGAGGTTGATTAATAGGATGATTAAAAATAAAAAGACTTGGATAGATTTAAAAGGTATGAATTTCATTTCTTTCAATTCAATGTATTCGCTAGCTTTCGCATTTCTTTTTTTCTTTGAAATAAAAAAAACCGGGGTTGCCCCCGGCTCAATGGTTCCTAAAAAGAAAACGTTTGATTTAGCTGAACCTAGAGATTTCTCTTTCTCGGTTCTTTCAACTTACTCGCCTACGGCAACTTCTCTCTGAATCTCTTCTTTCTCAGGAGCTTCTTCAACTTCAAGGCTGGGTATAGCTTTTTCTTTTGCTTTTTTCTCAGCTGGCGCTGCTTTGGTAGCTACCAATATGGGTAAACCATTCAAGTCACGAATTTGGTTCTCAACCTTGAACGCTATGTCTGGATTTTCTAGGAAGAAATTTCTTACTTGTTCCTTACCTTGTCCTATCTTTTCTCCATTATAAGAATACCAAGAACCAGCCTTAGCAAGCAAGTCATGACGAACTGCCATATCTATGAGAGTTGATTCTCTGTTAATACCAGTACTGAACATTACATCAAATTCAGCTTGACGGAAAGGTGGAGCCATCTTGTTTTTTACCACTTTCACTCGAACTCTGTTACCAACTGGCTCTTCTTTTTCTTTGAGCGTTTCAATTCTTCGAATATCCAATCGAATGGATGCATAGAATTTCAATGCATTTCCACCAGTCGTAGTTTCAGGAGAGCCAAACATAACACCAATCTTCATACGGATTTGGTTGATAAAGATGACAGTAGTATTTGATTTGGCTATAGTTCCTGTTAGTTTCCTTAGTGCTTGAGACATGAGTCTTGCTTGCAGACCCATATGAGAATCGCCCATATCGCCTTCGATCTCAGCTCTAGGCACAAGAGCTGCTACTGAGTCAATTACTATGATGTCGATAGCATTGGAACGAACCAAGGATTCACAAATTTCTAAGGCTTCTTCCCCATTATCAGGTTGTGCCACGAGTAGGTCTTCCACGTTTACGCCCAACTTACGAGCATAAGATGGATCCAGAGCATGTTCTGCATCGATGAATGCAGCCACTCCGCCTTTTTTCTGAGCTTCCGCAACAGCACTCAAAGTAAGAGTTGTCTTACCAGAAGATTCTGGTCCATAAATTTCGATGATACGTCCTGACGGAAATCCACCTATTCCCAGTGCTACATCCAGTTCCAAAGAACCAGTGGAGACTATGCTACTCGCTTGGATTTTACTTTCCGAGGAACCTAGTCTCATGATAGAGCCCTTGCCAAATTGTTTTTCAATTTGAGAAAGTGCGGCTTCTATGGCTTGGTTCTTTTCTGTGCCTTCTTTCTCTTGGTTCTTGTCTTCTTTGCCTTTCTTCATTATAAAAATTCCTACCTTTTTTGATCTACCTAAGGGTTTCCAAGATGCTCCGACTGGTTCTGCATTTTTTCAAAAAAAAGCAGAAACTTCAAGGCGGGCAAATGAGTTATGTCCCTTTACAACAACTATCCTAACAATCTACCAGGACAAAAACCAGAGAAATAGGATTTTTTTCTATGTCTCTTTATTTTTTTCAAATCTAATACTACCTTAGTACATGTATAGAGTTTTTTTTATGCCTAGAGGAAAAAAATCCAAGCCGATACTAAGAGGAAGAGCAGCATAGGAGCCCCCATTTGAGCGAATTAGAAGTCTTTTTTCCCGATTATTTCTCTGAATCTATGAAGAGTTCGATCAAAATTTTCCAAGATTATCTGGATATAGAGAAGAATTATTCCCTTCACACTCAATCTGCATACCTCCGGGATTTGAAATTTTTCTTAGAATTCTGTCATAGAGAAGAAATTGAGTATATGGAGATAGAGGTAGTTGATATTCGTTCGTATTTTTCGGAATTATCAAAAAAGAAAAATCTAGATAAGAAGACGCAAACACGAAAGCTATCTAGTCTTAGAACATTTTATCGTTGTTTGTTCCAAAAGGATCTTATCCCATCCAATCCTATACTCTCTGTTAACTTTCCTAAGACCAAAACTCGCTTGCCTAAGGCATTTAAGCCCGGAGAGACTGAGGAAATTCTTGAGTATGATAACAATGAAGCCTCGCCCATTTTGGAAAAAAGAGATCGTGCTATCTTAGAAATTTTATACTCCTCAGGCATGAGAGTTTTTGAACTTGTGAATGCTAAACTTTCTGATCTATCTAGAGATTCCAAAACGATAAAAGTTTTAGGAAAAAGAAAGAAAGAGCGCTTCGTATATTTAGGAACAGAAGCTGAATTTGCTCTAAATGAGTATTTAAGTATGCGTGGAGATTCCAAAGAAGAAGAAATTTTTCTGAACCAACGTGGAAAAAAACTTACCACCAGAGGCGTAAGATATATCTTGAACGAGAGAAGGAAGGCAATGGGTTTTGAGAAATCTGTGACTCCCCATAAATTTCGGCATACATTTGCTACCGATTTATTGGATGCTGGTGCTGACATTCGTGCAGTTCAAGAACTCTTAGGTCATTCTTCCTTATCAAGTACTCAAGTTTATCTAAGTGTATCCAAAGATAAACTCAAAGAGATTTATAGGAAGGCACACCCTCATGCAAAATTGGACAGAGGATAGAAAATTTCGATCCACAACCATACTCTGTGTTCGTAAGAATGGCAAGGTAGCGATAGGTGGAGATGGTCAAGTCTCTATGGGACAGACTGTTATGAAACATTCTGCAAAGAAAGTAAGAAAACTTTTTAATGGAAAGATAGCATCTGGTTTTGCAGGTTCTGCTGCTGATGCTTTCACCTTATTCGAGTTATTTGAGAAAAAAATTATTGAATTCAATGGCTCTTTGTCTCGTGCTGCTGTAGAAATGGCTCGTGAGTGGAGAACAGATCGTATGCTGAGAAGATTAGAAGCTCTTCTCATTGTTGCTGATGCTACAGAGTCTTTTCTCATATCGGGAACAGGAGATGTAATTTCACCGGATGATGGAGTACTTGCCATAGGTTCGGGAGGCAATTATGCACTTTCAGCTGCCAGAGCCTTGTATGAGAACACAGATTTTAGTGCAAAAGAGATAGTAGAAAAGGCAATGAAAATTGCTGCTGATATTTGTATATATACCAATCATTCTTTAACGATTGAAGTCATTGAATAAAATCCAAAGAGTCTAATACTATTAATGGAACCAAACGAAATACATCCTAGCGAAATTGAACTTACACCCAGAGAAACTGTAGAAAAATTAGATGAGCATATCATTGGTCAGAAAAATGCAAAGCGTGCCGTTGCTATAGCTCTTCGCAACCGAACTAGAAGGCGTAAACTTGACGGCGAAATGCGTGAAGAGGTCTATCCTAAAAATATAATCATGATAGGACCAACAGGAGTTGGTAAGACAGAAATTGCAAGACGCCTTTCTAAATTATGCGGAGCTCCCTTTATTAAGGTTGAAGCTACTAAGTATACAGAAGTTGGATATGTAGGTCGAGATGTGGAATCTATGATTCGAGATCTTGCCAATATTTCTTTGAATATGGTAAAACAAGAATTCAAGGAAAGAGTTACAGACAAGGCTAAGGAAAAAGCGGAAGAACTTTTACTAGATATTTTGCTTCCTGCTCCTCCCACTTCAGCAGCCAACCAAACCAGTGCTCATAGTCCCCTGGGAGCCACAGCATCACCTATCGGATTTCAAGATAGTCCCGAAGATCCAAATGCTCGTTATGTGGCTAGCAGAGAGATGATGCGAAATAAATTAAAAGCAGGCAAATTAGATGAGCAAGAAGTTGAAATAGATACTCCCCAAGCAAGTGGTAGTGGTATGCCTATGCTGCAAGTCTTTGGAGCTGGGAATATGGAAGATCTTGATAACCAATTGCAAAATGTTCTTGGAGATCTCATGCCTAAGAAATCCAAGAAGAAAAAGATGAAAATTAAGGATGCCTTCCAATCACTTGCCGACCAAGAAGCAGATAAGCTACTAGATCCAGATAAGGTGCAATCAGAAGCCAAGAAGCGCGTAGAAGAAATGGGAATTATTTTCTTAGATGAAATTGATAAGATAGCAGGCAGGGAATCCAGAGCTGGTGCAGATGTCTCCAGAGAGGGGGTACAAAGAGATTTACTTCCTATCGTAGAAGGAGCAACTGTTAGCACAAAGCTCGGTCCAATTAAGACCGATCATATTTTATTTATTGCCGCTGGTGCTTTTCATATGTCTAAGCCTTCTGATTTGATTCCTGAAATGCAAGGAAGATTTCCAATTCGTGTCGAATTAGAAAAATTATCTATGGACGACTTTGTGAAAATTCTCACTGCAACGAAATCTTCTCTTACACGCCAGTATGAAGCACTACTTGGGACAGAGGGTGTGAGTTTAGTATTTGCAAAAGATGGAATAGCTGAAATTGCGAAACTCGCCTTTGAGATGAATGAAAAAAATGAGAACATTGGCGCAAGACGTCTGAATACTATTATGGAGAAACTTCTAGAGGATATTTCTTTTGATGCACCTGACCTTGCACCTGACGATAAAAAAGTCTATGTCGATGAAGCCTTTGTTCGTACTAAGTTGCAAGAGATTGTGGAAGATAAGGATCTTAGTAAATACATTCTGTAAAGCCACGAACAGAATTTCCAAGAATGATTTTATCTGCCTTAAGCAAATCCTCTGGGACAAGAATTTTTTCTTGAAACCATCTAGGAAATTTCTTTAGGCAGTATGCTCTTAGTGTTCCTCTTAGAATTCCTGAATCAATGCTGGGAGTAAAATAGATCCCATCCATTTTCAGGAATATATTATGAACACAGGATTCCGTTAATTCTTTTCTCTCGTTTATGAAAAGTATATCATAGAATTCCTTTTTAGTTTTATAGGATTCATCATAGATTTTGCGAAAGCTAGTCTTGTGGTAGAGATAGAGTGAATCAGAATGGATGATTTTTTCGGAAATTTGGATTTTGTTGATTGGTAATCTTTTGTCTTTTTGTTTTTTCTTAAAATCCATAGGGAAAAAGATTATCTTATACGATCCATCTTTGTACAAATTGTACTTTATTCTCCCAGAAATACTTTCCTTGGATTTTACAAAATCGTTAAGATGTTTAGTCCAAAGGCTTGCATTGAATGGAATTCCAAAGTATTTTGCAGACTTTTGAATTCTCGATCTGTGGTAGTTTAAGAGCTTAAATCTATTCCCTGTCCAGCCTATACTTTCAAAGAGCTTAAAATCATCTGTAATCCAATCTTGCTCGTACATAGTAGAGTTGTCAGTTTTTTGTTCATCGGAACTAGAATCTAGATTTTGCTGAATCCCAATAAATCGAAGTTTACTTTGACATTCTCTCCATTCTTCTTCAGCCTGAGATTCAATCGTAATTCCAGAACCTATGCCCAATTTACAACTTCCATTTCTGAATTCTATAGTACGAATCGCAATATTCCATAGACTTCTTTCTTTGGAGTTCTTGGGTGCAAAATAGCCAATCGATCCGGTATAAATTCCTCTTTGCTCATGTTCTAAGGCTTGAATAATTTCCATAGAACGAATCTTAGGTGCTCCTGTGACTGAGCCACAAGGAAACATTCCCCAAAATAAATCCCAAAATGTAAAATCGGATGCTAGCTTGGATTCTACAGAACTTGTCATTTGGTGTATGCTTTCAAACGTTTCAATTTCAAATAAGGAAGAGACCTTGACTGAGCCAATTTCAGAGTATCTACCTATGTCATTGCGTATCAAATCAGTGATCATCAAATTTTCTGCTCTATTTTTCTCAGAAGAAAATAAGGAGTGGCTTATCCATTCGTCTATTTCGGGAAGTGGGGAACGCTTTGCTGTGCCCTTCATGGGTTTTGCTAAGACTCTACCATTTTCGAATTTAAGGAAAAGCTCAGGCGAAAGAGATAGAATCTGGGATTCACCAAGATCCATGAAGGCACCGTAAGCAACAGATTGTTTTAGCTTTAAGTTTTTATAAAATTCTAAGGCAGATGTATTGGTTTCAAATCTTACAGGAAAGGTAAAATTAATTTGGTAGCTTTCACCTTTTGTTAAAAAATCTTGAATTCTTTCAATTTTTTGTTTATATTCCTTTTCACTGATACCATATCGGACATTTTGCACGCTAACGGCTTTTGTTTGATATGATTGAGTGGATTGGAAAATTGTTCTTCTAGGATTTTCGAAGACTGAAAGATGAAAGATCCCTTCTGGATAAAAACTTGCCCGAAGTTTGGAAAGTTTTTCTTCAAGAAAATATCCAGCTTCATAACTGATATAACCTGCAATATAGTATTGATTCGATTTATAAATACTTTCTAGTTTCTTGAGATCTCGAAAGAATTCAAATTCATTCTTGGGAACAAATGTTTCCAAAGGATAGTTAAATATAAGTTTATCCGTTCTACCTGGAATGGATTTCGTATCTTCAAAGAAAAGTTCTATCTTCTAAAAATCCATTTTTTGGAGTGCGTCGATAGGATAAGTGAGATAGGCTGTTGTGGTATGATTGCTTGTTACAATAGTAAAATTTTCTAAAGGATCAATTCCCATGTTATAAAATCCTTCATCTATCATAGCAATACCAAAACCAGCAGATTCCTTCTCATCTAAGAAGTCTGGTCGAAAGAACTCGGTAGATCTACCTTCTTTGGCTAGAACCGCATGTTTTTCTCTGGAGGCTTCAATACGTTTATAATCTAAACCTAATATGGGAGCATCATTACGAATTCGTATGTACAATTCTTTGTCAGAAATACGAATCTTCATGGAAATTTTCTGATCATTTTTAGTAATTTTACTTTTAACTTCATTCATGAAAGAAATTTCTGGATCAGATAAATTGATCTTACGAGAACGAGTTTTGTCTTGGAGCTGTAGAATCTTTTGAACTGTTTTCTTGAGCTTTTCAGGAACAACATACCTTTGCATAGCATCTCGAAGTGGGCTGGTATCTAAAATAACATTCAGAAGTTCTTCTGCTTCTTGCTTAGATTCCGTATCCTTGGATTTGCTAATCTTCTGAAAGAGTTCATCTTTGAAAATTACATGTCTCAAATTTCCTTTCACTGCATTGAGAAGAGCTTCCATAAGACCACTGAATAAGTGGAAGGAAGCTAGAGGATTTGCTTCGATTTTAGTTAAAATTCCTTGGATGACTTCGTTGAGTATATCTCTAGTAGGTTTGGTTAGACCCCTGAGTTCAAAATGTAAATAATTTCTTTTGGTGATCTCGTCGAGATGTGATAGGATTTCTTCGCCTTGGTACATTTTTTTTTCAGATTGCATAAAAAAAAGATTCTTTCCAGTTCAGTGTCACAAAATTGCCCTATAAAGCAAGGAAATTTAGAAAGAGCTATGGAAAAAAGAACTTTCGACCTAAAAACTCCAGACCTAGGGGATTCGGACAAAATCGAGCTCGTTAAATGGTATCTGAAGCTAGGAGATTTAGTCTCTGAAGGACAAGAAATTTTAGAATTGGTGACAGATAAGGCTTCCTTCCCAGTTGAGTCTCCCGTAGAAGGAAGCTTAGATGAAATATATTTCCCTGAGGGTTCCCAAGTGAAAAAGGGGGACATCCTCGGTAGACTTGCTACTAAGACTTCATGAAAATACTTCATATATCGGATCTGCATTTTCCCACTTTATTAAATCCTTTTACTTTAAGAAGGAAGTCTTTGGTTGGTTATGCGAACTTTTACCTACGCAGGCGAAAGAAACATTTGCAACATAAAATTTTAGTGGAAACGATTCGTAATCTTAAATATGATGCGCTAATTATTTCAGGGGATATTACGAATGTTTCCCATCCCAAAGAATTTGAAATAGCTAAAGAAATACTTTCACCAATATTAGATGAAAGAACCTTTATGATACCAGGCAATCACGATAGATATACGAAAAAGTCAATAACCGAGGATTACTTCGAAAAGAATTTTTCAGAATATCTTGGTGATAAGATAGAAATTGATGTTCAAAATCCTATGGAAGCTCATAAGGCTAGGATCACAGAGCCTGAAATGGAAAAGCAGGGAAATCTCACAGAATCCTTCGATTTCAATAGAGCGAGTCTGTATTTGCGGATGAAGACAATAGCTTCTATGAAATTTATTGGATGGGATTCCAATTTATTACTTCCTGCTATGAATGCACAGGGCCTTCTTCATCCATTGGTTGCTCAAAAAACTTTGGATATTATGAGTCAGTCTAAGAAGAGTGAATATATGCTTGTCTGTCATCACCCAATCTGGAATCCAAAAGATCGCCAAGAATCTAACCACCATAAGATGAGAAACAGAGAAAGTATCATTCAAATTTTAAAATCGAATCCACCAATAGCTTATTTTCATGGACATTTACATACCAATTGGGTCAAGACTCCTGATGAAAATGTTCCCTTTTATGTTATTAATTCAGCATCCTCAACAAGAATATCTGATAGCCATCATAAAAGTGGTTTTCATTTTTTTAATAAGGACAATAAGAACGATTGGACTTCTGAAAGATATATCTTCAACTCACATAGACAACAATTCGAACTAAGTAATAGTATAATATACTCATAAGGAAATTCTCATGTCAGAAATTAAACCAGATATCAACCTCATCCAGAAGAAACTCTTAGAAGTAAAGCATCCTGAGTTAAAGAAAGATATTGTTTCTTTAGGAATGATCTCTAATTTGCAACCAACTTCTGAAGGAATTGATCTCAATATCAAAACTCCTAATGCAGACCGCCGAATGCAAATCGGATTAGAAGCACAGATTCGACAAGTTCTCTCTAAGATGGATGGAGTCGGAAAGATCAAAATCAAATTTGAAGTGGATCAGAATTTTAAATTAGAAGATGGGAATAGAATACCTGGAGTTAAGAAAGTAATCGCTGTTGGCTCAGGAAAGGGTGGAGTAGGAAAGTCCACTGTGACAGCTAACCTAGCGGCAGCTGCTGTGAATGCGGGGCTTAAGGTCGGAATTATGGATGCAGATATCTATGGACCTTCAATCGGCAAGATGTTTGGTATCAATGGTCGTGTTCCTTTGAAAGTAGAAGATGATAGAATTTTTCCCATAGATAAAGGTGGTATAAAAATTATTTCTTTTTCTTTTCTTATCAATGATGACCAACCCGTTGTATGGAGAGGACCTATGCTTGGAAAGGCAGTAGAGCAATTTTTATATGATGTGGTATGGGGTGAATTGGATTTTCTCTTTATAGATCTTCCACCCGGAACTGGGGATGTGCAACTCTCTTTGGCTCAATTGATTGACCTGGATGGAGCTGTCCTTGTGACAACGCCACAAGATATTGCACTACTTGATGCAAGTAGAGCTGCGGCAATGCTTGCTCAAGTAAAAGTTCCAGTCATGGGCATAGTTGAGAACATGAGTGAGTTCATTTGTCCGAACTGCGGTCATAGTTCTGCCATTTTCTCTCAGGGCGGGGGTAAAAAATTGGCTGATTCTCTCAAAGTAAATGTGCTCGGTTCGGTGCCAATTACCTTAGAAATCATGAAATCAGGAGAATCAGGTCTTCCTGTAACTTTACAAGAGAAGGAAGGGAAGATTGCTGCCTCTTATGCTGGAATCTTAAAAAATCTCCAAACATCTATAGCAGAATGGGATTAAGGAAAAAATGCTTGTCTTTCATTCATTTTCTGTAGTCAGATTAGTTTCGTAGGGGGAATTATGATTTTCGAAAAAGGAACAAAACAAAATCCTACTGGGAATTTGATACTCTATTGCAATGTAATAGGTGAAAATCCCGTTCAACCAGGTGGACGAATTATTGCATCCAACGTTGTAGTTAGTTTCTTAAAGCTTGGCGATAATTTTCCTGTAGTCACTTTTCCACCTGTAGCCCTTCCAAGTTTGGATGAGTTGAAGAAACTAATCGATGTCAATTTAGAAGCTTATGATATAGCAAGGCTTCCAGATTTTGAACTTCCCGAGAACAAAGAAGAAGCGAATCGTTATATCCAAGATCAAATGGAGCGTTTCAATCAAGTTGTTATGCGTTATGTGGAATTTTGCAAAACGAAAGAAAAGAAGCCACACAATGATATTGATAAAGATATCCAAGGAGTGGAAGGCTATCTTGAAGCACTTGCAAATCTATCTATGGAGTTTCGTAAATCAACTGGTCTTGCTAGAGAGGCTACTCAACTAAAAGTGGATCGCATCGTTCATAAATTTTCAAGCAACCACCCTCAATATGATTTGGATAATTTCAAGAAGGCTTTGGATTTTCCAGGCAACCAAGGGGATGAATTGGTTGGACTTTACTTGAAGAAATTCAATGCTATCTCGCTTGAGAATTACGAAGTCGCATCTAATTTGAAGCGTAAAATTGTAGAAATAGAAACAACAGAATCGAAATATTAAAAACTGCGATTACCCACTTACCAAGTGGGTGCATTGTATAGACATTAAATACGACTATGGATATTCAATTCCCCGTCTCTGAAAAAAAAATGGAAGCCCTTCGTGCAAAAATGCGAGCTCTTGGCATACTTGAGTCGGATCTAGTGGAAAGCTTCACTAGAGGATCTGGAAATGGAGGACAAAATGTTAACAAAGTATATACGGCAGTTAGGCTAAACCATAAGCCAAGCGGGGAAGAGATTAAATGTTCCGTATACAGAACACAAGGTTTAAATAGATACAAAGCTAGAGCCATCTTATGTGAGCGATTAGAGCGCCGAGAATTAGGAATGAAGTCTTCTCAGGCTATCAAAATCGCCAAAATTCAGAAATCCAAAAAAGACAAACTCCGTAAACTTAAGAAGAAAATTTCCCAAGAGGCGGAAGTAAAAAATCGTGAAATCGATTATTGAATTCTAATCTTCTAATAAAGTAGCTTATTCAACCTGTAGTTCTCAGTCCGCTAGCTATAGCATTCACTGTAAGAAGAAGAGGTTGCAATAGATTTTCTTTTTCATTATCATCTGCTCCATTTTTTATTAAATCTCTCCATTTTTTTAAGAGAGAAATTTGGTGAGCATGAAGAATTTCTAAGGATTTTTCTCGCATTGCAATAGTTTGTATCATTTTAGGTCTTCTTTGTTCAACAGGGACATTGTGGAATAATTCATTCAAAATAGCTTGGGTTCTTTTGAATTCTTCACTTATAGAAGCTAAGAAAGTCTCTCGAATAACTTTATCTTCAACCAATTGTGAATAGGCTACCATTTGCGAGTGCTTAGCACTATGAATGCCGGTTTCTACATTCAATATTGCATATTTTAGAAAATGCCATTCTTCCACTTCATTTTGTAGTATAGAGAATTCCTCTGGAGATTCTTCTTTTAATTCCTGTAGCGCTTTGCCAGAACCATACCAATTCGGAAGATAAAATCGGGATTGATTCCAACTAAAGACCCATGGAATAGCTCTGAGATCCGAAATGGTTCTACTTCCTGTTCGACGAGTTGGGCGAGAACCTATTCGACTATTTTCTATTGCATCTATAGGTGTAGCTTGGGAAAAAAATTCAATAAATCCTTTTGCATTCAGAAGTTCAGAATATACCTCACCTGATCTTTTTGCAAGTTTTGCAACTATAGTTTCACTAGGATGATTTTTCTTCGGTCTAAATTTATGCCTTGCAGTTACCTTGGTTGCTGTAGCAAGAAATAACTCCATATTATAAACGGCATTAATCTTATTTGCAAACTTCTGAGCTATAGTTTCTCCTTGAACAGTCATTCGTATATTTCCAGTTAGGCTTTCATGGGGTAAAGCATCTAGGAAACGATGAGTCTTACCACCTCCTCGGCTAATAGATCCTCCTCTTCCGTGGAAGAAATTAATTTGGATTTCATGCTTTTGAGCAATTTTAGTTAACCGATTTTGGGTGAGATAAAGATTCCACTGGCTTGCAAGAATTCCGCCGTCTTTATTCGAGTCACTATATCCAAGCATAATCTGCTGTATAGCCTCGGATGATTTGTCCATTTGTTTTCTGTAAAGTAAGCTATTTTTTACAATTTCTTTACTCAAGTAAGAGTCTAGTATTGCAGTTGAATTCTCTAAATCATCTATTGTTTCGAAGAGTGGAACTATAGGAATAGGTGAGACCAAACCTTGCTCTGTCTTTACTAAAATTCCAGATTCTCGAAAGAACAAGAAAACCAAGAGTAAATCGGATAAGGATCTAGTCATACTAATGATAAAAGAACCGATTCCTTCTACTCCATATGCTTGGATATGAGCTTGAATCGTTCTGTACGTAGCTAGAAGATTATCTGCCTCTTGTCCTGCTGAAATGCTTGGCAAGAGAAATGGTCTTGGACTAGATAACTCTTCTTCCAAAAATGCTAGTCGATCTGATTCAGACCAAAGCGAATAATTGCTATTCTTTATGCCTGCAGAGGAAAGTATTTGATCTATGGCTTTTTCGTGGTAGCTTGAATTTTGTCGTATATCCAGCTTTGCCATATGAAATCCAAAAGCCATCAACCATCTTTCTAAGGGGAAAATTTCCGTTTCAACCAAACGAGATGCCTTCACAGATTCTAAAGAAGATCTAAGTAAAGAAATATCTTGAATGAATTCAGATTTATTTTTATACAAAAATTCTTTTGCTACTATTTTCTTATTATCTTCAGAAGGCAACCTATAGCGGATTAAATTACAAAACTGCCTCCATGGCTCATCTGCATTTCTCAAAATGCATTCTCTTCCCAATTCACCTAAACTTGTACTATATTTTTTAATGGCATCTAACAGTGATTTAGGTGCATTCTGTAAATAATCTGAGAGGCTTAAATTTTTGGAGAGATCTACACATTTTTCATTGTATAGATCTATGGATAAATTTCGAAAACGTTCTAAAACATAAGATGTTAATTCAGGTGTCACAAAGGGATGTCCATCTCTATCACCTCCCACCCAATCCCCAAAACTAATTTTAGGAAAATCAGATGCATTTTGAAAAGAATTTGGAGAGAAGCCTGCTTCTTCCCAGGCTTGCTTTAAGCGAGTATCAAGAACAGGTATTACATAAGGAAATACATTCTTAAGGTAGTGTTCAATGTTTCGGATTTCTGACTGAACATCAGGTTTTTTTAAATAAATTTCTCCAGTTCTCCATAATCTTTCGATAACAGATTCAATATTTTT
>PEQN01000018.1 GCA_002786225.1 Leptospira sp. | reverse complement strand
TGCTACCAACTCCACTTTTTCCAATATTGGATTCTTGTATCCGCTAGCGAGTAGTCCTATTCTAACTACAGCTATCTCTGTTCTTAGAACGTTCTCGATATTTTTTACTGCTAGGATACTGCTGAGGTTATTTTAACATAAAACGTTCATGGCTAAAGAATGACCCATATTGACTAAAAATAATGAGAATCCAAGATCGGGCTTCTTGTTGTCAGTTAACTTCTCAATTACAACTAGTACGGTTCGGATGGAGTTTTAATTTTGTCTGAAGGTAGGATACAATAATTACCATTAGATAAAAATACTGCTTGGTATATCAGTAATATTCAAATCAAGGCTTGCCTTTCTACGTAAGAGAGGACATTATGGATAAAAATTATGGCTATTAAGAAAACAGAACTATATTCTACTATTTGGAAATCTTGTGATGAATTAAGGGGCGGTATGGACGCTTCTATGTATAAGGACTATGTTCTTGTTATGTTGTTTTTAAAGTATATTTCTGACAAATATGCCAATGTTCCCTATGCTCCCATAATAGTCCCTAAAGGTTCGTCATTTGATGATATGGTGAAGTTAAAAGGTTCTACTGATATTGGGGATAAGATTAATAAGAAGATATTAGCTCCGATAGGAAAGGAGAACAAAATCTCAGATTTTCCTGACTTCAATGATGTGAACAAGCTAGGTTCTGGTCAGGAGATGGTAAAGCGATTGGGTAACCTAATTGCTATCTTCGAAGACCCTGAGCTTGATTTCTCTCAGAATCGTGCAGATGGGGATGATATATTAGGCGATGCCTATGAATACTTGATGAGACATTTTGCCACACAGAGTGGGAAGAGTAAGGGGCAGTTTTATACTCCTTCTGAAGTGAGTCGCATCATGGCTAAGATCATAGGTGTTCAATCTTCTAAAAATAAAGATAAGACTGCTTATGATCCTACCAGTGGCTCAGGTTCTTTACTACTAAAAGTCTATGATGAGTCGGATGGGAATCTAACACTCTACGGTCAGGAGATGGATGTAGCTACAGCTTCTCTTGCTCGTATGAATATGATCTTGCACAATTGTCCTACAGCTTCAATAGTCCAAGGTAATACTTTAGCCAATCCAAAATTTCTTGAAAAGAATGATCTCAAGTTATTCGATTATTTCGTATCCAATCCACCTTTTTCCTTTAGTGCTTGGATGAACGGAATCGATGACCCAATCAATGACACTTACAATCGTTTCAAAGACTATGGGATTCCTCCTCAGAAGAATGGAGACTATGCTTTTTTAATTCATGCTATTAAGTCACTCAAGACTAACGGAAAGGGTGCTATCATTCTCCCTCATGGTGTTTTGTTTCGAGGAAATGCGGAAGGAGAAATCCGTAAGAATCTCATCCAAAGAGGTTACATCAAAGGAATCATTGGTCTACCACCAAACCTTTTTTATGGTACAGGTATTCCTGCTTGTATCATCATCATTGATAAAGAAGAGTCTCAGGATCGAAAAGGAATCTTTATAATCGATGCATCTAAAGGTTTTATCAAAGACGGTAGTAAGAACCGACTTCGTGAACAAGACATTCATAAGATTGTAGATACTTTCACCAAGCAATTAGAAATACATAAATACAGTCGTTTGGTTCCTGTCACTGAGATTGAAGCTAAAGAATTCAATTTGAATATACCTCGCTACATTGATACCTCAGAAGACGAAGACATCCACGATATTGAAGCCCATCTTCATGGAGGTATTCCTAATTTTGATATAGATGCTTGGTTGCAGTATTGGGAGACTTTTCCTAGTCTTAGAGAAGAACTTTTTGCAAAGATCAAAGGTAAAGAATACTACTCCGTTAAAGTAGAAAAAGAAAATATCAAAAAATCTATTCTAGAAAATGATGACTTTCTAAAATTCAAGAAGAGCATCGATAGTAAGTTTACTAAGTGGAAGAAAGACAATATAGAATTTTGCAAATCCATAGGTATAGAGACTATGCCGAAAGAATTCATCCATACAATCTCCGAATCTTTTCTAGCAACATTCAAGGCTATACCTCTAGTGGATGCCTATGATCTCTACCAACATCTAATGAGCTATTGGGAAGATGTAATGCAAGATGACCTTCACCTAATCGTAGTAGTAGGTTGGCAGAGTGAGAAGAAATCAGCTAAGACAGTTAAACCTTCAGCGAAAGGCAAAAAGGGTAAGACAACGGATGATGTCATGTCTGTGGAAAGACAAATTATTCCTAGTGAGATTATGATACAGGAATATTTCACCAAACAAAAGCATGCTATAGAAGATTTGGAGAATAAAAAGGACGGTGTAGCTTCCCAAATATCTGAACTTGTAGAGGAGCATAGCGAGGAAGAAGGTCTTCTTAGTGAAGCAAAGAATGATAAGGAAACTGTTACCAAGACATCCGTAGGTGCAAGACTCAAAGTAATCCAGAATGATAAAGAATACAAGGAAGAGATTGCGGTATTAGAAAAATACTTAGAGCTATCTGAAGAAGAAGCTGGAATCAACAGAGAAATCAAAGTTAAGACGGATGAACTCAATAGTTTGGTAGCACAAAAATACAATGAACTAACAGAAGAAGAAATCAAAACTCTAGTAGTAGAAAAGAAATGGTATGGCTACCTATCAAACTCAGTATTTGAAGAAATCGAAAAAGTGGGTGATACGCTTACTGCAAAAGTATCCGAACTGTCCGAACGCTATGAATCCCCTGTGGCAAAACTGGAAGAAGAGTTGGAGACTCTAGAATCTAATGTGAATGCACACTTGGAAGCGATGGGTTATAAACTATGAAAGAAGTGAAGGTAGGATATAAGGAAACAGAAGTTGGCGTGATCCCTGAGGATTGGAACTTAGTTAGTATTAACGACATGTTGAAGAATTCTTACTTGCTTGAGCACATTGACGGAAACCATGGAGAATTATATCCAAGGAATTTTGAATTTATAAATGATGGTATTCCATTTGTTGGTGCAAATGATTTTAAAGGTAATTATGTAAATATTAAAAAATGCAAAAAGTTATCCAAAAAAAGGTCTTTGTTATTCAGGAAAGGATTTTTAATTAATAACGATATTTTATTTGCTCATAATGCAACTGTTGGTTCTGTCGCTATTTTTTCTTTCAAAGGTGAATTTGGAGTTAGTAGTACTACAACTACATGCTATCGAGCAAATAGCAATAAATTAAACTATTTATACCTATTTAATGTATTAAAATCAAATTATTTTAAAAATCAATATACTCCCGTCATGTATCAATCAACTAGAATGCAAGTTCCAGTATTGACTCAAAGGAAATTCCAAATCCCTCTCCCTCCCACTCTCGCAGAACAAGAAAAGATAGCTACCGCCTTATCCGATACAGACAGCTATATCGAGAAGTTAGAAAAACTTATAGAAAAGAAGAAGTATATCAAAACTGGTGCTATGCAAGAGCTACTCACTGGGAAGAAACGATTGCCAGGCTTTGGGAAAGGAAAGGGAACTAAAGAGACGCCAGTAGGTGTGATCCCTGAGGACTGGGAGGTGAAGAAGCTGGGGGATGTCTTAAAAATAAGACACGGTAAAAGTCAGAAAGGGATAGAGTCTAAGGATGGTTTGTATCCAATACTTGCAACAGGAGGTATTATTGGTTCAACAGATACTTTTTTATATAACAAAGAATCCGTATTAATAGGAAGAAAAGGAACAATCGATAAGCCTCAATTTATGAATACTCCATTCTGGACAGTAGATACATTGTTTTTTTCAGAAATATTTTCAGGAAATTATGCTAAGTATTTATTTTATAATTTTCTTTTAATCGATTGGTATTCATTAAATGAAGCTTCTGGAGTTCCTAGTTTAAATGCGAAATCTATCGAAAAAGTCCAAATTCCTCTCCCTCCAACACTCGCAGAACAAGAAGGGATCGCTACAGTTCTTTCGAATATGGATCTAGAGATCGATAAGCTGGAAGTGAAGTTAGATAAGTATAAGAATATCAAGCAGGGTATGATGCAGAAGCTTCTTACTGGGGAGATCAGGTTGGTGTGATGGGGGGAATGAGGATTCTTATAGATACCAATATTTTAATTCACTTAGAGGACAATAAACAAGTCTCTAATGAATATTATAAATTTTATAATTCTGCAATTGAGAATCATTGCAGGATACTGCATCACAAAGGTATCTTGTCAGATTTGTCCAATGATTCAGATGAAGAAAGAAAAAATATTATCTTATCTAAATTACAAAAATATCAAGTTTTGGAAAATCCAGCTTATCCGAGTCAAGAATTTTTGGATTCTATTCATGCTAAAAAAGGCAATGATTTGATAGATGCCCAACTCTTGTATCAAGTTTATAAAGGTTATGTGGAACTTTTTATTACAGAAGATCGAGAACTATTAAAAAAAGCTTTCCAAATGCAAATGAAAGATCGAGTGATGAATATCAAAGATGGTCTAGATTTTTTGCTTGAGTACTTTCGATTTGAGATACCTGCACACCCGATTCTAAGTCACGGAAGTGTTCGGGAAATCATCGATAGGAAAAATGATTCTTTTTTTGATTCCCTACGAGAAGGGTATACAGACTTCGATGGTTGGCTGGAGAAATGTGCAAAGCTGGATAGAAGCTCTTATTATCTGATAGTAAATGATTTAATATCAGCGATATTGATATACAATGAAGAACCTCCTCGTGATCATCAACTAAAGGGAATTCAAGAAAATGCTTTGAAAATATGCACTTTCAAAGTAAGCGAGAATACTTTCGGTCATAAAATAGGTGAACTTTTTTTAAACAAAATGTTCGCTCTGTGTATAGAGAAAAAGATTAGTTTTCTTTACCTTACTGTTTATCCAAACCATGATTGTTTAATAGGCTTAATAGAATTTTACGGATTCTACAAATTGGATACAATGGTTTCTGGTGAGTTGATAATGGTTCGGGATATGAATAAAAATAATATCGTAGCTAATGAGATGAAAAACTCACCTTTGAATCATCCATTTTACTCAGATGATAGCAATTTTAAAAAATATGTAATACCTATTGAAGAACAGTTTTCTGAGACTCTATTTAAAGATTCAGAACTAAGAGAAGCAAGTCTATTCGATAAGTTCTCAGTTGGAGAAATACAGGGAAACACGATTCAGAAGGCATATATCTGCAACTCTCGTGTGAAGTTGGAACAAAATGATCTTGCATTTTTCTATATCTCCAAAACAAAAATGAAGGCAGAACCTGTTGGAATTATAGATTCCTATCATAGGGTATCAGAATTTACCGAGTTAAAGAGTTTAGTGGCAAAACGGACTGTCTATTCGGATGAATCCATATTAACTCAATTGAAAGATAAGAAAGAATTGACTGTTATATTATTTCGATTATCTTACTATCTAAAGAAGCCTATCCCATACACAGAACTAAAAGAATTGGAATCTTGTAAAAATAATCTCACAACCATCACAAAATTGTCTGAGGAAGATTATACAATTTTAAAAAAGAAAGGATATTTCGATGAACGTTATATTGTCAATTAAACCTGAGTATGCTTGGGCTATACTAAACGGCGAGAAAAAAGTAGAATTTAGAAAGATTATGTTTAAAAAGAAAATCAACAAAGTCTTTATTTATTCTTCTGCACCTGATCAAATGTTCATTGGCTATTTCTCTATAAAAGAAATTGATATGGATTCACCAGTTAGGCTATGGAAGAAATACTCAAATGATGGATGTATATCGAAGGAGAAATTTTTTGATTATTACTCGAACAAAACGGAAGGTTTCTCTATAGTCATTGATAAAGTTGTTAAGTTTCGATTACCACTCGAACCTAAAAAGGTCTTTAAATCTTTTTATCCGCCTCAATCCTTCCAATATTGTGAGATGGATATATCAAAGATATGATGGTATGAAGTAAATAAAAATGATTTAATAGAAATATACTGATGAAAGAAAAATCAATCAATACATATAAATCAAAGTTAAATATCTTTTACAAACAAGTAGAAGAGTACATTCGACTCAGAAAATCTGAAAAAATAGCAGACCAACTTGGTCAATTTGATAATTTCTTCTCCGCCTATGATCTGAAAAAGATGAGAGAAGATAAATAATGATTATTTCTGTAGCTAAGGTTTACAATGCAGATGTAATTTCTAAGGATCGGCATTTCTCTCTATTGGAATCATTAAGACTTAAATGAAAGGCTAGAAATTATGGATGAACTACTGCACAATCGAACTACAGAGAGAATGACTCAAGATCGAGTAATTAAACTATTTCAAAATGATCTTGGTTATGATTACTTAGGAGATTGGCATACTAGACCGAATAATAAAAATGTAGAAGAAGAGTATCTATCTAAATATTTACAAGGTAAGGGATATTCTAATCCATATATCAATCGAGTATTGGATATTTTATCACAAAGTATCAATCAATATGATAAAACTCTCTACGAAAGAAATAAAGATTTTTATTCTAAACTACGCTTTGGTGTAACAACTAAGTTCGATGCTAGTAAAAACAATGAAACAATACCTCTAATCGATTGGAAGAATCCTGAAAACAACCACTTTGCTATAGCTGAGGAAGTTACTATTATAGGTCGAGCTACTAAGCGTCCAGATATAGTTTTGTATATCAATGGGATCGCTATTGGAGTTCTAGAATTAAAATCTTCACAGAACAGTATTAATGAAGGTATTCGTCAATCTATTACCAACCAGCAGAAAGAATTCATCGAAGACTTTTTCACTACAGTTCAGTTCATACTAGCAGGCAATGATACAGAAGGCTTGAGATATGGAACCATCAAAACGCCAGAGTCTTACTACCTATCCTGGAAAGAAGATGAGAAGATTGATGAAGGCTACCTTTTGGATAAATACTTAAAGAAGTTATGTAATAAAAAAAGGTTATTAGAAATAATTTATGATTTTATACTCTTTGATGCAGGTGTAAAGAAGCTTCCTAGACCCCATCAATACTTTGGTGTAAAGAAGGCACAAGAATTCATCGGACGAAAGGAAGGTGGAATTATTTGGCACACCCAAGGCTCAGGCAAGAGTATACTCATGGTAGTTCTTGCCAAATGGATATTAGAGAACAATCCTAATGCTAGAGTAGCAATCGTTACCGATAGAGATGAACTCGACCGACAGATTGAACGAGTCTTTCATGATGTGGGAGAACAGATATCTCGAACCTCCAGTGGAAGGGATTTAATTTCTCAACTAGAAAAAGCTACACCTAGGTTGTTATGTTCTTTGGTTCATAAGTTTGGAAGGCGTGATGAGGAAGATTTTGAAGACTACCTTGAATCTTTAAAGAAAAATCCTGTTAAGATAGTAGGTGAGCTTTATGTATTTGTTGATGAGGCACATAGAACCCAATCAGGTAAGCTCCACCTTTTAATGAAGGCAATACTTAAAGACGCAATTTTCATTGGATTTACTGGAACACCTTTACTTAAAAAAGATAAGAAAACATCTCATGAAGTTTTCGGTAGATACATTCACACGTATAAATTCAACGAAGCCATAGAGGATAAAGTTGTCCTAGATTTGATGTATGAAGCTAGAGATATAGACCAAAAGTTATCATCCCCCGAAAGAGTGGATCAATGGTTCGAAGGAAAAACTAAAGGTTTGAATTCTTACCAGAAGAAAGAGCTAATGAATCAGTGGGGAACCATGCAAAGGGTATTGAGTTCTAAACCTCGTATGGAAAAAATTATAGCCGATATAGAATTAGATTTTGTGAGAATGCCTATACTGAGTCGAAGCACAGGAAATGCAATACTAGTCGCTGGTAGTATTTACGAAGCATTTAAATACTATAAGCTACTACAGGATACGAGATTTAAAGGGAAATGTGCTGTAGTTACATCCTACAATCCAAAGATTGGAGATATTAGAACAGAAGATACAGGAGAGTCTACAGAGACAGATAAACAATTTGTATACAATACTTGTGTTGAGATGTTAAATCGAAAGGATGTTGAAGTCTTTGAATCTGAAGTCAAGAAAGCATTCATAGAAACACCAAGCCAAATGAAACTTCTTATCGTTGTAGATAAACTACTGACAGGATTTGATGCACCAAAGTGTAGTTATATTTATCTAGATAAAAAAATGCAAGATCACGGATTATTCCAGGCAATATGCCGAGTAAACAGACTAGCAAATGATGAAAAGCAATTTGGATATATAGTCGATTACAAAGACTTATTCAAGAAGGTCGAAAATGCAATCGGTGTTTATACTAGCGAAATCGATCATGAAGGCATGAATCTAGAAGACTGCCAGATTGAGCTTAAAGATCGTTTAGTTGAGTTAAAGAAGAATCTAGACAATGCTATAGAAAAAATAGATGCACTATGTGAGCCAGTTCAACCACCTAAAAAGGATCTTAATTATATCCAATACTTTTGTGGAAATCCCGAAAACCCTAAAGATTTAGAAGAAAGGGAATACATTCGTGTGAAGTTATATGAAATGACAGCTAAACTAGTAAGAGCATATTCCAATATCTCCTCTGACTTAGATGAAGCTAAAGTTGATAAACAGGAACAAGACAAGATAAAACAGAAATTAGAAAAGTATATATACATTCGTAATATCGTTAAAAGAGCATCAGGTGAAATAATTGATCTTAAGTCATATGAAGCTGATATGCGACATCTACTAGATACCTACATTCAAGCAGAAGACTCCAGAAAAATTTCACCCTTCGATGAAGTTCCACTTCTTGACTTGATAGAGAAGCTTGGAATTCATAAAGCAATTAAAGAAGCCTTAGGTGGTATGGATTTTGATGATGAGTCGGCACAAGAAGCAGTTGCAGAAACCATCGAAAACAATGTTCGTAAGAAGATCATTAGAGATCAACTTCTAGATCCAGAATTCTATTCTCGAATGAGTGATTTATTAAAAGAAGTTATAGCAGATAGAAAAGCTAAGGCTATTAACTACGAGAACTACCTGAAGAGAATCTACGAACTGTCCAAGAAAGTAAACCAAGGTAACCGATCTGACTCACCTTCTGAATTGAAAACCCAAGGTTCTATTGCTTTGTATAATAACCTAGGGAAGAATTTAGACCTTGCTATTCAAATTCATGAAACAGTCTTAAAAGAAAGACACGACTCATGGAGAGGTAATACAGCACGAGAAAATGCAGTTAAATCAGCTATCTACAAAATTGTAAAAAATACTGAGCTAGTGGAAAAGGCATTTAAAATTATATATGAACAACCTGAATACTGAGACTATCCAGATACAAGAGATACCAATCTTAGTAACATGGAAGGATATTAAAAATGTCCATCTCTCAGTAGTTCCACCCAAAGGTGATGTAAAAATATCTGCACCACTTAGAATCAGCAAAGATAACATTAGAGCTTTTGCTATATCTAGGTTGGATTGGATCAGAAAGAGTAAAGAAAAATTCTTAAACCAATCCAGAGAACCGAATCGAGAATACATAGAAAATGAATCTCATTACTTATTTGGGAATAGATATTTATTAAAGATTAAACAAAACAATAAACCAAGCCTAACCATATCTAATTCTAAACTAATTCTTCATATCCCTGAAGAAGCTACAGATAAAAAACGAAAAGAAGTATTTCAAGAATTCTACCGTGAACAGCTAAGGCAATACATAGATCAATTATTACCAAAATGGAAGAAGGAAATATTCGTTCCTGAATTTGAGTATTCCATTCGATTCATGAAAACTAAGTGGGGAACCTGCTACCATGACAAAAGGAAGATTTGGCTCAACCTAGAGCTAGCTAAGAAGCCTTTGGATTGCATCGAGTATGTTTTAGTTCATGAAATGGTTCACCTACTAGAAGATAGTCATAACAAAAGGTTTATAAGGCTTATGGATAAATACCTACCTACGTGGAGAGAGCTTAAGGCTAAGCTTAACGACCTACCTATACATGGAGAAGGTGTGTGGAATGAGTAGGGAATTGAGATAAGGTGCTAGACTTCAAGGAATTTGATAAATATTTAGAAAAGGATAAATCAAATTTTCATCTAGAAAAGCTATCTAAATTAAATTTTTATGATTCTATTTTATATGATTCGAAAGAATATGTTAACATAACAAGTAATTTGGATGAATTTAATTCTTACGAACTTTTAAGGATAGATATCAATGAGATTGATGATTATACGCCAGTATACGTAGCAAAAAATAAAAATTTTACCGAAATTAATATTACACCATTCCAACTTTTAAACAGCAAAGAAAATTATTCTATAAAAGTATTGTTTTTAAATTGTAATATTCAAGTTCTCCAAATATGTGATAATTTTTTTCCTGTTGTAAACTATATAGATATCAAATTTGAAAGTTCAGAATTGAGAAAAATTATTTATAATCCTGATAAATTTGATCCAAATAGTAAAATTAATCTATGTTTTGAAAAATCACTAATACTATGTTATGAGATATATAGAGAATATAAAGGGTTAAAAGTTACAATATACCTTGCATTTAGTGATGCACCTACAATCAATTACCTATATCTTGAGAAAGGAAAATACCATATAAAAGGAGCCAATATTGGATTACTGCATTTAAAACAGTCTGATGATACAGATATTCAATTTAAATCTGTAAATTTATTGAATTTTTATAAAATGATTAAATCATATACTCCATTAAATTTATTTCAAAGACTTTCATATTTCATTGTAAACCCTAATTGTTTAAAATTCAACAAGCTTTATGAGAATATTAATCTAATCGCCTCTTGGGATGAGATTGCATCTACTTATAAAAAAATGTCTGAATACAAATATTTTAATAATGCTAAAGCGATTATTGACATAACCTATGGTTTTTTCGAATGTAGAGATAGTATTATTCGTAGACTATTGTTCTTATTTCATAAAAATTACACATCTTTATTACTTCCATTATTAGTATCAATTTTTTGTATAATTTCTGGTGAGTCTAAATACATGTTTAATCCAATAAAGGGCTATTCAGAGTATATATTTTATGATATTAGTTTTACCATGCCTGTAGATTGGTTAAAAGTTTTAAATGGTATTTTAATAACAATCTTCTTATATTCTTCTTTCTGTCTTGGTGTAGCAATTAAGAAAAAATTTGGAATAAAGAAATTGGGATATTGGAATTAATTTCAAATAAGTATTATCTTTTTTTTAAAATATATAAACAGCTAATTAGCTTTTAATGTATTGCTTATTGAAGAGTGTATTAACAAATATTCCTTTAGAATAAGTCTAAGATTTAATTAATATTAACATCGAATCATCTTGACACCTGAAAATAATTTTTATCTTATAATTTGTTAATAAATTAAATAAATACATGAGGATAGTAAAATAATCAAAAGTAAAGCAATAGACTTAGATAATAAATATTATTAATTATTATTTTGTTTAATAAAACCATAGATATCATGCAAATTTAAATAATTTAGCAGAATTTTATATCGTATATTATAAAAAAATTGAAAAATTTAATACTAAACTTAGGTGAATATTTGTTTTTGTTCAAATTTTGTCTGGGTTAATGGATACAGTATCTCCAATACAGGAGAGTCACTTATGTTTAAATTTTACGATAAGTTTTTAGTAATTCTAATTTGGATTTCAATTAACCAGTGCCAACAAACAAGTCAAATAAAAACAAATCAAACCAACCAAAAGTCACCAGGAACACCGCTAGTATCAACTAGTATTAGAAATATTCCTGTCTGGACTGACAATTATGAGTTTGGTGATGGAGATGAAGTTAAAAGCACAGAATCCTTTCCGTGTAGTTTTTATAATGATTTTCTTAAAGATTTTATAGAAAGAACTTGTTATATTAATCTTGATATTAAAAACGAAAAGCTAGGTATCTTCCAATCAGATGGAATCTATTATTATACTATTTTTTTTATTGATAGTGAAAGAAAAGAGCTAATAGACTCCTTAGACAAATATATTAAATGGGAAGAGATTGCTGTTAAAAAGAAAGAGACAGTTGAAAAAGAAATAGGAACAGTTAACTCTACAGTTCTATGGGGAATCCAAAATCAATCCTACGGTGGCACAGAGTATGGTGACATCACTGTAAAGTTTTTTAGTCAAAATATTTACCGTCATCAATTAATAATATACTATCCGAGGTTTAATAGAGATTATATTGCATTTAATAGTCCTCCAATGTATTTAGAAAAAGAAAGTGTGAAGAAATTGCTTAACTTGTTGCAAGATAAAAGTATTAATAAATCTATCTTAAAAATTTTAAAGCAGATTCAAGAGCAAAATGAATCTTACCAGTAGGAGAATAATTGGAAATACATGGATAGGATATTATCCATCATCCCACAACTATCTTCTCTTTTGTTTTTGTTTCCATCACCTTACGCCCAACTAATGCAGTTACTCGTATCGTATAGGTTCCTTTAGGGACAGCGGAAAGTTGGAATAGGATTTTGCGGTGTTCGTGGACAGGGATGAGTTGGATGGGAATCTGAATTACTTTAGCTGGTTTCCCTTTGGTTTGTTGGATGAGTTCCAATTTGGTCTCTGGATGCTTGGGGTGGATCTTAAGATTCTCTCCTGTGATTAGGATGAGATCATTGGTTTTGAAAATTTTTGGAATAGAGCGACTTGTATTTCTTATCTCTTGTATGCTTGGCTTTCTTATTTGTGAGGCGACTTTCTTGGGTTTTATGGAATCTTGAATCGAAAGAAGAAATTCTTTCTTCGCAGTAAAGCTCACTCGAATCTTGTGTCGCTTGGGTGAATATCTATCGTCTATACTGTTGAAGGTGCCTGCAAGTTGGGGTGTGAATTTTCCCATGGGTGTATTCACAGCATAACCCTTCCTTAAGGACTCTAGAAGAACAGAATAAAACAACTGTATATACTTCTTTGATTCAATGGCTAGTATATCCGAGTTTCTGCCCATTTTTTTATAAACTTCTTCTTCCGAAAGGATTCCAGAGGCTTGGCTCTTTGCGATGAAAGTTTTCTTTCCTTGGGGTGTAAGGTGGGATTCAATTTGAAATTTCATTTGGATCACTTTCTCCTATGGGAACTGAGTTTTAGCAAGATTTATATGCATTGAATGCTTTTAAGCTTTATTATTAGAGAAATAGCTCTTTGACTTAGAGATTTGTAACTTAAGATTTCCAGAAACACATCTATTCTTTTGAAAATCTTAAGTAAAGATTTTAAAATCCTAACTTAAAATTAGACATTTGCAGTCACTGCAAATGTGTTTGTAGTATTTACAAATATTTTTGTAGCTATTGCAAATTGATTTATAGTCTCTGCATGCAAATTTATTGCTACCAGGGATGTGATTTCAGAACCAGAAAATAGCCAATTCGAAGTTGCACTAAACATCAAGTTCGATGTTATATTCTTTCTCAAAATGGGAAAAATTGCATTCATACTTTTATACGGTTAAAATCCATATTTCATTATGTTATAGTTAGTGTATGAAGTCTAATATTTTTTGGTTTCGGAAGAAATTTTTCCGAAATTGAAACAATTTTTATTTTATACTTAGTTATCTTGTCACTGTAAGAGCATTTTCTGAGAGGTAATCTAATTTGAATACAGAAGAGTCCCCCAATATTCCACTCTACGTTTTAAGTCAATACTCTACTAATTTCTTAGCGAATCGAAGCTTCCATGTTATTCATGAGGATACATCCTATTTAGATTTAACCAATTCCATAGGATATCGTTATAGAATTACCAAAGAACTATTAGAGATCAATAAAATTTCCTATACTTCGGGGAGTTTTGAACTTACTACGGACCTTATAAAAGGTTTTTTTGACAAACAAATTCAGACAGAGAAAACGTTAGTCATGCATAGATTGGAACAAGTGCTAGCTATCAATCCAAAGATGGTATTCGAAGCCGAGTGGATATTAGAAGACACAATGAACCCTTTGCGCTACATACACTTCCCTTTGTTGACCTCTGGCAAAATGTCAGGCATGCTATATTCACTAGGAGACCTGCTCGAATTCTGGAATTCATCTGATGACTTCCATTTCATCAATAAGTCATCTGGAGACGAACTATCATTAAATACGATTGATACTTCCCAACATTCTATAACAAAATATGAACCAGAATTCAATCCATCCAAAGCCTTGTATGGATTCCGGAGCATTCAGAATTACGACCTGCGAGATTTGGATCTAGCTTACAAATTGATTGAGGAATTTTTAGAGAAGGCTTCATCTGATTCAATTTAGATGTTAAAGGAAATTATTTAGGAAAAAAGATTTTCTAAGTTATTCGATTGTTCATCTATAAATTAGAAGATTCTATTTTAAATGACAGGTAAACGCATGATTTTCATTCTACCTCAAAGAGATTTATCAGAGTCACTCATTATAATATAATTGGAGTTTCCTATCGCAACTAACCACTGGGATTTGTATCCAGAATACCAGAATGAATTTCGTGAAGATATGAACTGGATGGAGGAAGACTGAAATGGGAAATAAAGTCTTTTTGCCTGCTCGTTAATATTCACTATTACATTATCGATAGTTGTCCTAGATTGAGTCCTTGTTCCTATATTTTACTCATCAAATATTCTTTAACTCTTTGCCACTCATTCATGCTGTCGGGCTTGAATTCTATCCACTCACCTGAAAAATCTTTTGCTCCATGCTTAGGTCTATCATCTACGAGAAAATCACCATGACATCTATGTTTGTTATGGGATAAGATTAATCTCTTGTAGATTATAGAATCTTTATCTTCACCAAAATGCTTATACACTCATATAAGCTTGTTTTATCCATATCGATATAGAGAATTTTCTTCATAGTTAATATTTCCTCACATAAATTTTAGAATTCTAAAATAATTGACTTTTCAATGGGAGAATTATGTGAAAATTTTGCTATATGAAATATTCATTAATAAACAAATTATTCATAATCTTAATTTTAGCTAACTGCAAGGATTCTAATGTAAGAAATTTTTCCGAAAATGAAAATAATGATTCTTTTAAAGAAAAGGTTGTAGTTCTTTCAGAAAAAGATACATTCACTTTAAATGATTTTAAAAATACAATCCAATTGGCTAAAAAGTTTCATTTAGATGGAGATAAGATAAATGATTCCGTTGCCTTAGCAGATGCAGCGGCGGCAGCAGTTGAAAATTTGAATGTAAATCTATATTTCTATTCAGAAAGCTATTATAGAGAGCATGAAGGAACAAGTATTCCTATTGGAAATATTCATAAAACTAGCCCGACGGATTCCTTTATTTTACTAAAATTAAATAATAAATCTGTAATCCAAAATAAAAATGAAAGTAATTCAAAAGAACGTGCAAGTAAGAATTTAAAAGAGAAACAAGAAATTTATAATTCATTGGTTAAACTCAAATTTACGGAAGAAGATTTTGAGAGAATTATTTCCTATGTTAATCAAAATTATAGTAAGATTACAAACAAAGAGAAACCTTTAGCCTTAATGAATAATTTGTTTTTCTCAGCAGCTAACGGTTATTTGCGATCATTGGATCCTTATTCGATTATCACTAAAGTTAACTTAGATGATGATATTACCACAACTAATGAAAATGATTCAAAATTTAATGAAATTTCAGGAAAATATCTAAAAACTGAAAAATTAATTTACATTAAAATCCCCTCCTTTAGTAAATTTGGTGAAGAGAATTCAGTTCAATTAATTAAAAATATTTATAATAATCTACAAAACGAACTCTCTAAAGAAAAAGATTCTGCAAGAGGTATTATATTAGATCTACGAGATAATCCAGGAGGATATTTAGATCAAGTTATCGATACTGTCGATTTATTCCTTGAAGATGGCGAGATACTAATTACTAAAATAAAAGGTAAGTCTAATGAATCTGCTTATGCGAGGAAATCTGTTATAACTAAATTGCCTATTGGTATCTTGGTAAATTCAAAAACTGCATCAGGTGCTGAGATTGTGGCTGGTAGCTTACAAGAAAACAAAAGAGCTATCCTATTCGGTGAAAGGACTTTTGGAAATGGTTCAATTCAAAAGTTAATGAGTCTTCCAGAGAACAATTCTTTTGTATTACAGGTAACTGTATCAAGGTATTTTCTTCCTTCTGGAATTTCTACTCAGGTAAATGGACTTATTCCTGACATACTAATTTCCTCAGAGGAAGATGGAAGTTTTCCTGAAAGATTACGAGAAGAAGATAAATGGAAACACTTACCCTCTTTAAAGACTGAGAATGAATTTATTTCCGTCTATGATGTAGATAAAATAAATAAATTAATAAGTTTAAAAGGAAAGAGTAACTTTGAGCAAAGTGAATTTAAAATACATGGACAACCTGATTATGCTCTCATACGGTCATTAGATGCTTTTGATGCTTATTTAAAGGTTCATCATAACTAATCAAATAAAAGCAAATGATTCATTCATTACCAAAAGTATTTTAGAATTATAGGAAGATAAATTTTCGAATTTAGCAAACCTTCTAAGTTTACATTTGTGCTAAACAAAAATTTGAATCAGACGAAATGATTAATACTTGATTCGTTTTTTATTGTAATATGTTCTTGGAAAATGTACGCCGATAAATAGCCTCCATACCCACAACCAGTATCTACGAAAATATGATTTCCTTCAGTTGTGACCTCATCCATTGGTAGATGACCTTGTATTATGAATTTGTCGGTGACATGGTCTAGATTGCTCCTATAGCAAGATGAAGTTAAATCTTCAATGGACTGTTCATCTAAAGACTTATTGTCATCAATTCCTGCATGAGATAGAAAGGCTTGAGGTGTTTCAATATTTGCAACTAACGTTGATATAAACCAATGCACTTCTTCTTCACTTAGGTTGAAGTAATTTAAGAATTTTTCTTTTTTAGAAGAAGATTGAATTGCATGTTTCCATAAACTAATAAATTCAAGATCATGATTCCCAAGTATAAAATCACTTCGATCTTTAATAGAGCGGAGCAATCTTAACAACTCACCAAATCTTTGAGTGCCTCCAAAATAATCACCTAGAAAGATTAGATGATAGTCTCGGTGTACTGAGTTAGAGATATGAAAGAGTAGTTTCTTCAATTGGGATGTTTCATCGTGGATGTCGCCTATCGCAAGGAAGGGAAAGTCCTCTGTATAAGTTTTATTATTAAAATTATGCACGGACTCAGTATATCATTCTACATGATTTGTCAATTAAAAAATTATTTCTTTTCTAATAACTTCAATACTGCATTAAACGTGATGAACCGTTTAATATAAAAAGTAACGATTAATGAAATGTCTTCCACTGCATATTTTTTATAGAGTCTTATCATTTCAGAAATACGTTATGTGTTCCATGATACCAATTCTTTTTGAAAAAATGTAATTCTATAATTTAAAATATTCAAAGGTATTTAGGCAAATAGTAAATCATGAATTCTTATCTTCCATACTTAACAGATTTTATCTCTCTTTTTAGAATTTTTATAGTTCCGCTTTTTGTTTCTAAGTTCAATTGATCTTTGTCTTGGTCTGTAATTTTTCCTATAATTGTGTCTCCTGATCTTTTGGTCACTTTTGCATAACCTTTTTCTAATTTGGGACTTTCGGATTGTTTTGGAGTCGGTTGGCTAGCTGAAAGATCGACATATTCAATAACATAGTTTCCATTATTCTTTGGATTCAATGTTCCAGTGTAAGTATATAAATTATTTGCTTTAGATTCTTTTAGAACAACGGAATCAATTTTTTGATTTGTAATAGGATCTATCAATCTTGCTTCAATCTTTTGCCCTGAGGATTTTGTTGAAAATTGAACTGGAATAGCAGTGGAAGATACGAATAGGTTGGGTTGATTAAACTGATCTTCTTCTTGAAGAGACAAAGAAATGCTATGAGTTTTGGTGATACCTGAGCAGGTTTCTTTGATATCTAAGATCGTATTCCCAGTACTATATACTGTTAGTGGAACAGAGATGAGTGCAGAAGAATCTGTATCGTTCAAAATATACTCTGATTTAGATTTTCCATTAGAGTCTAGAACTCTTCCTCCCTGGACAGAATATTCCAAAGAAATCTTTTTACAATTTGGATCTTTTTTATTAATGTTTAATATTCCATTCCCCGTCTTAGTAGATAAAAGATCAAAAGTCACATCTTGCTTTCGTTCAATGGAAGAAAATTGAGTAGCAACCATTCTGGTTTGCTTAGGTTCAATTTTCTTTTGGTTCCAGCGTAGTACTACTGCGGAATCACCTGTTACATCTCTGGATTCACTGATTAAATAATCCCAGTTATTCCCAAAGGCTGAACCCCAATTGACAAGTTGGATTTCATCAGGAGCAACCAAGTTATCTCCTATCATTGTATTTTGAAGAAAGACTTCTCCTGAGGAATTGAATTCTGTTGTTTCCCAATTCGGACTTATGTTAGCATTGAATGAAATTTCATTAGTTATGATTCTGTTGGTGTATTCAACGCTTCCTGGTAAAGTAAAAGGAACACCATCAGAATGACCAGCCCAAGTATCCATGAGAATTCGAATTCCAACATCTTTGGATTGAGAAGATAGATTGCTAATTTCATAGCTAAGACGGATGGAATTCTTCTGTGCTGGATTCGTTTCCCATGTTATTTTAACATCGATTTCCTGATTTGCAAGGCTAGTTATTGTTTCTAAAGAAGTATCGGATTGCTCAAGAATCTCAGTTGGATAATCATTCAACTGAATCACTTCATCGTTGATTTTTAGACTTGTATAAGATGACCAAATCCCTTCAGCATAAACTCCATTCGGATGACCGAAAGTAAGGTCAAAATTACCTGAGGAATTAGATCCGCCTAAACTAAACATACCATTTGAGAGTATAGTGGTTTTGATTCTCCCGTTTTCCAAAGATCCAATTGTACTTAGTTCAGGATTGAGAAAGCGAGAAGATAACTCTTCATAGGCAGGACTAAAAGAATTAGGGGCTGATTGGAATTGGTAGTATTCATTCTCTAATTTTACAGAATTGGAATACTCAGGAGACAGAAATTTCAATTTATCTATAGTCTTCACATAATTTACTTTTAAATGAAACTTTAGTTTATTCTGCTCAGAATTCATGGAAAGTGCGTTAACACTAAAAGTAAAATTATCTCCATTTTCTAAATCAAACTCTTCTTGGTTGCTTGCATAATCTCCTATCTTTAAATATTCATTACCTGAGATTTGAAATTCTAAAGGTCTGGAAAAGTTTCTATTGCAGACCAATTGACCATTTACATTTTCTTCAAAACCAATTGTAACATAAGGCTGAGAATTCGGTTCCATAATATCAACTCGACAAGATAGAGTTTCTGGCATGTGATAAGCTTGCAAAAATTTCTGTGCACTTTCCTTGAATTCTTGGTCTTCATTGAAATAAGGATTAAAATTTTGGAAAAAATTTCTTTCTTTCCCTATAGAATCTTTGGTGCTTTCTGTCATGGAAGTAAGAATGTCAAGTGTTCTTTTCTTTTGGATCTGGATTCTTCCGTCCATCACTTTTTTAATACTTAAGAAGTCTTGGCTATTTGAATAAGTGTTTTGTGAAATAGCATCGAGTGCGATCTTCCAATTTCCTTGTGTGAAGGAGCCTATCGGTTCAATAAGTTTGTCTAGACGTTCCGAAAGCTCTTGGTTGGATTTCTTTTCTTGAGATTTCTGTTGGGAAGTAGTAAGTAGATAGGCACTATCAGTCTCTTGAATTAAGTAACTTTGGTTAGAGAGTGACTTTAAGAAGTCTTTTACAGAAGAATCACATTGGAATAGAATTTTATTGTCTAAGTCTTGTTTAATGCATTTATCCATAGAAAGAAAACCAAGGACTCTTTGCCAATTTTCAGTTGGCACATTCGAATCATCGATAAAAAGAAAAGTTGATTCTGGTGATTCCTTAGATAATCTTTTCAGTGGAGATTGGCAATGAACGATAAGAGCCAAAAGCAATAAGCTAAATATTTTTTTCATAACTAATCCCTAGGTAATTTTCGAATTTCTGATTTAGGAGAGGTTGAATCTAATTTGCATTCGAATGTTCTTTCTTCCGATTCCAAACCGATTGAGTTAGAGTTCTTATACAAGAGTCGAATTTCTTTGTCTGATTCTATTTTGGGTGTTAAGAATATATTTCCCGAAACATATTCTGTCCAATCTCCATTTGGCAAGTGTTTATAATAAACTCTCTCCTTTAATTTACTATCAGCATTGTGGAAGTAAAAACTACTATTCTTATTGCAATAGTTTATTCCATCAAACTCATTGACTTGACTCAATCGTATGTTAGGTAAGGAGATTTTACTTATAATTGTTATGGGTATTTGGAGTTTCTCGGATCGATTCATGACTCTATCCAAACTAGTAATTTCGAGAATTGTCTGTGTGGTATCTTTGCTTTCTGGTGATTCTAGTGCTATGTTTCCAGTCAGTTTTTGTTTATCCAATTCAAGTGATTTCCAAGTTCCACCTTGGAATTTGTAGAAGATTCCCATAACACCAGATTGAGGATCAAAACCTTGAACAGTAATTAGAGAATCTTCCCTTACGAAAAAATGATCATCGATTCTTTCATATCTTCCTTTTATATCCCAGTTCAGACTGGGTGCAGTGGTGTCCTTGAAAATACGTTGTATCTTCCAATCCTCAAAATTGCCAAGTTTATCAACGGAGCGATATTCAACTGAATTCATTCCCAATTTTGGTAAATAGATAGGTTCTTTATAAATCTGGACGCTGGATTGATTGATTTTGTATTCAATCCTGTCGAGTCTTGCATCCTTATTCTGATTTAGGATTCTCATCTTCCAAAACTCATTCGTATAAAGAGTTTGAGTTTCATTTATAAAATGATCGTGCTCTTTATAGTTTCCATTTTCTAGTATTGAATCTAACAACCTCGCTTGGGTGTTCCTATCTTTCTCTTCTTTTTCAGCAGCTATAGCTTCTTTGCTTGCCTGGTTACGTTCTACCTTCGGTTGTCCTATATGGATATTAAATCTACCTAAAACTGCTTGGGAATAAACTTTGCTAGATACAAAGACTGATAAAACAAAAGCTAAGTGAAATAGTTTCATGAAAATTGCCTGTTAGACCATATCTCTTTCATTCTATCTATATGCAACCAAAATCGAAGTATTTGTTGAAGAATTTTATGCATTAATTTAATCTCTCAAATTTCACCAAACTGATACAATTTTTTTGATCGAATCAGCGATCCTAGATTCGGAATAATTTATTCCGAAAGTTGGGATGTTCTCTTGCTACTCTAGTTATTAAGAATTAGATATGAGAGGGTTGATTATGAGAAATAATAGACTTTATGATTTTGGAAGTTCAAAGGAACTGATGCTTTTAACTTACACCTATTTGACGAAGATGCTGAGAGAAATAGACTTAATTGATTGTCAATTCGAATCCTTACTCGCTTTGTTTAACAAAGATGTTTTATTCAATTTGACTAAAGAAATTTTTCTACCTGAGTATTGGAAGATTGAAAATGAATTGAATCAATCCCAAAAGGAGGATGAGAATCTTTCAAGTCATTTTATAAAATCCAGATCCAGACAAAAAAGGATGAGTTTTCAAACAATTCTCAACAACAATTTCTCATTGGATGAAATTGCTGAGGATGCCAGAGACTTTTGTAGAGAGTATGCGAATGGTTCATCCGATATTTCAAACTTTCTGATTGAAATAATGAATCATGAAACCAAAGAATTTAAAATCGAAAATTCTAATATATATAAAAAGATAGAGGCATCTTTTTTTAATTTAGGTCTATCCAAGAAATTTATTCAACTTATCATATTCAATTCACTCACGAATATAGTTCCACCTTTTAACTGTTTAGTGGAGGAAGAATCTGGAAAGAACCCCCTTAGATTGATTCAAAATCTTTTTCAATTAAGCCCTTCAGATTTAATTAAGAATACTTCTGAATCTTCAAATTTTGTAAATTATGGAATCATTGAAGAGATGAATTATGGAAGAAACTATTCAGCAGTTGATATCTTTCTTATAACCGATCGGTTTAAAGAATTTATATTGAATGATGAAGCACAAATTTTTGGAATGGATAGTCTCCAAGAAGACAATCATCCGACTCTGCCTCTTACTAACTTTTTAGTTTCAGAAACAAACAAAGATAAGGTTTTTAATCTTTTGAAGAGTAGGAGGCCAGTTAAGATCTTATTATATGGAGTTCCAGGTTCAGGAAAGACGGAATTTGCAAGGAGCATTGTCCAGGAGGCAGGTCTGAAAGCATTTACTGTTTACCATGAGAATCAAATGAATTATCGAGATAGAAAGGCAGCACTTGTCTTAGGAGATAGATTGTCTAGTGAAAACCACAATTGTTTAATTTTTGATGAAGCCGATGATATTCTCAATGAATCTAGTTCTAGATCTTTTGGTTTCTTCATGAAGCAAGTGGATGTTCCAGAGCAGAAGATTTGGTTAAATGAATTAATGGATCAATCCCAAGGTAAAATTATCTTTATCACCAATATGTCTTCTAATATCCACGAATCTGTTCTGAGAAGATTTGATTATAGCATAGAATTTTTGCAAGCAGACACCAAACAAAGAATATACTATTGGAATCGTGCTCTAGAACAAGAGAACTTAAAGTCTGAATTCTCTGAAGAAGAAATTGAGGAACTTGCTCACAAATATTCTTTAGGAGTGGGGGGTATATCTTTGGCTCTTAAATCTTGTAATAAGATTCAAATCTCCAATCCTAATTCCAACTTTAAGGCTAACTTGAATGAGATTCTATCAAAAAGAGTTCATCTACTGGGAGAAAAAGTTCAAAAGCCAAATCTTTTTAAGACTCCTTATGATGCAAGTTTGTTGAATCTGGATGTCAATTTACAAGATTTAGAAAAGACAATAGAAAGTTATTCAAAATCTATTCAATCAAATCAAAACTATGGACAGGGCTCCTTATGTTTACTTTTTCATGGTAAACCAGGAACAGGAAAGACAGAGTATGCAAGGTATCTTGCGAAAAAATTTCAACTAGACTTACTACAGAAAAGAGCCTCAGATCTCCAAAGTCCCTTTATTGGAATGACAGAACGATTCATAGCTATGGCTTTCCAAGAGGCTGAAGAAAAGCAGGCAATATTTTTCTTAGATGAGGCGGATACTTTCTTTCGAAGTAGGGAAATTGCTACTCGATCCTGGGAAACCTCACAGACCAATGAGTTTCTTACTTGGATGGAATCTTTTCAAGGGATATTTATAGCTTCAACCAATCTAATGAAAGATTTTGACTCAGCCGCATTACGAAGGTTTGCATGGAAATGTGAATTCAAATCCCTTAAGAATCCCGATAAACTTCGAATTTTTGCAAAATACTTTCCAGAAGTATACAATCAATCTAGTTTTCTAGAGCGAGAAGCTATAAAAGAGATCCAAGATCTAACTCCAGGGGACTTTAAAACTGTTTGGGGTAGGTTTCGATTCCGAGATGCGAATCAATTGAGTTTCGATGAAATTAATAATGCCTTGATATCGGAAGTTAGCTACAAGTCACAGAATAAAGAGAAGACTGTAGGCTTTTGATTTGTTGAATCCTTAGTTTAAAAATTCTTTTCACAAAATCCTTTTTACTAGATATTGAAATCTAGTATGGGACCAAAGAAAAAGACAAAAGGCAATCACCGACAACCCAAATCAATTGAGCAATACCAAATTCGATTTGGGTTGGAAGCCTTTGCTCTTGCAAGAGAATGGATTTTTAAACCTAGCCAGGATGCCTTAGCGGCTAAACAAAACAAATCAATAGAAGCTAAAGCAATCAAAGCCGGGCAGTTGTATCTCTTCTTGGATGAACTGCATTCCTATACTTGGCTGAATCGAAACAATAGTTTTAGTAAATCTTTTGAATCGGAAACCAAAACTTCTGTTACGGAAAAGATTCGTAAGAGATATGAACCATATCTATCTATGGTATCGCAAAACTATGGACTCAATATCAGCTTCCAAGACAAAACTCTAGATGCTTCCTTTGAAGAAAATCCCCAACGAATCCATGCAATTTGTAGAGATTATCTACTTGGATTTGCACATTCTTACAACGATTCCTCTTTAGAATTGGTAATTCGAAATTGGGCGATCCCTGGGGATTTATTGTATTTTTTCCTTGTACTTCGTTATGCGATACTGGGCAAATTCCCTATCGAAATCCAATACAGCAAGGCTATGTTTCTGACAGAGACAACCAGAAAGATTTACCCTTATCTTATAGTATCAAATGAAGGACATTTGAGTATTTTAGCTAAAGATCTCAGAGACAATAAGACCAAATCCTTTCTGATCAGTAGAATTAAAAATTTCAAAATAGATCTCAAGACTGCTATAGGCAACTACAACCAATCCGATTTAGATTTTAATTTAAGGCAATATCAAGAATCTGATCCTCATTCTAAATTCCTGAAACAAGAGATAACCTATGAGTTTGAGATTAGCAATCGAAATCTAGATTTCTTTAAGCACACTCAGCTATACGATGTAACAATTTTGGGAAATGGAAGAAACAATGAATGGTCTAAGATTGCAATAAAATCACATAATGAAAGGAAAATTTTTGATTTGCTTTTCAATTATGGAACCTTCATTCAATTGATAGGCCCAGAGGATGCTTTAGATAGATTCAAAATGGAACTAAGAGAACTTCATCAATTCTATACTAATGTGCGTTAATCTGCAATTTTGTTCTTTCAAATCCAGCTTCTTTGATAGTTTTGCTATTGCATAGAGAAGTAGAAGCATTGCATACTGAAGATTTGAATGAAATTTCTCGACCTTCGATACGATTTTCCACTCAGCCGTAGTAAGATTCTACATTATTCGTAGCTTGTCCAGTAAATCTTGTATAAGTTCCTGAAGCATTTGCTGATTTTTATCTAGAATGCATAAGAGGTCGAGTAGATTTTAAGACCGCTATATGATTTGATTTTCTTAGAGTATATTTTTTCATAACTCCATCTGTAAAACTAAGATTTCAATCATTCTCTTGAAAGTTTCTTCAATATCTGTCGGAAGACCAAATCCTTTTCCTAATTCGATACTTACAAATCCATGTAAGCTTGATCTTAATATTCGAATATTATGTATTTTTTCCTTTTTTGATTTATTTCTTAAAACTGAAAAAAGTATTTCTAATAATTCTATACTTGCTTTCTCATGTCGGACATGGCCGCTAGGAGCTTGTATTGTTAAATCATATACACCTCGATGAGATTTAGCAAACTTTCTGTAAGCTTGAGAAAGTTCATTGATTGCTTCTGCCCCGCTTATCCCCTGAATAGATTTAGCTAGGCTTTTGCCAAGCTCTTCGAGAGTGATTGCAGCAAGTTCTAAAATTAATTCATCCAGATTTTCGATATGATTATAAAGTGAAGGAGTTTTTATTTCAAAATGTTCGGCAATAAGTTTCAAATTTAAAGATTGCCAGCCATTTTTAATAGAATACTGAAAAGCAAAATCCGAGATTTGATCTTTGTTTAAATTTCTTTTCCTCATTTTTTATTTGATTTCATTGATTTAAATGGTAAATTTATTACCTCAGCAAATCTTTTAGGTTCTTCGCGATGAGGATAGTGACCAGAATTTTCAAAAAGAAACTTCTGACCATTTGTAATTCCTGAAATCCAATCCAATTCTTCGACTGGGTTCTCAAAATCAGGATCCTTTCCTCCCATAATAATAACCACAGGCACTTTGATAGAATCCAATTTTTCTTCACAGCCAGCTTTAGAAGAAAATAAATATTCTCTCAGAATAGAAAGTCTCTTATCGAGAGTTAAATAATTATAAATTCGTTCACTCTGTTCGCTTAAATCGCTCGGCTTAACTGTTATATGTAAATCTTCATAGTAAGCCTTCCATAACTTTGCACCCCATGGATAACGAAATCCTATAGAAATCATTGTCTTGATTCCAAAAGAAATATCATAATCACGAACAAATGGTCCGGATAAAACAATCTTTTTTACTAAGTCTGATCGCTCAGCTCCAAGATATACAGCTGAAGCCGCAGAAAGGGAAGAACCAACTAGTATAGTATTCTTCAATTTCTTTTCGTCCAAAAATTGAATTACATCCATCGCTACATCAAAGGCAGAAAATGAAGTAAAATCCGAACTGCTATCACCTTGTCCACGAATATCTAAACTATAAACCACACCCCTTGTTTCCAGTTCCTGGATGAGAGGTAGATATCCTTCTTTCGTTTCTCCAATTCCCGGAAGCAAAATGTAGGTTTGAGCACCGCTTCCTTTCCTGATATAGCTGATCTTACCATTTAATGCAAAAGATGAGTGTTCACTGGTCTGCGAAAAGATCGACATACAGCCGAATAACACAGAAACCAAAATTAAATTTATTCTCAAGAAATTATGAGTCATATTTATTACCCTTATTTAAACTAATTATATTAGTTTATTAATATCCAGATTAGTTAATGTAAGAAATTAGTCAAATGAAAAAATATTGTAATCTACTTTCCTTAGAGCAACTTTTCCTATACTCAAATTATTTCCATGTCTCCTTCAATTAAGAATCAAGAATTTCTCGTTCAGCCTTCCTGCTTTCTCATGGCACGGTGGGATGGGCAGTGGAAGCCTAGATAAGTTACTTGTAAGATTTGGATTTGAAGTAAATACCTTACCTCATGGATACAAATCCTAAAGAAATTAAGTTCTCTTATATTTTGAAAATTTATAATCATTATATATCATATAAGTAATATATACTAAAAAATATTCTAAAAAAATAATCATATTCTATTATTGAAAAAAAGTTTTCAGAAAAATAATATATAGTTGTATTTTGTTATGAAATTTAGTTCTATTTCTATATTTTAAGTGATTTATTCATTAAATATAATACCAGCAGAGAATTTCTTAATAGCATCCGATCAGCCACAAGTGTTAGATGAAGAGAGGTGGAAGAAGCCTAGTTGGAGACTTTGGAATCTGAAAGAAAGTAAATTTACACCACTAATATCACTTTCATCTTACTTAATTCCAATTACAAAGATTGGCAATCGTATATTTTTAAAGAATGAATTTAATTCAATTTTCTATAAATATGATAGAGAAATTGATAAAGAACCAACTCAGATGCAATCTTCTACCAAAATCGTAATTTGCTTCCTTCTTGCTGATGGAAGTATGATCTATACTATTGAGGATTCGGATTGTGAAAATTTCAAAGGAAGAAAGAATTCTTCCATTTGGAGTGTCTTTTTTATAGTTCTGATTATCAAGTTATAGATAAAATATCTTCAGTTCAATCTTATGTAAGTTCAATGCTTAGAGCTGAGTCAGATTTTTGTATTAAGACAAGTTATTTTATTATGTATATTCTAAAAGTCTTGCTAACCTATTCTCATAATGGTTTACACTTGAGTTTGTAAGGATTTCGCTATCTAAAATATCTGCTAGTTTCAGGATTTCATTTTCCAGTAGTTTCTTGTCTAATTTACCTTCAATAATAAATGGCGAAAGATACCTTGGGTAGCCGAGTCTTTCGGCATAGGAAGGTGCTTTATAGCTTCCATTTTTGCGTTTCTTTCCTTTGGCACGTTGCTTAAGATAATCTTTTTCTGAGATTGGTATACGATTGTTTTTCAATTCTCTATAATAATACGATTCGTAAATTTTATTCATATAGCTTACTTTTTAAAGATTTTTTAGATTAACAAGAATTTTCTATATTGAATTCTTAATTTAATTAGGTTTCATTTCATTATAAAAATTGGAAAGAGTAAGTTGAAAATAAATTTTAAATTTTAAAAATTTTATGTAGTTTAACCTTCGAATCAAAGATCTATAGAACTTTATGTTTTCTATCAAAAACAATTCGTAATTCAAATTTATCAATAAACGATCATAGATTTAAAAAATTTATAGGGATTAATGGAGAATTTAAAATGAATTATTAAATTAAGAAGGGAATGGAATAAAAATAGAGTAGGATCCTTGGTTTGAATCCTTCCCCTTTTTACGAGAATACAATTTTGCTGAAGGTTTTATTTTTGTAACTTTTAAAGGAAAAAGTTTACGTGATATTTTTTTGACCATTTTGATTTGTTCTTTCATGGTTTTGCTCCTTACTCTATAGACTGAAACCATTTAGCTTTTGTCAAGAAAGATAGCATAAGTGACCTGAGTTTTTAGATCGAAATTCATAATTTTCCTATCTATTCATTTATAGATGGTAAATATTAAAGCAGATTAAAATCTACCTAGTATGGAATCCAATCAAAAATTACCCTCAACCCAGATCTATCCTACTGGAACCTTGATTACACTTTCTAAAAAAGAAATTGAGAAGATAACCAAGGCAAGCAGTGAAGCAGCTGGCATCATTCGAAATTGTGCATTAGCAGTTTTGAATTCAGGAGAACAGGGTGATGATGCGGAATCTATGTTTGAGAAATACAAAGATTTTACTATCGAAATTCATGAAGTCAATAGGGGTTTGCGTTTAGATTTGAAGAATGCTCCTAAGGCTGCCTTTGTGGATGGCAAAATGATTCGCGGGATTCGAGAATTATTATCTGCCGTTATACGAGATATAACCTACTACCATTCCGAAATCAAGAATGAAAATGATTATGATGAAACGAATCCAATTTTTCTAACCAATACTGTATATGAAATTTTACGAAATGCTATGATACTCAATCCTAGCATAGAACCCAATTTAGTAGTATGTTGGGGTGGACATTCTATCATTCGAGAAGAATATAAATATACTAAGACTGTAGGCTATGAACTTGGACTTAGAGGTTTGGATATTTGTACAGGTTGTGGACCTGGTGCTATGAAGGGACCAATGAAAGGTGCAACCTTTGGTCACTCCAAACAAAGGACTTTACCTGGTCGTTATATCGGTGTTACTGAGCCAGGGATCATAGCAGCTGAATCTCCCAATCCTATTGTAAACCAATTGGTAATTCTTCCAGATATAGAGAAGAGACTAGAAGCCTTTGTTCGAATCGCTCATGGAATTATAGTTTTTCCGGGAGGTGCTGGAACAGCCGAAGAAATTCTTTACATCCTTGGTCTCTTATTGCAACCAGAAAATGCTCATATTAAAATTCCCCTTATCTTTACGGGACCTTCCTCATCAGCAAAGTACTTTGAAGAAATTGATAACTTCATAAGATTTACTCTTGGAGCTGAGGCTGCATCAAAGTATAAGATTATCATAGATGATCCTATAGCGGTCGCTAAAGAAATGTACGAAAATATACAAGAGCTTAAAGAATTTCGCATAAAAACCAATGAATCATTTTATTTTCATTGGAGTCTCAAAATTCCTTTAGATTTTCAAATTCCATTTCTTCCTAGTCATGAAAATATGGCATCACTAGATTTGAATCGCTCACTTCCTAAAAATATTTTGGCTGCAAATCTACGAAAGGTTTTCTCTGGAATAGTAACAGGAAACATCAAGGCTAGCGGCATCCAAAGCATACGAGATAAAGGTCCCTTTCAGATCCATGGTGAAAAAGAATTGATGCACGCTATTGATAATTTACTCAATGGTTTTATCAATGCTGGACGTATGAAAATGGGCGGAGTGAAATACCATGCTTGTTACGAGATGAAAATTATCTAATTTACAAATGAAAATAGATCAATTTATAAATTTCTAAGTTTAGAGAAGTTTTGCATAGCTTACAGCATCTCGTGGCTAACAAGGCATGCATCCTGCATAGCTTGAAGGGCTATTTCATCATCAATTCTTATAGCTTTGTATTATCTATTTAACTACCAACCTCCACCTCCACCACCTCCAGAACTACTGGAGCCAGAAGAACTAGAACTGGAAGGAGGAGAGTAGGAGGCACTAGATGAAAAATTACTCATCTCTGACCAAGATGCACTTGCTCCAGCACCCGCAAATAAACCACCTAATCCAATGCTAGTTGCTATAGCACCAGTACTCATAGAAGATGTCGAAGTTTCGGAACTAGATGAACCAAAACTAGACCCACTTCTTAAAGACGAAGAAGCAGTTTTTTGCTTCTCAACTATCGCTTTCCAATTCTCGAAAAATTCTGGGATTAGATATAGACAATCTAATTTACCCAAAGAAGTTATTCTGTATTCAATTGAATGAGTTAAATCTAGTGCAGGGATATAGGCGGCAAACTTTTGTGGAACATCGCAAGTCTCATCAGATAGTAGCTTACTTTGTAAAAATTCTTTCAAAGCCAATGCTTTCAGAGTGATCTCTATTTGCTGAAGTTGCTGAATAGGGTTGGTATTAAGTAAATATTCGAATATACTGAATACACAAATTCCCAGTAAAGTATAATACAATTCAAGGTGAATATCCAAACTCCAAAAGTAAAAGGCAAAAATCACAAAACTTGGAAGGATAGAGAGTAAATATCTATAATGAAAGTATTTAACTCTGTTGTGCCTCAAATCAAAAAAGCCATAATGATCATCTACCAATAAACTCATGAGTATTCGTGAGAATGCAAATGCAAAACAAAAGAAGGCAAATCGACCTGTGGAAATTGCATTAGCATTCATGATAGGATCTATGAAAAGCCAATGGAAAATAAATAGAATAATACTAAGGGGAATCATGATATAAAATTTAGAAATAATTTTATCAAAGAGGAAATTTATTATTTTACTTACCATTGAATTAGGATTGGGCAATAGATTTTTCTTCACAAGACTCGCACTGTATTGTAAATAAATAGAATCATAAAGAGAATAGGATTTTTTTTCTTTTTTGTAGTGTGACTTTAACTCTGAAATACTAATTGTATCTTTATCTTCCACAAACAATTCTTTCAAAATAGTTTGATCCTCTTCACGGAATAATTCTAAGTTAACTAAGCTTCGAAGTATTTTTTCTTCTTTTTCCTTAGATGAAAATTCTAACTTTTTTTCTTGGATTAATCTTGTCATCCATGAGGCAACTAATCCTTTTTCCGAAAGGATGGCGACTTCCTCTGGGGACAAATCAGCCAGAAAGGATTCAAATTCTTTCCAGGATTGTATTTCAACAGGCTCAGCAAAAAATCCTTTTCTCTTGCAATATAAAAAGATTAAGGCACTCAAGCACAATGCAAGGATTGTTAAAAGAAAAAAATGAAGTATACGAATTGCATATTCCTTCCAAACGGATCTTTGGTTGAGTAAAGATGCATTTGCCTTGTAATTAAAGCGAAGTTTTACAATCATTTTATCGCCTGGAGCTAGGGCACGGGAAGCATGAATCGTAAGAGCAGATTTTTGGTTAAAATCTTTACTCCAAACCTGATCGTTTCCATGGCATAAATCCCAATTATCCTCCCAGGATAAATTTACAGAAAAAGATTTGATACTTCCTATTCTATCAGCAAAGCCAAAGTCATGGTCTAATTGGAATTCTGAATTAGATAATGAATTAAGAATATACTCATATTCATAATTTAGGCGATAGGTAATTACTTTTTGATTAAAAACTGGATCGAACGGATTTCTGGATCTCCATTTCACCATGGACTCTATAGGATACCAAAGATATGAGTCTATGTTATCAACAGAATTATTGCTTAAAGTTTCCCATTTGCCATCCTCTCTCAAAATTTCTATAGATTGGAAATGAATTTTCTGGCCTAGACCTAGTTCAAATTGACGGTAGGCACCATTCCAATCCCCATTGAATAAGATAGTTTGTGTCTCAGAAACCAAAAGGTTGCCATTGTTTTTGAGAATAGCATCCACCTGAATGGAATTCCAATCTAGGGATTTCTCCTGAGCTAGTAATGAATTAGTAAAAAGAAAGAGAATTATTATAGAAAGTCTGCGACAAAGTATAGAATTTATCATTGGCTGCTCCAAAAATATTAATTCAATAGAATCTTAACAAATTATTTGAAATATCTTTACAAAAATTAAAAACTTATAAAAAGTAAATAATTCATTCTATGAAGTCAAGTATTCTTTCTTTATTTCTTCCTTTTTTTCCACTGTCCAACAAAGAATGGAAGGAATTTTTATTTGATCTTTCTCCTCTCTGGGGGTTTTTCATTTTCAAAACATCAAACCAAGAGATTCTTTTACCTTTAATTCCAGAATTTTATTTAATTTTATTTTTTTCCTTTCTTCGATTACTAAGTTATGGTTTCTTTGAGTTACTTCGATGGTTTAGTCTTTTAAAATCTGATTTCTCTTCTATCCTTCCCAAATTTCAGAACAATACTCAATTTATTATTTCATTATTCATTCTTACAATTTTAGGATTGCCTTTATTTTTGGTTATCAGCTTTGCTTTAATTTGTGTTTTATTATTATTGTTAGGATTTAATTTCACATCTTATTTATTTGGGGAACTTTTTTTCAGTGTTGTTCTTGGTGGAGACTTTTCTACATCTTTCTGGAATATCCTTATTTCATTGAATATTCAAGAACAGGTTTTTTTATTCATAATCTTTTTAATATCATTTGCCCGTCATACTCCCAAATTGATTCATTTCTTTAGAGATAAAATATTTCTAAATCATGAAAAATCCTATTCATGGTTAGTCCTAGGAATTTCGCCTTTTCCTGCATCCAATGAATTACTGAATTCATTTCGTCTGCATCCATTTTATGATTATCTTAAGAAGGATAAAATGGGAGATTTATTTATCATAGGATTGTGGTTCTTTTTTCCATTTTACTTTGGGTCTTTAATAGTTGCCTTACTTCTTCCAATGTCAGGTCCATTCATAATACTTTTGTTAAAAGCACTTTTAGAAATGTATTTCAATCGGCTTTATACAATAAGTGAAAAAAAATAGAAACATATAGAATATCAAAATAGTATTTAATTCAAATCTAATAATCTAGTTTTCTGTAGAAGTTTTATCTAAGAAATCCTTGAGCTCCAAATCTATGAGTTTAGGGAATACTCTCGTACTTAAGGCTACTATAGCAAGTGTCATAGTGCCTCCAAATAATACTGAAGGTACAGTGCCCATGAATTTTGCAGTGATTCCTGATTCAAAAGCACCAATTTCATTGGAAGAACCAATAAACATTTTATTTACCGCACTAACTCTTCCACGCATGGAATCGGGAGTCATGATTTGCATAATAGTAGAACGAATAATCACACTTACAGAATCAAAACTCCCACTAAGGAATAAGGCAAATAATGATAAATAGAAGTTCTGAGAGAAAGCAAAAAGTAGTATGGATAATCCAAAACCTGCTACACATCCTAGAAGTATTTTACCAGAGTGAAAGAGAGGAGGTCTATGAGCAAGATAGACTGCGACAATCACAGCCCCTACCGAAGGAGCAGCTCTAAGAAAACCTAAACCTTCCGAACCAACGTGCAGTATTTCTGCTGCAAAGATGGGAAGAAGAGCAACTGCTCCTCCAAACAAAACTGCAAACATATCTAAGGACATTGCTCCGAGTACATATTCATTTTTAAGTACAAATCGTATCCCAGCAGAAAGAGAAGCATATAAACTTTCTTTAGAAGGAATTTCTGGCAATGATCTGCTCGGAATTTGCATAAGAAAAAGGAAAGAAATACTTACAAAAACAAAATCAACAAAGTAGGCGACCGTCACTCCATAAAATCCATATACCAAACCTCCCAGAGCTGGACCAAGTACTGAACCAATCTGAAAGCTAGTGCCAGACCAAGCAGCTGATTCTGGATAAAGATCCTTGGGTACAATTTGAGTCATAAAGGCAAAAATACTAGGTCCAATAAATCCTCGTGCAATTCCAGAGAGGATGATCACATAATAAATTGGTCCCGCACCATATGTTGCCAGAAACTTCTGTCCATCTAGGGTGAATAAGAAGAGCAGAAAAGAGCATAAGATCAAAACAAAATTTGAATACACTGCAATTCGTTTTCTCTCAAAGCGATCCGCAAGATGACCAGCATAAAGAGCTACCATGATGGATGGAATTGCCTCCGCAAGACCTATTAAACCTAGAGCTAATGGATCTTTGGTGATATCATAAATCTGCCAACCAACTATCACTGCTTGCATTTGGATTGAAAGAACAAAGGGCAATCTGGAAAGAATATAAAATCGAAAATCTCGTATACGGAAGATAGCGTAGCTTTCTAATCCTCTACGATTAGAATTTTTCATGAATCAAATACAGACTAAGTGCCGCAACCATCATGGAATGGTGTATGGTTCCATTCCGAATAAGCTCTATGATTCTATCCTTGGGAACCAAAATGATTTCTATATCTTCCGCTTCATCAAAATCAACATTATCTGTTTTGCTAGCACCTAATGCAAGATATGTGTAGGAGTAGTTGTTGAATACGGCTGGATTTCCAGAAACTTTACCAAGTAATTTCCATTCAGGAGCTGTATAACCAGTCTCTTCTATGAGTTCTCTCTTTGCAGAAATCAAGGGTGCATCTTCACCTTCTTCATCAACGATACCACCTGGTATTTCTATGCAATATTCATGAAGTCCATGTCTGTATTGCCTGATTAAAAGGATTTCATCTTTATCAGTAATAGCGACAACATTAACCCAAGATTTGGATTCCAAGACGTAAAATGGTTTTGTAAAATCTTTACCATAAGGACTTACATCGTGGGAAACGAGTTTGAAAATAGGTGTATCATGGAGTACCTTACGATTTTTTCGAGGCCAAAGATTCTCTTGGGGATTTCCAAATTCCATATACATCCATACTTCAAATGATTCTATTCCTTCCAAGACGAAATCTGTTTTTTCTTGATTCAGTTCCTCAATTTTTTATTATGTCTCCATACACATGGAATTGAATCCCAACCAAATGGAAGCCGTCCGTAAAGTGGAAGGCCCACTTCTTGTTTTTGCAGGAGCGGGTTCTGGTAAGACTCGCGTGATTACGAATAGGATCGCCCATATGATCCAAAACCAGAAGATCCAAGCTTCCAAAATCGTAGCACTATCCTTTACAAACAAAAGCGCAAGAGAAATGGAATCTAGACTTCGTAAAATGGTTCCACGAACTTCTCTGAGAGGTATTATTCTTTCTACCTTTCACTCTTTAGGTTTGAAAATTCTCAAAGAACATATAGACAAACTCGGTTATAGCAATCACTTTCTGCTTCTCAATTCTAATGACCAAGAAGCACTTCTTATACAATTGATGAAGGCAAAGAAATGGAATCCGAAAGATTTTCCTCCTAAGGAAATCATACGCCGCATATCTCTTGTTAAGAATACAAAAAATATATATTTAGATAGACTCTACGAATCAAGCAACGAGCTAGATATTGTTGCTAGAGAAATTTATCCTAATTATATAGATTCCCTTAAAGATACAAATTCTCTAGATTTTGATGACTTGATTTTATTGCCATCTGATCTTTTTCATAAATTTCCAGAAATTGCAGAAATGTATCATAAGAAATTTCATTACTTTATGGTAGATGAATTCCAGGATACCAATGAACTTCAATATGAATTTCTAACTCTTCTTAGGGGGCCACATCGCAACCTTTGTGTTGTAGGTGATGATGACCAAAGTATCTATGCTTTTCGGGGCTCCAATATACAATTGATTTTGAATTTTGAAAACGATTTCCCTGATTCTAAGGTTGTGCGACTTCTTGAAAATTACAGGTCGACTTCTATTATCATCAAAGCAGCCAATAGCCTAATTCAGAAAAATTTAGATCGTCGTGCCAAAGAATTATTCAGTAGCCTTTACTCTGAGGAGAAAGTGGAATACTTCGAAACACAGGATGAAAGGGAAGAAGCTATCTTTGTGGTGAGTAAGATTGAAGAAGCCCAACGAAAAGGCAGCAAGTTAAAAGATCTTGCTATTCTATTTCGAACCAACTTCCAAGCGAGACCTTTTGAGGAAGAACTAAGAATGCGAAATATTCCGTACAAAGTGGTCGGTGGTTATAATTTTTTTGATAGAAAAGAAGTCCGTGATATCATTGCTTATCTGAGAATCATTGCTAATCCCAAAGATGAACTTGCTTTGATGAGAACTATCAATACCCCCAAGCGAAAGATAGGGGAGAAAAGTATGGCAGCTATGCACAATGCCTCTATCCAAAATGGATCATCTTTGCATGATATTATGGATAAGATCATAGCCTCTCCAGATTACCTTCCTGAAGTGAAATCTAAGGTTAGAGAAGAAATGTACAACTACTCTGAGCTCTTAGATAAATACAGAAAGAAATTCGCCCAAAGTGCGAAACTTGCACCAGTTCTTAGAGAATTTATCCAAGAAAGCGGAATGGAAAGAGAGATTCAAATAGAAGAATCAGACGAAAAAGTAGTTAAGGCAAGATTGTACAATATGTCCGAATTAGTGAACATGTTGTCCTTTTTCGAAGATGATGAAGATAGAGAAGAAAAACCTAGCCTTTTTGACTTTTTGGCAAGACTTGCCTTGCTTATGGAAGATGAGCCTCAAGATGAAGAAAAGGAAGACAACAGAGTTCAATTGCTGACAATTCACCAATCAAAAGGACTTGAGTTCGAGACTGTTTTTGTCGTAGGTATAGAGGAAGGAGTTATTCCCAATTCAAGAGTTGTAGATGAGGGTAATTCTGTAGATGAAGAACGCAGATTGTTTTATGTCGCTATGACAAGAGCCAAAAGAAAATTATTCTTGACAAGCGCAAAGACCCGTAGAAAGTATGGGGAGAGTATGGATACAAGTCCGTCAAGGTTCCTTGAAGAGATTGATCCTACTACAATTAACCTCCAAAAATTGGAGGATGCTTCTCCTGATGCAGGAGTTGACTTTTTAAAAGAATTAGAAAAATTGAAGGTCGGTTAGATATTAGTTATGAAATTAATTACAGTAATGCTTTTTATTTTGGGACTAGCAGGGACAGCATGTTCTTCAGCCCAGGACAAAGAGGATTCTCCCTTATCCATGAGAATGGAGAAATCTACACAAGATAAGATTACTTCCATAGATTCGGAGCTCTCTCTAATAACTGTACCAGAAGACCGCAAGCAACAGCTAAAGCTAGATAAAGCAAAGATACTAGTAGATCATGGGAACTATGACCAAGCAGCTATTCTTTTGAAGGAAGTTTTACAGACCAATACTAAAGCAATCAATCCTTCCGAAGTAAATCTTTATTTAGGAAAGGCTTATTATGGTAAATCGGATTATAGCCAAGCCATAGGATATCTGAGTGCATCTGAGAAACTAGATCGCAATTATAACGACCATGAAAGAAAGAAGATGGTTGCTAGATCTCTATATGAAGAGAAAGAATACTACCCAGCACTTGCTGCTTTGAGTAGAGCTTACAAAGGTCCTGAAGCTCATAAAGACCATTTTTACTATGAGACAGCTGCAAAAACTTACTATAAGATGGGTTATACGAATAAGAGTCTAGACTTTTATAAGAAGAGTATGCAAGTTGCCGAATTAGGTCTTAAAGAATATCCCAATTCTGCAAGTCTAGCAAGTATTAAAAATGAATGCTCTCAGATCTTAGGTTCCAAATAATCCCACCGAATTTTTTTTAAGTTATGAAATCCTTTCCGATCGAGACATGGTTTAGGTCTATCTCGATCGACTCTATCAAATCTTTTCTTGGCAATCGCCTTTTTAGAAAAATAAGCTTAGGATGTATTTCCCTTTTTATCATTTATTTTGGAATTATGCGCTACCTGGAGTATCGCATCTTTGATTCAAGGATACAAGTAAATGATATTCGAAACTTTATTACACAAGTTATCAATGATGATCTTTCAAAGGCTGTTGATTTAGGAATCATTGAATTTTCCATTTGGGAAGGCATCCTTATTGAAGATCTTATGATTTCACAAGAAGAGGATTTTACATACAATCGTAAGTTGCTACAATCTAAGAAGATAGGACTTAAGCTTTCTTCTTTATTCTCTAAGCAACCATATATCAAGAAAATAAAAATTATTGAACCCATGATACATATAGATACAGGAGATGATTTTTTCTCATCCTTGGTTGACTATCTTTTGAAAGCAAATTTCCAGGAGGTTGAATTTTCTGGTCTGCAAATTGAAGTTTATGATGCAGAGAATCAAATTTTAAATCTACAACAAAAGTCTGATTGGGTTTTTTATAAAAAAGAAGATACAATTGAATTTAGATTTTCAAATGGATGGTTTTGGCTACCTTTTGTAACCCGTATCCAAGGAAATGGAAGTATACAACTCAAAGAAGGTAAGCCAGCAAATGTTGAGATGAATACGAGGTGGAAGAATCTAGATATAAAAGAAGTGTCAGGTTTTGCATCTTGGATTCATTTATTTAATTCCGATGAAGGGAGTACGAGTGGCAGTTTGAAGTTTCAATATTCTGAATTTTCTCAAAATCTTTACACAGAGACTGAATGGAAGGCTATGAATGGGAATTTTATATTTTTTCCAAAAGTAATCTGGGAAGATATTGATTTTCAAAATAAGTTTACCTACACTAAAGATATTCCAAGCCAAACAAAAACATATAAGAGAACTTATTCAAATAATTGGGGTGATTGGTCTTACTCAATTGAGAATACCAAAGATTTAGAATCATCTAAAATAGACTGGAATTTTCCAGATATGGAGGACTTGTTTGAATCTCTATCAGTTGCTAAGGAAACGAATGTAAATGGGTCCTTTCAAGGTTCTTTGGATTGGAAGGAAACAGGCACAAGAAACAACTGGTTTATTCTGAATGGGAAATTCACTTGGCAAGATGGTAAGTGGCAAGATACTGAATTAGATCTTAATTGGGATAAATGGGAGACACAAATTATCGAGAACCAATTGCTTTCTAAAGGAAGTGGTCAAGTGTTTTCTTCTAGGTTTAATTTAGATGCGAACGCTAAACTCCAATTTTGGAAATCAATTCGTCCTGATAAATCAAATTACTATCCATTAGGAATGAATGGAAGCATTCAAACTAAACTAGATACCCTACAATTGGAAAATTGGTATAACCTAAAAAGCTCAATACAAACATACATACAAAAAGAAATCAAGGATCGCCAAGAAAAGATTTTACCTGAAGAATACTTTACTCAACAAAAAATTTACAAATATCTTTTGGAAGAGATGAATCTGACTTGGAATGGAAGCATTCAAAAGGTCATCATTCAAGACAATGCTTCAGAATCTTTGGATTGGAACCATTCAGTTATTATACAAGCTGGAAGAATTACAGCCAAGGCTTCTCAAAAAAACACAAGCAATTCTATTTCTTTTAATTCCCAATTTGCTACTAAATCTCCCTACATGGAGATGAATCTTAATTTGGTTGATTTTTCATGGAAGAAACCTTTATTTAATTTATGCGGCTACTCGGTCCTTCCTGAGTCTTTGGATCTTGAATACCGCTTTCGGTCGAGTGGTGCAGATTTTAATTCTATAACTAAACAAGGCAATCATACATCTATTTGGAATTTAAAAAAGGCTAAAATAATGAATGCTACAGAAGAGTTTGAGAAAGAAAATATAAATTCAAATTTTCCTATTCCAGCTTGGGATAAGAAAGAGAGCTTTGATTTAGGTTTCGAAATGGATCATTATTTTGAGAACACCTACTTTCGAAATATAACTTTGGTTTCTAGTTCAGGAAATGAGTGGAAGGGTTTCGGAAGTACCAAAAATAATCTTCCTTATTATACTCTTTATGGTAAGGTAGGCACCGAATTCAAAACAATTCAATTGCTTGAAGAAGAAGATACCTGCAAATGAAAAAAGCTAATTTTCACCCAACTCTATTTCATTTTCTATCTCGATTCAATTTTCAATTTCCTAATTCTATCAGCAGTATTCTTTCATTTACTATCTTATTCTTCTTGATTGGATTTATTGTAATTACTACCTTCGCTTGCAAAGATGATGAGCAGGATTATAAAGATGAGGGTCCAATTCAGTTAGAAGGTGTATGGGAGATTCTTCCTTCTGCCTCTCATTCTAAACTTGATTTCAATATTAAATCTGGTTATGCAACTTTGATCACGGATAGAAATATAGAAGGTTTCCTTGCGAGAGAGACAACTGAATTTATTTTACTTTCTGATGGTAAAGGTGTTAGAATTCAAGGTGAATCCGAGACAGTGCCAACAGGCTACTTTCTTTTCCAAGATAGGAAAAAGGAAGTCTGGCTTGGATTGTGGAATGAAGAATTAGTTCGCTTGGTTCAAATTAAATCAAATTAAAACACACCACACCACACTAGCTTCATTCATTTCTTCATATTGATGTAGATTCTAGAAAGGAGTAAAATTAATGAGAAATAGATCTTAAGTAGTTCATGATAGTTTTTGCAGCATTATGTGAACCATCGCTTTCTTTCAGTTCTCTGTTCTTAACAGACAATACTCCATCTGAAATTTTCTTTCTATATTTCGCATCATCTAAAATACGAATTGTCTCTTCTGAAATATAATCACCATTGCATTCTGCTTGCAATAATTCACGACAAACCTCTTCACCAGCTAAAATATTTACAAGACCTACATTCTTGGTTCGAAGTAAAAAGCTTCCAATCAAATAGGTTAGCATACTTACTTTATAAACTATTACCATAGGTTTTGCAAAGTAAGTCGCTTCTAAGGTAGCTGTTCCCGAAGCAATAAGAAGAATTTCAGATTGCTCCATTACTTGCAGTGAGGCATGGAAAGCATATTCAACCATTAAGTTAGGATTCTTTTTGCTAAAGATCTCAATTTGCTCTTGGATAAAGGCTTCGTATTTTGGATTAATGTTTGGTAGCAAGAATAAGAATTTCTTAGATTTCTTTCCTTTCGCATAATGGTCACTTATCTTACTTGCAGCTGAGAGCAATGGGATAGTGAGCTTTTTTATTTCTTGTCCTCTAGAACCAGGAAGAAGGCCTATGATATGACGGTTTTCTATTATTGTCTTATCTATCTTGATGGCTGATTCATTTTTCTTGCTGTCCCTAATTCTCTTTGCGATGGGATGACCTACGAAATATGCGTTGACTCCATACTTTCTATATAAGTCTTCTTCAAATTGGAAAAGAGTCAACATAAGATCAATATTCTTTCGTATATGGTAGATACGATTGAACTTCCATGCCCAAATCTGTGGCGAAACATAAAAAATAACTTTGATATTGTGTTTCTTTAATTTTTCTGCTAGGCGAAGATTGAAACCTGGGTAGTCGATTAGAATAACTACCTTTGTGCCACGAGCTAATATCTCTTCAATCATCCGCTCAAGAAGCTTCTTCAGAAAACTATATTTTTTTAATATCTCAAAAAATCCAATCACGCTTAGGTTTTCAATATCCTCTATACTCTCGAAACCCTCAGCTTCCATAGCCGATCCACCAATCCCATAGAAATGTTTCTCTGGTAAATATTTTTGTAGGACATGCAAAAGTTCTGCACCTAAGATATCTCCGGAATGTTCTCCAGCTAGAACAAAGATAGGTTCTTTTTTTGATTTAGCAGAACTAAAAGAATCCCTCTTAGGCTCATTTTGCTTACTCAATTTTTTATCAAGAAGAAGGGTGGGCTTGGTTTCTTCTAGAGATTTTTTAGAGTTTTTGGTATTGGTTGATTGCTTTTTTGCCTTGGCTGCCATAACACACTATATTGATTTTATTTTTCTCAGCATAATCGATAGTATCGACGGGACGGATTACGATAGTTTCATTCTCACGGATGGCTAAAGTTCTGCAACCTGCTTTCTTTAAGATTTCTAAAGTCTGGACACCGACTGTAGGAAGATCAAATCTTTCATCCTGAGAAGATTTAGAGGATTTACAAACAACAGCACCAGTTTTCTGGTGTATCAATTGTCCTGCTCGCAGAATTGTCTCATCTGTTCCTTCTACAGCTTCTACAGCAACAACTGATTTACCAAGAACAACCACAGATTGCCCAATATCAAGATCCGCAATTTTCTTGGCATATTCCATTCCAAATGCAACATCCTCGATTTCATCAGAACTCAATTTCTTTTTGGTATAACGACCTTGCCTTAATAAAAGGGGAGCAAGATATTTCTTCTGAGATTCAAAGATGATTCCATGCTTTAGAAATTCATCAGCAATTGCCATAAAAATTGGGTGATCATTTCTATTAATGGATTTTGCAAGAATAGCCAGTGCCTTTAGATCAAATTTCAATCCTTTGAAAAGTAGGTCTTTGCGTACTTTTCCAGTAAGGAGAATTCTATCGATTTTTTCTTTCTTACATAAATTTAAAATTGAACCAATTTTTGTTAGGTGAACGGATATGGTTCGTGAAGGTTCAATGCTAGCATCAAAATCGGATTCTTTAAGCCCTAAAAGAATGGGATCTTCTCCCATTCTCAAAGCTTCTTTCAAACCAATGAAGGGTAGCTCACCTCCACCAGCAACTATCCCTAAACGACCCAATTAAGATTCAGAAGATGTTGAAGTGGACGGGCTTGCGGGAACTGCAGCTGTGGTGGAACTCGAACTTGTGGTAGAAGAAGAGTCTGGTTTTTTATAATCATTAACATAGAAACCTGAACCCTTAAAAATAATTCCAGATCCACGAGAAATCAACCTTTCAACTTCACCAGATTTCTCACAGAGACAATTCTTAAGCGCCTCATCTTTCATGGACTGAAAGTGTTCAAACTCCTTTCCGCAGGTTTTGCATCTATAATCATAAGTTGGCATATAATTCTCCTGTGCTTTCCTTATTTCATTCTTTGCCGATTCGAAATCCGTAAAGATAAGCTTTCTCACTAGAAGGGTTTACAGCTTGGGGAATGCATATTTCCCAGGAATAATTCCCTCTTTCAATTGAATTTGAATCAATAGAGTAAGATTGAATATTGCTAAGGATACCTGAATTCTTTCGAATCAAAGTTCCAAGCAATCCAGATTGCTTACTTACAGATATCTTAAGAGCAACGGTTTCTCTAGAAGACATATCGTCTATCATAAATTTCTTATCATTCAAGAGTATCTCTGTAGAGCTTGCCTTAAGTGAAAATGCCGGTTTAGATGAGCCTAGGGCTGAAATATGAAAATCTGCAATCGGAATAGCTTCATCAGATTCTAAGCTATCGAAGTAAACTTCTATGAAATTTTTCTTTCCGGAAAACTTTCTACAAATTTTGGAAAACTTTCCATCATTGGAACCATAAAGCGTAAATCCAACCTCACCATGCATTAAGTTTCTTGCTGTTGGTCTGTAATCTCCGTAAAAATACAAGGGCATAGATTCAGACTTCCAAGTATCAAAATCAACTTGAGCAAAATATTCTAAAGAAGAAAATCGAGACTTGCAATTTTCGACCAAAGTTAGGTTAGGTGGAATTTTCTCTAGTTGAGGACTAAATATCCAACCTGAAATAAAATGTTTTTCAGAAAAGCATTCTAACCAATTACCTGACTTTCCACCTATCGTTTCTTCTCTAGAGTCTTTATCAAAACAATACAATTCATCGCCATGCAAAAGCTGTAATTTCGAAGGGTATTCTACCCCAGGACCTGAACGAAAGTTTACACGATCTGCTTGCAATTTATATAAATTATCATAGAAGGCAGTAGTCTCTTGGGTTGCTAGAAAGTGAATGGTTTCATGTAAAAAATTCGTTTCAATTTCTCCAATGCGATCTAAAGGAGAACGAAAGAGTTCCACCAAAGCTAAGGAGGTATCCTTCATAAAATTGCGAGGGTCTTCAAAAAGGATGCGATTTAGGTATTCAGAATTTTTGGCAGGTGGATTGCAAAAGATGGTAGAATGAACCCTTTCTAATAATGATTTCTGATACCAATAAGCATGTTTCTTAAGGTATTTAAAGAATGGATCCTCTAGGTGGGTACAGGTTGTACCATTTACTTGGTATTCAGTATGTGCTATCTCATGATAGTCATTTAAATCAGCTATCCATTCTTTTTTCTGGGCTTCATTTTGGTTTTGATTGATCTTCTTTTCTATACCTGAAACCGCTAGAGAAAGTAGGGCATAGTCTTCTTCTAGGAGATTCTTTTCAGATTGGTAGATTTCAATAACTCGAAAGAAATTACCTTTATCAATATATTCTAAAGCTCTTTCATGTGTTTCTCTATGATCTATTAAAAGATAAGCTGTTAGAGAAGCTACTATGAATATAGATGCTGCGACTGTAAATACTCTAGATAGTATCACAAATTATTGGGAACCAATTTTTCTTTGTCAATTTTATATTCTTCAAAAAGCGAGTTCTTCGCTACATAGTATCTATGAAGATTGATGTTATAATCTACTTTGGCACGAATCAAACTCAATTGGTCTTGGACTAAAGAATCAAGCGCATTCTTTACAGCAACAGCATTGAATCTACCTTGTTGGAAGCTTCTCACAACCCCATTGTAATATTTCTTTGATTCTTCTTCTGTAACTCTAGCATTCTCATAAATTTTGTAGCTAGATTTTAATAGATCAATTCTAGTCTTCACGTCATCGGCCACAGCTTTAACCAAATCACCTTCTTCCAACAAGGCTTGGCGTTTGGTAATTTCTGCATCGCGAATTCCAGCCTGAACTCCCTTATCATTGAGAGGATATGAGAAATCAACAGCTCCTTGGCGGACTGGGTATTTTTGTGAAGTGATACCATTGTTTTTGTCTGAAAAATTTTCCCCTGTGCTGATTAAATTCTGACCTTGGTAACCGAGAGTCCCTGATACTTTCAAAGTAGGAAGGGCATCTGATTTTGCTATTTTCAATCCAAGTTCTGAGTTCTCCTTCTTTCTTGCCATGTTTCGAAAATCGGCTCTATGCTTATAAGCATAGGCTAGATCAGTATCATAGTTTACCTTCGAGGGAAGGGTATCAACTAAAGGTGTAATTTCGTTGAATTTAGTATTAGGATCAAGAGCAAGAGTTCTAACTAATTTACGCTGAGCCTCATCTCTATCAACAATTGCCTTTTGCAATTGGCTTTCCGCTTGGGCATACAATGCATTCCATTGGTTCACTTCAAAACTTTCAGACAGACCCAAAGATCGCTTGCGTATCGTTAGGTTACGGATATTTTTAGTATTTTCCAGAAGTTGTTCGTAGGTTTCTACAGAATTATCTTTTACTGAATAATCCCAATAATCAACCAAGGACTCAACAATCAATTGGGAGAGTTCTTGTTCCAATTGGTCTTTCAAGATCAGAGTATTGTTTTCTAAGATTTGCTCCGTTTTTCGTTCTTTGTATCCAAAGGCATTTTTTAGAAGGTCCTGGGCTATGGTTAAATTAATAGAACTTGTATAGAGTGGTCCTATTCCAAGTCCTCCGAAACCTGCTGGTGTGCGGAATTGGTCTTCAAATGCATTGGAGTCAAAACGCTTGGTGTTTACATTAACTTTAAAATAGGTTCCTGTGCTAAACAATTTCTCTATGCCAGCATTGTAGGTATTTGTCTGCTGCTTAGTCCCACTGAAAAGATTGTTTTGGTTGAAAGGGAGCTTTTGTTGGTCTATAGAAGCATCTGCAACCGCACGCCATGCATATCTGCCTTGGTTCTTTTGTTCATCCGTATCAGCCTTAGCTAGATCTAATTTCTTTCTAAGAATATTTGGATTATTTTCTAAGGCTCGGTTGATAGCCTCATCCAATTTTAATTTAGTGGTCTTTCCATTCTGGGCTCTACTTGGAGAAGTCGATTTTGCTTCATTCGTTCCAGAAGCTTCTATAGATGAATTGGCAAGATCCTCATCCCCATTTTCAGAATCTGTTACGGAAGGTGCATTTTCTTTCGAATTTGAATTCTCAGAAAGACTACCTTCTGGAACTTCTTTCGTTTCTCCTGCGGAACAATAAGTGAATGTAAGTATGGATAGTATTAGTATTATACGAGAGATCATAATTTAGTAAAAGATCCTCCAATTCCAGTCTAAGAAAACTCTAAAATTGATCAAAGAGTTTCCTATGAATAGAATCTCTATTATATAGACAGGAGTCGAGAGATTTTTCTACGAAGCTTGCAAGGAAAAAAGATAAAATTCAGTTCATGGGCCCCAGCTATAAGAAGCCCATGTCTTTGCGAAAGGATCTCTTATTTGATAGCTGCCTTCATCTTTTCCCCAACTTCAGCAATGGATTGGCAGACATGGATACCTGCTTCCTTCATTGCCTTCATCTTGGATTCAGCAGTTCCAAGACCACCTGAAATAATGGCACCAGCATGTCCCATTCTCTTTCCAGGAGGCGCAGTTTGGCCCGCGATAAAACCTACAACAGGCTTTTTCACATGGGCTTTGATGTAAGCTGCAGCTTCTTCTTCGGAAGTTCCACCTATCTCTCCAATCATGACTATGCCTTGGGTTTCTGGGTCTTCATTCAGAAGTTTTATTGCCTCTGTATGGTTCATACCAGGAACTGGGTCTCCTCCTATCCCTATGCAAGTAGATTGACCTAGTCCTTGCTTAGTGATCTGAGCTACCGATTCATAGGTTAAGGTTCCAGAACGAGAAACAAGTCCAATACTTCCTGGAGTATGAATGAAACCAGGCATGATACCTAATTTTTGTTTTGCTCCTGGTGTGATCACACCTGGACAATTCGGTCCAACCAGTTTTGTCTTAGAGTTTCTGAGAACAGAATAAACTTTTAACATATCATGAGTTGGTATTCCTTCTGTTATGCAAATAACTAGAGGGATTTCTGCAAAGATACCTTCCAGGATGGCATCTGCTGCGAATGCGGGAGGCACGAAAATCACTGCTGCATTTGCACCTTCCTTCTTCATAGAATCTTCTATGGAATTGAAGACAGGAACTTTATTTTCCCATTTGCTTCCCCCCTTACCAGGAGTAACTCCTGCAACTAGAGTAGTCCCATAATCCAACATTTGCGTTGCATGAAAGGAACCTTCCTTACCTGTGATCCCTTGGACCACAACTCTTGTGTTTTTATCTACTAATACTGCCATGGTTTTCTATAATCTCCGTTATTTGATTAGCTTAGCGATGGTTGCCGCTGCTTCTCTTAGGTCATCTACGCCTGTAATTTTTAGGCCGCTTTTATTCAATACTTCTCTACCTAGGTCAGCATTAGTTCCTTGCAGACGTACAACTAATGGAACCTTAAGATCCACTGATTTTGCTGCTTGGATGATTCCTTCGGCAACCATATCACAACGAACAATCCCACCAAAGATATTTACAAAGATACCTTTAACATTGGGATCACTTAAAATGATTTTGAAACCATTTGTAACAGTTGTGACATTAGCTCCGCCCCCAACATCAAGAAAATTCGCAGGCTCTGCACCAGCAAGTTTCACAATGTCCATAGTTGCCATGGCAAGACCTGCACCATTTACCATGCAACCAATGTTTCCATCTAGTTTAACATAGTTTAAATTGAATTCAGAAGCTTGCAATTCTAGAGGATCTTCTTCCGATTTATCTCGGTAATTTGCATTGTCAGCATGACGAAACATAGCATTTTCGTCTAAGTCCATCTTGCAATCACCGGCAATAATTTCATTTTGCGCTGTTAGAATGAGAGGGTTGATTTCAAGCAGAGAACAATCCTCAGCTATGTATGCATTGTAAGCTTTTGTAACGAGATCTAGGAAGGACTTCATAGCTTCTGAAGGGATATTCAAATCAAAAGCAAGTTTTCTTACTTGGCTAGGTTGAACCCCAATACCTGGATCAATAAAAATCTTTAGGATCTTTTCTGGACTGTGTTCGGCTACTTCTTCGATTTCCATTCCACCTTCTGTGGAAGCCATAATAATGGTTTTACGAAGAGAACGATCGAGTAAGATGGAGAGATAGTATTCTTTGGCTATTTGTAGACCTTGTTCAAGGTAAACTTTCAGAACTTTCTTCCCTTCTGCACCAGTTTGAGGGGTAATGAGTTGCATACCTAGAATTTTATCTATAGCTGCCTTGGCATCATCCTTGGTTTTGGTAACTTTTACACCACCACCTTTCCCTCTACCACCTGCGTGGATCTGAGCTTTGACTACGACAACAGGAGATTTGGTAACTACATCTGAGTATGCCGCTTCCCAGTTTTCTTTCTTATCGATAACGACACCGTAAGGAACATTGGCCTTGTGTCTTTTGAGGATTTCTTTGGCTTGGTATTCGTGAACTTTCATGGATTCCTTTGGATTACAAAATCTAAAAGTAGTCTTTTTACTTTCCGCTCTGCTGTCATTCAAAAAAATCTGACATGGTTACCACAAGTGAGCCATCCTTTTGTAGTTCTGACCTTCTTACTGAAATGGCTTTTCCTCTCATCTCGAAAATGCATTTGGGCTGATCCAGAAGTGGATGAAGGAAGAATGGAAAATTTGCGATTACTTGCGAATACATGCAGAATCTTTGGATAGAGCTGATTCTTGGTAAGGCTTTAAATTGATTCCAATGATTCTTATATTGATTCATTGATCTCTTGATTCATTCATTGATTTTAAGAAAACAACTGCTATTAGAGATTTTGTAAAACTTCGCGAATGATTTCTGAGGCTTCCGTTGTTCCTAATTTCCAAATTCTTTCCACTTCTTTGCGAGAGGTCTTTTCATCAAAACCCAATTGGATAAGACCAAGAACCGCAAGATCTCTATCAGCATTTTCAGGAGTAGATTTGCTAATTGACTGGGTAACTTCGATATCTGTGCTAGGAGACGAAATGTCATTTGGTTCCACTTCTTTTTGTAAGAAACTTTCTAATTTCTTTAGATTTTGCTTTAGCTCAAAAAGAACTTTCTCGGAGGTCTTACCTTTGACTTTGGGAATCTTTTCTAAAGCTGCCTTGTTCTCATCTGTTGCAATCGTAAACAAACTGTTCGCATTATAAAAAGATAGTATCTTAAGTGCGGTGAGTTCTCCAATCCCATTTAATGATTTCATTAATTGGAAGAGCTCTCTATCTCTCCTGCTTAGAAAACCGAATAATTTCTGACTTCTATCCGTAATGGAATGGTAGATGTAAAGAAGAGTTTCTTTTTCTTTTTGAGAGGTCTTGAGATGGAGATGGGTTGGAAAAGTTATATAAATTTCATAGCCTATGCCTGAATTCGTTTCTAAAAGCACAGTGCTCAAATCCAATCTCAAAACTTTTCCACGAATGCTTCCAATCATATGATTGATGATTTTTTCTCTTATGAAATTAGAGACAAGGACTTTTTCCTTATTTAAGAGGAAGAAGGGGTGTAGGAATTATTTTATGAAAAACATTCGACTGCAATAAGTAGATTTTAATAAGATCAAATCTGTCTTATTTTTCTTATGACTAAAGAACATTCCCATTCAGAAACAAATCAAAAGATTCTAATCTCTGGAGCGTCTGGATTCTTGGGTCAAAATCTTCTTAAGCATTCCGAGTTTCTCAGATCTAGAGCAGTTCCCGTCACAAGACAAGGCTTTCAAATCAACAATGATTTCGGGTTTGCAGAGGCGGCACTTCACATAGCAGGTCTTGCTCACCAATCCTACCATGAATATGACAAGGATTTGTATTACAAAAGCAATGTGGAACTTAGTTTAGACTTTTTACGTAAGGCAGCAGATAAGGGAGTGAAGCATTTCATCCTAGTATCAACAGCCAAGGTTTTTGGTGAGGGCGGAAATCTTCCTTACACAGAATCTTCTCCCATACATCCCCAAGACATTTATGCAAGATCCAAGGCAATTGCTGAAGAAAAATGTTCCCAACTAGCAGATGAACGAAACTTAAAGCTAACTATTCTTAGACCTCCATTGATTTATGGTCCTAATCCCAAGGCAAATTTTCTAACAATTTGGAATGCTATAGCCAAGGGTTATCCTATCCCTGTTTCCTCTTTATCCAATTTACGAAGTATAATTTCGACCTACAATTTTGCAGACTTTCTGGAAAGGCTTCTCTCAAACAGTTTTCATGAAAAGATTAGCTTAAACTCTTTGCCTTCTTTGGTCCTCCTGCAAGATCCCAAACCAATTTCTACGGAAGAATTAGTTCATAGTATTGTTAAAGCACAAGAGAGACCCAATAGAATAATCAAAATTCCTCATGGTATGGGAACATGGGGAGCCAGAATTTTGGGAAAAGCTGATTTATGGGATAAATGGACTGGCTCGTTTTTCTATGAAAATTCATCCAGTCTAGCATCTTCAAAATGGACACCCAAGTTCACAACGGAACAATCCCTGCAATTCATGGCCTATCCTAGGAAATGAATCCTTCCTTGCGTTCAATTTTTGAACAAAAGAACTTGACATTTTTTCTTTGGGAACCACCCTGGAGTCATCCTTTCTGGGACTGACGCGGCGGAGCTATGGTTAGTCGTCTCCTAGATAAACTCTTTTAAACAATTGATCGTATTACTTCTTCTATTTTTCCCTTTTTTGCTTTCCACATGCCTGGTGTATTTCTGGCAAAAGTTTTTAAGAAAGAAGCAAATCTTGGATCATCCCAATCATAGAAGCTCTCATGTTCTTCCTACACCTAGGTCCGGTGGGCTTGGAATTTTTTTTGCTTTTTGGCTAACGACACTGCTCTTAGTTTTTTTGCCAGAGAGCTTAGCTTTCAATGCTAGCAACTCTGAGTTCTCACTTAGGAACCTTCAAAGTGATTTTGTATCCTTACCCCTGTTATTTCTATCCAGTGTTATGCTTTTTACTGTTGGTCTTGTAGACGACTTTACTCCTACCAGCAGAAGGACTCGACTTATAACTCAGCTAGTTGCTTCAGGGATTTTTCTTGGCAGCATACACTCAAAACTAGTGCTTGTAGGGAATGACTATCTAGAGAAGTTTTCGCATATTTTGGGCTCAAAGTTTTTTGCAGAGGTAGGTTACTTCCATACTGTCCTGATTTCAATTGGTTTTTTTGTATTGCTTTTCGGTATAGTTTGGTTTATAAATCTTTACAATTTCATGGACGGTTTGAACGGAATTGCTACCTTGGAAGCCATTTTTTTGCTTTCAGCTATCGCATTTTTTTCCTTTCAATCGATTCTCACAAATGAGTCACCGGCAACATCTTTCTTAATTCCTGGGAGCTTAGTCTTAATTTCTTCCTGTCTAGGTTTTTTAATTTGGAATTTTCCTACCGCCAGAGTTTTCTTAGGTGATAGTGGGAGCAATTTAATAGGTTTCCTTATCTCAGCCTTCGGTCTCTGGGCTGTCCTTCTTGGTTATATTTCTATTTTTACTTGCTTATTACTTAGTTCCTTATTCTGGTTAGATGCTACACTTACACTTTTCTTGAGATGGTCCAAGGGAGAGAAAATTACCGAAGCCCATAGATCCCATCTTTACCAAGTCCTTAGTCGAAAATGGTCTAGCCACACTAAGGTAGTAAATCTATACATTCTAATCAACCTTGTGATACTATTCCCTATGGCTCTAATCAGCCAAAAGTTTCTGAATCTAGGATTTTATCTCTTGCTAATCAATATTCTTATTTATTCTATTTTTTATTTCTCTATTCAGAAAGAAGCACACAACCATGGCACCTGAATTACAACATAAGGTTCTAAAGCTTTTACAAAGTAATCCTAATATATCACAAAGGGAGCTATCGGATATTTTAGGGATTAGTCTTGGTAAGACCAATTATTTCCTTCAGGCTCTCGTAGAAAAGGGTCTTATAAAGGCACGAAATTTTAAAAATAATAAAAACAAGCTTTCCTATGCCTACCTTTTAACACCCCAAGGTCTGCAAGAAAAAGCTAAACTTGCCCTTCGTTTTTATGAGATTAAGAAAAATGAATACGAAGAGCTAAAGAAAGAAGTGGAAGCCCTTAGTTTAGAAAACAAAAGTTTAGATGATACTTCCATAGAAATTGGTCAAGTAACTTGAATTTTTCAATATCCTCTTTTACTTTACAGAGCCTAGCTATCATAAAAAAATAAATAAGCCTTATGAAAAACCCCGTAAAAATACTTGTTCTTGGTTCCAATGGTCAACTAGGTTGTGAGTTACAATTTCTTTCTGAAGTTCAGGAAGAGAATGTTGAGTTCATCTTTGCTACACGCTCCGAAATTGATTTAACAGAAATTCATAAATTGCCTTCATTCATTGAAAGTATACAACCAAATATCATTCTCAATGCTGCTGCTTATACTGCAGTTGATCTTGCCGAAAAAGAACAAGAACTTGCAAAAGCAATCAATACTCTTGCACCTATAGAAATAGCTAAAATATGCGAAGAAAAGGGTATAAAGTTTGTGCATATTTCCACAGATTTTGTGTTTGATGGTCTTAAATCTTCTCCTTACCTGGAACAAGATCTTAAGAATCCATTGGGAGTTTATGGGCTTACCAAATCCTTAGGCGAAGATGGAATCATACTAGAAAACCAAGATGCTCTCATTATTCGAACATCATGGGTATTTTCTGGACATGGCAAAAACTTTTTTACAACAATAGTCCGGCTTGCAAGTGAAAGAGATGAACTTAAAATAGTCGATGATCAGATTGGAAGTCCCACATGGGCTAGGGATCTTGCTTGGTTTAGCTTCTATGCTTCTTTAAGTGAGGCGAGGGGAGTCTATCATTTCACAAACGAAGGTGTTGCCTCTTGGTATGATCTAGCCAAAGCTATTGTTGATTCAATGGGAATTGAATGTGATGTTTTACCTATACCAACAAAGGATTATCCTACACCAGCCAAGAGACCAAGCTATTCTGTACTCAGTAAAGAAAAAACTCGATCCACTTTTGGTTCTTCTAACAATCATTGGCGAGATTCAGTGCAAGCACTTGCGGATGAACTTCTGATGGCTGAGGAAATGGAAGATGAAGAATAAAAAGATAGAAAATTCAACTGAGAATATTAATAGGAATTAAATTTTGAAGTCTTCCTTATCACAGGCTATTATAAATGAAATCTCTAATTACTTTTATAATCATACCAATGTTCTTAGCATATTCCTCTTAGGATCAGCCGCTAAAGGTCAACTTCGCAAAGATAGCGATATTGATCTAGCAATCTTACCTTTCAATGGGACTCAAATTACATCTTCTGATTTATTTAAAATGACAGGCGATTTAGGATTTTCTTTCGGTTATGATTTCGACTTGGGTGTTTTGAGTTCTCAGAATTTAGTATATGCCAAAGAAGCAATATTTTATGGAAAAAAAATTCATACTAAGGATGAGGTGTCATCTCAGTTCCGAATCAATGATTTACTTTCTATGTATTATAACTTTCAATTGGAACGAAAAGAAGTATTCAATGCCTATCAAATCCGATGATGTTGCTTTAAATAAGGTCAGTATCATCCAAAGAGCCTTAGAAAGAGCTTTAGAAGAATATTCTAAAAATCCGAATCTGAGTGATTTTACTGAGTTAGATGCTCTCATTCTTAATTTAGAGAGAGCATGCCAAGCAGCTATAGATTTAGCAATGCATTTAGTATCTAGTCATCAACTAGGTGTACCTCAATCAAGCTCTGATGCATTCCGTATTTTAGAATCTAAAAAGCGAATTCAACTAGAAACAACCAAGTCTCTTTTAGCTATGGTTGGGTTCAGAAATATTGCTATTCATGAATACCAAAAGTTAAATTTAGATATCATCCATCAAATAATGAAAAAAGAATACAAAGTATTTATAGATTTTTGCAAACAATTGGGTTATGAAATTAAGGTAGTGTTAAAATGAATCTAGATTCCAAAATATACATTGCTGGTCACAAGGGATTGGTTGGTTCTGCTTTGGTTAAGGTTTTAGAAGCTAAGGGTCATACAAATATCATAGGTCGAAGTAGGATTGAATTAGATTTGACCAAGCAAGAACAAGTAAACAAATTTTTTGAGAAAGAAAAGCCTGAATATGTTTTTTTAGCGGCTGCAAAAGTTGGAGGAATTCATGCTAACAATGCCTTTCCTGCTGAATTTATTTTTTCCAATCTTCAAATACAAAATAACGTGATTGATTCATCTTACCGAAATGGAGTGAAGAAGCTTTGTTTCTTAGGATCCTCTTGCATATATCCAAAGTTCGCCAAGCAGCCTATGGATGAAGGACAGCTGCTTGAGGGTAAGTTGGAACCAACGAACGAACCTTATGCTATTGCAAAAATTGCCGGCATTATTACTTGCCAATCGTATAACCGTCAATATGGCACTAATTTTATTGCTGTCATGCCAACAAATCTTTATGGGCCTGGTGACAATTACCATGCCCAGAATTCTCATGTACTACCTGCACTTCTTAGGAGATTTCATGAAGCAAAAATTCAAAATCTACCCGAGGTCGTGATTTGGGGAACTGGCAGACCACTGAGGGAATTTTTGTTTTGTGAAGATATGGCTCGCGCTTGTATTTTCCTTATGAAAAATTATGATGTAGGTCATGATCCAAAAGGTGGGGAACATGTGAACATTGGATCTGGGATTGAAGTAAGTATTCGTGAACTCGCTGAGACCATCCAAAAAGTGGTAGACTACCAAGGAAAATTAACTTTTGATTTAACAAAACCAGATGGAACTCCTCGAAAGCTTCTTGATGTTTCTAAATTGCATAAAATGGGTTGGAAGCATGAGGTAGAACTAGAAGAAGGAATTCGTCTTGCCTACAAAGATTTCCAAGATAATAAAGTTCGAGAAGTTTAGGATACATTCTCTTCTTCCAGTTACAGAAAGAAGTCTATAGTTTTTTATCAATATACAATTACGTTAAATCACCAATTCGGTTAATCAAGCCGAATACAAGAATTTGAGAAATAAAATTTTTTCTAAAAAAATCTTGAAAAAATTTCTCCTAACACCTAAACTTAGAAAATCCAAGGTATGACAACTATGAATTTCGAAGATACTAAGAAAAAGGTTCATTCCATTACCGAGCAGATGAAATCTAGTTCTTGGGATGGTGTGGAGACAGGTCTCTTTGATCTGATAGTAGAACTCAAGAGAGAGAATCATTTCATAATAGAAAATATGGCTACCAAGACCGATCTAGGATTTTTGATCCAAGAGATGAGAAACGGATTTGCTCTGATGGAGCAAAGATTCATAGCATCCGATGAGAAGTTTGAATCTCGGTTCAAAGTTATGGACGAGAAGTTTGAAGCTAGGTTTGCGGCGCTGGACGAAAAGTTCGAAGCTAGGTTCAAGGTTATGGACGAAAAGTTCGAAGCTAGGTTCAAGGTTATGGACGAGAAGTTCGAAGCTAGGTTCAAGGCTATGGATGAAAAGTTCGAAACTAGATTCAAAGCCATAGACGAGAAGTTTCTAGCTGCCCAAGAAAGATCCGATCTAGAATTCCGAGCCATGGATGCGAAGTTTATGGCAGCCCAAGAAAGATCCGATCTAGAATTCCGAGCTATGGATAAGAAATTTCTAGATGCTCAAGAAAGATTTAAAGAAGAAGCCAAGGCAATCAAAGAGATTTTCGATTTCCGATTTAAAGCCATGGATGACAGGTTTAACCAACAACTTGAATTCACCAAGCAAAGTTTCGATCAAATAAATAGAAGATTTTCCTTCTTCCAATGGACTTTCACTGCAATTATGAGCTTTTTTATTGTCATCCTAACTTATGGAACCTTCTTTAGGTAGGTAAAAAAGTAGAGATTTCTATTTTTGTATAAATATATGTTAGGTCACGAAGAAAAGCTGAAACTCATGAAATCTCTCTGTTGGGACTATACTACACCACCTGAGAAACTTTTGGATCTTACAGAAGGAAAGATAGAAGAGGCTGGTGCCTTCGATAGAACAGGGTGGTTTGTACGGTGCTTGCAAAGCCTACCTTGGCATGTCTTAGTTCCACTGTGGGGAGGCATAGAAGAAATCAAGATACTTCTAACACCTGAAGCAATCCGTAGAGTATGGCCAGCATCCAGGAGAGAAACCTTTGAACGAATTAGAAAAATTCTATCGGGAGAGCCTGTATCCCCTGCAAGATGGGGTGCTGAATTTAGTAAAAAAGTGCGAGACTCCTTTTTATCTAACCGGTGGTACCGCATTAAGTCGAATTTACTTTAACCACAGATTTAGTGATGATCTGGATTTTTTTGTTAATTCAGATGAGTCCTTCGATGAGTATACTCTCTCCATCTACAATAAGCTTGCTGAATTAGGTTACTATTGGAATGAGGATGATGCATTTGTAGGAATTAATTATAAGCGCCTTCTTGTTAAACACAAACTTCATCCTGATACTGAATTGAAGCTAGACTTTGTTAATGATATCGATATTCATTATGGTGGCTTTCAGTTTCATGAACTATATGATAAAATTGACAGCATTCAAAACATCCTCTCGAATAAAATTTCAGCACTATTTCGTTATGCGGAAAAAGATATTGTTGATTTGCTATACATTGCTAAAAACTTTGAATTTCATTGGGAAGAATTAATTACCCAGGCAAGAAGTAAAGATCTTGGTATAGAAAATTATTTAGTAAGTGATATACTTTCTTCTTTTCCTAAGAAAAAACTAGAAAACATAAAATGGATAGAGGCTCTTGATTTTGATCTATTCCAAATAGAGATCCAACAAATGGCAAAAGACTGCCTAGAAGTGAAATCCAATAGTCTTTGTTCAATATAAGCTAAATCAATTCATACCCTTTAAAATTGTATTCCTTAGTGTTTTATAAGTTATCTTAAATGAATAAAAATGTTTTTGTGTCTACCTTTCCTTTCTGCAGAACCTCGACTTATGCAATGGAAGTATTAAAGAAGAACGGACATTCTGTAACAATCAATTCCTTAGGTCGCAAAATGAAACCTGAAGAAGTCGCTGAAGCTGCGAAAGACTTTGATTCTCTTATTGCAGGAACAGAAGACTTGCGTCAATTAGTTCAGACTTCGAGCAATCTGAAGCTCATATCAAGAGTCGGAGTTGGACTTGATTCTGTGCCTTTGGATCTTTGTAAAGAAAAGGGTATTGCTGTAACTTACACTCCAGATGCAGTGTCACCTGCAGTATCTGAACTTGCGATAGGACTTATGATTGATCTCTTCCGAAAAGTAGGACTTGCAGACAGTGAACTTCGTAGAGGTGGATGGAGCAGGCCTTATGGGATTCGTATTGGAACATCTAAGATCGGTATTCTAGGTTGTGGTCGTATAGGCACTCGGCTTGCTTACCACTTATTAGGACTCGCACCCGCTGAAATTTTGATTTGTGATATAGTAGATAAATCAGAATTACTTAGAGAATTACAAAATTATGCAGATAGTCTACACAATTCCCAACTTAAATTTAGTAAGAATTGGAATCGAACTCTAATACGGCAAGTAAGCCACAAAGAGATCTACCAAGAGGCGGATTGCTTAACTGTTCACATTCCTTTGAATGATACAAATCGCAATCTGATAACATCCAAAGAAATCAAGATGATGAAATCTACCTCCTATCTAATCAATACAGCACGTGCTGGAATCATTAACGAAGAAGACATCTATCAATGTCTAGTGAATGGAAGCATAGCAGGTGCGGCAATCGATGTCTTCGAAGAAGAACCCTACCATGGTCCATTGACTCAACTGGAAAATGTTATTCTTTCCCAACATATGGGATCCTGTTCTATCGATTGTAGAGAAGACATGGAAAAGGAAGCATCCGAGAATGTGGTTGGATTCTGGAAGGGAGAAGAATTAGAAGCTAGGGTTGTGTAGCATGGAATCTATTCGATACAAACAGCGATTCCAAAATTTTTCGAAAGCTTTGTCGCAATTAACCAAATTTATTCAAAAAGCCGAATTGAATCAACTGGAAAAACAAGGTCTAATCAAAGCATTTGAATACAATTACGAACTTGCTTGGAATCTCCTGAAAGATTATTATCAATTTCAAGGTGATAGCGGAATCCAAGGCAGTCGGGATGCAATCCAAATTGCCTATCAGAGAAATCTTATCACAAATGGGGATATCTGGATGCAGATGATACAATCG
>PEQN01000017.1 GCA_002786225.1 Leptospira sp. | reverse complement strand
TAAATCCAATAGAAATAATAACAAATGATAAGAGTAGAGGTAATATTGCTTTCTGAATATTATATTCTAGTAAGTCTCCTAATTTGCCTATCCAAGTGAAATTTTCAAAGGCATAATCAAACTTAACTAAATAGTCTGTACGAATATAAAGATATTCCCCTTCCATTGAAGCGGGAAGAAGGAAATAATCCAACTTTTCATAGATAGGAAGAAATTTAGTATTTTCAAATTCTCTATATGTATGGATTTTTTCATTACGAAAGTATACATCATAAAATGTAGAAAGAAACAATTTTCTCATATAATACGTATTAGATTTAGAGATTTTTGGTAATTTAACCCTTGTCCAAAGGATGGGAGGAATCATATTCTTTGATGAGTAAATCGGATCTCTTAATTCATTGAGGCTTTTCCATTGAACAAGATCTAGGTTGTTCCAAAGTTTACCTGCCTGGAAAAGTTCTTCTGCATGGAAGCTTGATTCCCAAGACATAAGAGGGATGGTTTTAATTTTTTCATCCTTAGCCTCTGCCTTAATGGAAGCTGATAAAATCAAAAGAAATAAAAGTAAGCAAGACTGACTTATTTTTAACTTTTGTCCCATATTCCTCCATCAGCTTCTTCTTCTTTTAAATCATAAAATCCATATACGAAATCAGCGGATGCGACAACTTCTATTGCATAAAATAATTCTTTAATTCTAACTTGTTTGATGACTTTTAATTTATAATCTTCTGCTAGAAAAACCATCTTATCTTGGGAAACCTTGTCGTTGATTCTTGGTCCAAAATTGTATTCGTGTTTGTTCCAATCTACAATGATCAGTCTGCCACCTGGATTCATAGAGCGAATTAAACCGTCCATTGCAAGACCCGGATTAGGAAAAGTGGAAAGACAGAGGCTGGTAAAAATCAGGTCAGGTGTTGGAATCCACTCGGGTAGAAGAGGATGATCGGATCTATCCATATAAAAGGGAGTTAGGTTAGGAATGGATTCGTCTATTTTTCTTTTGAGTATAATGTCAATCAAATCATGTTGGCATTCACAGGGCCAAATCCAAGATTCCTTTCTGAGTATCCTTCTAAAGTCTTGGAGGTAAAATCCTTTGCCACATCCAAAGTCGACTAGGTTCTCAACCTCTGATATTTTGAAATTTTCAAAAATTAATTCCGGGGGACAGATTTCTCTACGTTGGCTTGATAATAAGAAATTCTGGTAATCTTCACTTTCAAAGTATTCTGTTTCAGCCATACTTGTCTAGGTTGTGGAGAAAACTTACAAAATCAAGGAAAAGACGTGAGCTGAACTCAATATTCTCTATATTTACATCCGATATTAAGAGAGCATGAAGACTCATTTTTATACCTTGCCAATTCTTCTTTGGCTTACTACTTTCCCGATTTTGGGACAGGGATTGTTTTCTTCCAATTTTGATAAGAAGGAAACCTCAAGTATTCGTGCAAGCATTCTACCTGACAACAAATCCATTTACCTTTTGTGGGAACCACCTTCTGAAGATGGTGAGATAATTATTGCGAGATCCAATTCTATCATTGATACTCCCGAAAAATTATATGTAGCCGATTCCTTGGGTAGATTTCCCGTACAAGGAAAAAATACAGCCTCGAATTATTATGATTACAATTTAAAACCAGGTACTTACTATTACGCTATCGTTACTGTGGATGCTGTTAAGAAAAGAACGGTTGTAATGTTACCAGATCAAAATTATACAACAAAACCAATCTCAATTGAAGAAGCATCAACGAAAATTACTTCCCCTTTAGTCAGTTTAAATTCAAATGCGAGTAATAAAACCAAAACTATAGGAAATCTTTTAATCAAGGCAGAAGGTTCTCATATTCGGGTTAGTTGGACACCCCCTTGGAATGCTATTGCCAAACAAACTATTTATTCTTTATATAGATCAAATTCTCCAATGAATACTATGGAAAATATGAGAAAAGCAGATAAGCTTGTAGAACTTTCTCATCCAATCAATACCTATCTAGACTTAGATCTAGCTAAATCACAAACTTTATACTATGGAGTTTCTGTCAAAGAAGATGACCAAGCTGAAAATCTACCTCTGGAAAAAAATGTATCTTATAGAAGAATTTTCTTTATCTTAGATAAAAAAGGGAATGCAGAAGTTGTTAAGGACAATCAAATCAGTCAGCCTGCATCTGAAGATACTTCTAAACCACAAACAAGTAATAAAGAGGAAAGTTCTAGTTTTACCGTAAGAGGTTTTGGTTACGATAGAAAGGCTAAGGGTGCAACCTTAAAATGGAACCCACCTAATGGAGCAGATGACACAACACAGTATACTATCTATGCTTCAACTCGATCTTTTGATGAAGGAGTCAATTCCTTTGTAGGAGGAACAGTTTTAAAAGTAGCAGTTATCTCTCATCCTAAAACTTCTATTAGCATTAAAGAAATCAAACAGGTAGAATCTCTGTATTTTGCGGTGACTGCAAAGAAGGCTGACATAGCTGAAGATTTTAATCTAAGCGATGGGAATTCTTTTTTTAAATATGAATTTGATAAAGATTTAGTTCCTGAAGAAAAAAAAGAAGAAATCACTACTTCTACAACTACAAATCCTGAAATTACCAAAACAAATCCAAGTGATATTCCTAAGTTAAGTTCAAATCTAGATAAGCCTAAAGACGATACGGTGACTGAAGGAAATCCTGAAAATACAAGTAATCAAATTGAAGAACCATCTATAATTTATAATTCAGATTCCAGTATTTTAGATGAAATACTGAGAACAACCTATCAGAAAAAAGAATATTCCTTAGCTATTTATAAACTCACCCAATATGCTAAGGTAGAAAATGACACTATCCTAAAAGGCAAGGCAATGTTCTTTATGGGTATATGTTATTTTCATTTAGGTGAATTTAAGAAATCCTTAAAATTATTCAATCGAATTGAGACTGTTCAATACAATGCAGAACGATCTCAGTTTTGGAAGAATCGAAGTTTAGATCGTATTGCTAGAGGTGGAAAATGAATCGTTCAATTATTGTTTTAACTGGCTTCTTACTTATTTCGGCAGGTTTAATGACTGCTGCCTACCAAACCCTATTTCAAAAAGACCTTTACGCACAAGAGGGTATCCTAGAAAAAATCCTAGAAGGAGAAGAATATCTTCAACAAACAGGTGATAGCTCTAAATCAAAGGCAGTTTCAATTTTTTCGGAATTAGTTGCTAAGAATAATCCTCAATACGAATTTAGAATTAAATACAATCTAGCTAAGGCATTAGAAAATTCTGGAGACAAATACAGAGCTTTAGAAATTTACCAGAGTATCAATAGAACAAATGATATTTCAATCACTGAACAAGAAAAGTTAAGTTTATCACTAGGTGATCTTTTGCTTAGAATGAACCGAGAAAATGAAGGTCGTGTTCATTTAGACAATGTTTTGCGAACAAGTACTGATAGAAAAATTCGGTCTAAGGTTTTTAAATCCTTGGCAGATTATAATTATAATCTGAGCCAATGGGAAACTGCGAGAAAGAACTATGTTCTTGCAATTCAAGAAGATGGTAATTATACAGAAGCAAGAATAGGACTGGGACGAGTCCTAAAAAAACAAGGTAAGGACTATGCAGCCTTTGATTTATTTGATGGTTACCTGGAAGAATCTTCCAGGATGGACGGAACAGATCCTAAGGTCGAAAGTGAATACAAATCAGGCGTATATGAAAAAGCTAAAACTTTTTTTGTAAGCAAGCAATATTTCAAAGCTATAGAGTATTTTCAAAAATCCATAGAACTTGGACAAAATGAAGAGGGATCATTGTATTATATTGCCTCAAGCTATGATGCCTTAGGAAAATACACCGAAGCAATTCAAACCATTAACAAACTTCTCAATAATAGTGTATATTCCCTTGACCAAGATGCCTTATTTAAGAAGGGAACTATTTATTTTAAACAAGCGAAATATGAAAATGCAGCAGCTATTTTTCAAGTTGTAATTGATAATTACAATAAAAATCATATAACAGAAAAGGCTATAGCCTGGAAGAAAGAATGCTTAGACCAGATCCAAGAAAAAGCAAGCATTGCAAGTCCAAGTGATAGTTCTAAACCATTTAATTCTAAGAATGACGAGGATTTTGATTTTTAGATAGTTTCGATTCTATGGGAATGGAAGTCAGAACTCTGCCAGCCTTCGTAGGCTTCTTTAAGATTTAACATTGTATAAATGCTAGGCGGAATATCAGCTAGATTTTTAATCGATTTCTCTAATTCATTGGCATATTTACCGGAAAGCATGGTGGGGACAGGATTTTTCGTATGGGTTCCTGTTGATAAGTCTTCCATGTTGCCATGATCTGAGGTAAGAATGAGAGTATCTTCCAAAGGATTCATAGCATCTAAGAAACCTAAAATAAAGCTTTCTAAATCTCTAATGCTTTTTTCAGCGAGCTCCCAGTTTTGATCATGACCAATTTTATCAGTTAAAAAATATTCATAAATACAAAGTCCATAATGACTGAACTTAGAAGGTATGGATTTTCCTACTTCGTATGGGTCCCTTAGTAACATAACAGGATCTGTTTCTGGAATTAAATCAAAATTCATCTTTCTCAGGAATTCATGGGTGATGTCCATATAAATTCCATTTCCTTCTCTTAGATCCTCTATGCTTTTTAAAGGGCGGTCGGAGGCCATTTGAATTAGAGTGGAAGCAGATAGGTGTTTCGCAGTTGGACCAAATTTCTTAAAGAAGGCTTGGGTATAGCAATTGATTAAATCACTTTTTACTCCATTTGCATTTAAAATTTTTATCATGGAATGCTTGGCGATTATCTTTTTTAGAGTAAAGCTCGGAAATCCACTCAAATGCCGACCTAAGATTAAAGGTGCTTTAAAACCTGTCCACAATGCAGTCTGTCCAGTTGCACTCTGGGGAAGGCCAGGGATTCCCATTGTTGCATCTGTTTCTAGATAACGTATCCTGCTTTCCGTAGATGGATTTCCCGATAGGGGGCGAAAGATATGAGTTGAGAATCTTTGGAAGGGGTTTTTGTCTGAGTTTTTTTCTCCAAATCCGATTCCATCCAAAAATACATAAAAAATCATACAATTTAGACTATCTTCTTACGTTATATTAGAATACAACTAATTCTAGAAAAGAAATTCGCTTGCGAGTTTCGGTTCTAAGGAAATAAAGTAGGAAACAGTCGATGAAACCCACTTCTTTTCAAATAATTCCTCCTAGGAGAATCCGTGAATTCTTTCAAGATTCTAAGGTAGACCCAGAATTAGAAGCAAAGAGGTCATCCATTTTTAATCCAGAACTCAAGGACTTAGTTCAAAAGGTAACAAGCCCTACAAGTTCAGATGCAGTACAAATTGTTCAAGAACAACCTACTATTGAGCAAGTTTCTTCTTCAAAATCAATTCCATCCAAGATGAGAAGTATATATTCCGATCTCGTTGAACCATCTAAAGAAGAAGAGTTTAAGACACTTTTAACCTTATACAGTGATGCTTCTACGACTCAAGAATCATCCATAATGAAATACAGTAGTTTTTTATTGAATCGTATTGGTGTTGAGCACTTTGGTTGGTATTTCTTATCTTACGATTCACAAGCCTACTTTTGTGAAATGTCTACAGGTTTGGATTCTGTTACACGAACTAACTTTTTGTTTCTTAAGAACGATCCATTTGTAAAAATAGGAAAAGATAATTTTTTTGAATTAGAAATTACTCCTGATTTAATAATGGATCCGTTTTTTTCTAAGAAATTTTCCTTAGAATCTATTAACCTTTATGGAAAGATTCTATTTTTCTTTTTAAATCAACCAGGTATAGATGCCTGTCTTGTAGCATTTATGCCTAAACATGATTTATTAAAGAAATCAAATGAAGAAAACGAGATAGATACGAATATGATTTCCCCAAGATGGATTCAAATGATTCATTCTAAATTAAATAATTTAATTCCTGGACTAGCAAATTATAGAGATAAAAGAGTTAATAGTAAGGCTGTAACAAATGATATGTTAACACATAGTATTTATTTGTTTAAATCATTTGTTGGAGAGAGATTCCATACTTCTTATTCACATGTTATTAAAATTGAAAATTATCTTGAAACAGAAAATGTTTATTTTATAAAAAGACAATTTATCAGTAAACTTATGAAATCCTTAAACTCTAGAGAAAAGTTAATGGAGTTAAATATAGACACATTTTTGCTTATTGGTGATAAGGATCATTCTGATTTCATTGTAGACCAAGCAGAATTGGATAATCTAAATGTAAAAGTTAATACGAAGATTTACCCTACCTATGGCGAAAATATTCTTTTATATATTTAATATAATTTTAATTGTAGCACCTTTGTATTCTTCTGAAAAAGGTCGCCTAACAAAAGAATTGAGATCTAAGACTTATCAGCTATTTAAAGACGGAAAATATTCCGAGTCGATTCCTTATTTAGAAAAGTATTTAGAAATTCAACCCGCTGAAATTTATATGAGATTAGTTTATGCTCAGGCATTACTTATGAAGGAAGATCTTCCCATACCATCACGTGAGGAAGATAATTATACCAGGGCTGAGAAGTGGAAAACAATCAAGAGGAATTATGGAAATAGTGCAAAATTATTTGAGGAAAATATACAAGTCTTTGAAAGTGTAAGACCCAGAGATCCAAGTTTAGGTAAGTGGTATTTTCACTGGGCTACTGCCGAATGGTTCTCAGGAAATAAGGAAAAGGCAATTACTCTCTTCCGAAAATCTGTAGAAAAAGATTTTACCATCACTGATGCTTATTATAACATAGGAGCTATCTATGATTCTATGGGCCAAGCAGTAGATGCCCAAAATTCTTGGCGAAGGTATTACCAAGCAGAAAAAGAACTCAATGTGGAAGATTAATGAAACTATTTTATGTCTAAGGTAGATAAAAGGTTTACAATTTTATTCTCTGATGAGGAACTTATGCTGCTTAAAGCGAATGCAAATCTAAGAGGAATGTCTGTTGGCGAATTGGTTCGTGTTTCTGTTCAAAACGAAATCACCCAGAAATCCGTTGCAGATAAACTCAGAGCCTTACAAAATATTTATAATTTAGGAAAACAATCTTCAATCTTATGAAACACTTAATTTCTGTCTCAATATTGAAGACTCTTCTTTCCTCAAACAGTGATTCCAATGCATTGTATAAGAGGCTAGAATCTTACATACAGAATAACCACAAATTATATTCTACTGCCTTGTCTATCTTTGAAATTATTCAAGGAAAGACTTTTGCAAATGAAAAGGACCAGAAAGAATATCTAAATCAATCTGGAATCCTATATGATGAAATTTTCCCTGTGACCAATGATGACCTAAAGCTCTATTCTCAAATATCCCAAGACTTGGGAGGGGAGGGTTTAGAAGGAATCGAGATATGTGTTGCAATTAATAAAAATATGGATTCCTTAATTACTTGGAAAGGACAAACCAAACCAAGTAAGTGGATGAAAGTTATTGACCTTTCGTCGGAATTGTGACGGAAATAGGTTTTGATTTAGGACTAATTTGATCCTTACCAGGACCATTCTCAGACCAGAATGAATTTGTAGCAGATACCCAAAAATAAGTTGTTATCCCTGGTCTTAGAAAAGGAAGATTTTTTTCTGGTTCAATTGATTCTGCATTTTTAAGTAAAATTCCATTATCAACACAAGATGAAATGATACTAACTCGAGTTGATTTTGCTTCATCCTTCAAATTCAATTTTTCAGCATTTGGAAGAAGTTCTTTTTTCCTATTATTTGCATTATGGTAATGGATAGTTCCAGCCACTTCATTTTCTTTGAAGCCATAATACAAAATGTAACCTCCACCATTCCACACATTTTCTTCCTCACTTGCAACCCAGGACATGCAGATTTTTGGTTCATCTAGATTAGATGCACCTTCATTGAACTTCAGTCCTGTGATTTTCTTTGGTGGAAGATTGTGATTTACTTTATACTTAAAATTTGATACAGAAGGAGAATTAAATCCATCAGGATCAGAACGCAGTACAAACTTCCACTGGTAATAAGTGAAACAAGGATTTGAGCTTTCGGATTTTACAGTTTCAGAATTACAAATACTATCCAGTTCATTCTCTTTAAGTCGCCTCCAGGCTAAACCTTTTTTGTATTCCGATTCATAAGCTCCAAATGGAGAAAGTGAAGATCGAAACCAAACTTCTACAATAGAATTTTTAGGTAATTTGGAATCCATACTAAATTTGGAGAGATAGGCATGGCTTATATCTGTTTTGTAGACAGGGGATAATCCAATTCCCAAGGCTTGGGATACAAATTTTGAATCAAGGTTAAGGTCTACTTCCATATATTCTGCAAACAAATGGCTTGCATTCGGTGTTCCTGAAGCTATCAAAAGTTCATCCATATTTCCATAGAAATTTCTACCAAGATACAAGGGCGTTGTATCATCTGGATGAAAACTAAATCCTGTTACTCGATCTTTTGCTATGGCTAGTCCATCATAGCGAGCTGTTTCAAGACCATTGATATAGAGAAGAATCAAATTCTTAGCAGGTGCAAATTCTAAAATAATATGAGACCACTTTCTCGGAGGAATGCTATGCTGGGAATTTAATTTAGTAGAAAGCAGAATACCAGATTCAGTTTGTATCATTCTATCTATCCAAAGTTCTAATTTACTTTGTTCTAAGCTTAGGCGAAAACCAAATTCTTGGCCAGAGCGGAAAATAGATTTATTTAAAAGTATAGCTGAACCAGATTGAGAGGATGGATTCACAAAAATAGAAATATAGAAAGGTTCACGGATTTCTGGTTCAAGAAATAGACTCGATTTACCCCTAGGTATTTCTATAAGATCCGATTTTCCATTGAATCTTGCTGACTGCTTTCCTCGAAAATAATTACTTGAGTCTAAATTCCCTGGGCTTTTCTTGTTTTCAAAATCCAATGTAAGTAAGGTGGAATCTATATTTCTAGGACTCAGCGAAAGGATTTTATGATTTTTACTATCTTGTTCAATTTTTAAATTTATTAACTTTAAATCATCCCAAGAAATTTTTTCCTCCATGAAATGAAGTAATTTATTGGAAGGTGTTGAACCTAAATAGTTAGCTCCTAATAAAACTAATAAGATAATAAATGCAGTAAAAACCTTTTTCATGAGAGCTTCCTTTTCACTTCGAAGATGGCTTACTGATTTCATCTATCATCATGATTCTTTTTTCATGGCGGCCGCCTTCAAATTCTGTATGCAACCACTTTTCTAAGATACGTATAGCTAGATCCTTTCCTAGAATTCTTCCACCTAATACTAAAACATTGGAATTATTATGGCGACGTGACATTTCTGCTGTGAACTCGTCGTGGCAAAGGGCAGCTCTAATTCCTTGGTAACGATTGGCAATAATGGATGCACCTATTCCTGTTCCACATAAAACTACCAATCTATTTACATTCCCTTGCAAGAGACTCTGGCAGGCAGCTCCGATAACTTGGGGGTAGTCAACTGATTCTTGGGAATGTGTTCCTAAATCAATAGTTTCAGAATGTTTTTTTAATTCTTCTTTTAAGATTTCTTTTAATTCAAAACCACCATGATCACTAGCGATCCCAATTTTTTCTTTCATTGCTTTCTTCCTTCTTTAACTTGAAAATATCTTTCCCTTACACTGGGATCTAAACTATAAACTGCATCAAAATTAGAACGGTGGACAGATTGGTACAAATTAGAAAAATCTTCCTCTATATCTGCTTGATTTGGTGATTTGTCCAAATTAAGAATCGTTATTGATTTCGTTTGAATTAAAATCATAAGATCATATCTACTTTGGAAATAACTTTCTAAATTTTTTGCATCCAATCCAAGCCCTGCCTGCATCCACTTAAGGTAGCTTTGGTAGAGCTGGATTTCAATATCAAAAAGATCCTGCAAGGCGGCTGAAACCATTTTTTTTTCTTGGGTATTGAGATTCATTTTTATGATACAAAGAAGTGAAGCTGCTCTCGTTTTTCCTTCCAACTTGGATCTTTGAGAAATTTTAGATAGTGTTTGCCTTAGAGATTCTTGGTAAAAATCAGATTCTTTGAATTCGAATTTTGCAATTGGTTTTGAACCACAAACATCGATTTTGTTTCGAAGAGAGGCTTCCATTTTTCCAGGAAAGTATAGAGTTTGGGCTAGAATAGGTTGGCAGAAAGAAATACCTAAAATGAAAAAAAGAAAATTTATCCCCATTTCTTTTCGAAATCCTTAAGAAAATGTACCAAACTTTCCACACCTTCTAAAGGCATAGCGTTGTAGATGGAAGCACGCATTCCTCCTACATCTCGATAACCTTTTAAACCTATCAATCCATAGGATTCTGATTCTTCTACAAATTTAGAATCTAAATTGGTATCTTTAAGATGAAAGACAACATTCATCTTAGATCGGTTAGCTTTTGGAACAAAAGTTTGGTAAAATTCTGATTCATCTAGAGTCTCATAGAGAATCTCAGCTTTCTTTTCGTTTATCTTCTCAATTGCACTTAAGCCACCTATATTTAACAACCAATCAAATACTAATCCTGCCATATAAATCGAGTAAGTCGGTGGAGTATTATATAGTGATCCAGCTTTTGCCGTTACTTGCCAATCCAGAATAACTGGAATCGGTGACTTTCTATTTTGCAGAAGATCCTTTCTAATGATGCAAATATTCAATCCAGAAGGGCCTATATTTTTCTGGGCTCCAGCAAAAATCACTCCAAATTTACTTACATCTAATTCTCTTGAAAGAATATCAGATGTCATATCAGCAACCAATGGAATTTTTAAATTGGGGAATTGAGAATATCTTGTTCCATAAATTGTATTATTGGAAGTAATATAAACGTATTTTGCATGGGATGGTATATCACTATCCTTAAGATTTGGTATTTCAGAAAAATTACCTTCTTTTCCATCAAAAATAGAAACTACCCTAGGATAGAATTTTTTGGCTTCTTGGTATGCTTTTACAGACCAAACACCAGTTAATGCATAAGCTGCAGAATCATTTTCATCTAAAAGATTAAGAGGTATGGAGGAAAACTGAGCTGTTGCACCTCCCGAACAGAAAATTACCTCATAAGATTCGGGTATCTGAAGTAATTTTCGAATATTCACCAATGCTTTATCGAGTATTTCTTGGAAAAGTCCACCTCTGTGACTCATTTCCATTACTGACATTCCAGAATTCTTATAATTGAGGAATTCTTCTTGAGCGGTCTGCATCACTGAGCTAGGCAGCATAGCAGGTCCAGCGTTGAAATTGAAAATTTGATTGCTTGAAACTTTCATCTTATTTATACAATGGGAAAAACACTTAAAAAGGCAATTGAAATCATTTTTTTTTGCTTTTCAGATTCAATTTATCGTGAAAATGTTAATAGTTTGAGGATAAAATGTTCAATAAAAAACCTAGCTTCTACGCCATTCTAATAGTTTCTTTTTTAAGTCTGCCCCTGCTTTCTCAATCGAAGGCACCGCTTGGCACGAAAGAAATCCAATCATCTAAGAAAATCCAATTCCAAAACAAATCTTTGAAAAAAGCCACGGCTGAAATTATTCAAGAGAATACGGACAAAGGAAAGAAACTTTCAGAACAAATTACCAAGAATCCCACAGCCGTTTCCGAAATAGATGGCTTTAGTATCACAAGAGTTCTACCTGGCAAAGACAATAAATTTGGTGCTGATATACTGAACATTTCAGAGGACCAGAGTTTTGATCATATCAACTCTATTGCTCGAATTTTAGCATCTTATATTGAAAGATCCTTCCAATATTCTGAGGCTAATTCTGAGACACTTGCACTTTATGTATTGTATTACAATGCAGCGCATAGAAAAGACGCTGGTTTTTTTAATAAAAAATATACCTCTGAATTAAATTCTAAACTAGATAAAAATAAAATTGGAATTGATACTAGTTATCGCAATTGGCCTGGCAAGACCCAAATTGTAATTCCTATAGTTTCTAATATTCTAAAAGACAGTGGTTCGGATGTAACTACTGATGAATTAGAAGACGAAGTTGGTAATCTTGTTAAGAAAGAAAAAGATCCAGAAACCAAAGAGAAAATGAATTCTGAAAAAGACAAAATGGATCAGCTTCAAAAGAATAAACTAACTGAAGAAAAAAAACAAGTTGCTGTTAAGAAAGATGAACTTGCTAAAAAAGAACAAGACCTCAAGAACCAAGAAAATGCAAACAAACAAGCTTTGTCGAAAGCTGAAGCTGATTTGCAGGAATTAAAAAAAGATCCAATAAAGAATGCTGCTAAGATTGAAGAAAAACAAAAAGAAGTAACAAAAGTTCAAGAAGCACAAAAGAAAGTAGAAGAAGAGAAGAAAAAAGTTGCAGATACTAAGGAACAGTTAGATAAAAAAGAAGAAAGCTTAGCCAAGAAGGAAGAATCTAAATCCTCTGGAAATACTACTTCTAGCAGCTCTACATCATCTACTGCAAGCACTGAAAAACCTACTTCCAACACAACAGCTAAAGAGGAAGTAGCAGCAGTAAAAGAAGAGCTTGCCAAGGTTAAAGAAGAATTACAGAAGAAAGAAGAGAAAAGTGAAAATGTGATAGGTGACAGAATCATTTTTATGAAATTTATCAAATACGATGCGGATGGTCACTATTCCAATGAACTCTGGGCTATTGATCCTGTAAAAGATGATGCTCTTTTCAAGAGCCCCTATACGAACGTCTGTTCTAAGGAATTCGTAGAAGTTAAGAACCAAGGAATTTTAGTTCTTGGATATGAAGGGGATAAGGTAGATGATAGAAAGCACAAACTTATCCTTCTAGACACTAAGACATTGAAGGTAATTAAACAATCAGATACATCGGATGTATTTTGGAGAACTCCAATGATTTATACGGAAGATAAAATTCATGTAATTGAAAAGTTTGAAGGGAATTACCACCTTTCAAGATTTAAACCAGATCTTGCATTGGATGTTAGATCTTCTGATCCTGTAGAAGAAAATTCGGAAATAACTTTTTTCAAAGATAAGATTTATGTAACAGGTAAGGGCAAAGGAAGCGCAAAGACGACTATCAAAGTTTTCAAAAGAGCTGATTTAACTCTGATCAAGACTATAACTCCAAACTAATATTTCAAAAACTAAAGGGAAATGACCATTGGTTGTTTCCCTTTTATTCTCTCTAGCCTATGGAAATCCTTTGTTAAAATCAAGTTTGAATCTACCCTATAAAAACCAAACAAAACTGGAATAGGAAGATAACTGAGAACAGTTGTCCTAACATATCGGAAAGTATTTGAAGAGTGGAAAAGATCCTAAGAAAATAATCTCGTTCTAAAGATTCAGGATGTATATTTCCTCAAATTATAATCATCATGTCTTATTTTAATACTGCATCAGTGAATGGATGACTTACTTTATTTTCAACTGCTGATCAAAGAATAAATGTGGACCGGCAATTAGTTAATTATGTAATCAATTCACCTTTAGGTTCTTATCCATACCTACAATCTAATTTGATATCTTATGTTCGCAAATTAATTTACGATTTTCAATAGTAGATTATTTAGGTTCTAAAAATTTGCTACCATTCCATTTGTAAATTTGTTGCGACCATTCATGTTCTTTATCCTCATCTGATGAAAAACTATGATAGATTATAACTATTTCATTTTTATTTGCTTTAAAATTATTTTTACGTTTAAGATTTGGATCTGGTTTGAGTTCATCTTCTGGAAATAAAACAAACTGTTCTCCACAAGCTGGAGGGTCACAACTAGAAGGCACCAATCCAAATTCTTTGTTTAACTTCCCTTTATTGGATAAGGTAAAGAATTGATTGTAAGTGTAACCATATTCAATTTCTGAGTATACAAAATATTCAATTTTAAAAAATAATTCGGGTGGATTCAAATAGTTCTTTGTTGGTAAAAATTCAACTTTTGGTTTGGTATTAAAATCATCAAGGCCAATTGGACCAGTATTCCATTTCATGGATCTAAGTATTTTATTATCCTTTAGGATTCTAATTTCACTTAATCCTGACTTAGTTCCTAATGAACGAAAAAGAATTAAGTAACCATTCTTCCAAGTAAAAGTATCTGCTAACAAGCCACCCCAAACATAACCTTGTTTCTTATTAATTTCTACTTTATACCAATACTCAGAATCATCATCAATTGTTGTTAAAGTTTTTTCTTGGCTTATGATTGTTACTAAATCACCAGGCTGTAATTTCATAACTACCTCCGATTTAGTATTAGCTTCTTTTCGAATATTTACATTTTCTCCAAAAATAGCAACCATGCTTAGGATTTTTTTTATATGAATGGTTCCTTCCCAATGTCCCTGAGCATGAAGAGGGAAGCCCGATAGAAAAAAAATAATCATTGCGTTTAGATAAAAGTATTTATAATAAAGTATTCTCTTGGAAAATTTGGAGAATTTATTCTTGCTTTTCATTGAGCTATTTATTGGATTTTCATGACCTGTCATTTGTCTTTCCATGTTTTCATAGAGAAAAGGGTCGAAGAATAGCATCAACAAATAATTTTAACAAAGTATTATAGTAAAAATACATTTTCTCGGAACTTGGGAAATTTTTAAAATTATAGATAAAATTCTTGAGAATTAACAGCTTCTAAAGAAAATTGAACTTTAGTTATGGGTGATGATTCTAAAAAGGCAATCCTTTGTGTAGATGATGAGAAGATTATTCTCCAAAGCCTCAATGGCCAATTGAAATCTTATTTTAAGCAGCTCTACCGTCTGGAATTCGCTGAAAGTGCAGATGAGGCTTTGGAATTAATTGAAGAATTTTCAGAGGATGGAATCCAAGTTTTGTTAATTCTCTCGGATTGGCTAATGCCAGGAATGAAGGGGGATGAATTTTTAATTAAAGTTCACGAAAAATACCCCAAAATAAAGAAAATCATGCTTACTGGCCAAGCAGATCCATCTGCAATTCAAAATGCTAGAGAAAATGCTAGCTTAACTGATTTAGTCTCTAAGCCCTGGGATGAGGAAGAATTGATCTCTAAGATCAATCAATGTTTAGCTTAGTATTTATATTTCAGAGTTTAAAATTAACGAAACATAGATAAAAATGAATTGAGCTGTTCAATTCCTTTTAGATACTTTAAGAATGTCTCTAGCAAGCTCATCTTTTTTCATTTTAGCATCAACTATAATTATTAGTCTTTATACATTATATAAAAATCAAAATCTCTTGAATCATTTGGTACTTCATCCTTTTAAAATGAACCGAAACAATAGCTATTATAGATTGATCACAAGCGGATTTTTGCATGCTGATTTGAATCATTTAATTTTCAATATGCTTTCATTTTATTTCTTTGCTTTGCCTTTAGAAAGAATAGTAGGATCTTTTGTATTCTTAGTCTTCTACTTGTCAGCTATTGTTATAGCCAATCTTGATTCATTTATAAAAAATAAAAATAATCCTATGTACCGCAGTCTTGGAGCAAGCGGAGGTGTTGCTGCGGTAATATTTAGTTTTATAATATTCAATCCTTCTATAACTTTGTACTTATTTTTTGCAATTCCCATTCCAGGTCCCATATTTGCAATTGGATACTTGGTTTATAGCAATTATGCATCCAAGGCTATGAATGACAATATCAATCATGATGCTCATATCTGGGGTTCCTTAACAGGCATTGCCTTTGCGTTAATCTATGACCCAAGTACAGTTCAAAGAATGATTGATTTCCTTTTAGAATTTTTCTAATAGAAAACATTCCTGGGTTCAATTATTTAAATGATTTTTACTGATTCAGGGATTTAAGTTTTAAAAAGGAACATTGGGAGTATAATTACAAAATAATTTACTAAGAGTTTACTACCCTAAGTTTTATTTAAAATGTTTATAGAATTACAAAGTTCAAAAAATAGGATGTACAATATGAGGAGTTACAAATTTTATGAGACCATTTAAAGTATTAGGAGTTCAACAAATTGCAATCGGTGGGGAAGATAAATCCAAGTTAGAAAAGTTCTGGGTTGAGATTATGGGTTTAAGCAAAATTTCTAGCTTTCGAAGTGAGAAGGAAAACGTAGATGAGGATATACTTTCAATAGGGAAGGGTGCATTTGCAGTGGAAGTAGATATTATGCAGCCTATTGATCCTAGCAAAAGTCCCAAAGTGCATGAGCCTAAACTCAATCATATTGGTCTTTGGATCGATGATCTTGCCAAGGCTGTGGAATGGTTAAGCTCCCAAGGTGTTAGATTTACCCCCGGTGGAATTCGAAAAGGTGCTGCCGGTTATGATGTTTGTTTTATTCATCCTAAAGGAAATGAGCAATTTCCCCTCTCTTCAGAAGGTGTGCTGCTTGAACTAGTCCAAGCTCCTCAAGATGTTATCGAGAAGCTTAGTTAATTGGTAGAAATAGAATAAAAATGCATTTATAACAAACTCAGAAATTGTTATTGATTGATAAGTTTCTGAGTTTTTAGTTCCTTTATTTCTTGTAAAGACGAACAAGTATAGAGATAAGTTCTTTATACTTAGGATCTTTTAGAGAGTAAAATACTTGGTTAGACTTTTTTCTTGATTCTAGAATTCCATTATTTTTCATTTTGCTAAGGTGCTGAGAGGCAGCAGATTGGCTAGTTCCTAATAAATCAACAAGGTCGCCGACAGACATTTCTTCTTTAGAGAGGGCAAGCATAATCATAAAACGAATAGGGTGAGCTATTCCTTGAAGCCCTTTAACTGCAAGTTCGGTCTGTGTTTTAGAAAGTTCCGATTTTAATTTCATAGATATAATAATACTTCTTAGGTATTCTCCATTTACCACTTAAATAGTTGGTAGTTGAAATATATATCTTTCCTTAGGGCTTACGGCTTCAAGAAAAAAATTAACAAATCAAAAAAAATTAGATTCGCACTCCACCAGATATCTCTAAGACTACACCAGTAACTAAATCATTTTCAATGATAAACTGAGCGGTAGAGGCTATTTCATCTGGCTCGCCTAGTCTTCCAACAGGGATGATTTTCTTCCATTTTTCCAATGCTTCATTATTCATATCTTTCAGAACCATTTCAGTTCCTATAAATCCTGGAGCAATACCTGCAACACGAATCCCATACCGAGAAAGCTCCTTGGACCAAGTAACAGTCATAGCTGCAACTCCGGCTTTTGCTGCTGAGTAATTGGTCTGCCCAGAATTACCATGCATAGCTATGGAAGCAATAGGGATGATGATTCCAGATTTTTGAACTGCCATTATACTTGCCGCTTCTCTAGCTGTTAAAAAAACACCGGTTAAATTTACATCAATTACCGATTGCCACTGTTCAATGGACATCTTGCTTTTGATTTCGCCTGTTTCTTTGTCCGTTCGAATCAATAGTCCATCTCTTAGGATTCCTGCATTTAAAATAGCAACATCTAAACTGCCAAATTCTTTCTTGGCACCTTCCATAAGTTTTGTGGCATCATCTTCCTTGGAAACATTGGCTTGGATGCCAATAGCCTTTATCCCTTCTTTCTTGAATTCTTCGACTGTTTCTTGTAATTTTTCATTTTGAATATCAGAAAGAACGATGTTTGCACCTTGTTTTCCCAATCGATGTGCCATTGCCTTTCCAAGTCCACCAGCTGAGCCAGTGACTACTACAGTTTTATCTTTTAAAATCATGCTACTTCTTTTTCCCTTTCGCTATTTTCTACACTTCGTATGCTTATATATTTATCGTTAAATGGTATTTCAACCCTTGCTATCGTATGGGTGTCTGTTGTTATAATTCTGAATAAATTTGGATCAATTCCCTCATTTTTCATTAGGATCATAATGAGAGCTATTCCAAGACCTGCTCCTTCTGTGTTGTCCATATTATCCATATAGAATTCCGCAATGTCATTGTAACCCATAGCTTTTTTCATTTTTTCACGCATTCTCATTTCTTCATCTTTGATTACAGGAGTATTGTTTTTCACTTCCACATAGAGTCCATCTTTGCAATAGTGGAATCTTATATTAACAAAAACACCTCGGGCTAGGCAGCGCTTCCCATACTCCTCTGCCATTTTTTCGGAGAACTTTTTCTTGTAATTTTCGAGACCTTTTTCGTAATCTTTTGGATCAGTAATATCCAAGCCTTCATCTTCAAAGAAAACTCGTTTCTGGTTTGCTTTCACTCCATTGATGGCAAGTTCTTTGGTAATGGTATAAAGCATTTCAACAAAGTTTTCATACTCAAGATGTTTACACATTTCTGTAATGATCTTCAATACATACTTTTCTAAATTAGAATTCATTCGAGAGGATCGTATGGTAAACTTATTAGATCTTTTAATTAAATCAGGGATTTCATCTTCTAATTTCTGAAAACTTTTTGCCATAATCATTCATCCTACTTTAAATGTAATACTAGAGAGTTCTTTTGGAAAATCAATATATTTATTTGGACATAGGTGATACTGTTTTGCATCTTAAGAAGTCACCTGGTGAAATATATCTAGATCTTATAGATAGTTTCGGCATAGAGGTGGGCGGTATTGAATCAAGCACTGCTAACAAGGCATTTTATGAAGCTTGGAACTTTTTAGATCAGAAATACCAAAGGCAGGATTATAAAGATCGTTATTCTTTTCACCCAGATGGATCTAGGGGTTTTTGGATGGATCTCATAAGTCACTTTTTAAATTCACTGAATTTATCTGAATCGGAATCTTTGAAGGAAACTATTCTTGCTTCTTTTGAAACAGGTCAGCATTGGATGCTTGAGCCCAGTTTTATGGATCTAGTGAAACTAGCTCATTCCCAGGGAATTCGAATGGGAGTTCTTTCGAATTGGGATAATAGACTTAGAAGCTTACTGAAAAAAAAAGGAATTCATGACTATTTTGAAGATTTTATCATTTCTGGAGAAATCGGCTATGAAAAACCCTCCAAAGAAATTTTTCAGGCAGCTGAGCAGAAAGTAGGGCTGTCTGGAGGAAGCATACTCTACGTTGGGGATAAGATAGCCCTTGATTGGCTTCCTGCTTCAGAGCTTGGCTGGAAGGCATTTTTGTTCTTCCCAGAATGGAAAAGGAAGCAAGCCCCATTCAAGAAGATTTGGGAGGAAAATCTTCCAAAAGGATGTGACATAATCTCAAAATTGGACACAATACTCGGAAACCCATTGAATTCAATTGACGCAAAAGCGCCTTAAAAAATATTGTATATTTCTAGCCTTTTCAAAGAAGGGAAAGTCGTATTTTGCCCTCTTAGCTCAGTGGTAGAGCACTTCCATGGTAAGGAAGGGGTCACCAGTTCAAGCCTGGTAGAGGGCTTGAAAATAGGGCCGTAGTTTAGTGGTAGAACAAGGATCTCCAAAGTCCTTGGTGGTGGTTCGATTCCATCCGGCCCTGCCAGAATTTTTGGAGATGAGCGAAGTAGAGCTAGATTGAAGGAAAATAAATGAAAGCACAGACATTCATACAAGAATGCAAGGCAGAATTGGAGAAAGTCCAATGGCCGACAAGAGAAGAAGTAGTGAGCTCAACAATTGTTGTTTTGATAACAGTTGCAGTATTTTCTATATTCTTATCTTTTGCAGATCAGTTTTTTATTCGTGCTCTAAAATGGTTTTGGAGTCTGGGAGCTTAATTCATCTATATGGCATCTGTTGAGAAAAAATGGTATGTACTTCAAACTTACTCTGGTCATGAGAATAAAGTCAAGACTAGCATAGAGAAGTTAATCATCCAAAAGAAGTTGGAAGAAACTGTTGCACAGGTTAAAATTCCTACTATGGATGTTGCCGAAATGAAAAACGGCAAGAAGAAAGTCACTAAGAAGAAACTGATGCCAGGTTATGTTCTCGTTGAAATGGCTATGGATGATGACATTCGTTTTTTATTAACGAGTCTTCCTTCTGTTTCAACCTTCGTCGGTTCCAAGGATGGTCCTCAACCTTTGGAATTAGAAGAGATTAAGAATATTTTTGCTGATGTGGAAAATGTAGAATCGGAAGAGACACCAACTCGACCAAGATTCTTTTACAAGGTTGGTGAAACTTTGAAAATTGTAGACGGTCCTTTTGCTAATTTTAGTGGGATCGTTGATGAAATCTTCCCAGACAAGGGAAGGCTACGTGTAAAAGTGGAGATATTCGGTAGATCAACTCCAGTTGAACTAGATTATCTTCAGGTTAAATCTGAGAATTAATTTTAAATAAAGAAGTTATAGGTAAGGAAAGAATCTAATGGCGGCTAAAAAAGTAGTCAAACAAATTAAACTTCAAGTTGAAGCTGGAAAAGCAAACCCAGCTCCTCCCGTTGGTCCTGCGTTAGGACAAGCTGGATTGAATATTATGGAATTCTGTAAGCAATTCAATGAGAAGACCAAGGCACAAATCGGTTTGAAGCTTCCTGTTGTGATCACTGTATTTTCTGATAGAAGTTTTACTTTTATCACAAAATCCCCCCCAGCCGCTTTGCTAGTGAAAAAAGCACTTGGGCTGACTACTGCTTCTGCTACTCCTCATACTGTGAAAGTTGGGACTATCAACCGTAAGCAGTTAGAAGAAATTGCTAAAACTAAGATGAATGATTTAAATGCAAATGATCTAGATATGGCAGTGAACATTATCGCTGGAACATGCAGATCTATGGGCGTTGTGGTAGAAGGTTAATCTATGAAACACGGTAAAAAATATAGAGCTCACGAAGGTAAGATTGATAGAACAAAAGTTTATGTTCTTGATAACGCTATTCAATTAGCGAAAGATACTTCTTATACAAAATTTGACGGAACCATTGAAGTTACTGCAAAAGTGAATTATAAATCTTTGCAAAACATTCGTGGAACCGTAAGTCTTCCTCACGGAACTGGAAAACAAGTGCGTGTTCTAGTTTTCTGTAAAGGCGACAAGCAGCAAGAGGCTCGTGATGCTGGGGCTGATTTTGTTGGTGATATGGATATGATAGAGAAAGTCCAAGGTGGTTGGACTGATTTTGATGCTTGTATTTCTACTCCTGACATGATGAAGGAAGTAGGTAAGCTTGGACCTATTCTTGGTAGAAAAGGTCTTATGCCTAAGCCTAAGGCGGGAACTGTAACACAAGATGTTGCGAAAGCCGTAAATGAAGTGAAGAGCGGTAGATTGGAATACAGACCAGACAAGGGTGGAGTAATTCATCTAGGCATTGGTAAGTCATCTTTTTCTAATGAGCAATTATTAGAAAATATCAAGGCAGTAGTCGGTGGTTTAATGAAAGATAAGCCATCTGATGCGAAAGGGGAATACATTAAAGGTATTTCCGTATCAGCTACTATGGGTCATGGTGTAAAAGTGGATGTAAAAGAACTCGTTAATTCGGTTATTTGATAGGATAAGACATGGCAAAACAAGTTAAGATAGATGCAGTATTAGAATTAAAAACAAGATTGGAGAAAAGATCCAATTTTATCCTAGCTTCTTATAGCGGACTCACAGTGGAAGATATGAGCAATCTTAGAACTAAACTTCGTGCGGAAAACTCGGAGATGAAAGTTGTTAAGAATAATTTGTTCCTAAGAGCTCTTAAAGAATCAGATCGTCACAAGGATAGAGGAATAGATTTTGGTGAAGCTTACAAAGGACCTATGGCTGCTATTTTTGCCGAAGAAACACTTCCAGCTGTAGCTAAGATTTGTAAGGAATTTGCTAAGGATAAGACTTCACTAGAAGTTAAGCTTGGTTATTTGGATGGTCAAGTTCTTGATAAAAAAAATGTAGAAGCTATCGCTGGTCTTCCTTCGAAGCCAGAACTTTTGGCAAAAATTTTGGGAAGCATGAATACACCTGCAAGTTCTATTGCAAGTGGCATGAATCAAATCATGGCAAGTCTCGCTCGTGCCATTCAGAAAGTTGGCGAGAAAAACGGCTAATACCCGTTGAATGTTTTGGACTTATAATACTTGTAAGTTAAAGTTTAAGGAGATAAGAAGATGTCTGTAGATGCATTATTAGAGCAAATTGGGAACCTTACACTGGTTCAAGCGTCTGAGCTAGTTAAAAAAATGGAAGACAAGTTCGGAATTTCTGCTGCTGCACCTGTTGCTGCTGTAGCGGTTGCTGGACCTGCTGGCGGAGCTGCGGGAGCAGAAGAGCCTGCTACTGTAAATGTAGTCCTAAAAGCTCATGGCGATAAAAAAATCGACGTGATCAAACTAGTTCGTGAGATCACTGGTCTTGGCTTGAAAGAAGCTAAGGATCTAGTTGAAGCTGGTGGAAAGACTGTTAAAGAAGATGTTTCAAAAGATGAAGCGGCTGAACTCAAGAAAAAACTCGAGGCAGCAGGAGCAGTTGTCGAGCTCGTTTAAGGTTTCTCTGAATAAGCACCTTCAACTCACACCAACCAAAGATCCCGGTAGGGGAAGGTTATACCCTTCCTTTACCGAGTTTTTTATCTATTCATCCACCTATTCAGCGTTTAACTAGGGAGAATAAGTTATGTACGGCCTAACAGAAAGAAAAAAGGTAAATTTCGGCAAGATCACAGATTTAAATCTATTGCCCAATCTCATCTACGTTCAGAAAAAATCATTTGATTGGTTTCTTCAAAGGGATACAGATCCACACAAAAGAGCGAACCAAGGTTTAGAAGCCGTATTTCTCGAATCCTTTCCTATAGAAAGCCCTAACAATGATATGGTAATGGAATTCGATCATTACATACTAGGTGAACCAAAAAGAACACCTCAGGAATGCAAAGAAACAGATACTTCTTATGCATTGCCTCTAAAAGCCGTTATTCGTCTCGTTAAAAAAGAAAATTATGAAGTTATAGAAAACATCGTTTATATGGGTGATATCCCCATTATGACTGAGCAAGGTACGTTTGTAATCAATGGTGCAGAACGTGTTGTTGTCTCTCAGTTGCACAGATCTCCAGGTATCTTTTTCTCCTACGATGATGCTAGGTCTACTTATTCTGCTCGAGTGATTCCCTATCGTGGATCTTGGTTGGAATTCGAAATGGACAACAAGGGAATCCTTGTAGCCAAGATTGATCGTAAGAAAAAATTTCCAGCTACCCTTTTAATTAAATCCTTGGGACTTGGAACCAATGAAGAAGTTCTAAGATTGTTCTACGCTTCTACCAGCTTACGAATTGCAGGTGCTTCTCCAAAAGAATTAAAAAAATTGATTGGTCGTAGAACAATTTCTGACATCATCAATTTTGAGACTGGCGAAGTCATGCTAGAAGCTGGCTCCAAGATCAATGAAGATAACATAACAATCCTTAAAGAAATGAAAGTCAAAGAAGTTGAGACCATAGATTTTCCTAAAGGGAAAGATAACTCAACCATCATAAACTGTCTCGAAAAAGACGGAGTGAATGATTACGAAGATGCTATCAAAAAATTCCATTCCATCATGAGACCAGGGGAGCCCTCTACTCTTGAAAATGCGGAAACTGAAATCAATCGATTGTTTTTTTCACCTAAGACTTTTGATCTAGGTAACGTAGGTCGTTACAAAATTAATTCGAAATTTGAATACCACAACCCACAAGATTTTGCAAACTGCGAAGATAGAACTCTTCGAAAAGAAGACATCATAGCAACAGTAAAATATTTAGTTATGCTCATGAGTGAAGTTGAAAACTACTTCCCAGACGACATTGATCACTTGGGGAATAGGCGAGTTCGTTCCGTGGGAGAACTGATAGCCAACCAACTAAAGTTAGGTTTTTCGAGAGTAGAAAGAGTTATCAAAGAAAGGATGACAGTTCAAGAGCCTGAACAACAAACACCTCAATTATTAATTTCTATTAAGCCAATCACTGCTGTGATTAATGAATTTTTTGGATCATCCCAACTCTCTCAATACATGGACCAGACCAATCCACTTGCAGAGTTAACGCATAAGAGAAGGTTAAACGCTCTTGGTCCTGGTGGGCTTTCCAGAGATAGAGCTGGATTTGAAGTTCGTGACGTACACTATTCTCACTATGGTCGTATGTGTCCGATTGAGACTCCTGAGGGTCCAAACATTGGTTTGATATTATCTATGTCCTCTTTTGCAAGAGTGAATGATTATGGATTCCTAGAGACACCTTACAAAGTTGTAAAGAATGGAAAAGTAACTAAGCAAGTTGAATATCTAACAGCCGATAAAGAAGAATACCATTATGTGGCTCAATCTTCTTCCGTTGTTGATGATAAGGGTGATTTTAAAAATAAATTAATATCTACTCGACATAGATCTGATTTCCCATTTAGAAGTCCAAACGAAATCCAGTATATGGATTTAGCTCCACTTCAAGTTGTATCCGTTTCCACTGCATTAATTCCTTTCTTAGAGCATGATGATGCGAACAGAGCCTTGATGGGATCAAACATGCAGAGACAGGCTGTTCCTCTTTTAAAAGAAGAAGCACCTTATGTAGGAACTGGAATGGAAGGGCGCTCTGCCTATGATTCTGGAATCTGTATTGTTGCCAAGAAAAGTGGTGTGGTGATCAAAGTGGATGCTGATTCCGTTGTTGTTAAAGAGGACGGAGTTAAAGAGCCTTATGAATATAGTTTAACTAAATTTAAAAAAACCAACCAAGGCACCTGCTTTACCCAAAAACCTTCTGTATCTGTTTTATACAGCGAAGGTTCTGGAAAAGTTTCTAAGGTTACTAAAGAATCTATCGAAGTTCAGTACAATACGAAAGGTTCTGTTTCCTATCCTTTAAAAACACAAAACCGTGAATTCACAGCCTTAATTAAAGACGGGGACTCTATAGAACCAGGAACCATACTTGCCGGTCAAACAGTGATAGGTGAGAAGATTGATTCTATGGGAACCATTCTTCAACAGGGAACAATTCTTGCGGATGGACCATCGGTTGATAAGGGAACTCTTGCATTAGGTAAAAATGTCCTTGTAGGCTTTATGCCTTGGGAAGGTTTTAATTTTGAAGATGCGATTCTTCTCTCTGAACGTATCATTAAGGATGACGTTTTTACTTCTATTCACATTGAAGAATTCCAAATCCAAGCTCGTGAAACAAAGCTTGGACCTGAGCAAATCACCCGTGATATTCCTAATCTTTCTGATAAGGCATTTAGAGATCTAGATGAGACAGGAATTATTCGAGTCGGTGCTGAAGTGAAACCAGGAGATATACTAGTTGGTATGGTGACTCCTAAAGGGGAAACAGATCTTACTCCAGAATATAAATTATTGCATTCAATCTTTGGTGAAAAAGCGAAAGAAGTAAGAGATTCTTCACTTCGCATCCCAAATGGTATGGAAGGAACTGTTGTTGATGTGAAGCGCTTTTCACGTGATAATGGTGACGAGCTATCTGCAGGTGTAGAAGAAATGGTCAAGGTCTATGTGGCACGTAAGAGAAAGCTTCTCGTAGGTGACAAAATGGCTGGTCGTCATGGCAACAAGGGAGTTGTCGCAAGAATTATGGCAGAAGAAGACATGCCATATATGGAAGACGGAACTCCTATGGACATCGTACTCAACCCCTTAGGTGTTCCTTCTCGTATGAACTTGGGGCAAATTTTTGAAACCCAATTAGGTTTTGCAGCAAGCAAGCTTGGTATCAATTTTGAGACCCCTGTGTTTGATGGTGCATCGGAAGATGATATTCTTGATTTCTGTAAGCAAGCAGAACTTCCTGAAAATTCAAAATTCCAACTCTACGATGGTAGAACAGGCGAGCCTTTCTTGAATAGAGTATTTTGTGGCTATATCTACATGTTGAAGCTTGCTCACTTAGTGGACGACAAAATTCACGCAAGATCTACTGGACCATACTCTTTAGTTACTCAACAACCTCTGGGCGGTAAGGCTCAGTTTGGTGGTCAGAGATTAGGGGAAATGGAAGTTTGGGCATTGGAAGCATATGGTGCATCCCATACACTCCAAGAATTATTAACAATAAAATCAGATGATATGTTGGGTAGAGCAAGAATTTATGAGGCGATCGTAAAAGGAATCCATTCTATAAAACCAGGAATTCCAGAATCCTTCAATGTTCTTGTTCAAGAATTACGAGGATTAGCTCTTGATATAATCATCCAAGATGTTGAAGGCAACAATGTTGATATATCAGATTACGAAGATGAATTTTCCAGGCCAAACAAAGCCATTAAATTCGAATCCATTGAGAATAACTAAAGAGGATCTATGAGAAATTACAATAGCTTCGATTCAATTACAATTCGACTCGCATCTCCTGAAAGAATCAAGGAATGGTCTTTTGGTGAAGTCAAGAAACCTGAGACCATCAATTACAGAACTTTAAAACCTGAAAGAGATGGTTTGTTTTGTGAGAAAATTTTCGGAACAACAAAAGACTGGGAGTGTTATTGCGGTAAGTTCAAATCTATCCGTTATAAGGGTGTGGTTTGCGATAAATGTGGTGTTGAGGTAACTCACTCTAAAGTTCGTCGTGAAAGAATGGGGCATATTGAATTAGCTGCTCCTGTCTCTCATATTTGGTATTATAGATCCGTTCCTTCTCGTATGGGACTGCTTTTGGACATGACCATCAATCAATTAAAGTCAGTTCTTTATTTTGAGAAGTATGTGATCATAGATCCCGCTGATTCAGGAAGAAGCAGAGGGGAACTCATTGATGAAGACGAATTCCATAACTTTCTCGATGAATATGGTGATAAATTCGTAGCTGGAATTGGTGGCGACGCCATTAAAGAATTGCTTTCTCGTATTGATGTGGATGCGGAAGCAAGAGCGATTCGACAAAAGATCCAAGACAAAGCAAAGATTACTGATAAAAGAATCTTAAAAAGATTAGAAGTTCTAGAAGCTTTCCGAGACTCGGGAAACCGTCCTGAGTGGATGGTTCTAGATGTAGTGCCAGTAATCCCACCTGAACTTAGGCCCATGGTTCAATTGGAAGGTGGACGATTTGCAACTTCCGATTTAAATGATTTATATAGAAGAGTGATCAACCGTAACAATCGATTGAAGCGACTTCTTGCACTCAAAGCTCCTGAAATCATAGTAAGAAACGAAAAGAGAATGTTGCAAGAAGCAGTGGATGCACTTTTCGACAACTCTCGCCGTAAAAGAACCGTTAAAGGAAAAGGAAACCGACCACTTAAATCTATTTCGGATATGTTAAAGGGTAAGCAAGGTCGATTCAGACAGAACTTACTTGGTAAGAGGGTGGATTATTCAGGTAGATCGGTTATTGTTGTTGGTCCGGATCTCAAATACCACCAAATGGGTCTTCCAAGAAAAATGGCATTAGAATTATTTAAGCCATTTATTATGAAGAGATTGGTGGATCTTGACCTTGCTCCAAATATTAAATCTGCCAAAAAGAAAATTGAAGCGGAAGAAAAAGAAGTATATGATGTTCTAGAAACTGTTGTTAGAGAACATCCAGTAATGCTAAACAGAGCTCCAACTCTTCATAGACTTGGAATCCAGGCATTCATTCCCAAACTAGTAGATGGAAAAGCAATCAAACTTCATCCTCTCGTATGTCACGCGTTTAACGCTGACTTCGATGGGGATCAGATGGCGATTCACGTGCCTCTCTCACCTAAGGCTCAATTAGAGACTTGGATGTTGATGCTTTCTCCTCATAATATTTTGAACCCTGCAAATGGTCATCCAATTTGTGGACCAACCCAAGATATCGTTCTCGGTATTTATTATCTAACTTCTGAAATCAAAGGTGGTAAGGGGGAAGGTAAATTTTTCTCTTCTTTGGAAGAAGTTGAATATGCGGTTGATAGAGGAACTGTAGATCTTAGAACAAAAATTTCCGTTCTATACCAAGGAAAAATCATTGAGACAACTCCAGGTCGATTGATTTTCAATACAGCCTTTCCAAAAAACTATGATTATGTAAATAGAACACTAGGAGACAAAGAAACCAATAAAATCATAGCCGATGTTTATGATAAGTTTGGTCCTGGTGCAACTGTTGTAATGTTGGACGAGATAAAAAAGCTAGGCTACCATTATGCAACCATTTTCTCTCCAACAATCTCGATTGAAGATATTCGTGTATCGCCAGCCAAAGAATCTTTGGTAAATGATGCGAATAAAGAAGTTGAGAAGGCAGATAATGAATATCGAAAAGGTATCATAACAAACGAAGAGAGATATAAAAAAGTAATCGAAATCTGGACAAAGACAAATGATGTCATCACTGATGGGATGTTCAAGGAACTTGAAAAAGATAAAAATGGTTTCAATCCTGTTTATGTAATGGCAGTTTCAGGTGCCCGTGGTTCTAAGCAACAGATTCGTCAGTTAGCTGGGATGCGTGGTTTGATGGCTAAGCCATCCGGTGAAATTATTGAACTTGCAATTCGATCCAACTTTCGCGAAGGTCTAGGTGTTCTAGAGTTCTTTATTTCTACACATGGTGCAAGAAAAGGTCTAGCAGATACTGCCTTGAAGACTGCTGACGCTGGTTACTTGACTAGACGACTGGTTGATATCTCTCAAGATGTGATCGTTTCTGAACCAGACTGTGGCACTATTGATTCAATACTACTTGGTGTTGTGAAAGAAGGGGAAAATGTAATCGTTTCTCTTTCGGACAGATTGTTCGGTAGATATACAGCAGAGGATGTTCTTGATCCTGTTTCCAATGAAGTGGTCCTTCCAAAAAATACTTTAGTTACCAAAGTTGTAGGTCAGAAGATTGAAAACCTTGGTTATGAAAAAGTTCGAGTTAGATCACCATTAACTTGTCAATCTCGACATGGTATCTGTACTCGTTGTTATGGTATGGATATGGCACGTCTCGTTCCAGTTGAGATAGGAGAGGCTGTGGGAACGATTGCCGCACAATCTATAGGGCAACCTGGAACTCAGCTCACAATGAGAACCTTTCATATTGGTGGAGCAGCATCTGCCACTATCCAAGAGAAAGAACATAAACTACCTTTCCGTTCTATTGTTCAAAGTGTTAATGGTAGATTCGTTACCAATTCTATTGGTAATTATGTAACTATTAGCCGTGGTTCTATCTATTTAAAGCGATTGATCCAAATTTTTCCATTGAATGAAATTTCTAACCTTCGTGTGGAAGATGGGGACAGAGTTGAGAAAGGAGAAGTTTTTGCTTCTAACCTCGCTGGGGACCAATTGATCACGGCAGATATGCCTGGTAATGTTTTGATTACAGGAGATACTTTAAAAGTCTTAGGTGATGAAATCGTTATCCCATTGAAAGCTGGAACCATTATTAAGAGTAAGGAAGGTGATACTCTTGATGCAAATATGCCAATGGCTGAATTCGATCCTTACAATGAACTTGGTTTAGCAGAAAAATCAGGAAATGTTACTTGGGTTGATTTAGAGATAGGAAAGAATGTAAGAAGAGACGTTGATCCAAAAACTTCAAATATTATTCTAAAAGTGATAGAGCAGAAAAAAGAAAGATTGAATCCTAGATTATTGATCAATGGACCAGATGGTTCTGCAGAAATTACAATTCCAGTTGATGCTCTCCTAGGTTTCCAAAATGGAGACAAAGTTGTAGCTGGAGATATTCTTTTTAAGATTCCTACAGTTGCAGAAAAGACACGAGATATCACAGGTGGTTTACCTAGAGTGGATGAGCTTTTTGAAGCTAGAAGACCTAAAGATGCCTGTATCCTTGCTGAAGAAGATGGTAAGATTGAAGATCGTGGTGAAATCGTTAAAGAAAAACGTGTTCTTTATATTGTTCCAGATTCACCAGATTTGGAAAAAGTAAAGGTAACTATTCCAATCGGTAAACAAATCCGAGTTAGAAACGGGGATTATGTGAAGCGAGGAGATCAGCTAGACGATGGGAATCTAGATCCACATGATATTCTAGCAATTAAAGGAACCAATGCGCTTCATAATTACTTAGTTCAAGAAGTGCAAGAAGTGTATCGTCTACAAGGAGTGCATATCAATGATAAGCACATCGAAGTTGTTATACGACAAATGCTTCGAAAAGTTACTATTACTGATCCTGGTGATACTATTTTTGTAAACCAACAACAAGTTGATAAATTTCAATTTGATGAAGAGAATAGAAGGGTTGAATTGGAAGGGGGAAGTCCTGCGACTTGCCAGCCGATTTTACTTGGTTTAACGAAAGCTTCTTTGAATACAGAATCCTTTTTCTCAGCAGCATCATTTCAAGAGACTACAAAAGTATTAACAGATGCAGCTATTAAAGGTAAGACAGATAATCTAATGGGCCTCAAAGAGAATGTGATCATCGGTCATATGATTCCTGCAGGAACTGGAATGAAGAACTATCGGGATATCGATGTTTTTAAAGATATTCCTGGAGATCTTGACTGGGATTTGATTGAAAACGAAGACCAAGATGATGCTGATCATGTAGATTCAGAATCTTCCTCTGTTACCTCAGCTGCCTCAGTATTTGAAGAGGATGGGGATGAGGATGATGATGACGATTTAGGGGAAGAATTGGAATCGGATTACAATGTAGACGAATTGGTTAAAGGTTCTGATAAGTCAGACGACGAAGAAGATGAAGATGAAAAAGAAGAGGATACGGATGAAGATGAGGAAGAAGAAGATTAGTCTTCTTTTTTCCCTTTACTTAATCCCTTTACTTTAAAATTTGGTTATAAGGATCCAAAAAAGGTAATATAGAAGATGCCAACAATCAATCAACTCATTCGCCACGGGCGAAAATTGCAAAAAAAGAGGACTAAATCACCTGCTTTAAAGAGCTCACCTCAAAGAAGGGGGGTTTGTACGAGAGTAATGACTTTTACACCTAAAAAACCAAACTCAGCTTTGAGAAAGGTAGCAAGGGTAAGACTTACTACGGGCATCGAAGTAACTGCCTATATACCTGGCGAAGGCCACAATCTTCAAGAACACAACGTGGTTTTGATCCGCGGTGGAAGGGTAAAGGATTTACCTGGGGTAAGATATCATATTATCAGAGGAACACTTGATACACTTGGTGTAGACAAGAGAAGAAAGTCACGATCTAAATACGGAGCTAAAAGGCCTAAGGCTTAAGAGAAGAGGAATCTATGTCTAGAAGAAGAGGAAAAGTTGAACCAAGAGCCATTGAAGGCGATCCAAAATACGGAGACCAAACTATCTCTAAATTCATTAATTGTTTAATGGTTGATGGAAAGAAAAGCACTGCGGAAAAAGTTTTCTATGATGCTCTTGAAATAATCAATAAAAAAACTGGTTTGGATCCCCACCAAGTTTTCACAGAAGCTTTAGAAAATGTTAAGCCTCAAGTTGAAGTTAAATCTCGTAGAGTTGGTGGTGTTACTTACCAAGTACCTATTGAAGTTCGACCAGAAAGAAGACTAGCACTTGGGATTCGTTGGTTGATTAAGTATTCACGTTCTAGAAATGAAAAATCTATGAAGAATAAACTAGCCAGTGAATTTATTGAAGCACAGAAAAATACTGGTTCTTCTATAAAGAAAAAAGAAGATATCAGAAAAATGGCAGAAGCAAACAAAGCTTTTAGTCACTATCGTTGGTAAATTTTTCTTCTTAAATAACAGTTTCTCTTATTGGGAATTGTTACCTTTAATGGATGGATCAGTGGGAACACTGATCCTTTCTTTTTTATACAGCTATGAAGATTATTAACTTAGGTATATTTGCGCATATCGATGCTGGAAAAACAACTCTTACTGAGCAAATACTTCATATAGCGGGCGCTATTCGCACAGTGGGAAGCATAGAAGACGGGACTACTGAATCAGATTCATTGGATATAGAAGCTGAAAGAGGAATTTCCATCTTATCCAGTTTATTACAATTTGAACTTCAGACAAATGATTCCAAAATAAAAATCAATCTTCTGGATACTCCTGGGCATCTTGATTTTAGAAATCAGGTTGAATCTGTATTAGATTCTATAGATCTCGCGATAGTAGTTTTAGATGGAAGCAGGGGAGTTGAAAGTCAAACTGTTTTAATCCATAAGGAACTACAAGATAAGAAGGTTCCTGAAATTTTTTTTATAAACAAGCTAGATAGAAATCCTGAAAATCTATCAGAAGCAATTATTAGCATAGAAGATATCCTAGGAAAGTCACCTTGTGTTTTATTTCATGAAGATAAGAACTATGTAATCTGGCAGAATCCAGAAAAATTCTCAGAGAGGGAGCACCTAGACCTTTTTGAATGGAATGATGAGCTTAGCACAGAATACCTAGAACAACCTAGTCGAATCTATGACATCTCCAAAAGAGGATTATTCCAAGGTATAGTGAATCAAAAACTCACTCCAGTTTTAGGAGGCTCTGCTTACTTTGGTAAAGGTGTTCCTGATATAATTCATCTCATTTCACAATTGGATTTTCCTATACCAATTGCATTAGATGGTAATGAGTTGATTGTATCAAAAAGAATGATTCATGCGGAGCTTGGCAAATTAACATTTGCTAGAGCCCTAAAACCTTTTAGAAAAAATAACATTGCACACATTAAAAACAAAAGGATTCCTTTGAATCGAATTTATCATTTGTTTGGTGATAAGGCAAAAGAGGTCCTAAGCGTAGAATTGGGAGATATGTTTGCATCTCCTGATTTAAATGTTCTTGAGCCAGCTCGACCGACTGTAGATTCTCCATTTGCAGTAGTTGTAGAGCCAGATTTAGGAGAGGATAGAAATGAATTATGGGAAGCTATGTCCTCTATTGTTTGGGAAGATCCTTCTTACAGAATGGAAGTAGATTCAGAGAGCGGTAGCTTCTTTCTTTGGGGTCAAGGAGAACTTCATTTAGAAATTTTTAGAGATCGCTTATTGAAAAAATTCCATAAAAAATTTACTTACGGTGAATTGAAGGTTGCAAGATATGAGCTTAGCAAAATCATGGAAAAACAGATTGTTTTTGAGCACACTGCCTTTGGAAAATATTCCAGTGGCAAAATCAGTGCAACTCTGAGAGATACTGCCGGATTTTCGAAGCTAATTGCCTTTGAGGTAAGTCTCTCAGAAAAGATACAAAATGTAGTTACAACAGGTTTTCACGAGGCTATGTCACGTGGGAATTATCATCTTGAAGTATTGGGACTGGAATGTCTTGTGCATTCCTTCGAACCGCCTGAAGTCGATTCGGATCAATCCTTAATTCTTATTAAGATAGCTGTTGTGAGTGGAATTAGAAATGCTTTGAGTGAGAAGACGGACATTATAGGTCCGATTTCTGATTTGGAGATCTTAGTGGATGATATTCATTTGGGGTCTACATTGTCTCTGCTTCAGAAGAGGAATGCACAAGTAATTGAAGTTCTTAAGAAGAACTCATCTAATTCCATGGTATTAGCCAGAGCAGGCACTGAAAACTTGCTTGGCTTTTCGGGTGCCCTTAGAAATATGACCAAAGGGACTGGTATTTCTTACCAAAGAAACTCCTTTAACCCCGAAAAATACAACGTTCTAAATGAAAGACAGGCCCGTTAGGGACCGCATAATATTTGAGGAGATTGAATAGAGCATGGCTAAAGCAAAATTCGACAGAACAAAACCACACTTAAACATTGGTACGATTGGTCACGTTGACCACGGCAAAACTACCCTAACGGCTGCTATTACAACAACCCTGGCAAAAAAGCTAGGCGGATCTAATAAAGCCATAGCTTACGATCAGATCGACAACGCTCCTGAAGAAAAAGCTCGTGGGATCACTATTGCTACATCACACCAAGAATACGAAACGGCACAACGTCACTACGCTCACGTAGATTGTCCAGGTCACGCTGACTATGTGAAGAACATGATCACAGGCGCTGCTCAAATGGATGCGGCTATTTTGGTTGTATCAGCTACTGATGGTGCTATGCCTCAGACCAAAGAGCATATTCTACTAGCTCGTCAAGTTGGTGTTCCTTATATCGTTGTTTATCTCAATAAAGCTGACATGCTTGCTGCTGATGAAAGAGAAGACATGGTTGAAATGGTAAAAGAAGAGATTAAAGATCTTCTAAATAAATACAACTTCCCTGGCGATAAAACTCCTTTTGTTTCTGGTTCTGCATTAAAGGCACTAGAGGGCGAAGATTCTGAGTTAGGAATGACTTCAATTATTAAATTGATGGAAGCTGTTGATACTTATATCCCAGATCCAACTAGAATTATTGATAAGCCTTTCTTAATGCCCGTTGAAGACGTTTTCTCGATTACTGGTCGCGGAACTGTAGCAACTGGTAGAGTAGAGCAAGGAATTCTAAAGATCAACGATGAAATCGAAATTATCGGAATCAGAGATACATCTAAAACTGTAGTTACTGGAATTGAAATGTTCCGTAAATTACTAGATGAAGCTAGAGCTGGAGATAACGTAGGTGTTCTTCTTCGTGGAACCAAGAAAGAGGATATCGAAAGAGGGCAAGTTCTTGCTAAGCCTGGATCTATCACTCCTCACAAAAAGTTTAAATCCGAAGTTTACGTTTTAACTAAAGACGAAGGTGGAAGACATACTCCTTTCTTCAATGACTACAGACCGCAGTTCTACTTCCGAACCACCGACATTACGGGAGTTATTAAGCTTCCTGATGGCGCAGAAATGGTAATGCCTGGTGATAATATCACTATGACTATTGAACTCATTCACCCGATTGCTATGGACCAAGGTCTGAAATTTGCAATTCGTGAAGGTGGAAGAACCATCGGTTCCGGGGTTGTTGCCTCGATAATCGAGTAAGAGTAGAGCATGACAGGCCAACGAATCAGAGTTAAATTAAAAGCTTTTGATCATAGGTTGATTGATCAATCAACCTATGAAATCGTAGCCACTGCGAAAAGGACTGGAGCTACTGTTTCCGGTCCGATTCCTTTGCCTACTAAGAAGGAAATTTATACAGTTTTACGTTCTCCTCACGTGAATAAAAAAGCGAGAGAGCAATTCGAAATGAGAACACATAAAAGGCTAATTGATATCCTCAATACCAATGAAGATACTGTTGAAGCCCTTATGAAACTCCAGCTTCCTGCTGGCGTTTCAGTAGATATTAAGTCGTAAGGATTAAAGAAAATGGCGAAAGGACTCATCGCAGAAAAAATCGGTATGGCTCAAGTCTTTGATGCAGAAGGTCAAGTTATTCCAGTGACTATCCTTCGAGTCGGTCCTTGTGCTGTTTCCCAAATTAAGACAGTTTCCAAAGATGGATACAACGCTGTTCAATTGTCATTTTATGACATTAAAGAGAAATCTGTAAGTAAAGCAGCTAAGGGTCATTTATCTAAAGCTGGAATTTCTACACCTAAACGCCATTTAAAAGAATTTAGAGAATTTGGAATAGATGTCACCGCTGGTGCTGAAATCGGAATTTCTGATGTATTTGCTTTAAATGATATAGTAAAAGTAACAGGAACATCAAAAGGAAAAGGATTTCAAGGTGTTATTAAACGCCATAATTTTGCTGGCGGACCAAAAACTCATGGTTCAAGATTCCAAAGACACCCTGGTTCTATCGGTGCTGGTTCAACTCCATCACGAGTATTCAAAGGTATGAAAATGGGCGGAAGAACTGGTGCTGACAAGTCTACTGTACGTAATTTGAAAATTGTTAAAATTAATGTTGAAGAAAATCTTCTGTTTATTTCAGGCAATGTTCCTGGAAGCGATACTTCGATAGTTACCATCGAGAAGATATAAGGACTAAATCTAACATGAAAGCGCAAAAATATTCCAAAGATGGAAAATTGATCGGAGAAGTTGAACTACCTGCTGATATATTTGGTAAGGGAGTTTCTACTGGTGCGATCTATGATGCAATTAAAGCAGAAAATGCTAACTTGCGACAAGGAACTCATTCTACTAAGGACAAATCCGAAGTAAGAGGTGGTGGCAAAAAGCCATGGGCTCAGAAAGGAACTGGTAGAGCTAGACAAGGCTCCTCTAGAGCACCTCATTGGGTAGGAGGTGGAATTATCCATGGACCCAAACCTAGGGACTATTCCTCTTCACTTTCTAGAAATGTTAAGAAAAGAGCTGTTCTTTCAATTCTTAATAAAAAAGCAGAAGAATCCAGAATCAAGATTATTGAAGATATTAATCCCGACGCTTATTCTACAAAAGCTATCTTTGGTATTTTAAAAAATATGGAAGTATCTGATAAAGGTAATGTTGGCATTGTTGTGACTGGAGAAAATCAATTTCTAAAAAGATCAACCAGAAACATTCCTTTTCTAAAGTATGTTAATTCAAAAAGAATTGTATGTAGAGATATACTTTATAATAACAATCTAATTATTTCTGAAAGTGCAATACAAGAAATGTTGCAGCAGTATGGCAAAGGAGAAGGTAAATAATGAACCCGAACCAAGTTATTCTAGCTCCTATGATTACTGAAAAATCTCAGGATCTTGAAGTGATCCACGAAAGAATAGAAGCCAAAAGAAAAACATCTAGAAGATCCTCTAACGGAAAAAAGATTACAAAATACACTTTTAGAGTTCATCCTGATGCTAACAAAGTGCAAGTTAAAGAAGCAATCAAAAAAATCTTTAATGCAAGTCCAGCCTCTGTAAACATGCAAGTTTACCGTGGTAAAATTAAAAAGTTTCGTTCTCTCCCAGCTCAAAAAGCTCATTGGAAGAAGGCCATTGTTACTTTTAACGATGGAACAACTTTAGATATAGTTAAGGTATAATTATGGGTATCAAGAAACTAAAACCTTATACAGCAACAACAAGGTATACATCTAAATTAGATTATTCTGAAGTTACTGTAGATAAACCTAAAAAAAGTCTTACTTCTAAAGGCAATTACAAAGCTGGTCGTGGTGATGGCGGTAAGATTTCAGTTCGACACAAAGGTGGTCGTGTAAAAAGAAAATACCGAATCATAGATTTCAAAAGAAGAAAATTTGGGATTCCAGCTACTGTGAAAACTATAGAATACGATCCAAATCGCTCTTCTTTTATAGCTTTAATCTGTTATGCTGATGGAGAGTATACTTATATTCTATCTCCTAGTGGTTTAAAGGTTGGGGATAAACTAGTTAGTGGTCCAGATGCTGAGATTAAACTTGGAAATACTTTACCACTAGAAAAAATTCCACCAGGCACCAACGTTCATTGTGTTGAAATGCAGCCAGGACGTGGGGCACAAATCGTTAGAACAGCTGGTACTTTTGCAGTAATCGCTGCTAAAGATGGGGATTATGTAAGTTTAAAGCTTCCGTCTTCTGAAGTTAGAAAGATCCGTAAGGATTGTTTGGCAACAGTTGGTGAAATCAGCAATAAAGACCACAATTTAGTTTCTATCGGTAAAGCGGGACGAAGCAGATGGTTAGGAAAGAGACCTTCAGTTCGTGGAGTTGTAATGAATCCTGTTGATCACCCTCATGGTGGTGGTGAGGGAAGAACTTCTGGAGGTCGTCATCCAGTTTCACCTTGGGGTCAACCTACTAAGGGTTATAAGACTAGAACTAATAAGACTACCGATAAATTCATCGTACAGAAAAAGAAAAGGAACCGTAATAGATAGGTAAGCATCATGGCAAGAAGTTTAAAAAAAGGACCTTTTATCGATGACCACCTGATGAAAAAAATAACCAAAATGAATTCAGAAGGACAAAAAAAACCATTCAAGACTTGGTCTCGTCGTAGTACCATTTACCCTGATATGATCGGTCACACAGTTATGGTTCATAATGGCAAGCAATTTATTCCAGTATTTGTAAATGATAATATGATCGGTCACAAACTTGGTGAATTTGCACCTTCAAGAACATTCAGAGGTCACTCTGGTGATAAAAAGGCAGTGAAAAAGTAGGAAAATATGGAAGCCAAAGCAGTTGCAAAACACGTTAGAATTTCTGCTAGAAAAGCAAGATTGGTTGCCAACGAAGTTCGTGGTTATGGATACCAAGAAGCTATGGATATTCTTAAATTTACAAACAAAAAAGCATCTGATATGATTATCGATCTTTTGAATTCAGCAGTATCCAATGCAATTCAAGTAAATGAAAATGTAAATCCTCAAGACCTATTTATCAGCAAAATTTATGTAGATGATGGACCAATCATGAAGAGATACCGTCCCAGAGCGAGAGGAAGAGCATCTCGTATTCGTAAAAGACTTAGCCATATAACTTTGGTTTTGTCTGACAAAGCTAAGGAAACGGAAGGAAAATAGTATGGGACAGAAAGTCAATCCAATTGGACTCAGACTAGGCATTACACGAACTTGGGATTCTATATGGTATTCCAAGATGGATTACAGAAAAAACCTACATGAAGATCTTAAAATCAAGAAATTTTTACTTAAAAAATTGAAGACTGCTGGTGTAGTTAAGATCATAATAGAGCGTTTTCCTGAGAAAATAAATGTAAATATTCATACTTCTAAACCTGGAATGGTCATTGGCCAGAAAGGAAATAACATAGAAATGATCAAAACCCAACTCAAAGGTATGGCTGAGAAACCAATTAGCTTAAATATCATTGAAGTTAAAAAACCCGAAATCGTAGCCCAAGCTGTAGCTGAAACCATTGCTGTTCAAATTGAGCAACGTATGCCATTTCGAAGAGTTATGAAACAAGAACTCAGAAGAGCAATGAGGGGTGGAGTCGAAGGGATTAAAATTCAAATCTCCGGTAGGTTAAACGGCGCAGATATGGCACGTGTTGAAAAATACATGGAAGGCCGAGTTCCTCTACATACACTAAGAGCTAAGATTGACTATGGCTTTAAAGAAGCTTTAACAACTTATGGTCAAATTGGTGTTAAAGTTTGGACTTATACAGGTGATCACTTCCCAACCAAAGAAGAATCGGATGATGATAAATACGCTGTCAAGAGAAGGACGAGTTAATAGGAGTTCTTAATGTTATCCCCCAAAAGAGTTAAATTTAGAAAAAGACAAAGAGGCAGACTCAAGGGCAAGGACGAAAGAGGTTCAAAAGTTTCTTTCGGAGAGTTTGGTTTAAAAGCCATAACTTCAGGCCGTTTGACTGCTCGTCAAATTGAAGCAGCAAGGATTACTATAAACCGTCAAGTGAAACGTGGTGGTAAATTATGGATCCGTATTTTTCCACATGTTCCTATTACTAAGAAACCTGCTGAAACCAGGATGGGTAAGGGAAAAGGAAATCCAGAATTCTGGATTGCTGAAATTCGCCCAGGAAGAGTTCTTTTTGAGATGGCTGGTGTTGATGAAGCTACTGCAAAGAAAGCTTTAGAGCTTGCATCATTCAAACTTCCACTTCAAACTACTTTTGTTAAAAGGAGCTTATTGTGAAAAATAAACTACACGAATTATCTGATAAAGATTTAAATTCTCAATTGGATGAAGCAAGAGAAGAAATTCGAGGACAAAGATTTAAATTTGCTGTCGAAAAGAATTTAGAGAACCCAAAAAAAATTAGAGATACAAAAAGAAAAATAGCCAGAATACTTACAATCCAAAGAGAACGTGAGTTAGCTAAAGGCGCTGGCAGGTAAATCGAATGGAACACGCAGAACAAAGAAAATCTCTTACAGTAACAGGGAAGGTTGTTTCTAATGCAATGGATAAAACTGTTGTTATTGAAGCAATCACAAAGAAAATGCATCCTTTATTCAAAAAGATTACTACGAACACATCTCGGATTAAAATCCATGATGAGAAAAACCAATGCAATGTGGGTGATATCATTCTAGCAGTAGAAACCAGACCATTATCCAGCCAAAAGCATCATAAATTGGTAAAGATTCTTGAGAAGGCTAAACTAATATGATCCAGCAAGAAACAATTTTACAAGTTGCTGACAACTCAGGTATCAAGAAGGTTATGTGCATCAAGGTACTTGGCGGTTCTAAAAAAAGATACGCTACCATTGGCGATGAAATTATAGTAGCTGTGAAGTCTTCACAACCTGGTTACGGTCTTAGAGATGGCCAAGGTAAAAAAGTGCACGGTAAGGCTGTTCAAAGAGCAGTAGTTGTAAGAACAAAAAAAGAAATTAGAAGACCTGATGGAACTTATATTCGTTTTGATGATAATGCAGTGGCAATCATAGACGATAAGGGAAATCCTAAAGGTACTCGTATTTTTGGACCAGTAGCGAGAGAGCTTCGTGATAAAAAATACATGAAGATCGTTTCCTTAGCTCCGGAGGTATTATAATGCCCGCAAAGTTAACGTATAGAGGATCGGACTATACTAAATTTAAGAAAGTTAAATTACAAAAGGATGATGAAGTCCTTGTAATTGCCGGTAAAGACAAAGGCAAAAAAGGGAAAATCCTTGCTATTGATAAGAAAAGAGATCGTGTCTTCGTGGAAGGCGTTAACAAAAAAAGAAGATTTGTTCGCCCAACCCAAGAAAATCCACAAGGTGGTCAAATTGAAATAGAATTTGCTATCCATATATCTAATGTTATGTTCTTTGATTCAAAGAAAAAAACGGGTGTTAGATTAGGAATAGGTGAATCTAAAGGCAATAAGATCAGGATTTCTAGACCGGAAGGAAAGGAGATTTAATCCATGCAAGTACCTCGTTTAAAAGAGAAGTATTTAAAAAATATTCGTCCAGAACTCCAGAAAAAATTCGGACATAAATCCGTTATGAGAGTTCCTAAATTAGAAAAAATCGTATTAAATGTTGGTATGGGCGAGGCTCATGCAAATCCTAAAATGATGGAAGCTGCTTTAGATGAATTAGGTTTAATTACTGGTCAAAAAGCCGTAAAGACAATCGCAAAGAAATCTATAGCTGGTTTTAAAGTTAGAGAAGGCATGGTGCTAGGTTGTAAGGTTACATTGCGTGGCAATTACATGTATGAGTTTCTAGATAGATTTATCAATGTAGCTCTTCCTAGGGTTCGAGACTTTAAGGGCGTAAATCCAAAAGGTTTTGATGGACGAGGAAATTATAATATCTCAATCAAAGAGCAGATTATTTTTCCAGAAATTCAGTTTGATAAGATTAATAACATTTATGGAATTAATATCACTTTTGTCACTTCAACGGAAGTGGATGCAGAGGCTTTCGACCTATTCAGTGGGTTTGGAATGCCATACAAGAACAAGAACTAATAGGAGAAGAACATGGCTAAAAAATCAATGATTGAAAGACATGCAAAGAAGAAGAAATTTCAAGTAAGAGAATATACTAGATGCCCACTTTGCGGTCGTGTTCGAGGTTATATTAGAAGATTTGATATGTGTAGAATTTGCTTTCGTGATTTAGCAAGTAAAGGTCAAATACCTGGCGTAGTGAAAGCTTCCTGGTAAACAAAATTAAGAGGTTATTATGAGTCTATCAGATCCAATCGCAGATATGCTAACAAGAATCAGAAACGCACAACGTGCTAAACACGAATCATGCGTAATTCCAGGTTCTAAAATTAAGAAAAACATTTTAGAACTTTTGAAAGATGAAGGTTACATTGCAGAAATCAATACAGTAAAAACAGGAAGTTTTGATGATTTTCAAGTAAAATTGAAATATGATTCAGAGAAGAAACCTGTGATTAAAATAATTGAAAAAGTATCTAAACCAGGAAGAAGAATCTATATTCAATCTTCTGAAATTCGCCCTTTCCGAAATAACTTAGGAACACTAATTATTTCCACATCACAAGGTGTAATGACAGGAAAGAAAGCAAAACAACTCAAAATTGGAGGGGAAGTAATCTGTAAGGTATTCTAACCAAACAGAAGAACTAATCATGTCCAGAGTAGGAAAAGCAATCGTAAAACTTCCACCAAAAGTAGAAGTAAAAAATAATGGGAATTCTATTTTAGTAAAAGGTCCTCTAGGGGAAATTTCTACTCCAATATTTGAAGGAATTTCTTTGAATCATGAGAATGACACTGTCACTTTTGTAAGATCTAACGAAGCGAAAAAAGTGATCGCACTTCACGGTTTGGTTCGAGCACTTTTTAACAATTCAGTGAAAGGTGTAACAGAAGGTTGGACTCGGAATCTTGAGATTACCGGGGTGGGTTATAGAGCACAAGTGAGAGGAAAAGATTTAGTAATGAGTCTTGGCTACTCTCATGAAGTCGTTTTTCCAACGCCTGAAGGGATTAAGATAGAAGTTGCTGATCAGCTAAAGATAAAAATTTCTGGGATCAATCGACAATTAGTTGGCCAAGTTGCTGCAGATATTCGATCAAAACGTCCACCTGAACCGTACAAAGGGAAGGGAATTCGTTATTCTGATGAAGTTATCAAGCGAAAGGCTGGAAAGACAGGTAAAAAATAAGCCATGATCAACAAAACTAAGAAGAATATTAATAAAAAAAGAAGAGCTGATAGAGTTCGTTTTACCCTAAAGAAAAATGGAACTCGACCTAGATTGGTTTTTAATAAATCAAACAAATATCTTTCAGCTCAAATCATTGATGATTCTAAGGGAGTAACTTTAGCTTATGCTACAACCTTAGAGAAATCTTTTCCTAGTCATGAAAATAGCAAAAAAAGCAAAAGTGCTGCAACCGCACTTGGCAAGGTAATTGCTGAACGTGCTTCTAAGGCTGGAGTGAAAGTTGTAATGTTGGATAGATCAGGAATGCTCTATCACGGTGCTATATCTGCTTTTGCAGATTCTGCTAGAGAAGGCGGTTTGGAGTTCTAATATGATAGTTGAAGAAGAACAAAAAGAATTTACAGAGAAAGTTGTAAAAATCGATAGAGTAGCCAAAGTAGTAAAAGGTGGAAGAAGATTTTCATTCAATGCCTTGTCTGTTGTTGGTGATGGTAAAGGAAAAGTTGGGATTGGATTTGGTAAAGCAAATGAAGTTCCCGATGCAATTCGTAAGTCAATTGAAAGTGCAAAGAAAAATCTTCTAAGCATAGATTTTATAGGACATACCATTCCACACGAAGTGATAGGAAAATTTAAATCGGCTAGAGTGCTTTTGAAGCCAGCTTCTGCAGGAACTGGAATTATTGCAGGTGCTCACGTTCGTTCTGTTGTTGAGCGAATTGGTGTTCAAGATATGCTTTCCAAGACTTATGGTTCTGGCAATGCAATGAATATCGTTAAAGCTACTTTGGATGCACTCACGCAATTACAAACCCCATCCTCAGCTCTTAAGAGACGAGGGATTTCTTTTAAGAAATTATTTGGTAGGGATTAATTATGGAAGAAGTATTAGTAACTCAATCGAAAAGCTCTATTGGATCTATTCCAGCTCACAGAAAAACTTTGATTGCTCTAGGTCTTAAAAAAAAGGGCGCTCAAAGAAAACACCAATTGACGGCTCAGATTAAAGGTATGCTTAGATCTGTTACTCATTTGGTAACGGTAGAAAAGGTAAAATAAAATGACTGAAACAAAATCCCAGAGAATTGCTCCATCCAAAGCATTTGGCTCTTCCAGAGTTAAGAAATCTACATCTCTAGGCAACAAAAACACTGTACCACTTCCAAAAGGAGCTAAGACTTCTAAGAAAAGAGTAGGACAAGGTCCTGGTTCTGGAATTGGTAAGACTTCTGCTAGAGGTCAAAAAGGTCAGAAAGCTAGAACATCATCCATGAGAAGAGGTTTTGAAGGTGGTCAAATGCCTCTTCACAGAAGACTTCCTAAACGTGGATTTACCAGTAAAAATCATAAATTGTATCAATCTGTTAATATTGGTTTGCTTGGCAAACTAGGAATTAACGGAACAATAACACCAGAAATTTTGAAGCAAAAAAATGTGATTCAAGATGAAAATCTTTTGATCAAAATATTAGGCGATGGTGAAATCACTGTTTCCATTCAAATTACTGCTGATGCATTTTCTGAAACTGCTAAAACAAAAATTGAAAAAGCGGGCGGAACTGTAACAATCAGAACCCAAGCTAAAACTAATAAGGATTAAAGGTAATTTCCATTGTTGAGTACTATTGCGAATATTTTTAAGATTCCTGAACTTAGAGGAAAAATTTTATTTACCCTATTCATGCTTCTACTTTTTCGTATGGGTACTCATGTTACTATTCCAGGTATCAATTCCTTAATTGTTTCTGGAATTACTTCTGATCCTGGAGAAGGTTTCTTGAATATGGTAGACCTTTTTGCTGGTGGAGCCCTTTTAAAGTTTTCCATTTTTGCACTTGGGATTATGCCTTACATATCATCCTCTATTATTATGCAGTTGGTTATGGTTTTAATTCCATCCCTTCAAAAGCTTCAGAAAGAGGGCGATGAAGGCAGAAAGAAAATTCAACAGTATACCAAGTACGGAACCATTATTCTTTGTGCGGTTCAATCACTCGCCGTACTTCACCTTGCAAAATCTTGGTCAACTGGCACTGAACTTGCACCTGCAAAGTATCCAGGTTTAATCAATCCATCCGTAGAGCCTTTTTTCTTTTTTCTAGGACTTTTATCTATAACAACGGGAACTATTCTGTTAATATGGATGGGTGAGCAAATCACAGAAAGAGGGATTGGAAATGGGATTTCTCTTCTTATCTTTGCAGGGATCATTGGAAGAATGCCAGAAGCTATGATTTCTATGTTCACTACAGATACTTCGGATGCCTTATCCATTCTCATATTATTACTTATCTTCGTAGTTCTCATTTCCCTTACAGTGATACTTACCCAAGGTGTAAGAAAAGTGCCCTTACAGTATGGTAAGCAAATGGTAGGAAGAAGAATGGTACAAGCAAAAAGCCAATCTATTCCATTTAAAGTAAATGGTGCTAATGTAATGCCCATTATCTTTGCATCATCCTTGATTCTTTTTCCTCAGACAATTATACAATATTTTTCCTCTAACTTTCAAAGTTGGAATGGTTGGGCAGTTGTAATGGATTTTTTCAATCCATTCTCTCAAATTTGGTACCGTGCTGGTTTTTATTATTTAATTTATACTGCTCTTATTGTATTCTTTGCATATTTCTATACTGCAATTCAATTCAATCCTCAAGAACTTTCTGATAACTTGAAGAAATTTGGTGGATCTATACCTGGTATTCGCCAAGGAACTCCAACCAAAGAATACATAGAAAAAGTACTCAATCGAATTACTCTTCCAGGAGCTATATTTTTAGCTGGACTTGCTCTTGCACCCTATCTTATCATCAAGTTCTTGAATCTTGGAAACAACACTGGGGGCGGGGCTCTCGTGTATACTTTCGGGGGAACTTCTCTTTTGATTATGGTAGGGGTTGCTTTAGAAACTTTAAAGCAAATCGAAGCTCAGTTACTAATGAGAAACTATGAAGGTTTTATGAAAAAATCCAGGATCAAAGGTAGGTAGAGCATATGAATCGACTTATTTTTATGGGACCACCAGGTGCTGGTAAAGGTACCCAGGCAGAAATTTTTAAAAACCGTTTTTCTATCCCGCAAATATCAACTGGTGAAATTTTGAGAGAAGCTGTGAAAAATTCTACTAGTATGGGCTTAGAAGCTAAAAAATTTATGGACGCGGGAGACCTCGTTCCAGATGTTGTAGTAATAGGTATTATCAAAGATCGGCTTGCTCAAAAAGATTGTGGAAATGGCTTTATATTGGATGGATTTCCTAGAACAGTAGAACAAGCGGATGCATTATCAAAAATCCTTAAAGAAACAAAAATGGATTTGGATGCAGTCATCAACCTTGCGGTTCCTGATAATGAGCTAGTTCAGAGACTTCTGAGCAGGGCAGAGAAAGAAGGGCGGGCTGATGACAACGAAGAAACGATTAAGAATCGTCTTCAGACTTATAATTCTAAGACACTGCCACTTATAGACTTCTATAAGAAAGCTGGAATACTACGTGAAATCAACGGAGTAGGATCTATGGAAGAAATTACAAATGAAATACAGAGGGCACTGGGGTAAATTTTGGCAAAAGAAGAAGCTATTGTAATCGATGGAATCGTTTTAGAGCCGCTTCCCAATGCTATGTTTAAGGTAGAATTAGAAAATGGGCATAAGGTTCTCGCTCATATCTCTGGTAAGATGAGAATGCACTACATTCGAATCCTTCCAGGTGATAAGGTTACTGTAGAACTTTCTCCTTATGATTTAACGAAAGGCCGTATTACTTACAGGAAAAAATAAGGGATTAAAATGAAAGTAAGAAGTTCAGTAAAGAAAATTTGTTCCGATTGCAAGGTGATTCGCAGAAAAGGCGTTATTCGTGTAATTTGTACTAACCCAAAGCATAAACAGAGGCAACGTTAGAATATGGCTAGGATATCAGGGGTAGATTTACCCAAAGACAAAAGAATTATTGTAGGTCTAACCTATGTTTATGGAATAGGTCCTTCTTCTTCGAAAAAAATACTAGCTCAGGCTGGAATCGATGAGAAAATCCGCGTAAAAGATCTTTCTGACGACCAAGAAGCTGCAATACGTAAAGTGATTGAAGAAAGCTTTCGTGTAGAAGGAGATCTTCGCGGAGAAATCAATCTTAACATTAAAAGATTAATGGATATTGGTTGTTATAGAGGTTTGAGACATAGAAAAGGTCTTCCTGTTCGTGGTCAAAAAACCAAAACTAACGCTAGAACGCGTAAAGGCGGCAAGAAAACTGTTGCTAACAAGAAAAAGGCAACCAAGTAAATAGGAACTGATGAATAATGGAAAAAGATAGTAAAAATAAAAAAGAAAAGAAACAAAAGAAAAAAGAAAAGAAAAACGTTCCCAAAGGGAAGGTTTATATCCAAGCTTCTTTCAATAATACTATAGTTTCTGTAACTGACATGGCTGGAAATGTTTTATCTTGGGCATCCTCTGGTATGATGGGTTTTCGTGGATCTAAAAAATCGACTCCTTATGCTGCTCAAATTGCGGCTTCAACTGCAGCGGACAAAGCAATTGAAATAGCTGGTCTTGCGGAAATCGATGTGTTAGTTTCAGGTCCTGGAATTGGTCGTGAATCTGCTATTCGGTCCCTTTCTGCAAAAGGTTTGAATGTGAAATTTATTAAAGATGTAACCCCACTTCCGCACAACGGATGTAGACCGAGAAAGAGAAGAAGAGTTTAAGGAAGCAGTATGGCAAGATATCGCGGACCAGTAGTTAAATTAAGTAGAAGAGAAGGGGTTAACCTCCTACTCAAATCCAGTCATAATTTCAATAAAGAGAAATCTAGTTTTGAGAAGAGGAAATATCCTCCTGGTCTACCTCCTAAAAGAAAAGGAAAGATCTCTGAATATGGTTCTCAGTTACGTGAGAAACAAAAGGTGAAACGTGTTTATGGAGTTCTAGAAAAACAATTCCGTAGATACTTCGAAGAAGCAAACCGAGTTCCTGGCATTACTGGGGAAACCTTACTTCAATTTCTTGAAAGAAGATTGGATTCGGTAGTGTATAGAATGGGTTATGCGGTTACTCGTAGACAAGCTAGAAATTTTATTGCTCATAGACATATTTTAGTCAATGGTACGAGAGTGGATATTCCATCTTACCGAGTTAGCATAGGTGACAAAATTGAAATCCGTGATAAATTCAAGAGCTCCTTGTTTCTTGAAGAAAATATCAAATTGGCTCAATCGTTGAATCGTGCACCTGCTTGGTTAAAAGTTGATTTTTCCACATTTTCTGGAGAAATTATCGGAATGCCAGCTAGAGAGGATATTGAGATCCCAGTGAAAGAACAAGTTATTGTGGAATTGTATTCTAAATAACCAAATTTAGGAAGTAAGGAAAAGACATTGTCTCCCAAAAATTTACTAAAAGGTTTCAAAAGACCAAAAAAAATCGACTTCGTAACAGAAGTAAACAACCCGAATTATGGGAAATTTGTAGCTGAACCTTTTGAAAGAGGTTTTGGAACTACTTTAGGTAACTCTTTAAGAAGAACATTAATGTCTTCTATTGAAGGTGCTGCCATTTCTGCCATAAGAATCGAAGGCGTGAATCATGAATTCTCTTACATAGAGGGAGTTGTTGAGGATGTAACTCGAATTATATTGAATCTTAAACAAGTAAGAATCAAGTATGAACCAGAAGATAAGGATGCAAGCAAAGTCATTCATTTTGAAATGAATGGTGGTGGTTACTTCAAAGCTGGTGATCTTGCAGTTGACTCTTCTATTGAGGTTATGAATCCGGATCTTCATATTGCAACATGTAATGAAGATGCAAATTTAGTAATAGACTTAGAGATTCAAAGAGGCAAGGGCTTTATCCCTGCTGAAGATAAGAAAAAAGATATAGAAGTTCTTGGAACTATCCCTTTAGACTCTATATTTTCTCCAGTTAAGAGAGTAGTCTTCGATGTAAGTGAAGCTCGAATTGGACAGCGTTCTGATTTCGAAAAGCTCACTATGGAAATCTGGACAGATGGTTCCATTTCTCCAGAAGACGCTCTAGCCCAAGCTGCTAAAATTCTCAAAGAACATTTAACTGTATTCATTAACTTTGAAGAAGAAGTAGAAGAGGAAGTTGATGAACTAGATGAAGCTGATGAGAAACTAAAAGCCTCTTTATCTAAGCACGTTGAAGAATTGGAATTGTCTGTAAGATCTTTAAATGTGTTAAGAAGTCTAGAAATTGATTTCGTTGGTGAATTAGTTAAACGAACCGAAGAAGAGATGACTAAATCCAAACATTATAGTGACCAATCACTAGATGAAATGAAAGCAAAACTATCCACTATTGGATTAGGTTTTGGAATGAGAGATTTCTAAAATGAATAAAAGAAATAAAGTTAAATCCCTGAATAGAAGCACTAAGCATAGAAATGCTATGTTAAACAACATGGTGACTAGTTTATTTATGCATGAGAGAATTGAATCTACTTCGGCAAAGTTAAAAGTAGCTAGAACTTTTGCTGAAAAATTGATTACTCGTGCTAAAAAGAATCTTGCTCCTGATGCTAAACCAGAATCTAAACTTCATAACCGCAGAGAAGTCATGAAAACGATCACCAACACCATGGTTGTTGATAAACTATTTGAAGATTTAGCGGTTCGATACCAAGAAAGAAAGGGTGGTTACACTCGAATTCTAAAATTGGTCAATAGACCTTCAGACAATTCTGAAATGGCTTTACTCGAATTGGTTGATAAAAAAGAACAGGTTGAGTTGAAGGAAGCAGCTATTGCTAAGAGAAATGTTGGTAAAACAGCCTCGAAAGAAGGAAAAGCCGCTAAGACCCCTAAAGCACCTAAGGAACCAAAAGTAAAAGCTGATAAGAAAACAGCAAGTAAACCAAAGGCAAAGAAAGTAACTAAGTAAGTATTTCTAATTATTGCTTTTGTTTTTAATAAAGGATCTGTTCTTCAGATCCTTTTTAATTTCTGATTCTCTCCTCTTTTGATATCTTTATCATAATACCATTAAACACCAATTCATCTCCGATGATAGAGGGGATTGATTTACCTAAAAACCAATTCACTTCTCCTGAGATGGAATGAATTCTTCCTTCGAATTCCCATTTGGATTTTTCTAAAACTGCTTTTTGAACTGATTTTAAAAACCTTTCTCTATCTTCTTCGTGTATGTTTTTTCCTAACTCCCAATGCTTACTAAGAGGATCGTTTGGAAGTCCAAAAATGTCAGCCGCTTTGGAGCTTATGAATGAAAAATATGAGCTACCATCTGGACGAAATCTAAATTGGTAGATCACTCCAGGCACATTATCTGTCATATCAATAAACATCTTTTTAGATTCCTCTAATTTAGAATTCTGTGATTTGATTTTTTGGTGAGCTTCAAACAATCGAAATGCCATTTTTATAGATGCTTTTAGAACATTTGGTTCAGAATTTTTTACCACATATCCATAAGAAGATATTGTTTCTGTTTGCGAGATCATTTCTTTTTCGGAACGGGCAGATAAAAATAAGATTGGTAATTCAGTAAGCTGTAATATAGATTCGGCAGTCTTTGTTCCATTCATACCTTCACCTAAGTCTATATCCATTAATATCAAATCTACTTTTTTGTTTTTGGTCTGGATAAGATCTAAGGCAGATTCACCTGAATTGCAATGGACAACTTCATAATTCATATTTTCTAATATCTTAATATTTAGATGAGCAATAAGATATTCATCTTCTACCAATAGAATCGTTTTTTGATTTACCATATATGTTTCATTGGTAAATAAATTTCAGGATGGTTTTTTGTAAACAACTTTTATAAATAAATTATTTCATAGATAAAAATTTATAACCCTATCTGTTTATAGTTTAAAATTAAATAAACAGATAGGAAGTATTAAAATCTCTTTAGCTTTTCTTGGAGTTCAGCAACAATTTTATCAAAATCAACCTTTTGGATTACTGTAGCGTAAGCTGAACTTAAGATGGGATATTGGTTTTGGTCAAGTTTAATGAGATTCGGTAATACTTTTAGTCCATAGAAACCATTTGTGATTTTCTCTGGTGTACTTCCGTTAGCAATATCATAACCATACTTTCGGTCTCTAGTATCAGATCCAAAGCAGGCTAACATAAAATCTGTGAGACCTGATAAACCATTAAAGGTTTCTTTCTGGCCTCCCAGTGAAGTTCCCATATGAACAAGTTCATTAAAAAATCTATTGGATAAATGAAAGAGTGTATTATCAACATTCCCCCCTAAATTCTTCTTGAAATATCCTTCAACTAAACCCATAGAAAGAGCAAAGACTGTTTTTAGAGCTCCACCTAACTGAACACCTTTGGTATCTGTAGGATTGATAGCAGGTCTAGAGAAGATATATCCTGTATTGAAAAGAACTTGAATTCTATGCTGTAGGGAAGGATCTATGGTTGCCACTTCAAATCCAGAAATTTTTCTTTCCATAATTTGATCAGGGTAATTGGCACCTGAAACAACACCAAGTCGCTTAGGATCTATTCCAAAAATATATTGTAAATCTTCTAAGATTAAACCATGTTGGGATCCAGTAAAACCCTTGATTACATTTATAATAGGTGCTTGATTCTTTTGAATATTCTCTTTTATTGAAGGATATACTTCATCCATTTGCCATGGATTTGCACCTTGTATAAAAAGAGTTGCTTTCTTGCAAATATCAGGATCTGCACTAAATTCAAAGTTAGGTGGAAGCTTATAAATTGGATAATGAACTATATCTCTCTGCTCTTCATTCGATCTGCGGCATTCCTCCTCATTTGGGTGATAAACTGTTACTTTCACTTCTTTATTGGAAAGTAGGGTTCCAATTGCGACTGACATATTGCTTGATCCTAGAACAACAATCTCTTCCTTAGGAGCTTTTGGAATTTGAATTAAGATGTTTTGCTTAGTATTATCACCATTGTAGAGGTTTCGATAAGTACCATGTTGGTTCTTGTTGAGATTGGATCCTACAAGTAAAGCTAAGTTATCTATGAGAAATTGTTTCTTATCTCCCTTACCTGGAAATTGAACTTGTTCCATATCAGCTGGAAAAAATTCCATTAATTTATTAGAAAGCTCGCCCACAAGAACTGGCTTTCCAATTGTCAATTTACCATTGGCTTGGTTGAAAAGAAATCCACTGGTAGGAAGAATTTTGTCAGTACCTTCAAGAGAGATAGGTAAAACAATTTTATTTGCAACATAATGATAGACTGTGTCTACAAAAGGCATCAACCTTCCATCACGAGATCTAGTGCCTTCTGGAAAGATAGAGATGATCTTACCGTCGTTTTGTAATTTCTGAGATTGTCGGAAGGCTCTCATGTTTATCTTGGTCATTATGTCCGAAAGACTTGGAGTATCAGACATATCTTTTTTGGAACAAACAAGTAGAGTTCCAAACATGTACAATCCTAGTCTTGTAAAATCTGGCTCAAAGGCAAGTCTACCAGCAATAAAAATCAATCTTTCTGCAATCTTGCGACCATCTTCTCCAGAGTTGTAGAGAAGGGCAAAAATGGCTGGGGCATCCAAATGGCTCAAATGGTTGGAGATTAAGGTAACGGGAATTTTGCCAAGGACCGGATCTAAAAGTTTGAGGTTTTCAACTCCTTCCACTTTGAATTTCTTCATAATAGGATCCAAGAAACGTAACATGAAATCCCTTGGCTGAGGATTCATCTCAGTGAGAACTCCAACTTCTTCTAACTTAGTGGGATCAGTGAAGATATCCATCACCTTAGGTTTTGGTGTAGCATTCGAAAGGATTAGAAATTCTTCTAAAATTTTGCGAGCATCTGTCTGAGACATACCCGACTTTACGAATAAATGAATGTTTTCAAAAAACTCTTTGGACCAACGTCCAACAGTTGCTTCTTTTTCCGTCATTTTCACTCCCTAGAAGTCTTTATTGACTTCTTTTGGGCAGGTTTTGTCTATCGAATTTTTTTTTAGTTTGGATGGAAATGCACTTTCAAGAAACTTGTACAGGAACTAAAATACGCGTGAATTTTTCTGAAAACAGTGAAACTAAATGGCTTCCTGATGGATTCCACTTTCTCGGACCGACTGAGTCTGCGAAACGTAGAAATCTATTGGATCCCATTCATAAATATCTAATTGAATCAGGGTATAGTGAAGTAACACTACCTGCCATGGATTATTCTGCCTCCTTTACGAATCTCTTGAATACAGAAGACTCTCAGTCCATACTACGTTTTCGTGATCTACAAGGTAAAGAGATAAGCCCAAGCACCGATCTTACTCTGCAGGTTGTGAAAGGGATGGCTGGACTTACCCATCTTTCTGAAAATCAAAAAGTATATTATACGGCCAAAAGAATCAAAGACCATAAGAAGCGAAATGCATCTAGGCGTGAAGTTCTGCAAGTTGGAGCAGAGAGAATTGGAAGATCTAGTGTGCAAGATATTTCTGAAATCTTATCTGAGGCAGATGAAATTTTAAAAATCGCCAATCCAAAATATAGACCTACTATAGTTCTTGGTCATAATTCTTTGATTAGAAGTATTTTATCTTATGTCACTTTGAACTCAAATGAAAAAAGCCAACTAACTGCCCTGGTACATAGCAAGAATATTCCTGTTATCAAAGCTTTTTGTAATATGAAGAAAATTTCCAAAGAAATTTCTGAAATCTTGATAGAGACTATCATGCAAGTTGATTTCACTTTAATGAAAAGGAATCTTCAATCCCAAAAGCTTAGTTTCTCATTCAACACCGATATGTTTTTATCTTACTTTCAAGAAGTTATTGACTCATGGAATTCTAAAGAAAGATTCTCAGATTTATGCGTTGATTTTTCTATAGTGCGTGATTTGAATTATTATACTGGTTTTCTGTTCCAGGGATTTATACATTCTGAATCAGAAGCTGTATTAAATGGTGGTCAATATGATCATTTATATGAAATCTATGGATCAGAACAGAAAGCTGCATGCGGTTATGCGATCCAAATTGATACCTTAGAAGCATTTTTAAATTAAGTAGGAGTTTATATGCCAGCAAATTTAGTTGTGGGTGCCCAATGGGGTGATGAGGGAAAAGCAAAAGTAATTGATGTAATGTCCAAGGACACAGACATCATAGTAAGATACCAAGGTGGGGCAAATGCAGGACACACTGTTGTAGTTAAAGGTAAGAAGTATATCTTCCACTTAATCCCATCAGGGATTATCTATGATAACAAGATTTGTGTGATAGGCAATGGAGTAGTAATTGATCCAACTTATTTTCTAGAAGAAGTTGCATCCCTTGACAAAGAAGGATTTGATGTTGCCTCTAGGACTTATATTTCTGATTCAGCACACTTATTGCTACCATTTCATAAAATGATTGATGCAGCTAGGGAAGGTTCTGCTTCCAAGAGCCAAAAAATTGGAACAACAAAAAGAGGAATTGGAATTTGTTATGCTGATAAGATGATGCGAACAGGTATTCGTGTAGGTGATCTTCATTCTCAGGCTTCCACCAAAGAAAAATTAAATTCCATATTAAATGAAAAAAATCATGAACTCAAAGTGCTCTATGGTTTAGAAGAATTAAAATTCCAAGACATTTGGGATGAAATGTATACATTTTATGAAAAATGGAAACATAGAATTATCAATACTTCTTATTACTTGAATGAAGAATTGAAAGAAGGAAAAAGAATTCTTTTGGAAGGTGCCCAAGGCACAGGATTGGATGCTGACTTTGGGACTTATCCTTTTGTTACATCTTCCAATCCAACTACAGGTGGAGCTTTAATTGGCTCAGGTGTTGGTTATCATTTTTTAGAAAAAGTTATTGGTATCAGTAAGGCATACATCACTAGAGTAGGGGAAGGACCATTTCCTACAGAATTATTAGATGAAGAAGGGGAAAAGCTTCGTAAGTTAGGTGGAGAATATGGTTCCACAACAGGTAGACCGAGAAGATGTGGATGGTTTGATGTAGAACTCCTAAAACATGCTGTAAGAGTAAATGGTATGAATGCGCTTGCCTTAACTAAGATTGATGTTCTTAGCGAATATGATACAATTCCTGTTGCCGTTGGATATGAGTTAGATGGTAAAAGATTAGAATATTTTCCATCCCAAGGACTTGAAAGAGTAAAACCCATTTATAAAGAATTCCCAGGTTGGAAATCAGACATCTGTGGGATCAATGATTTCAAAAAACTTCCTAAGAATTGCCAAGATTATATCACGGCTCTTCGAGGATTGGTTGGTGTTCCTGTACACATGATCTCAACTGGACCAGATAGGGATCATACAATTATTTTGTCGATGTAGGAATTTTTTTCCAAAACACCTTGACCCAGTACCCCTTCTAAAAATATTGTATCTACAAGAGAGTCAGGAGTCGTTAGCTCAGTTGGTAGAGCATCTCCCTTTTAAGGAGAGGGTCTTGGGTTCGAGTCCCAAACGACTCAGTGACTATCTAAATCAAAAACGGTGCCATCGTCTAATGGTTAGGACACAAGGTTTTCATCCTTGCAATCGGGGTTCAATTCCCCGTGGCACTACCAATCTAATCTTTTCATTTTAAATCCGTTTCCAATATTTTTAATAAGACGCTTTTTTCTTTCCTATTAAAAGTTTTGAATCAGTCTATCCATTATGGCAGATTTAAAATTCAAAGGCAATTCCATTCATACAGTAGCTGACCTTCCTAAACTTGGCTCTAACGCTCCTTCCTTAAAATTAACAAAAAATGATTTATCGGATGTTAGTTTAGATACTTACAAAGGAAAAAAAAAGATACTCAATGTTTTTCCAAGCATAGATACTCCAGTTTGTGCAACATCCGTTAGAAAGTTTAATGAGAAAGCAAGTAGCCTACCAAACGCAGTTGTACTTTGTATCTCTGCTGACCTACCTTTTGCGCAAAAAAGATTTTGTGGTGCAGAAGGAATAGTAAATGTAGAGACACTTTCTGATTTTAGAAATGAATCTTTTGGCAAGAACTATGGTCTTGAGTTAGCAGATGGACCTATGGCTGGACTTCTTGCTAGAGCGGTTGTGGTTCTTGATGAAAATGACAAGGTTCTTTACACAGAACTTGTTGATGATATCGTCCATGAACCAAATTATGAAGCAGCACTAGCTTCCTTGGCTTAGATAAAAACTACAGACTGTCCTCAAATGGCATTGAGGACAGATCTTTTCGTCAAATTTACCCCTACATTTTTCCATGATTCCTATTCTACTTAAAGCAAAATCAAAGCGTACTGAGGGTTCATCTAGAATCTCAGTAAGGGAATGAGTGATTTCTATAGCCAGTTTCTTATCTGGTGATTTCCTATCTGATAGATTTAAGATTTGAGCCATGCGAATGATATGGGTATCTAATGGTAAGACCAAATCATTTTCTGAAAGTAATTTATAGTAATGAAAATCTGGGAAGGTTGGAAGAACCATCCATCTAAGAAACATAGAATACCTTTTATGAGCAGATTTAGCTAAAGCCTTTCCAATCAGAAAGTCTAGTCCATAGGAATGAAATCTTAACTTAGATCTCAGTTTACTTTGAAAGCCTAAGATACCATTCTCTAAGAAATAGCTTTCAAAGATTGGGAATTTAGTATCACTTAAATTCTTATCTCGAATCAATTCAGAAATTCCAAAAAAAAATTCAGAAATATCTTTTTCTTTTTGAAATCGGTAGCTACCAATCCCCTCCAATAATTGATCAAAATGATTCTGATTGCTGAGTGTTTCGAAAGGTTTGTTTCCTAGCCTCAAGAAAAGCTTATTTAGAAAAGATCTAATAGATGTTACGTTTCCATAGGAAAAGAGAGAAGTGATCAATGCTATACATTCTTGGTCATATGGATCTTTGTATTTGTATACAATTTCTATAGGATCTGATTTCAAGAATTCATGCTTGGAGTAATTCTCTCTTAGCTTATTTAAAAGCTTTTTCTTTGTTTGTTTATTTTCTAAATGCAAGATATTTTATCTTAAATAAGTCGAGATGAGTAATAAAAAATTACGGCTTAAATCTTAGACGCAAGCAAGGCTTGGTAGGATTTACTCATAATTTTTCTTCCTAAAAAAGATTCTATGTATTGGGATGCTTCAACAATTTTATTTAAATCTACGCCTGTATCATAACCATGGGTATCCAATAAATACAGCAAATCTTCCGTAGCAAGATTTCCTGATGCTCCTTTCGCATAAGGACAACCGCCTAGTCCACCAGAAGAGGAATCAAAGGATCTTAATCCCATTTCGAGACTCTTAGAAGTATTCGCAATTCCCATACCATATGTGTCATGAAAATGACCAGCAAAAAGTTTAGCCGGATGTTTCTTGAGTATGAGATTCAATAATTTTTCTACTTGGGAAGGGATTGCTTTTCCTATGGTCTCACCAAGAGATACCTCGTAAACTCCCTTATCTAGTAAGCGATCTATAACTCCAAGAACCTTATCTGGATCTATCCAACCTTCATAAGGACAGGCAATGATAGTTGAGACGTAGCCTCTGACTTTTACATTATTTTTTGATGCTTCCAGGAAGATCTCATCGAAGGCATGAAGAGATTCTTCTATTGTTTTATTGATATTTTTTTTTGTAAAAGAATTAGATGCAGCCGTAAATACTGCAACTTCTTTGTATCCATGTTCTATAGCTGATTTATAACCATGAAGATTTGGAGTAAGACAGGAGAATTCTTGGCTTATAGACTTGCGAACAAAATGTGCGGAAACTTCCGATGCATCTGCTAGCTGCGGAATAGAGCTTGGTTTGACAAATGAAGTTAGTTCAATATGAGTAAGTGATGCTTCTATAAGTTTCTTAATAAATGTAATTTTAACATTCGTTGGAATGAAAGCTTTTTCGTTCTGCAAGCCATCTCTTGCCCCAACTTCTGTGATTTTTACTTTTTCTTTCACTTGATTCCCCTTTGTCTTTCTCTAGTCTGGAAGAAAGTTTCTATCCCTCAAGAATAAAATGATAACCATAAACAAGCTTAGTGTTTCTATTCATGACCAAATTCTTATTCAAGACATTAATTTGAGAATAGGCAAGGCAGAAATCATAGGTTTAGTAGGTGCATCTGGCTCTGGGAAATCTACCATTTTCAAATCTATCTTCCACTCCATCTATCCTATGGAAAATTACCAAATCCAAGGAGAAATAATGATTGAAAGGGGAGCAGTTCAACCTGTATTCCAAGATTCCTATTCAAGCTTTAATCCACATTTAAAAATCCTTAGATCTTTGTTAGAGCCAACTATTCTTCAGAGAAGAAAGAGGAAAGAGTCTCTCCAAGAGATTATGGATATACTTCCTTTGTTTAGCTTAGATGAGGAACTCTTACAAAGATTTCCCAGTGAATGCTCGGGTGGGCAATTGCAACGCCTGGCAATTCTAAGAGCAGTCTTAGCCAAGCCGCAATATTTGATCATGGATGAGCCAGTGAGTGGGCTAGATCATATAGTGAGAAAGAAGGTGATGGATTTAGTTTTAACATTAAGAAATCAGTTAAAATTAGGAATCCTCTTTATCTCTCATGACTTAGATGTTGTAGAAGCTCTCTGCGATAGGATTTACGTAATGAACAATGGGAGAATGCTTGAAGAAGGAAAGAAGGGGAATATCCCCAATGAGAATTCCCAAGCTTATACTAAGCTCTTATTCGATCCTTGGGGAGAGAGAAGGTATTAAATATCGATTTGGTATTCGTTGGATCTATCTTTTCTTTCTTTAATAAGAACGATCATGACATCCATTCTATAAAATGCATTTCGTAAAGAGGATTCTACTAATCGCAAAGCACGAATTTGGTTATCCAAGGAAATATTTCGAATCATAGTCTTCTGTTCTTCATCAAAGCGAGTCAAAATTACTTCTGTGCTCATCACATCAGTAGGATTGATGATCATTGTTTTGTTCTCGAAAGCAAATTCATAGAAAATTCTTTTCTTACGAGATTCGAGTTTTACTTCTTTGATTTTATTATTATCATAAATAAAAGATATATACTTCAATAAATTTGACTCATATCCCTCATCTACCAAATAAGGTGTGTCTTCCGTAACTATTGTATGTTTATTTTTATATTCCGGTTTAAGTAAGACTAGCTGTGAATGCTTTTGCTCTATGTCTCCAATTCTTACCGCAATAATAACTTTTAGGTCATCAATGATTTTAAGAAGAGACTTAGTATAATTACTATCTTTATCAACAAATATATCAGATTCAGATATCTGTTCTGATTTTGTATCCTGCGCAGAATATGGACTTACTAAAAGAAGTAAGAGTGGTAGAGCGAGATATATTTTTTTCATTCTTTTCATCGAGATTTTATCCAAGTCTGGTTTAGTACTTATAATTATCGGATACAAAAAATGGAACTTAAATTTCCTTGATGTGAAAAATTTCATAACCCGATTCTTTTTTCTCGTAGTGAATCCTCCCTTCTAGCTCAAGTTTCTTGATAATAGAGTAGATCAGTCCTAGTGCAGTTGTGAGATGACCGCCTGTATGAACTTTTTTGCCTATGGCTGCTTCCATAAGAGACAAAAGATCGGAAGAACCTTCTTTTAATCTACGGATTACTCCCTTTTCAAGGATAGAAAGTGTTTTCTTGACAAGGGTAATCGTTCTCTTGGGATCATCAATTTCCATACCATGGGCGGGTAGCATTCTTCGGATAGGTTCCTCTAGTAGTTTTGCCAGAGTAAAATGATAATCATTCAAACTTCCATCCAGCTCAGAATAGATAGCTGTAAGATTGGCAATAATCAAATCACCTGAGAAATAGATTTTAGATTTTTGCAAAACTGGAGTGATATGATATAAATTATGACCTGGAGTATAAATAAAACGAAAGCTATGTCCATCTATTTCTATGCTATCATTGTGGTCTATGGCTACATCAATTTGTAGAAAGGAACTACCTTTTTTGGTTTCGTAAAATTTTGAAAAAAATGTATTCCAACCCTGTCTCGATTTCCTTAATACCTTTTCCAGTTCGATAGGATCTCCATAGGCAATTTTAAATAGATCCTCTGTAGCTTGCTCAAATAGTTTCATAGATTCTATATAATTACCAACTCCATCTTGCATGGCTCTATAACCATAATAGGTTGCTTTCTTGGCATAAGACTTGAGTACTAAAGCAGAGGAGATATGATCTAAATGGTTGTGAGTATAAATAATATGCTTGATATCACTGAGGGAAAAACCTCTAGTCTTAAGGGATGCTTGTAGAAGTGGCACGGATTCTATATACCCCGAATCAATTAAAGTCAGTCCCTCATTTACTAGAATATAAATATTATTAGGTGCATAAAAAGGTTGGGGCAGAACGATTTTAAATAAACCATTTCCAATCTCATCCATAGGTGGAATTTTATTTTGTTTGGTGATTTTCATCTTATTTGAAGTTTCTATTAATTTCTATGTCATCTTCCTCAAGTTGTGTTTTTTTTGCTTCTGCAAATTTTTT
>PEQN01000016.1 GCA_002786225.1 Leptospira sp. | reverse complement strand
AGATTCCCTTGCATGGTTTAATCCAATGTGCAGGTGTACTAAGGCCTGGCTATGTTTATGATTTTAGAAGTGAGGATATAGACTTTCATATTGATATCAATCTTAAAGGTTTAATTCTTGGGACAAATCTCACTTCGAAGATTCTAAAGAATCAAAACTATGGACATATTGTACACATTTCATCTTTAGCAGGACTTGCTCCCATTCCAGGAATGAGTTTGTATTCAGCTTCGAAATTTGCAGTGAGATCTTTCTCCTTGGCTACAGCCCAAGAATTGAAGCCTTTTGGAATCACTGTATCCGTCATCTGCCCTGACGCCGTTCGCACTCCCATGCTGGATCTTCAGAAAGATAAAATTGAGGCTGCATTGACTTTTTCAGGAAGCACCTTGGACACGAAAGAAGTTGCAGAGGTTGTTCTTTCCACTTTCACTCGTCCCAAATTAGAAATTTCACTTCCTGTCTACCGAGGAATCCTTGCAAAAGTTGGAAATCTTCTTCCCTCTTCCAGTGCATTTTTATACCGCCTAATGACTCGACTAGGCATCTCGGGACAGAAGAAATATCAAATTCGTTGAGTAAGTTTTCGCCAAATATATGTTATGCTAATCGTAAAACATAGATAGACTAATGAATAGAATAGTGAGTTATCTTTTGGTTGACTAAAAATACTCAATGTCGAGAAGACAATCTGCTTTGTAGATTTGCCATCGTGTAAAACTAAATTTAGAATTCTCGAGAATAAGCCAGTGAATACAAATACAAAGAGTGCAGATTGTCCAAGCATTAGAATGGGTTTCAAAACTTTTGCATCCTGCCATGATGCTGGTATAAAATACAATATTAGAATAAAAAAATATGCTGAGGCACCTGTTACCAAAACAAAACTAGAAGACCAAAGGCTCTTGTTAATTGGGAAGACGCTATGAACAAAGAACCCTAAGGTCAGAAAAATGATTCCAACAAAAAAAAACTTAACAACAACTGGAAAATATTCTTTCTTCTCATTATCAGGAAATAATCGTAAAAGAAAATTCGAAATGGCTTGAATAGAACGTTGTGATTGAAATTTTTCCTTTGAAGTTAAGTCGACTTTTACACTTATAGCTTTAATAAACCATTCCGAAATCCAAATTCCCATGAGAGCGCTCGCTATGGAAGGAATCGTACTCAGGATACCTTCTGGATCCCAGACTTTGGTAATCTTCCAAAGATGTCCACTCAACAAAGAACGATCAATATAAGCAGCCCAATTGTAAATGGAATCATATCGAAAGGGAACATTTTGTACATATTTCCAATCAGGAGGAGCTAAATATACAATCCCAATTATATAAGACAAAAGAATACTGACAAATAGGAAAAACTGTAACCTAAAGTTTAAACTAAGATAGATAGCATATGCAAAAAAGTAAACAACACCTATTCTTTGTAAGACACCAGGAATTCGCAACTCGGACAATTTGTAATCAGGGAAACCATTCAATAGTAAACCTATGCAAATTAAAAACGAGGCTCTAAGAAATACATGAAAAAGAATTCTAGCATCCGACTCAGCTAATGATTTGCGTTTCGCATAAGCAAAAGGAATGGATGCACCGACCGCGATTAAAAAAAACGGAAATACAAAATCAGCAGAACCCAAGCCATCCCAAGCTGCATGTTTGAAGAAGGAATAAATTTGTCCCCAATTCCCAGGATTATTTACGATCACCATCAACAACACAGTAAACCCTCGGAAGAGATCTAAACTTTTATTTCTAGGTTTCAATGGAGGTTATCCTCTTCATAAAGGGTTTCTAGTGCAATGATAAAACACAGCATTTCATTTGAATGAACATTTATCAAGTAATAGTTTACTACTAAAAAAATTGTTTGGGCGCCTTCTCCCTCGCTCTCGACGAGGGCGCCCCAGCAACATTTAGCGATGCAAAGCTGAGCGTTGAAAATGGTGCTGGGTCACTGCGAAAGATGGCGATGGTGAACTGGAGTGTTTTCCTACGTTCAATATGTAAGATAAGCTTCATCCTGCAATAGGCTAAAGCCTATAGTCAGGATGAAAACATAAATAAAACTTAACATTGAGTCATATCTAATAAGCCTAACTATTATTATATTGTTTAGGGAATATTTGGCGTCCCTAGAGAGAGTCTTAACCTTGAATTATACACATCCCTTCACTAAGGGAATACCTACAGTCTTGAGAACAATTAGTCCTAATACGGATTCCGCTTCCCTTTCAATTCAGGCAATTCATCTATCTGTTTTAAAATCTCCTCATAGCTTCCCCAACCTTTTCGTCCCATATAATAATAGGAAGTACATAGAGGCATATTCTTCTCTCCAGGATATACCTCTAACACCTTCAATTGGATTGCAAAAATATTCCCAAATAAGGTAGTCGGTTTGAGCGGATGATAGGTCTGCATTGCATCGATGATTTTATCCTCTTCTTTGAGCTCTATATCATAGCTAATAATTTTTTTGAATTTACCAACAATTTTGATATTCATCATATTATTGACAGCTGTATAAGGTGCATCGTAGTAGGTGAGCTTCATCTTTTTTATACGCGCATAACGGGTATCCATCTTTCCATCAAACTCGCAGTAATTTTTGACGTGAAATTTAAAATAATCTTTCAAGTCGGTTGGTATTTGTCTGGATTCTCTAATATCATCATCGTAAAAATCATGTGTATAATCAGCCGACACATAAATTGCTGGTTCTATGCCTTGCCATTTGCTCACAAACCAACGCCGATGATCGCCCCATTTTTCTATAGATTCTAAACGATCTGGTTCTTTGAGCCTATTTTTAAAAGATTCACCATTTATATAATAATTTGTTATTTTTAACCAATCATCTTCTAATGATGTTATTAAATTTCCTTTCATGAATCCACTATTGTGATACTCTATCTTTTGTTTAACTTTTTCTAGATCTTGTGTATCTGTTGCAAAGATTACGGTAACAGAAAAAATGAAGAAAAATATAGCTTTATTCATTTATTTTTTCTCCAGGACGGTAGATCATCGGTTTATACATTCGAAATTTGTTCAGGCGTTTTGAGAATGTATATCATTGCCGTAGGATTGAATCCTACAGTTTCCCTCAAATCAATTCCATCAACCACAATACACCATCCTACCTTTTTTACACTAGATTTTTATGTTCATGCTCCCAATCCACTACTTCCATAAATCATCTTCACAGATGGATTAGTTTTTGTGAGGATTAGTTACAACCTAATAACTTTTTTCTACGAAAAATGCTGTCAGGTCAGGCAAAGCTCAATGTAGTACAATATTATGCGAGGCAGATACGAATTAACTAACCTTCTTAAACTCTTCATTAACTTTTTCGGCTAGGAGAATCTTAATTAAAGATTGGTATGGAACATCGTTTTTGTTTGCTAATGTTTTAAGCCTTTCTAACAAAGATTCAGGAAGTCGTAAAGAAATCATTTTGGTTGTTGGTTTTAAATTCGGGAATGAAACTTTTTCTAACTGATTAAAGTTAAAATAATCTGTTCCATCATTCTTATCCCAAAACTTTACTTCTTCATCTGAATTTTTGAATTTAGGTATTTTTTTGGTCAAAATTTTCATAAAGCTTCCTCTCTTTCTTACTCATATCTCTAGCAGAAATAATTCTAATTTTACTTTTTCGAATCGTAAAAATGACAAATAATTTTCTACCCACATTGGTTATTCCTAGAGCAGCAAATCTAAATTCATTTTGCTCATCTTTAACATCCAATTTCAGATTTTATCTTTGATCTAACAATATTTAAGAAGTTAGTAACTTTATTCTTGCAACTTATTTTGTTAGTACTTATGTTTTTTTGGCTTTATTTTGGGGTTATTGGGCGCCTCTTCCAGCTCCCCAGCACCATTTAGCGAAGCAAAGCTGAGCGTTAGAAATGGTGCTGGGTCTGGGGCGCAGAGATTGGTTCTTGTAAACTTCACCACGCGCTAAAGCACGTGGCATCAGTGGGATATTCCTTGGGCAGAAACCTTGATCTAAAAAACCAATTGGAACTTGTTAGCTGATAATATTACTATAAGCTTCATCCTGCAATAGGCTAAAGCCTATCGTCAGGATGAGATGGAATGGGAGATCGATTAAGTTTTTGAACGAAGGAAATATCATTTAATATTCATTATACTTTATATAGACAATAAAAATTAACGTGCGTTATCCTTCAAATATTCAATTTGGCACACTGTGTGCCAAATTCATCGGCAAAAGTCGCTGAGGAGGCAATCACTTCGCTAGATGATAGAAATCTAATTAACTTTCCTGGAAAAACTTCTACAACCTACATTCTGATTGTATCATCGTTAAAGATATATTCTCAGTATATTCCGTTAACTTCCAAGAAATATATCGTGTTCTCTTTTACATGCACCTTTCGACAAGACGAATCCTTCATTATGACATCCATACTCACCCAACAACATCTTGGGTTCGTAGAGTTTTGAAACTATCAATACGAAAAGCAATCCATTCCGATCTAACAATCAAATATGTTATTTCTGACAACGATTCTTTGTTCGGAAAAAGAATAACTCGTTTTCTCGGGAAAGTCAAAGTGAAACACAAGAAAACTTCTATTCGCTCACCCTAGCACAATTTCCTTTGGAAAGTTATGCTGGACAGGCCTGGCAGAATGGATATGCAGAACGATTTGTGAAAACATGCAAAGAGGAATTCTTAGATTACTTCATACCTATGAACCAATACCATTTGGAAACTAAGTTAGATGAGTTTATTCAATTTTACAACAACCACCGAACCCACATAGCTTTGAACAAAGAAACACCTATTCCTTCTGTAATCCAAAAGCCACCTGATTCCAAGTTAGTTTCTATTCCTGTCTTGAATGGTTTGTATCATATTTATTCCTACAAAAAAGTAGCATAGGTTCTGATTTATTTTATAAGCTAACTTTTTCTTTTTGCTCCAATCTGGCTATGTACATCTCTGATCGTTTTTCCTGAAAACTTGCGTTTTCATTGAACTTTTATATCGTATTTTCGAAATATTTTAACCGGTCGATAAAAATTATGTCTCTTAACTGTAATTTTCATCTAATATAACAGATAACTTGTTCAATAAATTAGTTTTTGTATTATCCAGTCACCACTGCAACAAATGAGCGTTAGCGATTGAGTGGTGCTGGGCGAGGCTCACGTATAAACTTCAAAGCCTATCTTGCAATTTTCTGTTTCTACATTACAAAGAGCGTTCCGTTGATACTCGGTCAATATGTATCGTTGATCAATTTCTCAATTTTTCGACCATACTTTTTTTTATAGGCATCCATGATTTTAAAATGTTCTGCCATCGGGACATTCTTCCAGTCTTGCAACATGACGCTGGTTAATTTAGGAAAATTTAATATACACTCAAGGCTTTTCTTTCCTAAATTTGAATAATTAAGACGAAGAAAGGTTAAGTTTTTTGACTTTTTTGAAAAAGCACAAAAATCATCGTCTGTAAAATTTAAATCTCCATCAAGACCAAAGCTGGTTAGACTTTCGAGTTCAGAAAGACAGTCAATTAGGTTTTTATTAATGGCGGAATAGTAAAAAAAAAGTTTTAACTCAGGAGTCTTTTTTTGTTTTAATAGTTCACAAAAACTGTTATTTTGAAATTTCACTTTTCCTAACATAAAATTATTTATGTTACTTCTCGCACAACTTCTCACCGCATCATCAGAAAAATATGGAAATTCAATGCCTTCAATTGATAAATTTTTGAGGGTAGGTAATTTGCAAATTAAAGGTAAATCATCTATTTCATATTTTGTTTTAGTACTAAATTCAATTGTATGAATATGTTGCCCTGGCTTTAATGTATTTTGATTAATCTTATAGCCTTTGTTTTCCAAAATAGTCGCTGTTTGCTTTTCATCTAGTGGAAGTCTTAAGTTATCACTGCAGTCAATGCATAAACATATCCAACTAAAAAGTATATTTTTGGCAATGATGCCTAAAATAAAATTACTATTACTTGACATAGTCATAAGCCTTAGGAGGTAACTTAGCATATGGATTCTTTCCGGAAAGCTCTTCTACTAAAGGAGATCCTTCCACATTCATAGGATCAAAAATACTTCCATTGATTCTCGGTTGTGACGTATCCACCACCTTATACGTGCCGTTCGGAAGTCGGTGTAAAGAGATCGTATGTCCACGTCCGTCCGATTCCTCTTTCACTCGTAATGTAATCGATTCAGGTTTCTTTTCGATTAAGTCTTTCGATAGCTGGTCGTATCTTTCTGCTCTAGTATCCAATCCTTGAAGGGAAATACGATCAAAGCCTTTGCCATGTTCCTTTGCATAATGGTTCATAATATTATCAACTCGCAATAGTTCCATATTTGAGTTTTTGATCCAACCTTTACTGTGCATTTCTTTAACGAAAGGAATGAAATCTGGAATGTCATCTCCAAAATTACTCTTAAGCAAATTCCAAGTCGAAACTGCGACACACCATTTACTACGAAGGTATGCTGCATCCGAAAAAGGTATCCTCTAAAAGCATCTCATTTTTCCTTCTAAAGTGAAGATCAGTATATTACTCCTGCCCAGGAGACGTAGTAAATTCTTCTTGCTCTTTTTTAACTTTTGCAGAATGTTCTTTGCATGCATCGATCGAAGTCAGTTCTTCCAAAGCACCGCCTGTATCAATTAGAGATTTAACTGATTTTGCATTTTCGATATTTTCTGTAAAAACTATTCCCCTTGGATCTCGGAAATAGATAAAAAATTTATCATATCCTTCAACTTCTAGAATGTCCGTGTTAGTTTTTTTGAGCTTTAGAATTTTCTTAAACGCCCAATTTCCATCTGCGGAAATAAGTTTCAAAGAAGCCGATTTGTGATCAAAAATACCGTATTGGTATCTCTCACTTTTTTTAAAGCCATACTCTTCAAGATTTCGAAGTTGGGTATCGAAATAGTAAATATGATCATACTTAGCATAGCGATTATCTAAAGGTGTGTACGTTCCGCAGCCAATTGCCAATAAAAACAATAATATGAATTTCTTCAATCTCATTTAACCAACCTTATATCTTTAATTTTTCCTTTTTTAACTGCTACACTCAACAATCCGCCGTATTTCCATCGTTCCTTACTAGGTGTTCCTTTTTCATTATGATCCTTTATTATCCATTCACCTTGTGAATTTTTATACGCAACCACAAAATGGTCGCCCTTCCCATCACCTTCATAATCTAGATGAACCATTGCTACACGGGACGGAGTCGATTCCAAGTAATCTATGATTTTTCCTCGGCCTTCCTGCGTAGAAAAATTTAGATTTGGTCCTTTAGCATCAGAAAGTAATTCATTTGGACCCAAATATTCTTTCGAAGTTCCGTAGAAAACTGCTTCATTTTTCCCATGGGTATCAACAGTGATTGCTCCCAACTTGACCTGTTCGATATAAAACTTTGCAAAATCTGGCTCAACTTTTCTTCCTGCAATCATCGCTGCTTCCCAGCCAGTAATTATATTACATAGGGCTGACTGAGTTTGCTTGGCAAAATCTTCGGCAGATTTAGAGATGATAATTAAATAATTTAATCATACGGTTTACATCGGCCCCTGACAGCCATCGCATTGTTGTGCATCGTCAATTTCTTTTTTTACTTTCTTTGCGTGTTCTTTACACGCATCCAGAGTTGTCAAATCCTCTCCATGCCCGCCTGTAATATACGACTTTATATTGTCTTTATCTTTGATGAAAACTAACTGTAATTTTGGCTCCGTATAAAGAAAAAACTTCTTGTAACCATCGACAAGAAAAACATTGTCTTTATAATTCTTTAGCTTTAGAATTTTCTTAACTTCCCATGTATCTATATCATATAAATCTAAACTAGCCGTTTTGAAATCAAATTTTCCATATTGGAATTTTTCAGTTTCAGAAAAACCATATTTACCTAATTGCTCCAATTGAGTATGAAAATAATAATAATGATTAAATGCCTCATACTTTTTTTCTAAAGAACTTTCTATACAATTAGAGTTGCTGGTTAAACAAATCAATATACACGTTAATATAACTTTCCTATACATCTCTATCACCTTATTTTAATAACCTGATATCCGCAATTTTTCCATCAAGAACAGCTCTCGAAAGTAAACCACCGTTTTTCCAATTTGGCGCTCCCCTCTCGTTATGATCTTTGATGATCCATTCGCCTTGCGAGTTTCTATAAGCAATGACAAAGTGTTCTCCAGTCTTTCCTCCTGGATAGTCTAGATATACTTGTGCCACTCTCGCAGAGGTTGATTCAAGTTTTTCATTGATTTTGTCTCTGCCTGAATCGGAGGAAAAATCAAACTCACTATTACTTGCAAGCCGTTCAGTTGGCTCAAGGTAAGGTTTGTCGGCATTGAAGAAAACTCCTACGGTATCCTTTCCATAGGTATCCTTCTTAATATTTCCAGCCAACACTTGTTCCTTATAGAATGTAGGAAAATCGGTATTCACATCAGGCCTTCCTGCGATCATTGCAGCCTCCCAAGCAGAAATTACATTACAAAGAGCGGCTTGAGTATCATTGGCAAATTTTTCAGCTGTTGGAGTTTGACGTATAAACTCCAAAGCCTCTCTCGCAATTTTCTTTTTCTCGGGATCAGAAATTTTCGCTACTTCTGAATCAATATCAATATTTTTAAAGTATTCATAAGTTGTGATCACCTGTTTGTAAACTGGACCTTCTTTACCTTGACCCATGAGCGAATTATTCACGTACATTTCAACCCTTTTCTCAATTTGTATAGATTGAATTTCCCTAATCTCTGCCGCATGCTCCTTAAGCTTTCTTTCTTCTAGCATCTTGGCACGTTTATCAGGGTCAGGTTGTTCTGCCATAGCGTCTACCCACTCTTGTTGACTATAACTTGTCAATTCCCTAATCCTTGCCTCGCTAGCAGCGTCTAGTAATTTTTGTTCTAAGATTTTATCATTAGCAGCTTTCCATTCCTTCTCGACCTTATCTCGTTCCTTTAGAATGCGTGTTTCTTCTTTTTCGGCAAGAGCTTTCTTTGCAAGTTTTGATTGTTCTGCATTTAAGGAGGGATCTCGACTATCAACAAGTTTAGATACGATTTTACCGGTCGACGGGTCTTTGTAGGAAATTTTTACTTCGAAAGCTGCTTTTTCTCTCGCTTTCAAGGTGGTAACTTGTGTAGTTACTTCCTTTATAGCTGAGTTTTTAAAGGCATCGATTTGTTTTTGGTTTAAAGCAGATTCTTGGACTTTTGAAAGTATTTCTCTTTCTTTAAGAACATAGTTTACTATCAACTTTTGGTAGGCGTTCTTAATTTCTGGGTTTGTTTTCAGCACCTCAGACGAAGGTTTGAGCCCCGCTTTTTCCAATTTTGCATCCATAACATTTTTTTCCTTAGTAGAGAGAAGTTCGTAATTCAATTCACCTAGATGGTAGCGGTTAGAGGTGGACTTTTTCTCAGTTGGAGTAAGAAAGGAAGCTTTCTCATCTTTTCCTCCTGGAAACATCTTTTCGTTTAAGCCTTGAAACGTTTTTAAATATGTTGAAGCGGAAATATTTTTCAGAGCTTCTTTTCGGTTCTTGTCTAATTCAATAACCTTATCATTTACTAACTTATTAAATACTTCTTTAGATAACCTTCCACTTGTTACCTCTTTAGATAATTGTTCAGAATACGTTGCAATCTGTTCTGTATCTAAGTCAATAAATCTATCTTTTAGAGCATTATTCTCCAATAGTGATTTTCCTTTAGAGATATCTAACAATCCTGCCTTTAAAGTATCTATGTTGTTTCGTTTCTCAATTAACTTTTTATATTGCTCCGTATTTAGTTTTTCCTCAACACCTCTTGCAATAATTTCTTTTTCTTTTTTGATTATTCCACCATTAGACCAGCTTTCAATTGATTCTTTATCTTTATGGATTTTCTCTTTTTCTTTCTGGATATTTGTTTTTGATGTGTCCTCCGATTTTTTTAGGACATCTACTAAATTTCCTGAGATCTCCTTATTGAATCTATCGATCGTTGAATCTTTTAAATTAGTAGGCATATTTAAAAGTAAATCAGATTTTATCGTTTTATAATCACGGCCATCTATCTGATTTATTGTTACATCTCTTTCAGTCTTAGTATCAGAAACATTTATAACTTGGGTATTTGTAAAACCAGCTAGCCGCATTCTAATCTCCATCCCTTCTCGTGAATTGACTGGGTATTGTCTACCATCTGGACCTACGATTTCTGGTCCATTATCCGTGAGTATTATATCACCTTCAGTTTTACCGATTGGATCAATTAATGAATCTGGAACAGGAGGCTTATCCCCTTCTATCTTTCCATCTCTCACCGTAGCTTCCCCAGTTATCTCATCTTCTCTTTTACGTCCAAAGGCAAGTCCTAGAGAGCCGATCAATCCTCCTCCTATTGTTCCCAGTGCACCCAATAGGTCATCTAACGGGGAATGTATAATTGGCTGAAGATCGTTTAATGCTATATTCCTTTGCTCAGGAGTCATGGCATCAGGATCAAGGCCTTTAGCTACCAAGGTATTATTATCATTTTCAATTCGTATCGCATTGGCTAGTTCATCGTGCTGATCTGGCGTCATGTTTCGAATTTGCTCTTCTGAGTAGCCTCTCTTTTTAAATTAGGTGAAATAAACACAGATAGAATAGAATTATTAAAAATGGTGCTGGGTCCTGGGCGAGACTCAGCCAATCCTCACCTTAGAAAAGGCTTGATCTTCTATCTTCGTCTTGCTTTTCCCATTGGAATATGGTTTCACGTAGTTGGGGAGTTGCACCTTCAACAGTGGCAACTAAGGTAGATTGATTGAGTGTTGCATTTCGGTGGGATTTACGCAGAACGTATTTTCCACATTTTATAACTTCGATGACATGTTTCTTGAAAGGATCTCTTTCCTTTTTGGAAAGTTCTTGCAAGGAATAGTAAAATGTTGTAAGACCCTTGTAGTACCAATCCATCTGCTCACAACTTCCAGTTGGCCAGAGATCTTCTAGCAAGAATTCTGGATCTTGGATTAAGGATTTGCCTTGGAATGGCTTTTGTAAGAGTCTGCAATGGAAGTAAATTTCGAAATCTAAATTACGATCCTTGCCAGATTCGAAGTCAACTTCTATCCATCGTATCCAAGATTTCTTTTCTTCCTTAGTAAGCATAGGAATGAGTGCGAATAAATATGCTTGTTCACGAAACAGACGTTCTACGGAAAAATATTGAAATATCTCCAAGGGAATAGTAAAATGATTTTTCTTCCATTCAATTACGTACGGAATGTTCTTGACATCTGTATATTCAGGAGGAGTCTCTATGGTTGTTGTATCTCCGAATTGAGTGATAATAAAAATTAAAGATAATAATTCCTTTTTACTTAGGCTCTCTAAAATACTATGAACTCCGCCTTTTTCTACTAAGGCTCTGAAGATCATTCTTTTCTGTTGTAGTGCTGGTTGGTGAGGTGATAAAATAATACCTAGATGCTTCTCAAAACCTCTTAAAGATTCCCGTTCAAATCGTTCAACATTCCCAGCTATAGCAAACGGCATAATTTAAAGTGCTCTCCTACCAATGTCTTTCCTATAAAAAAGCGAATCAGTTTTAAAACTATTTATAAACGAGTAAGTCTTGTCAATAGAATCTTTTAAGCTATCTCCTAATGAGACAATTCCTAGAACTCTACCACCACTACTCACAATGCTACCATCATCTGCAAATTTTGTTCCTGCATGAAAGATCATAGTATCTTTTTCTTTAGGTTTTGTTGAATCGATCAAAATAGATTTAACATATTCACCAGGGTATCCTTTTGCTGCAAGAACTACTATGGATGAATGTTTGCTTGAGATTTTTATTGGAGGATTGTTGATTAAGTTATGCGTACTAACATTATAAAAAAGTTCCAAGATATCTGATTCAATCAATTGTAGAACCGCTTGGGTTTCTGGATCACCGAATCTACAGTTGAACTCTACGACATAGGGATCTGCCTTAGAATCAATCATTAAGCCTGCATAGAGTACACCCTTGTATGGTTTGCCTTTTTTCATTAATTCTGCAAGCATAGGCTCTATAATTCTTGTCTTTACTTTTGCTATGACAAGCTCACTAGCTATGGGCGCAGGACAATATGCACCCATTCCACCTGTATTAGGACCCTCATCATTATCATAAGCTCTCTTGTGGTCTTGTGCTGCTGGCAAAAGTACATAATTCTTTCCATCACAAATAGCAAAGATACTTGCCTCTTCCCCTTCAAGAAAATCTTCAATTACAACTTGGTTTCCACTGCTACCGAACTTTTTTTCTAGAAAAATTTCTTTCAGGGATTGTTCAATTTGTACTAATTCTAGGCAAACTGTTACACCCTTTCCAGCGGCTAGACCATCTGCTTTGATTACAAGCGGAAGTGTTTTTTCTTTGCAGTACGCCAATGAAGAATCATAATCGGTGAATGTTCTGTATTGAGCGGTAGGAACACCAGCATCTAACATCAGTTTTTTGGCAAAATCCTTGGATCCTTCCAATTGTGCACAATACGCTGAGGGTCCAAAACACGGTATTCCAAGCTCTTCCATCCAATCTGCTACTCCTGAAACAAGAGGATCTTCAGGTCCGACTATAACTAAATCATATTTTCCTTTGCATGCGGTTTGGAATTCTTCTTTGTTGTTCCAATCTAGACTGCCTTGAGGTAGCAACTGATCTTTGTTAAATCCTGCATTTCCAGGATAAACTTTTAGGTCAGCAAGGTATGGCGATTGTAAAATGGAATGGGCGATAGCATGCTCACGCCCACCACTGCCAAGCAGTAGAACTCGGTATTTTTTCTGCATCTTAATTTCCTAATCGTTCGATAGCGTTTTTAATAACGTCTTTCTTATCTTGAAGAACTTGCATCTTTTGTTTTTCTTTGTCAACCACATCAGCCTTTGCTTTTTCAAGAAATCCAGGATTCGAAAGCTTTTTATCAATCTTATAAATCTCTTCATCTAGTTGATTCAATTCTTTGCTCAGCCTTTCTTTTTCTTTTGCAAAATCTAAAATCCCTGATAATGGCAAAGCAATCTCCCCTTTAGAGAAAGGACCGATAGCATCCGATTTATCTGGGGTATAATTGCTTATTAGCTCGATGGATTCTGCCTTGGCAAGTTGCATGATATAAGTAGATTCAGTTTCAACAATTTCTGCAACTATGCTATCAGCAGACTTAAGTATCACCTTACACTTCTTATCTGGCTTTACAGAAAGTTCAGCACGCATAGCTCGAATCTTATTGATGATTTCTATCATAAGCTCAGTCTTAGCAAGCCCAGATGATGCCTTCCAATAAGTAGTGCTTGTACTATTTCTGTCAAAATCCTTAGCAAAGCATTCTGGAAATGATTCGGTAGCAAGTAAATTGTCACTAAATAAAGAATGAATCTCCTCTGTGATGAAAGGCATAAATGGATTCAGCAGTCCCATAGCTTTCGTAAGAACAGATACTAGAACGTCCTTAGCCGTGTTAGATGATACTTCAGTTGACTTACCATAGATTCGTGGCTTAACCAACTCAATATACCAATCACAAAGATCTCCCCAGATAAATTCATAAATCACTTGAGCCATTTCAAAGAAATGATAATTACTATAAGCTTTCTCATATTTTTCCAAGGTGAGATCAAAACGAGATAGTATCCATTCATCACTTGGCTCCAACTCATCCTTGTTAATTGGTTGAGGTTTGAAGTCATCAGCTAGATTCATTGTTATAAATCGAGTAGAATTCCAGATTTTGTTACAAAACGAACGGTAACCATCCAATCTACTCTCATCAAAAATTATATCTTTTCCTTCGGGAAGAACAGCCGCTAGGAAGAAGCGGAAAGAATCGGTCCCGTATTTTGCAATCATATCCAAGGGATCAACGACATTACCCAAACTCTTACTAAACTTTTTGCCATCTTTGTCACGAACCAATCCATGAATGAGAACCTTATGAAATGGAACATCATCCATAAATCTAAGCCCAAACATAATCATTCGTGCAACCCAGAAGAATATAATATCAAAACCTGTTACAAGTATAGAATTTGGATAAAATTTCTTGAGGTCTTCTGTCTTCTCAGGCCAACCGTACACACTGAACGCCCAAAGTCCTGAAGAAAACCAAGTATCAAGAACATCCTCATCTTGCTTGATATCTTCTGCTTGAACTTTCTTTCCCAATTTTGTAAATTCTTGGATAGCCTCCTCCAAAGATTCAGCTACAACCATAGTTCCATCATTCAAATAATATGCAGGGATTCTATGGCCCCACCAAAGTTGTCTAGAGATACACCAATCTTTGATATTCTCCATCCACTCAAAGTAAGTCTTCTCCCACATCTTAGGTATGAATTCTACTCTACCACTTTTCACTACTTCGATGGCAGGCTTAGCAAGAGGTGTGATATTAACAAACCACTGAGTGGAAAGTAAAGGCTCAATGACAGCTCCACCTCTCGTATTATGGCCAACTGCATGAGTGTGGTTTTCAATTTTATCAATAAGTCCAAGTTTTTCTAAATCAGCAACTACCTTCTTTCTTGCTTCAAAACGATCCAAGCCAGCATACTCACCGCATAACTCGTTTAAGCTTCCATCCAAATTCATAATCAATACTGGCTTTAGACCTAACCTCTGCCCAGCTTCAAAGTCATTTAAATCATGAGCAGGAGTAATCTTTACCAAACCAGATCCGAACTCTTGTTCTACGAAACTGTCCATCAGGAGTGGAATCTGTCGATTGGTCAATGGAAGTTGAATACTTTTGCCAGCGAGCTTAGAATATCGAGTATCATTTGGATTCGCACAAACTGCAACATCGCCAAACATGGTTTCTGGACGAGTTGTAGCAACAATAGCAAAACCAGATCCATCTACAAATGGGTATTTGATATGATACAACTTGCCATGCTTTTCTTTGTATTCTACTTCTATATCAGAAATTGCTGTCTTGGATACTGGGCACCAGTTAATGATTCTTTCGCCACGGTAGATCAAGCCATCATCGTAGAGGTTTTTGAAAACTTTGATTACAGCCTTAGACAAGCCATCATCAAAAGTAAATCTTGCTTTATTCCAATCTACTGACTCACCGAGTAACCTTTGTTGGTTGGTAATTTGTCCACCGGAATGAGCCTTCCAATCCCAAACCTTTTTTATGAAATCTTCTCTAGTAAAATCCGTGCGTTTTGCACCCTCTTTGGCAAGTTCGCGCTCAACAACCATCTGAGTTGCAATTCCTGCATGGTCCATTCCAGGTATCCACACAGTTGATTTTCCTTTCTTACGTTCCAAGCGAATGATGATATCTTGGATGGTATGATTTAGAGCATGACCTATGTGTAGAAATCCCGTGACATTGGGAGGTGGAATCACGATAGAAAAATTTCCGTTCTGGGATTGTGGACTAGGTGAGAAAGCCTGCTTCTGCTCCCATGTATCTCGCCATTTTTTCTCTACAGATTCGGGTTCATAACGATCGCTGATGTTTTTCTTCATAGTTTGTGCTAATTTCTCTGGGAAGTCTCGTTCTACAGTAATTTTGGTCGAGACCTAGGGTCAAGAAGCTATATGTACCTTGACCTAAAAAAGCATATTCTGGAACCTGTTCCCATGAACGCAAAAACTGTAAAACTTCTTAAAAAATTCGCGACCTTGAAAGGAATTTCTGATAAACAAATCAAACGTGAATGGCTAGGTAAATCACCTGTTGAGAAAGATAAGAAAAAACAAGAAATCCTGAAAGAACTGACTAAGGCTTAAGACTTTTCCTTCTACGAATAGGAAAATTTTGAATTTGTCACTTGATTCAATCAAAGCATTTACCAAAATTTCCTATACTATTCTACTTTTATTAGCAATATTTATCTCTCTATCAGTTTGCTCCGATGGGAAGAAATCGAAACCCATAGAGAAATCTGAGATACAAATTGACAAAGATAGATGTACACTCCGTCCTAATCCTGGACCTTGCAAGGCTATGTTTCCTGGTTATTACTACGATCATTCCAAAACATCTTGCCAAGAATTTATTTACGGAGGTTGCCAAGGTAGCCTTCCCTTCAAAACTCTAGAAGCTTGTGAAAAAAGCTGTCTATGATTTTCTCTTCCGTGATCCGCTAGTATTTCGGTTTTTTCATTTAACACTACTTAATCTAATATCAAATCTATCCATTCCCTTAGTTGGAATTGCAGATACAATCTTTTTGGGGAGGTTTACTAGCTCTGAACATATAGCCGGAGTTGCCCTTGGCATTGTGCTTTTTGAATATCTGTATTGGGGATTATCCTTTCTCAGAATGGGAACAACTGGAACTACTGCTATACAAACTGGACTCGGAAATGAACTTGCCGTACAATTAGTACTGCTTCGTTCCATAATCATAGCACTTATTTTAGGAATAACAATTGTAATTCTATCTCCATGGATAGAACAACTAGGTTTTACACTTCAGGTTGGCGATGAACGGATAAAGGCGATTGGAATATCTTACTTCCGATCGCGTATCTGGGATGCTCCTTTCACCTTAATGAATTTTGTGATAGTTGGTTGGCTTCTTGGAAAAGGAAGAAGCGATCTTGTCCTTATCGCAATGATCACAGGGAATCTTGCAAATATTCTTTTAGATTACCTTTTCTTAAAAGAGTTAGGAATGCAAGCTGATGGAGTTGGTCTTGCCTCTGCTTTAGCGCAGGTGATTCAATTTCTATTATCTTTGATTCTTGTTCGAAATGTATTTTCCAATTTCGTCGAAGCGCTAAGTTTCAAATTACTCTTAAAGAAAAGAGAATTCCTAAGTCTACTTTCTTTCAATAAAGATATATTTATACGAACGGCTTTTCTCATTGTAACATTTTCTTTTTTTCGAAACTTTTCATCATCTATAGGAGTATCTACTCTTACTGTTAACTCAATTCTTTTTCAATTTATGTTGGTCTATGCTTTTTTTATTGATGGTTCAGGCTATGCTATTGAAACCTTGGCTGGTGATTTATTTGGAAGAGGAAAGATTGCTGAAGTAAAGAAATTAATTCGAATAGGCTTGAGTTTTTCTGTTTTGATTGCAGGAAGTTTAGTATTGATATTGTCTATTTTTCCTGTACAGATTGTAACAATAATTTCCAAAGAGGCAAATCTAGTTCATGATTTAATTGATATGCTTCCTTGGGTTTACCCTGTACTTTTTCTAGGTGGTTTTGCCTTTGTTTATGATGGTTTATTTCTCGGGCTTGTAAAAGGTAAAATTCTGCGCAATTCTATGATTCTAAGCTCTATTCTCTTTTTTCTACCTGTAGCAATTCTTGGGTTGTATTGGAAATCCAATCCTATCATATGGATTTCTATGAGTACTTATATGCTAGGAAGAACAATCACACTTGCTTATTCTGCTAGGACAATTCTATGCACCACATAGCAATTACAACACCTAACTTAGAAGAAATGGGAAAGTTCTACCAACAACTTCCTGGCCTAATTGTGCAACAAGCGAATCTAGACATCAGTGGTAGAATGCGATCGCTTTGGTTCCAAGTTGAACACCAAAATTCAACACTCATGATAGAAAGAGAGAGTATTTCTAAAGCTCCCGCAGCTTTTGTACTTTCTTTGAAAGACTCAGGAAAGACAGAACAAGAAATTGAAGCTTTAGATTTGCCTTGGGATGGAAGAACTGATTTTACTATTTACTTCCGTGATCCAGATGGAAATAAACTAGGCTATAGTAACTATCCCGATCATTGGAATTCCGATCTAATTTGATTTGCTTTAAGGGATATTTGTTGTTTTTTTTCTTTATCAAATGAATTCCATCGACTAACTGCAAAATCTACTCTTCCTTGTTTTTTATAAAGTTCAAGATTCCTTCCTATGAAATCCCAATAGAGTGCATTAAAAGGACAGGCATCTTCTTCTAATAATCCTGTTGCTTTGTATTTACAAGATTTACAGTATTCAGGGCCCATCTTTTTGATATAATTAGCAGACGAAATGTACGGCTTAGTTGCACAGATTCCTCCATCTGCGTACGTTCCCATACCTACAACATTCGGAGTCACTACCCACTCAAATGCATCTATGTATGCGATCCAAAACCACTCATTCAATTCATGGGGATCCACGAGCATAAGATTTGCAAAATTGGAAAGAACCATAAGTCTTGTTATATGATGACTGTAACCTCTCTTGATCACTAGTTCAACAGTAGAATCCAAACACTTTAAACCAGAATTCTTTCCCCAATACAAACCAGGCAAGGGATTCTTATGCTTGAGTGAATTGGCTTTTTTGTAATTCATTTCATTTTCCAAGAAGATAAGCCGCATATACTCTCGCCAACCAATGATTTGGCGAATAAATCCTTCTAAGGAAGCAAGAGGAATTTCTTCGGAAGTATTGTATCTTAATTCATATTCTTTCACACAAAATAGAACAACTTCGTAAGGATGCAATAAGCCTAGGTGTATGAGTGGACTAAGCAAGGAATGAAAGAGATAAGGCTCTTCTATGGACATTGCATCTTCATATTTTCCAAAATGAATTAAGAGGTTTCGTGCAAAATGCCCAAGCCAATGCAAAGCCTCTTTTCTATCAACTGGCCACTGGAAATTTTCTAAACTACCAAATGATTTTGGGTAGCGCTTAGAAATGAGCTCCACTACCTCTTTGCTTATTTCATCAAGCTTCACCCATGCTTGAGAATAGGGAATGGGATCTGCTTTCTTCCAATTCGAACGATTCTCATGATCTAAATTCCATTTTCCACCTAATGGTTTATAACTGATAGTTTTACCTTTGTTTTCTTGTTTGGAATCTTCCAATAGTAATTGAAATTTAATTCGCATCTTACGATAGAAGGTTTCATGAAGGTATTTCGAACCTTTCGGAAAAATTTCTCGAAATTCATCCCGACTACAAAGATACAAATTGTTCGGTTGAAATTTCATCCATTTGCAAGCTTCGAATGGCTGTGCTACCTCAGGCTCTTGGATCTCTAGACAATGAATTTCATGGATTGCAAATTCATTTTTTATTTCAAGGAGGCAAGCTGCATAATCGAGTTCAGAAAATTGATATAGAATCTGAAATCCCATCTCTCCTAACTGCTTTGCAAAATGTCTCATCGCACTCAGAAGAAGTACGAGCTTTTGTTTATGGTAAGCTCTTCGATTGGGCTTAGCAGAAGTCTCGACAAAGAGGAAGCAAATTGATTCTCTTTTATTTGCTCTTGAATTAGAATCTTGTTGCTGAGTAAATAAGGTGGAAACCTTATCATCTAAGTCCAAATTCGATTTTTCAGCGTTTGTTAAATAAGGGAATATCAATTGATTATAAAATGATATTTGATCAAAGGGAACAAAAATCCATCTGTCTATAGTAACTGATTTCTTAGATTTACTTGGATGGAACTTTCGGATTAATGAATAGAACGACATATCTGATCCCTGTATTCTATATAGACGATTTTCCAAGGATCATTTTCATTAAAGGAAAGAATTAATTCATAATCAGGACGAGGATCAATCTTTTGGTTTGAATGGAGAATTACGATTCCAGTTTGTTTCGGGATATTTTGCAACCAATCCTTGGATAATTTTCGCTTCAGCATTATTTCATATCCAATGCGACCCATCGTATAGCGAAAATTAATTTCTGATCGTAATCTCTGCCTTCCATCTTCACTTAGAAAACCATCTATTGAAATTGGTCCTTCATAATTTTCAGATTCAATAAATTTTTGCCAAGATTCAGCAAATGGATAAATTTCATTATAAAGTTTTTTTACTTTAGAATACCATTGAGGCTTTTCACTGGGATAGTAGAAACTTCCTTTGTAATTGAAGTCTTTTCCAATCAACATCTCAGCAATATCCAATAGTTCAATTTGACCTTGGCTAACATGAATAAGAATTCCAAAATCCAAAATCCGATTGACTTGATAAACTTCCATCACTGCTGGATAAGGAATGCGGTTTAATTTGTAATTTTCTTTGGCTGATTGCCATACTACATGTCCACTTCCTGAATTACTTAAAGCTTCTTTGATAATAATAGGACATTTTGTACTTTCTGCAAATTCTATGATGTCTTCTGGAGAATATGCTATTTTAATAATTTCATCACCATAACTTATTAGCTTAGAAAATTTAGCTTGTTCAACTTTGGAATTGAGAAATGCAGATGATCTCCAAATATTTTCATCCAAATTAAATTCACCTGCAACAAGAGAGTGAACTTTACCAAATTCGATTAGTTCAGCTTCGGAATCTATAAATGGTAAATTTTTATTGATTAAAGAAATGGGCAGACCGAATTCCCATTTACGGTCCAGCCAATGATCTTGCAACTCTTGGGGAATTCTTCCATTCATTACAACATAATCTGTAGAATTTGCTATTGTAAGAAAAACCTTTTGATAGAAGTATATACGAGAAAGCTTTGATTTATTCCAATCAGGCAACCTTCCTGTGGTAAGAAGGGAACTTAATTCTTTCTCAAACCAAGGATTGAAAGAATAGACTTTTTGTTTCAGTAAATCCTTCGAATAGCTGTTGCAATCCTTTGTACGTTATCCTTTGTTAGATTAGGATAAACAGGAATGCAATGTGCTTTTTGGTACAATCTTTCTGCATTCGGAAAATCAGATCGATTCAACTCAAGTATAGAATGTAAAGGCTCTTCAATGATACGACTTGTTCCAATATGAATTGATTCGAAATAACGTTTTGTTTCATCATAAGTTCCAGAAGATACAACAATTGGAAATCGATTGAAGGTATCTTCTATAGGGTGGGAGAAATAGGTTTCAATTCGAGAAGAGCTCACCGCTTGCAGATAGGATTGAGCAATTTTTTTCTTACGATCTAATAATACTCCTATCTTTGATAGCTGTTCTATACCCAAAGCAGCTTGGTAGTCAATAAGATTGTAATCGTATTTCGCTTGTTCTACTACACTTACTTTGGAACGTCCAGAAACCATAGAACGTAAGCTTTGGTTTAAAACAGAGTCATTAGTTACTACCATAGCACCATTACCAGTAGTTATAATGCTCTCCACTTGAAGTGAACATATTGAAATTGTTCCTTGTTTACCAACTGTGACTCGTTCGCTGGTTGCTCCAATGACTTCAGAGAAATCTTCAATACAAGAAATTCCTTCAGGTATAGAATACTCGCTTGCATCAAGGATACAACCAAATGTGTGATCTAGGATAATAACTTTAGGATTGAAATTTTGTATGGCGGATTGGAATTTTTCCTTGTCCATATGAAAGGAATTTTTCGCAACATCTACAATAATGGGAGTTGCTTTCAGTAAGAAGATTGCATCTAAAGCCTGAATAGGAGCCAAAGAAGATAATAGAACCTTATCACCAGCACTAATCTGTAATACCTGTAATGCGATATGATAAGCAGAAGTCAGACTGTTCATACTAAGCGTATTTTTGAAGCGGAATGTTGTTGAAAATAATTTTTCGAATTTTTCCACCATAAGTCCTGTCGAAAGATTATCATCAACAAGGCATTCAAGAACGCCCTTGATATCTTCTTTCGAGAGTGTGGGTTTCAAATATTCAATTGCGATATTTTTTTTCTGAGTTCTCTCTAATAAATCCGCAGCCATTCCAACATCCTTATTCCCTATTTAATGAGACATAATCTCTTGGGGATTTTTTATTTCAACCCTGATTCTAGCCCTCAAAAGTACAAGGTTTTTCTTGTCCAAACTAGAAAAAACTTAAGAATACTTCGCATTTTGGATTCAAAAGTGTGTTTTCCTTCCTTTTTAGTTGAAAATACAGAATTTAGGTAGGGAATTTATCATTTCGCGATAGGTTAGGACTGAAAATCTTAGTTCAAATCCAAGCCACCTCCTTAAGGGGGTGGCTAAGTTTAAATCAAACCTATGTACAAATATTCCGACTTCAATAACAAGCTCAGCCAAGGTTCAGGCATTGGGGAATTGATGCAGGACCTAGGATCTGGGCTTGAACATGCTCGTAGAATGAATCTCGAAATATCTATGCTAGGTGGAGGCAATCCAGCTCATATTGAAGACATGGAAAAAATTTTTCGTGACCGATGGAAATTCCTTTCTGATAAGGAAACTATCATCAATCGAACCTTGGGGGATTACTCTTCCCCTCAAGGATTCTTAGAGTTTAGAGAGAAACTTGCCCACTATCTCTCTAGACATCTATCTTATCCTCTAAAGGCATCTAATATAGCAATCACGCAAGGTTCTCAGTCAGCCTTTTTCATGCTTTTGAATTCTTTTGCTGGAGCCTTTTCTAAGGAAAATACATTTAAGAAGATACTTCTGCCTCTTGTGCCAGAATATATTGGTTATGCTGACCAAGGAATACAAGATGGAATCTTTACATCTCTTGCTCCAATTGTAAGATCCACAGCTGAGCATAGATTTGTTTACGAAATAAATTTTCCAAGTTTAGAAAATTGTTTAGAAAATGAATCAATAGGTGCAATCTGTCTCTCCAGACCAACCAATCCAAGTGGTAACCTTGTTCCTAAGGACGATATGAATCGTCTATTAAACATAGCAACTAAACACAAGATTCCCTTAATTGTGGACAATGCTTACGGATATCCCTTCCCGAATATAACTTTTCTTGAATCCAAATTAGATTGGAAGCCTGGGATGATTCAAGTATTGAGTCTTTCCAAATTAGGTTTACCTGGATTAAGAACTGGGATAGTTGTCGCTGAAGAGGAAATAACTTCCCGCATTGCAGAGATGTCTTCCATTTTAAACCTTGCTCCGGGGAATGTAGGCTGTCTTTTTATAGAAGATTGGTTGGAAAATGATCAAATTTCAGAATACAGCAATAATATAATTAAACCATATTACCTTCAAAAATCTCAATTTGCCTTAGAACTTTTGGATCATCACTTACAATCTAATATCGAATATAGTATTCATGAAAGTCATGGAGCCTTGTTTCTTTGGCTTTTCTTCCCAAATCATCGTTATACTTCAAGGCAGATGTACGAAAAGTTAAAAGCTCGAGGGGTATTTGTTATTTCAGGAGAAAATTTTTTCCCAGGTCTTAGTACTGATTTTTCGCATAAGAAACAGTGCATTCGATTGACATATTCGAGGAATACTGAAGAAGTTATCAGAGGAATCAAAATTTTAGCAGAAGAGCTTTCTCTTTAAAACAATGGCAAACACAACAGAACTCAACGAAGAAGATTTTTTGAAAGAAACATTTGAAGGAAGTTCAAATGGAATCTCTCAGGGTTCTGTTTATATTTTTTCACCTGATAGTCTTGGCTCCTTGAGTCCCACTGCAAGAGCTATCATGGATGAGTTGAAAGATTGGCACAAAAGAGTCAAAGCACATGGTTCCAAAGAAATCCACCCATCTTATTTGCTCACTCTAGATAAAGTTCCCGAAGCTCTCAACAAATTCAACAATCTTTCCGTTCAGAATAAGACAGAAGCTGCTATTCACCTAGCTTTGAAACAAATTATTGACTTTGATAAACGAGGTCAAAATCGGGTTGCATATATTTACCCATTTCTTGTAAGAAATGGAAATAAAATTACTTCCAAGATTTCAATCATCTCACCTCAAATTGAATCCAAAACAGACGTTATACCATACAGACAAGCTTGCCTCAGAGCTTCTCAGGAATTAATTGACATGATACTTTCTCATCGTGCCAAGAAGATTCGAATTGTAGATGAAGACACACCTGGTGCTTATTTATTCGCGAAAACTAAAAATGAAGAGTCATGGCTTTTTCCTAAGCTAGCCTCCCTTGATTCCGAAATATCCAATTTAGTTAGAAAAGGTTTTGCACCAGTTCCACCTATTCCTATTCCTGAATTTACTGAAGATGTAATTCATTACGCTAAAGAACAGAAGTCTGTAGTCCAAATCTTACCCGACTACCACATTATTGTCGACGAACTAGAATTAAATGAAGATGGATCTTTCAAGAGACAACCAGAAATAATCAATCAATATAGATCTCAAGTTGATGGTTTAGAAAAGTTCATCGAAATTCATTTAAGGAAACTTGCAGCAGAAATAAAATACGATTCGTACATTGAAAAGATGAATGAATTTCATGCTCAACACGTTGTGGCAGTAGCTCATGGTAGAAGGCAGAATTCTGATAAAGCAAAAGCAATGATCGAGTTAGTTGAATCTTTTCCATTTGAGAAAGCTTCTTCCAATTATGGTAAGAGGGTCAAAGAAACTACTGACTTATCTATCAAAATTCTAAAAAAACTTTTGGTAGAAAAGGATCAAATCTTTGATCGCAAAGATGAATCTGTTTATGTAAAAATCCGTAAGCAAGTTATGGATAGAATTCCTGAGTATACTAAGAATAATAATGTCCTTATGAGAATTGATTTTCCGGAAGAAATTGTTAAGATGGGAATCAAAGAAGAAAAGCGTATCGAAGATCTTTCAAATCGTTTAAAGAATGATGTTACGGAAAAATTTTCATATCACGAATTCAAAAAAGAGAATGGAGGTTCCATTTTTTATATTGTCGACCATGGCTATATGTCTGCCGTATTACATAAGTTAACTGCACATGCGAATGATAGCCCTGAATACAAAAGACAGCTTGATATCGCTAAAATCATTAATGATAAGCTATCCAATCCCAAGCATCCAGAACTAAATAGTAAACTCAGGCCTGAAATCATTGTTAAACTAAGTTCTGATATGCGTGAAATGGACAGAACGCACCAAGAAAAAATTCGAAACCAAGAGTTTCAAAAGAAAATAAATATTCCAGCAGGTTTATTAAGTTTTACAGCTTCTATTTTAATTTTTGTAACCGCTTCTTATTACTTAAGGAGTCTAGTTCCTGTCGTCTTTGGTGTTCCTTTTTCTACTATAATAGGTGTTATGGCAGCGTACTTCTTTCGAGAAAAAAGCAATGATGAATTAAGAGCAGAAGTTTTGGCTTCAGGTAAATTTGGAAGTTTGGGCACAGATCATCATTCTTCTGGAACAGGAAATTTTGGAATGATAGATATGCCAGGTGACAAAGCTGGTATCGGGGGATTCTTTGGAACCTCTTCTTCCAAAACTGGTTCTACATCTTCCTCAAAGGGCGATACCATGGTATCGGAATCCAATGAAAAGAAAGAAGCTAAAATCTTAGATATTCTACGTGCTGCGGATGGTTTGGTTTTTCCTAAAAAATTTAATAAGATCACTGAAAAAGTCATGGATCTCAAAACAATGAGAAAGAAAATCTACGGCTCCTTAAAGGATATTCGTCGAAGAAACTTAACTATGAGTAAAGAAAGAGACGATAACAAGGTAGCATCTACAGTAGAATTTGCCTTGGTTCAATCCAGTGCTATTATAAATTTTCCTGATGAAATCGCAATTAAAACTATGCCTAACACATTATACGTACTAAAGCATGATTTAAAGTCACCTTTATTTCGTGAACAGTTAGCTGATTCTTATAGAGAAGAAATGAATAAGAAGAAGTTTGACAAAAAATTGGTAAAATACTATACTTTCTTAATTAATACAATTGAAATGGAATATTTCAAATATCTACCTAAGAAAAAGCTTTGAATTTTAAAATTATTCTATTTTTATCACGAATCCTAATATTCATTATTTCCATTTCAAATTATAATTTGTTAGCTGAGGACTTTAGCGACCTAGAGGAAACCAGAGTTAAGGTTTATGGATCCGAAAAAGATAAAAAATATCGTTTAGATGGCTTTTTTATTGAGTGGGAGAATTGGCCCAGAGAAAATCCAAGCCACAATCATTTTCATTTTTTTTGGTTTGCAAACACTACAAATTATCCTAAATTCAAAAAGAATCAAGTCTTTCCATTCTTTTCAAATATAGAAAGCAAGATAGATCCAAGAAAATCAACGAATTATCTACTCTTGTATAATTCTAGTGTTGATCGTGACAAAAATGAAACTACTATCTTATTTCCTTTTTATTTTGCTGGAAATAGCTCAATCAATAAATCAAACTATCTCGGAATTTTTCCTTTCTTTTACAAGAGTAATAAAAATTTAAATTCTTATAATGAAAGCAAATTATTGTTACCTGGATTTTATAAAACATCAACGAATGATTTTAAAAATAAAGAATCCTCAAAATTTTCAATTTCCCCTTTCTATGTTTCTAACTCATCCAAATCCCAAGATATAGAATATTCAAAATCCTGGTTTCCAATTATTCCATTCTATTATACATCAGAAGATAACAAAAATAAGCATAATAATATTGCCTGGCTTCTAGATACGAATCGAAATAAATTGACTGAGAAAATAGATAGATTTTGGTTCCTACCTATCTTCTACTGGAAGAAAGAAGAATACTTAAATATATTTCCTCTTTATTTCAATACACTATCTAAGACTGAAGATTCTGATGATTGGTTTGGAATTTTACCTCCGATTTATAGAAGTTATTCGCCCAATCATTCTACTTTTTACTTTTTAAATTTTTATAAATCTACCCAAAAAATATCTACTACGAAAGATTCTTTTACAATATTTTTTCCATTTTATTTTCATTCTAATAATAATCAGAATGAATCTTTCACACTTTTCCCGATTTTATATCTAAATCAAAAAGATAAAGATTCTTCTTCTCACACCAATCTTTTGCTTTTATATGATCATGGATTAGATGAGGATAGCAATCTTGATAGATTGTGGTTCATGCCTTTTTATTTTTATAAAAAAGATTCTTACAATTATATTGTTCCTTTCTTTTTTCAAAATTCGACCAACAACAAAAAACAAAATGAAATGACATCTAATTCATGGTTTGGCATTCTTCCACCAATTTATAGGAGCTATTCTCAAAACCATTCTACATTCTATTTAATAAATTTTTTTACTTCAAACAAAAAGGATAAATCTAAAGAAGAGAATGTAACAACCTTCTTTCCATTTTATTTTCATTCAGATAACTCATTGAATGAATCAATGACTTTTATTCCTCTTCTCTATTACAACAATCGTGAGACAACTTTAAACTCTCATACTAATGTTTTGCTAGCTTATGATCATTCTTTAGATAATGAAGGAAACTTAAATCGCTTATGGATTGTGCCTTTTTATTTTTACAAAAAAAATTCCTATAAATATATTGTTCCTTTCTACTTCAGCAATGATGAGTCTTCTCAACCTAAAGATAGTACAATCTGGGGACCATTTTATTATATAAAAAAGACTGAGTCAGTTCAAGAGAAATATTTTCTCTTATACTACGAAAGTCAAGATAAGGGAAAATTTATTGATTCTCATATAACAAATATTTTCCCATTTTTCTATTCATGGGATTCTAAAACTAGCAAAGTAATTCAAGCAAAAACTGAATTGGATAAAGGATTCTATCTTTTTCCAATTTTTTATAAAAATGAAAACACGAACAAGGAAACCTATTCTAACTTAGTCGGACTAGTAAGTTGGACTAAGGATAATAAAGATGAACTGATTCAGAATACTATCTTTCCTGTTAGGTTTTATAAAAAAGATTCATATTCAATATGGTTTCCTTTTAGTTTTCAATTTGGTAAAACTGAAACATCATCGAAAGCAGGCAAAAGATGGGGAGCTTTCTTTTACTCAAGTTGGTCACCCGAAGAAGAAAAGCTTTGGATATTCAACTATTACTCCGACCAAGATAAGAAGAATGAATTACATTCTAAAACTTTTTTCCCTATCTATCATTCTTGGAAAAAAGAAAATTCTAATGGCACTTTGGTTTTTCCATTTTATATAGACGCAGATTTTCGTGATGAGAAGGATAAAGATAAATTTGATAATTTTAATTTAAACATCTTAGGTATAGCTTCCCAAACATCCAAGGGAATCTTTCAACCTAGCTTTTCCTTTGATGGAGGAAAAAAATCCAAATACTACTATTTAGATACAGATATTTCTTGGTTGTATTATGCATTTCGCATCTCCAATCGAACAAGCAATAAGTTTATTAAAGATTTATTGCCAGGAGAAAACCCAGATCCTTCTAGTTTAGGATTCATAACAAGCACGGAAAATTCAAAGTCACCGCGAGTCAATGCAAAGAAATCTTTTACTCGAGAAGATTCATTTAATTTCATAGGTGTGAATGTTCTTTTTGGAGTATTTGGTTATGAGGCTGCAGATACACAACGTCACATTCGATTGCTCCCACTCGCTTGGTTTACATACGATACAGAAGTAGATGAGAATATTTATGCAGGGCCTTTGCCCTTACCCTTTGTTTGGTATTCATCAGCTAACCTTAAATATAGAGTAATTTTTCCTATCTATGGATACCAAAATTCCGAAGACGCAGAAAGACATTCTTATGGATTATTTATTTTCTTAAAGGAAGCATTGGTTGAGAATAACACCAAGGAAACTTCTGTGGTCTGGCCATTGATAAATTGGCATGATTCTGATATTAAGTCAGGTTCAAGAGTCTTACCTTTTTATTGGCAGAGAACCTCCAAAGAAGATAAAGATATTTCTGATTCCTTGATTGTTCCTATCGGTTTAACTTACTTAAATAAAACAACTAACAATAAAAACATTACGACAAAGACATGGATATCACCTTTTCTGTTTAGGAATGACAGTGTCTTTGAAGATGGCAAGATTGAGAGAATTTATTCGCCTTTTGCTTTGTTTTATTGGAGTAGCTCTCATACATCCAAAGTAGCAGATAAAGTTTTTCTTTCACCGATCTTTTTCAATTTTGCAACAAAACAAAAGGATAACAAGCAGACTCAATTTTCAAATTTTTGGTTGGTACCTATTGTTGGTTTCGAATCTGAATCGAATGATGATTACTGGTTGAATTATTTCGTTCTTTATAATAAATCAAAATCTGCCAAGGAAGACAGCATAACAATATTTCCTTTTTATAATGAAACCAATCAATATAATAAAAATGAATTAGTGAATCAGTCAAATTTTTATTTCCCATTATTTCCTATACTTACTAGTTATAAACCGATCCATTCTGAGAATACTAAAGAACAATTCAGAATAATTTCTCCTTTCTTGTTTTCCACTTCAATTAAAACCAAAGAAGAATCATTATATAGGGAGCAACTCTATCCTATTCCTTTATTTTATTCTGAATTTGATAAATCAAGCGACACAAATTTTTATAGTTTACTATTGCTATTCCAGTTTGAATCAAAGCCTACAGAAGAAGTATATAGAATATTTCCTATTCTACAGCTATCGAATCATACAGTTCAAACAAATTCAACAAGACAATCTAGAAATTGGATTCTACCTTTGTATTGGAAATCAAATTATGAATACATCGATAAGAACCTAAGTCAAATTGAAGAAAAGAAATTCATATCTCTTCCCTATGCATCCTTTTCCTCCAAAGAAAACAATACGATAGTAGTTCCACCTCTTCTTTATTATTCAACATCCAACAATGAAGAGAATTTCCAGAGTATATTTTTCTTAGCAAATCATACAGAGAATGAAGAATTTGAAAGTTATAATTTCTTTCCTTTTTATCATTACTTTTCTACAAAACCAAGCTTAGGTAAGTCTTCAGAAAATGATGAGAAAATAAAGACAAAGGATAAACTCTCTTCAAATCAAAATAGTATTAAGAATCCAAGGAAAAACAATTTAATTTATACACCAAATATACATTATGTGAATCGACTCTTTCCTTTTTACTCATACAAAACGACAGATACAAATTCTGGCACACCTGTAAGCAAAGAATTCTTAAGCATCTTTTATACCTTAAGTTCAGAATACAAAAAAAGTGGTGAATTAGATAATTCCATATACTGGATACCTCTCCTATTGTACTCAAATGAAAGAAATCAAATTGGTTCAGAATGGACTTGGCTATTTTTTATTCGATCTAATTCCAGTGCAAATTCTAACACAACGCAAATTTTTCCAATATTCCATACTTCAACATCTACAGAAAAAAATATCATTCAAAATAAAAATTGGTTATTTCCTATTTATTATTTTAATACAGAATTATCAACTAAGAATGATAATATCGAAAGCCTAACCATTTTACCATTTTTGTTGTACTATTCAAGTTCAGATAAAGATGAAGAATACTATAATTGGATGTTTATCGCCAATTATAAAAATTCATACAAATCTAATTCAGCCAATTTCTTTCCTTTCTATCATTATTATTCAACGAATCCAAGTTATAAAGGAGAACAAGAATACAAGAATAGATTTATTCCTTTTTATTCTTATTCTTCTAAGACAAGTACAGATGGCAAACCAATCGAGACTAATTTCCTAAGCTTATTTTATGCGAAATCATCAAGCTATAATGAGAAGGCTGAATTAAACTTATCAAAATTCTGGATTCCAATTGCACTCTACTCTCAGGAGCATACTCCCAGTTCATCGGAATGGACTTGGTTATTTTTTATAAAATCAGAATCATCAGCAGTTAAAGATTCATTTAATATTTATCCTATCTATCATTCTTCTTCAAGCAAAGAAATAGAAGCTAATAAATCAAAAAACTGGTTCTTCCCTCTTTATTTTTATACTTCAGAACAATCGAATGATCTTACAAACAAATCTAAGCAAGAATCAATAAATACAAAGTTAAAACCTAAAGAAAATAAAATATTGAATAATGAAATCGATTCAAAACATTTTGTTTCATTATTTTTTAGATACTCATCGTATTTAAAGTCTAAACAAAAGGATGATTACCACACATCTCTTTCATTTCCTATTTTACCTCTGATATATAGTGAATCTAGTTTAGATGCTTCTCATCTAAATTTATTCTACCTCTTCGATCGCAAAGTAGAAGAAGACCAATTGACTCGTTTCTTTCTATTTCCATATTACTATGAAAATGATGATCCTAAAAATACTAAATCTACATCCTACCATCATTTGATTCCATTTTATTTTTCTGGACTTGATAATGAGGAATACACAGCATTTATCTCTGGTTTGTATATAAATTCTAACAAAAAAAGTAGCTATAAAAACTTCTTATTCCTTCTTGAGCAAGAAAGCATCAAAGATTTATCCGCTTTTGAATTTAATTTATTATTTAGAGCTCTACATTATAAAACAACAGATTCAACATCCAATTTTAAATTCATCTATGGTCTGGGGGAAATCGATCTCAAAGAAAAACAAACACAAATGAATTTAGCTTGGCTTGGTTATGAGAATAAGCCAGATTCCAATTATTTAAATCTTTTACCTTTGTATTATAAAGATGTCACAAAATCAAAAGATTATGAATGGATTACGCCTTTACTTTACTTTTCAAAGATCAATCCAAAGGAAAAATTAGAACATTCTACTTTAGGACTTGTATATTATAACTCTGAAAATTTGGAAACTAAGGAGTCTTTGCAAAGTGTATTACTAGGAATACTTTATTATAAGACAGTGAAGCCTAAGGAAAGAGGTTACACGGGTAGAGGAAGTTTATGGGGAGCACTCTGGGAATACAATACGGAAGATGAAACGAATTACTCCAAATTTTCTATTCTTAAAATTCTTTATTCCCGAAGAGAAGATGACCAAGGCGTTCGACATAGAATTTTATTTTTAGAATTTTGAATGTTTATATTAGATCAGAGATATTTTCATAATTATTTATTCGGAAGCTTTGAGGATTTCCATAGCATCTTCCAAATCTTCTTCGCTTACAAAGATACGAATCAAAGCATCTGAATGTGGAAGAACGCCTTTGATAGAATCAAAATCATTTCCCAAAGCAAAAGTCTCTATCCCATAACTTTTCAATAAACCTTTTAGCATTTCTGCTTCGATAGCATCCATTGTTTCGTACAATAATTTCATATGAATCAATTTAAAAATTTAACTTCTAGCAATACATCTTTGAAGCAATCTTTTCGTTCTTTGTCGGGCGAAATTTTCTCAAGTTTAGTATACCAAGTGCCATCTTTGGATAAGAAATCCATCCAAAGAGAATAAATGGTCGCATAACCATTTTCATTTTCTAATTTGAGTATACTGTATTCGGTACCATCTAGACCCATGTCTTTATCAAATATTTCCCCAGTTCTCGTTTCGATTCTTACTTGGGAAGGAATCATCTTATAAGAAGTTCCTTCCTTTTCTTCTTTGAAAAGGTTAGCCTTCCAACTTAGAACTTTAAGAGAAAGCATATTAGACGCTTGGATCTTTTTTTGGTATTTAATTCCATCTTTAATATGCGTTATATTAATTTCATTTTCCTTTTGTTCCCACTTACCTTTGACCTTTCTTCCATCACAGAGAATTACTAAAAGCTCCCGGTTATTGCCCTTGGATGCAGTTGATTCTTTCTCTAAATTATTTTCCGTATCTGAGGAAGATTTCTTATCTCCACGGCTATCTCTTTCTTCTTTTGGAATCTCAGGCATTTTGGGATCAGTAGGTAGTTTAGGAGACTTTTGAGAGTATAAATTCGCATGAAAAAATACGAATAAGATCAAAAGATAACTATTTCGGTTCATTATTTAATTGGTTTCGAATGAATTTACTTGTCAACAGATTCCCTTTATCTTTAGTATAGTTTCCAATATGGAAGAATTGATTGTAAGTTTAATCCACCCTTTACCAACTCTTGGACTTTTAGGAATTATATTAGGAAGTATTCTAATCTTAGGCAAGGGAGCTGATATGCTTGTAGAAGAAGCAGTGGTTCTTTCGATTCATTGGGGAATTCCTAAAATGATTATCGGTGCTACCATTATCAGTTTAGGAACGACTTTACCTGAAGTGACTGTTTCCGTTTTTGCGGCAATCTCAGGCAATCCAGAAATCGCACTTGGGAATGCAGTAGGCTCCATCATTTGTGATACGGGACTTATCTTAGGAATTGCAATTTTAATTTCACCCCCAGACATCGACAGAAATCTAGTGAATAGACAGGGCTTAATTCAAATTGCTTCTGGATTTCTTCTGGTTCTAGCCTGCATTCCTTATAATAACATCACAAGTTTGTTCACGACAGGAGGAAATCTCTCTCAGTTTACTGGATATATCTTTTTAATTTTACTAGGAGTTTATTTATTTTTCTCGGTGAAGCTTTCAAGAACTCCTGGGAATAAATCTCAGTTAGATGAAGAAATAGAAGAAGTATTAGAAGAAGAAAAAGGAAGTTCTTTGGTTTGGGTATTTTTGAAATTAATTCTTGGAGTTTTTCTTGTAATCGCTTCTTCCAAAATTTTAATACCAGCTGTCCAAGAAACTGCTCTTCGTATGGACATTCCAGAATCCATTATAGGAGCAACTCTAGTTGCATTTGGAACTTCTCTTCCTGAGCTTGTTACCTCAGTCACTGCAGCTAGGAAAGGACATTCTGAACTAGCACTTGGAAATATAATTGGTGCTGATATTTTAAACGTACTTTTTGTATCTGGAGCAGCCGCAGCGGTTACTCCTGTAGGTCTCAGCGCTCCTGGTAGTTTCTTCATTTTTTTCTTTCCAGCTATGATATTTGTACTTTTTGTATTTAGAATCGCAGTGATGTTTTCTGATAAACAAATAGGGAGACCATACGGTGTTGTTTTACTTCTTGCTTATGTTCTTGTAACAGTTCTTAGTTACTTTCAATAAAATAAAAACCACTTCCTAGATTTTCTATCTGGGAAGTATTGGAACTTTTTTTAAAAATTGAATAAGATTCCCAAGCTGAGCCAGTTTCAATTTGAGAAGACTTACAATCTAGAGATTCAATTTCTGTAATATGTTTGATCTCACCCTTTATACCTAAATCTTCCCAACCAAAACGTGTTGCCCCATCATTTATCAATTGCTCTCCGCCTATATTGTTCTCTTGGCGCCTATCTGAGAAAATAAAAATTTCCTTATTTTGATCCAATGCATTGTTAGCTGAAGACATAGCCCCACTCTTAGAAGGTGTCTCCATCAGATAAACCTTATTTGCAATCCCTGTGATGATTCGATTTCTCATAGGAAAAGTCCATTTCGCATAACGATCCAAGGGAAGAAGCTCAGAGACAAGGCAGGCTTGGTCGTAGGCTTTCATGTTTGCATAGAGCAGAGAATTACTAAAGGGGTATTCCATATAGGCAGGAGTTCCCAAGACTCCGAGAGTTGGTAGATTTAAGTTTATAGCGGTCTGCATAGCTTCCTTATCTATGCCAAGTGCCATACCAGACACTATACCTAATGGACCTGGGGATTCTTGAGCAATTCTTTCAACCAACTTTCTTGTGGCAAATAAGGAAACAATAGATGCTTTTCGTGTTCCAACAATAGCAGAATATTCTAATTTTAAAATTTGTGGATTGCCCAAATAATATAAGACCAAAGGAGGATCATAAATTTCTCTTAGCTGAGATGGATAGTAGTCATGGTAATAGTCTATGAAGCCACAGGACTTATCAAGATACACTTTGTCCATTATTCTGGATTGCTCTAATTGTTCCTGAACCCAATGGTTATCCATATAGGAGATGATTTTGTCACCTAAGTCTTCCAGGCTGTGAAACTCTTTCTGCAAATTATTCTTAAAAACAAAAGTTCTTAACTTAGAATCTGCGAAAAAAGAATAAGGGATCATTCTCTATTTCATTAAGTTTGAGGATTGTATCTTCTCGATATTTCGAATTACATTTTGATAGGATGCATTATTTTCCAATCCACCTCGAATCTCTCCTCTTTTATCAAAATCCTCGATAATGGATTTAATAGATTGGTATTCGGAATAAGATTGATTAGTCTTACCTAGTTGGTACAAAAAGTTCGCTTTCGCAAATCGTGTTGCAACATTCTCAGGCTCAACTAAAAGTATAGCATCAATTAAATTCATTGCTTTCTCAACATCACGGTAGCCTTCTTGGATTGCCCAAGTTCCTGTTGAGACAGAAGAGTCAAAGTAGATCAATGCAAGTTGGTAAGGAAATCTAGAATCTTTGGGATCAAATCGGGTCAATGCATGAAAAATTTCCACAGCTCTGGATCTTCGTTCAGGCTCCCAGCCCATATCCTTGGAAGCATTCGCATAGGCAAGACCCATCTCAAATAACAGCTGCTTATCGACATCTCGGTAGATCAATGCTCTGTCAAAATAAGGCAAGGCAGACTCCCAGTATGCCACTCTTCCTTGGTTCTTCGCTTCCTTAGATAAACCATTCGTATCTGCGCTAGATTCATCCAAGGATCTTTGGTAGAATCTTAGACCCATTTCATAATTACTAGCCTTCATATAAGCCTGAGCTATCTTCCAAGATAGGGCTCCAGCCTTAGCAGTCTGTCCAACCATATCATGTATTGCCTTATCTAAGTTACGAAGTTCTGATTCATTGAGGGCTAGGTTTTGTTTCCATTTCTCAACATCTTCAAAATTCACTTGGTTCTTGGCTTGCTTCTTCTCCCAATTCTCTCTTGCCAGATCTTCCAAGGAATCGCAGGATGTTAAGAGTAGAATAAGAGAGAGAGGTATTAGAGTTTTCATAATCTAGAAAATCACAGGTTATCTATGAAAATCAAATTCTTTTTTTATTTAGTTTCGCTTATCTAGTAAACCATGGAAGCAAAGACAGAAATTTCGGTGCAAAAATTAGAAGCCTCTCACCTCTCTTCGCTCTCTTCTTTAGAAAGGAATTGTTTTCCAGGATGGTATTGGACAGAGGAACAAATTCTTTCTCATTTTGAATCTCAGCAAGGAATCGGTATCTTCCATAAATCAGAGAATTTTGCAGACAAAATACTTTGTTACGTACTCTATCTAGAAAATGCATGGGAAATTGAAATCCTCCGTATCGGAACTGATCCCAATTATCGTCGCAAGAATTATGCCAGTCAATGCTTAAGGAATCTAATCCAAGAAAATTCTAGCAAAACAATACTGCTTGAGGTTGATGCAAATAACAGCAAGGCAATTCAGCTTTATACAAAACATGGTTTCCAGTTTGTAGACAAGCGAAAGGCTTATTACGAGAATGGTAATGACGCACATCTGTTCATGAGACAAGGATTATTACAATGATAAAAAACGCATACATCACAGGAGCATCATCCGGAATTGGTGAAGAATTTGCAAATCAACTTGCTGCATCTTATAATCTTATATTGGTTGCAAGAAATAAATCGAAATTGGAATCTTTGGTTAAGGAACTCAATCTGAAACACTCAGAGACTAAGGCTAGCTCTCTTCCTCTTGATCTAACAGAAAGTAAAGATATTTCTAGCTTCTGCAAAACAATAGAAAATGATTCCAATCTTGGAATGCTTGTAAACAATGCTGGCTACGGGACAGTGGGAGAATTTGCGGAGCTTGACATCCAAGAAGAACTCAGAGAAATCCAATTGAATGTTACAACTTTGGTAGCTGCGACGCATTCCGCCTTAAAGAATTTCAAAAAGCAAAATACTGGAATAATTATTAATGTAGCATCCATTGCCTCTTATTTGCCAGCACCGTATAGCGCAACCTATGCGGCAACTAAAGCCTATGTTCGAAGCTTCACAGAATCCATCCACGAAGAAGCCAAGGTTCATGGAATTTTAGTCCAAGCTCTTTGTCCAGGGCTCACTCATTCTGATTTCCACCAAAGAGCTGGAATTGAGAAAAAAGATTTTCCTAATTTTATGTGGATGAACTCAACAGAGGTTGTCGCAACTTCTATCAAAAGTTTAAAAAGCAAACAAGCTGTTTGTATACCTGGTGCAGTGAACCAATCTGCTGTTGGTCTCACAAATTTTATTCCATCTAGTCTAACGAGAAAATTTGCTGGGATGTTAATGAAAAAATGAAGTTTGATGTAAATAGTATCGATATCTGGTATAGACGCCTTTTGGTTGTTGTTTCTTTTATTCTTGGGGTTGTCGATTATATGATAGAGATTCCTCATCCTATCGTTCATGCTTTTTTTGTTGTAAGCATGGCAGGTGTTGTTGGATATTATACCAATTTTCTTGCTATTAAAATGCTTTTTCAGCCTAAGCAAGGGAAAGTCTTAGGATGGGAAGGTTTGGTTCCCAAAAATAAACAAAAAATAGCTGTTAGTTTAGGTAATTCCATTCAGAATAGATTGCTTCATCCTGAGATTCTCATGGTATATATTTATGAAAAAAATCTTGTGGAAGTTGGTCTCCAGAAGCTAGCAAAACAAGTTGACGAAGCCATACGCAATGAAGAGATACGCGCTAAGATCACTAGTAAAATTGTAAGCATACTCAAAGAGAAAGGCCCAGAGATCATCAACCAGCTCTTTGATCTTTCGGAGGATGCGATTAAAAATTTTGCCCAGTCTCCCGAAGAAGTGAAGAAAATCTGGAACATGGCAAGGACTCGTATTTTTGATTATATCAAAACCCAAGAGAATAGACAAAATATTGCTGAAAAAGTAAGAGTTGTTATACTGCAAGAGATTCCCAGACTTTCGACAGCCCTAAATGATGGACTTGAGGATTATCTATCCGCAAAGAAAGCATTAGGAACAATTGGGATTGGTGTCAAAAAGCTAGTATCCTTCAATGATGAAGCTATAGCTGGACTGCTGGAAGCCTTTATCCAAGATCCTGAAACCTCTGATCAATTTATGAATATGATGGACCAAATCATGGATGGCTTCCAAGAGAAACTAAATTCTCCCGAGACCCAAGAGCTTATCATGAGTAAATTAGATGAATGGCTCAACCAATTAGCGGATTATGCGAGGCAGAATATTCTTCCCAAAGGAATTGAACGCTTGCAAGGCTATCTTGATGATGAGAACAATTGGAAGGAAATTGACAATTACTTCTTTCGTATGATAGACTGGATCAAGACACGACTTATGGACTTTATGAAATCTGAGGAAGGTAAGGAATACCTTAAAGTTAATATTGGGAAAATTGTTCACCAAATCAATGTTACTAAACTTGTAGAAAACCAAGTTATGAAACTTGATACAGATGATCTAGAGAAAATGATCCTTGATAACACTGGGGGGAATCTTGTCGTTATACAAGTGCTCGGTGGAGTTCTCGGTATGATAGCTGGACTCATTCAAGTCAATGTACTTTTTGCAGCACCTGTAGGTATTCTTACACTGGTTGTATACCTCGCACATAGACAAAATGCTAAGAAATATGGTGATTTGTAGTAAACTTACAATATATTGGACAAGGTTATAGGACTGAAAGCATTTCGATAGGCTGATTTTTATTATTGAAGGTTCAAAGAAAAAATAATTTATGAAACATAAAATTTTAATAACAATTCACATCTCACTTCTCGGATTTTTCAATTGTATGGCAACATCTAAAATTGAAACAAACATAAATACTATTCTTAACAAATCAGGAATCACTGAAAAAAGTATATTTATTTCAATTTCCAAAGGACTTATTCAAAAAAATATTAATCAATACTCGAAAGAATTTATTGAAATAATTCATTCTTCAGAATTCTCTAAAGAAAGTTCGATAGGCAATGTTGAAGCTTTCTATGCAATCTCTGCATCTTCTGGAAGTTCAATCAAGAATCAAACATTTACTGTTCTAATAGGCAAAAATCAAACTCATAAAATAAAATATTTAGATGAAGAGTATATTATCTTCAATAACAAACTCTATGATTTCAGCAAAACTTCATTCGAAAAAAGTAAAATAATCATAAAATAGTTTCTAATATTTTATATACAATAATGCATCATTGTCAACTGAATTTAAAAATAATAATCTCAAATTAGCCAACAAATTTATATACTCTATATGGAGAAAAAATGTTTAAATTCATCAAAAGACTAACTTTCATCGCCTTCAGTTTTATTTTTTTCCCCAATTGCTCTGCTTTTGGAAAAGATCCAATTGGCGCTCACCATGACAAAATTAAAAAATCACCTAATTATGATTTAATCAAAGAACAATTCGTCAATCGCAGACCTAGCATCTTAGATGAAATGCGAGAGAAACAAAACATGCTTACACTATCGATCAAATTTTTCTTTGGGGGAGATGATCATAAATCTCCATCAGGAAAATTGCCAGAGATTAAACCAGATATGACAGAATTTTTGAAATCCTCTGATGGAATAAAATTCATTTGGTTTGGGCATTCCACTTTTTTGGTTAACATCGATGGAAAAATTTTGTTATTCGATCCAGTCTTTTCAAGTTCGGCTGCTCCTTTCAGTTTTATAGTTAAACGCTTCCAGGATGCAGTAATCAAATTGGAAGAATTACCTAAGATAGATTATATTCTAATTTCCCATGACCACTATGATCATCTTGATATGGAGACAATTCGATTCTTCCGAGATAAACAAACTAAATTCATAACTCCCTTAGGTGTAACTTCTCATATGAAGGAATGGGGTATAGAAGAAGATCGACTAACAGAAATGGATTGGTGGGAATCTAAAAATATCGAGGGTCTAGAAATTATTTGCACCCCTGCCCAACATTTTTCTGGTCGCAAGGGCGCTAACGGAAATAAAACACTTTGGGGATCCTGGGTAATTATTGGAAAATCAGAAAGATTTTATTTCAGTGGAGACTCAGGTTACGATGTTCACTTCAAAAACATAGGTGATAAATACGGTCCTTTTGATCTTGCCTTTATTGAAAACGGTCAATACAACGAAAATTGGCGAGAAGTGCATGTCCTGCCTGAAGAATCTAGCCAAGCCTTTTTAGATTTAAAAGGAAAACGCATGGTTCCTGTTCACTGGGGCATGTTTGATCTATCACTTCATAGTTGGTATGAACCTATTGAAAGATTAGAAGAACAAGCTAAACTTAAGAACATTAACCTTTTGACACCAAAATTTGGACAAATCGTTTATACGAAACAGGAAACACTTTTTGAAAAATGGTGGAAGGTTTTTATCCCTAAGTAAATTAATGTTTTATTCGCCAAATTTTTAGTTGGTGATACACTATAAGGAAACGGTTGAATCTAAAAATGAATAAGAAAACCTTCTCTGAATTTAGAGTTACTATACATTTTTTGATGATCTCATTATTTTTTTCTACTGGATGCGTTACATCTATTGAAAAAGATAAAAAAGAAATCTTCAATAATGAAATTATTACAGTTAAAGTAATTGAAATCGAAAGAAAAAATTTTTATTATTATGCAAAAAGAAGCTACACTCCGAAAAATTCCGATGAAGATTTTTATGTTATGGAATTGGTAATTAAAAACAATAGAAATGTTCCAATAAAATATGTACCTGGCTTGACGACTGCTATTTTTCCAGATAAATCAAAATCAAATGCACTTTTTAGTGGAAGATGCTGTGCTTTTTATCCCTATTTCTTTACGGGTATGTGGACTTCTATAAAAGTAGCATTCTTTCGTTACGAGCCTGAAATTGAATTTTCAATAGAACCTGGTGATGTTGAATTGAGAAGATTTGTATTTACATCAAAGAGATCAATTTCACCAAGTAGACTTGCCATCCTTGGATATTTTGAAGGGGAAAAGCCTAATGCTATTGAATTTGATTTGAAAGATTTATAGATATACCAAGACCAATGTGAGTTTACCTAGCAAATACGATGCAAATAGATGGTTCGTATTCGCTAATTTTTATTTTTCACCAACCTAGTCTAATCTTCAATGGCTCGTCCAAAGCTTGTATTGATTTGGTTAAAGAGAGATCTTCGTATCTCTGACCACCCAGCTTTTGAAGCTGCTATACAAACCAAGCTCCCTGTTTATGCATTTTATTTATTTGAACCTGATCTTTTGATCCAACCTGATGTAGACTTACGTCATATAAGATTCATAAAAGAATCATTATTATCTATGAACCATAAATTGCTACCCTTGCGAGCAGTTGTTCACTCCCATGCTTGCAATGCTATAGAATTCTTCCAACAAATCAATGAGCGATACGAGATACAGAATCTTTTTTCTCACCAAGAAACAGGAAATTTAGAGAGTTATAAAAGAGATAAACAAGTTTCTGAGTTTTGCAAAGACCATGGGATCATCTGGAAAGAATTTAAACCAAGTTATATTATTCGAGGATTAAAATCAGGAAGACTGGGATGGAAAGATAAATGGAAATCCTGGATGCAAGAAGCTTGCATTGAGCCAAATTGGAATCTTGCCAAAGAAAGGAATCTGTTCATTACAACTCCAATTTCTATAAATCTCAACCCTGAAATAAAAGGTATTTTAAACAAAAAATTTCCATTTAGATTGAATCAAGCTCATGATTTTCAAATTGGGGGTCTAGAAGAATCTGAAAATACTATCGCTAGCTTCCTTGGTTCTAGATACAAAAAGTATTCAGGATGTATTTCAAAACCTGAAGAGAGTAGAACACATTGTTCACGACTCAGTCCTTATTTAGCCTTTGGTGCAATCAGTGCCAAACAAGTTTACCAGAGAACCTATTCAACTAGAGCAAATTTGAACTATTCTGGCAAGAAGCAAGTTGATCGATTCTTAAGTCGATTGGCTTGGCGAGACCATATGATCCAAAAATTCGAAAGTGAATGCAGAATTGAATTTGAAAATTTCAATTTGGCATATGATACTGTGATTCACCAACGAAAGGAGAACTTTATACAGGCGTGGCAAGAAGGAAGAACAGGGTATCCGCTCATTGATGCTTCTATGCGTTGTTTGCTCAGTACTGGATATTTAAATTTTAGAATGAGAGCTATGCTTGTAAGTTTTCTAACAATGATTTTGTGGCAAGACTGGCGCTGGGGTGTTCATTTTCTCGCAAGACAATTCTTAGATTATGAACCTGGAATTCATTATTTCCAATTTCAAATGCAAGCAAGTACCGTCGGCAACCACCAAATCAGAATCTATAATCCATACAAACAGATCTTGGATAATGATCCAAATTGCTATTTTATTAAACAATGGATTCCGGAATTACGAAAAACAAGTATTCCAGATATTCAGACTTGGGGCATAGAATCACCAGGACTTTTTTCAGTAAAAATAGACTATCCACAACCAATAGTTGATTTTAAGACCTCTTACAATCATGCAAGAGACATCATGTTTACTTATCAAAGTAGCCCCGAAGTACAAAAGAATTTAAATATGATCCGAAAAATGCATATTGTAGACCGAAGAAAACAATCTTTTCGATAGAGAAAAAGATAATTTACTTGAAATTTTTTTTTAGATTTGATTTTAAATTACTATATTAAAAATAGTTACTATCATTTTCATAGTAATTCAAAAGATACTATCCATGAATACATTACTTCTACCAAATTCCTCAACATATTCACTTTTGCTAACTTTATTCTTATCTTTATTCTTCTCTTCCTGCCACACCCAAGAGTACAAACTCTCTGATCATTATGATGGAACAAAATTTCATAACCCCAAGCCAGTAGAACCGCCTAGCTTTTTTTTCGTTGCAAATCATATTCTTTTTGGAAGGAGCAAGGAATGGGTGTATGAGAAGAAAGGAACTCTAATATCTCATTCAAATATGCCCAACCTAAGGAAAAAGGATGTATCTATCACATGGATTGGTCATGCTACGACTTTAATACAAATTGGAGGGTATAATTTTGTAACAGATCCAGTTTGGTCTGAGACAGTTGGATTGCTTTCATTTTTTGGACCGAACCGTGCAATTCGTCCAGGCATTCCCTTTCAATCTCTACCGAAAATTGATTTTGTATTGATCAGTCATGATCACTACGATCATACAGATATTCCTACACTCAAGAAGTTAAAAAATGAATTCGATCCAGTATTTATAGTACCGCTTGGAATGCTGGAGCTTCTGGCGGAGCATGGAATTACAAGAACTTTAGAACTGGATTGGTGGAATACTCATCAAGTTGATAAAGATGTACAAGTTCATTTAACGCCCGCTCAACACAATTCAGGAAGAGGACTTTTTGATAGAAATAAGAGGCTATGGGGAAGTTATGTGATCCAATTCCAAAAGTTTAAGGTATTTTTTGCAGGAGATACAGCCTATGAAGAACATTTCAAACAAATCAATTCTAGAATGGGAAAGATGGATCTTTCGATTTTACCTATTGGAGCTTATGAGCCTGAGCAGGAGATGAGAAAATTTCACACTTCTCCCCAAGACTCAGTTCAGGCTTTTATGGATTTAGAATCAAAATTTATGTTTCCTATGCACTATGCAACTTTCAATCTAACAGCAGAGAATCAAACCAAACCTATAGATGATTTGAAGAGGGAAATAAATAAACTCAAACTTTCAGAGAATCAATTTATAATCTTAAAGACTGGAGAACTTTGGCAAAAATCACTCAAAGATCTCCGTTAATTTTTTTTAAAATCTAGTCTTCAATCACACTCATGGAATATTCAGAGATAGCTTCTCTTCTTTTGTCAGCTAGATCTTTATGAAACCAAAGATCTTGGATATGCTTGGCTGACTTCTTCGAAGAGACAGTCACTTTCGTCATACACTCGTTTACTGCGAATTTCATAGCAGCAAGTCCTGTCTCTCCTAATCCCTTGTTACGCTTCTTTCGTGTAATTTCCCCACCTTCTTTCTTGAGTCTAGCAATGAGTGCATCATAATCACCATCATCAATGCAGAAAATAGTTTCCTTCTTGCCATCCTTACCTTTGACATCGACTTCGAATAAGGGCGCACTAGAAATATGAATCAATCCAAGATCATAGAGCTCCGGCCAGTATTCATAGAAGAAAGATAGCATGAGAGAACGAATGGCATATCCATCAAAATCCGCATCTGTAATAATACTGATTTTTTCATAATTGAGTTGCTCTATGGATTTAACTTTTTCATCTAAGGGCAAGCCAAGGATAGCTACTATATTCTTCAATTCCTCATTCGCCATGGCCTTAGCTAGGGAAAGACCCTTACAATTCATTGGCTTGCCTCTCAGAGGGAATAAACCATGGATTTTAGGGTCTCTTGCAGGTCTTAATCCCGCAATCGCTGAGTCTCCCTCAGCAACAAAGAGAACTCTTCCAGAATCGGATGGTTTGCCAGTGGGTTGAATGAGCTTAGGAATATTATTTTTGGATGCCTTGCGAAGTCCTTTTTGAGCATCTTCAAGAGCCTTCATTTGCGTCCGCTTTTCCATCTGCATCTTGATCTCATCGATAAGACCCGTTTTCTTCAGCATTTTATCTAAATGTTTATCTACCGCATTTCTCATGTCCTCATTGAGATCATTGATTAAGTACGATTTGTCCTGAGACTTAAATCTTGGGTTCAGGATTCTCAGATTCACATACATATGAAAGCAATTTCGAACGTCATTTCGAGTACACTGCGTCTTCAACTTTTTCTCAAGGGAAAGTATGGTTGCCTTCTTACGAACTTCATCACAGATTCTATTCTCAAGATATTCAATAGCCGATCCACCTAGCGGTGCATAGATAGAGTTAACCCAAGTTAAGGTTTTATTCTGACCTACTACGACAAAGTTCTCTAAATTAATTTGGGAAGCTGCCGCTTTGTCAGTATAATCCATTTTATAATAAATTTGATCCGATTGGGTGAAAATTTCATCCAAGCCTTTCTTAAATTTGAATTTTTCTTTGGTTTGTTTGGTATGGAATTGAACTTCTAAACCTGGATTGGTCATAGCTATATCTTGCAAATACTGTCTAAGCAGGTCTGTATTAAAGCTACTGTCCAAATTGTTAAAATATTGTGGATCTAACTCAAATTCAACGGTTGTTCCATGCTCTTCTGGCTTGGTCTTTTGAATTGTCTCAACTAAATTCGACTTCTGCATTAAAGGTGTTAGTTTAGAAAGATGGTCGGCTTTTAATAAATCACAGCCTTCCAATTTGCCATGCTCATCAAAGTATAGATAGATTTTTTCTATTTCTTCTTTAGAAAATTTAAAGGATCTGATTGTTTTCTTAATTTCTTCGGTCAGTGTGAACTGCTTTTTATACATCACACCTTTATTGATAGTCTTCACTCGGAAAAAATTAGAAACCATACGAACAAGAGAAATACCCACACCATTTTGCCCAGCTACATGGTCTTCTTTCACTTTATCATCAAAGTTCTCTCCATACATCAAATGAAGATAAACTCCTTCTGCGTTAGCCGCGGGAATTCCTCTTCCATTATCTGTAATTGTAACTCGCTTGCGATCTCCAGAAAGTGCTACTATGAGTTTATTCATCCTGTCCTTTTCAGGGATACTTTTATCATTTTGATTCTTTCTATACTCATCCACCGCATTCATGCAAGCTTCATCTAGACATTTAATTTTCGCTGGGATATCTTCAATTTCTTCATGAAAAATTTCATAAATCCCTTCTTTGTTCTTACGAAAGAAATGCTGTTGGAAGTTGGAAAGCGAATTCTGCCCAAGCCACATTCCCGTTCTCATACGAACGTGTTCTACATTGGATAATTTCTTAAAGTTTCTTTCACCATTATTGCTGGCACTACCGCCAGGCTTCTTTACTTGGGATCCCATTTGGTCTTAAGCTCCTCGAGTTCAACACTCATAAACTCGGTCAATTTTTTATCATCTTTGGTAAGATTGATATATTCAGTATATTTTGTCTTGGCTTCTACTATTGCTTCTTCACACTTACGGACTTCATCTAGTGTCATTCTATAGACTGGAATTGTGCTTAACCATTCGAAGTATATAAATTTTGCCTTTTGTAATTTCTCTTCAAACTCTTTTTTAGACTTGATTTCCGTTACTTTCTCATTCCACCTTTCTTTGATGAATCGAATGAGTTCTGAGTTGCGTTCAATTTTTTCTCTCTCTAGTTCAGCAAGACGTTTGAATCTTCTTATCAAATGTGTCTTTCGGAAATCACAGAAACGTTTGATGATTTCCTCTGGTTGGTAATTGCGAAGCTTACCTTCATGTGTGATCACATTGTAGGCAAGAGTTTCATTGTTTTCCTTAGAGAAAAGTTCTTTGATATCTTTTTCGGAAGGTTCTTCACCCTTCTTGTAGATGAGTTCAATCTTGAAAGTTTGGCTGGAGTAATCGACATAATCCTTCAACCAATTGTCCTTTCTTTCAATGATATCATCAAGGTGAGTAACTACTTTTTCACGATTCCAATTCATAGGTGCATCGGTGAGATATAAGGTATCACCTTCCCATGTGAAGGCAAATCCCGTTGTCATAATTTGGGAACCGTTGTCGTTTACATAAAGACGAATTTCACCTTTATAATCTTTGTACCAAGGTGTAATCTTTTTGGCCTTGCCAGTTTTTAAATAAGCAAGCTGAGAATTTACAATATCAGAAAGTTTATGTCCAGGAATAAAGCATCGAAAGCCAGTTGCAATTCCTTGGATGTTATTGAGAAGAACAACAGGAACTTTTCCCACAAAGTGAATGGGCTCATCTTCTGTTTCATCGTAATTTTTCACATAATCAATATCTGGAAGAGATTCAAAGAAGCCTAAATCTTTTACGAAGTCCGATAGTTTAACTTCTGTATAACGAGGACTTGCGATCGCACTTGGATCAAGCACATCTCCAAATGTTCCTTCACCGGATACTAAAGGGATATTATTGGCAAAAGTAAAATTCTGAGCCATTTGCGAGAGCGCACCTTGTATGGATGCATCACCATGAGGGTGGTAACCCATTGCTAAACCAGCAACTTTTACAGTCTTGGTGTAACGATTTCTTGCATCGGAGTTCCACATCGCCCAAAGAATTCTTCTTTGAACTGGCTTCAATCCATCGATTTCGTGAGGAATTGCGCGTGAATCGCACACATAACGAGAGTATTTTCTCTGGTCGTCGTTGACTTGGTCTTCAAATGGGATGCTTGGAAAATTTTGCTTAGCTGTTGTGCTAGAATTTTTGTTCTTCATGACCTTGGGGTCAGAAAAGAACAGCGAAATTGCTTGTCAATGATTTTTCGCTGGCAAGATTGGAATGCCCTTGTAGACTACACCCAAGAAACCAATGAAAACCTCAATTAAAACGCTGTTTCTAGCGATTTTCACTTTTTTTATAAACTGTGCCACAAGCCCTGTGAATCTACCGAGTTATTGGGTAGATCCCGAAGCAATGACAGGAATCTATGCAAGCATTCCTGTGGATGAATTCAACAATCAACTCTTTGATTCATCGTCTAAGTTTCGTTTGTTTTTGAATGTACGAATACTGCCAAATGACTCCAAAATTGAGCGAACAGAAGTCTGGATAAGCAGCCAAAAAGATGAATTTCTGCAAAACCAAAAGCGACTATTCCCCAAAGCGGATGCACTTAAATATAAAATTGAGACTAGAACCTTTGCAGGTCAACTTGTAGATGCACCGGGACCAACAGGATTTGTTGTGAATTACACTCACTTGAAATTCAAATCAGGTTTTGGAGATACTTTAGCATCTGCCTATGCAAATTATTCTGCAACAAATTTTGAAAAGAATGATATTTCCCGATTTGAGAAATGGGAAACTATAACAGATGGCATCTGGCTTGCGGAAGAAAAGGAAGAATCAGGAGAAAAATCTTATTTCTGGAATCACAAACCAGGGAGCTTTGATTTTTTGTATCGTTATACAAATTTTAAATCAGGAACAAGCTCAACAGCTTCTATCAATTATGATTACGATCTGAATCGACTTGAGAAACTAAAGATTGATAAAAATCCCGATCCTAGCAATCTAGTCTTTGAAGAGAAAGACAGGAAAATTTATTTCAATTCAGGAAAGATAACTCTTCAACCTTAAAATAACATGCAAGTAAGAACAAGATTCGCCCCATCTCCTACCGGTTTCCTCCACGTTGGTGGAGCAAGAACAGCACTATTTAACTATCTTTATGCGAAAGCTAAAGGTGGAGAATTTATTCTTCGTGTAGAAGATACAGATAGAGAAAGATCCACAGAAGATTCTTTCAAGATTATTCTAGAATCCATGAAATGGTTGGGTATGAATTGGGATGAAGGTCCAGGTGTGGGAGGATCTTATGGCCCCTACATTCAGTCGGAACGTTTAGACATTTATAAAAAATTCACTGACCAACTTCTTGCAGAGAACAAAGCCTATCGTTGTTTTTGTACTCCCGAAGAATTGGAAGCTAAGAAAAAGCAATCGGAGGCTATGGGCATTCCTTATATCTACGATGGACTTCATTCTAACTTATCAGAATCTGAAATCCAAGAGAAGCTAGATGCAAAAGTTCCCTTTACAATTCGATTTCGTACTCCTCACAAAGAACTCATAGTAGAAGATGAAATCCAAGGCAAAGTAAAATTCGACACCAAGCTTATGGGTGATTTCATTATTGTAAAATCAGATGGCTTTCCTTCTTACAATTATGCTGTTGTAATTGATGACTTCCTCATGAAAATCACTCATGTTATCCGTGGAGTTGGGCATTTATCGAATACACCCCGTCAGGTTGTTATAGGGGAGGCATTTGGTTTTCCCATTCCTGTCTGGGCTCATGTATCCGAGATTGTTGGTTCCGATGGAAAAAAATTATCCAAACGAGCAGGGGCAACCTCTATTCTTGCCTTCAGGGATCTTGGCTATCAATCCGAGACCATGGTAAACTATATGGCTCTTCTGGGCTGGACTCCCGCTGATGGAAAGGAGTATGCCCCAGGTGAATTGGATAAAATTTTTGATATAGCCAGATGCTCTAAGTCACCTGCCATGTTTGATGTTTTCAAAAAACTGAAACCGGAAGAAAAGGAATCCGTTGATTTCGTGAAATTATCAACCAATGAACTTGCGGAATACTTAAATCCTAAATCCAAATTGAATTGGCTTTCGAATAAATACATTCGGGACGCGGACATAAGTACCTTAGTGCAAGAGTTGATGCCCTTCCTCCAAGACAATCCCAAGATCCCTAATGCTGTCAAAGATCCCAATAACGAAACACTGCGATCTATTTTGGATTCGGTTCGTGTGTATTTGGATCGTTTATCACAGGCACCTGCTTATATTGAAGAATTTTTCCAAGAGAAACTAGAATTTGAGAACGAAGAAGCAAGACTTATGGTAAAAGATGGCAATGCAGCTAAGGTAATAGAGACCTTCAAAGCTGTGCTAAGGGAAACAAAAGCAAAATCTTCCGAAGAATTTAAGAATGCTATGACCAAAGCAGGTGAGTTGACTGGGGAAAAAGGGAAGAATCTCTTCATGCCAATTCGCTCTGCCACAACAGGAAAGTTACATGGTCTCGAATTACCAATACTCTTTGAACTGCTAGGGCAAGACAAGATTTTGAAACGAATCGATACTTTAGTTCAGAATTGAAAAATTCTGAACTTTTTACAATTGTTAAATCGATTTGTAAGTTGCCTTATTTTTTCATTAAAATTTTTAAAACCTAAAGAATAATTATTTACCAAAAATCCTTTTTATGAAAATTGTTAGAAAATATTTTTAATGAGAACAAATCATGAGCTCCATACATTTTCAAGAAAGAAATAAAAGAGAAGTTGATCTTATTAAAAATAAACAACAAGTCTTTCATATTATCAATAAATATCTACTCAAGAAGACTCTTACTCTAAAGCAGTCTCCCTTCTCCTCCAAATTTTTAATTGAAAATGCAACAGAATCAGACGGAACCATACTTTTAAAATCAACTGAACCCAATGAATTCTTTGTTGATCAAGAATTGAGTTTTTATATCATCCTTACAAAATTAATTCACATTGAATGTTCCATAGTCGAAGTGATCAATAGTTTTGAGATTCGATTGAAAATCTTATGGATTTCGATTGCAAAGACAAATCGAGTTGATAACAGGATACCATGCAAGCCAGATATTGCAATAGTTTCTAAGGTTATAGCATCCAAGACATTTCTTGATTCCAATCTCTTTCAAATTCCAACTTTGGTAAAAGTAGCCTTTGATGATATAGGATCCAAATTATCTAAAGAAAATTTTGACCATGTTAAGATAAATATTTTCGACCCAAAATTGGATCGCAAGTTCTCAATCGTAAAGAAAACAGGAAAGCTCCTTTTTATTGAAGACACCAATCTAGAATCCAGCTATTCATCAAACCTGGATGATAGTTTGAACTACATAGAAGATATAGATGATGAAACTAAGACTGTGATTTTGGAATATCAAAAATTCAAAATACTTTCTGAACTCATAGTTCCTATTTTGTATGAAGATGTTTTCCAAGAATCCTTCCCAATTGGATATATACATGTCCAGAGTAAATCCAGAAAACTAAATCGAGAAGACATCTTGAGAGTTAAAGAAGCCGCCAAACAATGTGTAGCTCGAATTAAGGAATCGAATATTCTTGAAACTAAAGAAAAATTTCCAATTGTGAATTTGAGTAAGAACGGTGCTTGTATTCTAATCAATGACGAAATTCTTGCTAAATCGATTCCTAGACTAAAAAATTTTATTTTTGATATCTATTTTAAATCCCAAGCACCTTTTACGGTAAATGGTAAGATATCTTGGATAGGTAGTATCTCGGATTCATCAATCCAAGTTGGCGTTAGTTTAGATGCTCAATCTGATAATTCTGGTGAGAGATTTCGCTTTCAGAAAAATATTGACTTACTTTCCCAGAATAAACTCGTCTAATTGAGTATATTCTATGAAAATAATTCATTCCCACCTAAAAGACTTAGGTGATAACTTTCACGTAAGAAGAGCCTTACCATCTCTAGAAGCACGCCATGCTGGCCCTTTTGTTTTTTTAGATCACTTTGGTCCAGTTGAGATGAAATCAGGCGAAGAACTTATTGTACGCCCACATCCTCATATTGGTCTAGCAACACTAACCTATCTCTATGAAGGAGCTATCTTACACAGAGATAGTTTAGGTACCGAACAAATGATTCTTCCAGAAGAAACAAATTGGATGACATCAGGCAATGGTATCGTACACAGTGAACGTTCTAGAAAAGATTTTGGACAAGTTCGTGTTGAAGGTATCCAAGCTTGGGTTGCCTTACCACGAGAATATGAGGATTGTGAGCCCGAATTTTTTCATTATGAAAAGAGCCAGATCCCTGAATTGATAACAGACACTTATGAGTTTCGATTGATCGCTGGTGAATTCTTAGGTTTAAAATCACCAGTAAAGATATATTCCTCTCTTTTTTATGCTGACTTTAAAGCCACCAAGGCATCATCAATAGCTTGGGATAGTTTGCAAAGCTCCGAAATGGGCTTGTATATTTCCAAAGGAAGAATAGAGCTTAAAGACTTAGAATCAAATGAATCCACTGTCCTGAAGGTGGGTGATTTAGCATTTTTTGAACCCGGAGAAAAAATTGAATTCCAACACTCACCTGATGCCAGGTTAGTTGTGCTTGGAGGTATACCACACCCAGAGAAACGAATTCTCTATTGGAATTTTGTTTCCTCTAGCCAAGAAAAGATTGATGAAGCTAAAATTCGTTGGAATGAAGATAGATTTCCCAAAGTACCAAATGAAACAGATAGAATTCCTCTACCTAAATAGAATAGTAGCACAAGGAGCATAAAATGTCAGAACATAAGATTCAATTAAATTGGAATAATAATAATTCAATATTTGAATATGAAAAATATGATAGAACTCATAATATTCAATTTAACGGAGGGCAAGCTATCACTAGCTCCGCAACTAAAGAATTTTTAGGGAATGATAGCCACGCAAATCCAGAAGAATTAATGGCAGCATCCCTTGCTTCCTGCCATATGCTGACTTTTTTAGCCATAGCAGCCAAAAAGAAGCTTCAAGTTGTAAATTATGAGGACAATCCGACCGCAGTTCTAGACAAGGGTGCATCCGGTAGACTAGAAATAACTAAAATTATCCTAAGACCAAAAGTACAATTTGAAACAGGAACAAGTATAAACATGGACACATTGAACAAACTCCATGAATCTGCTCATAGAAATTGTTTCATTGGCAACTCAATCTCATCTGACGTAACAATTGAACCGATCTTAGCATAAAATTAAATTTCATAAGACATAACACTTTGAACTTAAATCAATAATTTATTTCAGTAAGAAATTTTTTCTTTACTTTGAATTATTGAATTTATAATGATCTTCGTGGTAATGGAATTTAAACCTCACGAAGACAGAATCCTTGACTCAGTAAAAGAATCTGCTCAAAAATACCATGTACTTTCGAAGTATCTTTTACAAAAGGAATTAACTCTGCGAGTCTTCCCGTTCAATCAGAAATTTACCATTCTCAAAATCAAAGAAGATGGATCTCAAATTGCCGTACGAAATGATTCTGGGCTCGTTCTCGAGCAAGGAGCTAGAATTACACTTTTTTCTATCCTTGCAAAATATATTGAACTAGATTGCACAGTTCTTAAAGTTCAAGATGAAAATAAACTCATCTTAAATGTAGAAAACCTAGGAATCTCAAAAAAAAATAGGGAAAGTGATAGAGTTCCATGCAAAGGGAATGTTTATATTAATAATATCGTGACTGTCAAAACTGTTATTGATGCCAACATGTTTCAAGTTCCGACTTTAGTAAAAGTTGCCTTCGATGAATTCAGATCTAAACTTGATCCAAAAAGATTCGAATATTCAAAAATAGATATTTTTAAATCTGACCTTCTGAGAAAGTTTATGCTTGTTAAGCGAACAAGGAAAATATTCTTTATCTCCGAAACACAGAATACTGAATCATATGTTCCTGGAAGCTCTGAATATTTGAAATTCGGACAAGAAATTGATGATGATATTGAAATCGAGAAGAAGCGATATAGAGAAGAAAGAATAATTTCGGAATGTATACTCCCTGTTTTATATGGAAGCAAAGAAGATGATCTTCTGCCAATTGGTTATATACACATCCAGAATAGGGAAAGTCATTTAAACGAAGATAATATAGAATATCTCAAGAAGTTAAGCAAGGAAATGGTATTAAGAATTTTAGAATCGAATACTATGCAAGTTGCTGGCAAATTTCCAGTTATTGATATTTCAGCATCAGGACTTCAAGTAAAAATTGATGAGCCGAATCTAATAAAAATTTTACCTAAACAGAAATTCTTTATCTTTGATATCATTTTTAAGCTCCAAACTCCCTTCACTGTGATTGGTAAAATACGTTGGGTTGCCCATAAAAAAGACGAAGATAGCATACTTTTAGGTTTAGAGTTGGAAGGAAAATCGGATCTACCTGGTGAAAGAGCCAATTTCTTGAAAAACATTGAAAATTTAAGAATGAATCTAGAAGTTTAAATCTATTTTTCCATAGAGACATAATCATTTTTTCTAAAGGAAAACCACTTTTAGATAAAAAATTTTAAAAAAATAAAAACCAGCTTGATAATCTTGAAAATATCCATCATATAAGTAATATACAGGCATATTGAATACTATGGACGGCAATACACCTTATCCCTTGCTTCTGGAACCTACTCCTGGTTCTTATGCTATGTTCCTTCCTCCGGACATGTCCTGTATAAAAGTCTTTCGAAAGGCTTTGAAAGAATCTTTAAAGAAAAATCTTTTCTCAGATGATGATATCCTTCAAATTGAATTAGCTTCAGACGAAGCTTTAACAAATTCCATCTCTGCAAATGTTGTAAATCATTCGGAAGAAACAATAATTTGTCGATGGATGATTAGCGATTTAAAAATTACCTTGTACATTTTGGACTATGGCTCTGGATTTCGATCAAATCCCAAGCTTGAGTCACACGAACCGAATAGCATGGAAGGTTATTTGGAAAATATTAAAAGATACCAGTCCGACAAACCAGGTTTTCTTCCTTTCAAAGGAGTTCGAGTTGGTCATAAGAATGTTGGAAAAGGTTTAAAAATTATCCATTCATTTATGGATTCAGTTAAAATCATGTTTCATGTTGACGGAGAAGTTTTTGAAGAAGTAGATGAGTCACGTATAACAGGATCTATAATGGAGCTGGAATATGATGGCAAGAAAAGATCTTCTCTCTAAGCTTTTTTTTCTTTCTCAATAATTGAATGCTTTAAGAATGTAATTGTGATACTTCATCTAAATACTTCTAGAGAATGGAGAGGGGGTGAGAACCAAGTTCTAAACCTTGCCTTAGGATTAAAGTCCAGAAAAATTCCTCAAGTCATCATTGCTCAACCAAAATCTCCTCTTTCTGAAAAAGCACAACAAGCTGGTATTGAAGTGATTGAACTTAATATGAAAGGTGAATTTGATTTTAAAGCCATTCATCAACTAAGAGATATTATACGAGAAAGAAAAATAGGAATTGTTCATACTCATACTGCACATGCTCATTCAATTGCATTATTTGCTAAGAAAAAAAAAGATAAATGGAAATTAATTGTTTCGCGAAGAGTTGATTTTCGCATTAAGAAAAATCTCTTTTCTAAATGGAAATATAAATCACCTAAGGTAGATTTGTTTATTGGAGTATCTAGACAAATTCAGAAGTACCTTCTTGAAGATGGAATAGAACCAGCAAGAGTCATTGCTATCCATAGTGGCATAGATATACAAAAATTTAAACGATTGCCAAATGCAGATGGAATTAGAAAAGAATTAGAAATCAATAAGAAGACTATAGTTATTGGAATTATTGCTGCCTTAGTCGACCACAAAGATCACATAACATTTCTTCATGCAATTTCTAAAATCGAAACAGAAGTTCCATATATAGCAATTATTCTTGGAGAAGGTAAGCTGGCACCTAAGTTAAAAGAGCTTGCAAGTAAATTGGAATTAAATGATAAAGTTTACTTTCTAGGATTTAAACAAAATATCCCAGAATATCTCAATCTTATTGATATCTTTACTTTAACATCTAAAGAAGAAGGATTGGGGACTGCTATCTTAGATGCTATGGCAGCAGGTAAACCAATTGTTGCAACCAGAGGGGGAGGAATCCCCGAAATGGTTGTACACAATAAAGGAGGTTTTCTTTGTGAGGTAGGAGATTCATATGAATTGGCTCTTGCATATAAGACTCTAATAGAAAACAATTCTCTTCGAAAAGATTTTTCGGAATTTAATAAATCTTATGTTGATAGATTCTCTTTTGAAACTATGGTAAGTAAAACTGTTCAAGTGTATCATTCCTATTTAGGGAAAGAACTTTTTGACTGAGGAATCATGAAAAAGAAAATTAAGAAATTGATGATCATAGATGGGCATGCCTTTGCCTTTCGCTCGTATTTTGCATTTTCAGCATCTAACTTAACTAATTCGAAAACTGGATTGCCGTCTGGAGCTTTTTTTGGTTTCTTTCGAATGCTTTTCAAATTATTACAAGATTTCGAAGTTTCGCATATTGCAGTAACATTTGACCCTGGTACTAGATTAGATCGACATGATATTTTTGATTCTTACAAGGCAACTCGCAAACCCATGCCAGATGACCTTCGTCCTCAAATTACAGAAATTATAGAAATGCTTCATTTTCTAGAATTTCCAGTACTTAAAATTGATCACAAAGAAGCTGATGATATAATTGGTACACTATGTACGGTTTTTAAAAAGGAATCACAAGAAATTTTAATTTTATCCGGAGATAAAGATCTTTACCAAGTACTTTCCTCTAATGTGCATATGCTGCGAGGTAAAAAGGGAGTCTCTGAGTTTCAGAAGATTGATCCAGAATGGGTCGAGCAAGAAATTGGAATCACAACTGCTCAAGTCACTGATTACATGGCATTACTTGGCGATTCTTCTGACAATATACCTGGTGTTAAAGGTATAGGAGAAAAAGGTGCTGCAAAACTTATTCAAGAATATTCTTCTTTAGATAATATTTATAAAAAGATTGATACTATTGAAAATGCTTCTTTAAAAAGTAAATTAATTGCAAACAAAGAGAACGCATTCTTATCCAAAAAACTTGCAACCATTGAATGCAATTTAGAATTAAATGTCCAAGCTGATGATTTACTTTTGCCTAATTACTTAGAAGAAAAGAAAGTCTTCCACTTCAAGCACCAAGGATATAATGTCCTTTTTCGAGATTTAGCGAAGCAAGCAGGTATCAAAGATTTAAGTACGAATGATGAGGAAGATAAATCTTCGAGCTCAAGCAAATCACCAAAGACTAAAAAATCTTCCAAAGCACAATCAAAGACAAACTCCAGTAGCAATGATGGCAATCTAGAAATCAATAATGAACCAGGTAAATACACTCGTATCAATAATGCAGATGACTTGAAGAAAATTCTATCTGGTCTTAAAGATAATACAGTCCTTTGTATTGATACAGAAACAACCTCAATCAATCCAAATAATGCAGATCTATTAGGAATTTCATTTTCTTGGAAAGAAAAAACTGGATATTATATTCCGCTTTCTTACTCAGAGTCCTTATATTCTTTAGCACTTCCCAAAGTTGATGATATCTTAAAAGTTCTAAAACCAATTCTTGAAAATAATAAAATTCTTAAAGTTGGTCAAAATATAAAGTATGATTGGATAGTTCTTCAGAGATATGGAATAGACTTGAAAGGTGTAAGTTTTGATACTATGATTGGTTCTTACCTATTAAATTCAGGAGTTCGTCGCCACAACATGGATGACATGGCTATGGATTACCTGGGATACAAAACAATAACCTATGATGAATTAGTTGGTACTGGACGTAAGAAACAAAATCTCTTCGATGTAGATCCAGATAAAGTAACAGAATATGCAGCAGAAGATGCTGATATCACATTGAGACTTTATAATTTATTGCATAAGAAAGTAGAACTAGATAATTTAAAACTCATCTATGATGAATTAGAACATCCTCTTATTTCTGTTTTAAAAGATATTGAAATGGCTGGGGTTACAATCGATGTAGAATATTTTGCTAAGCTCTCTAAGCAATTTGAGAAAAAGCTAGCAAATCTTGAAAAGAAAATTCATACGCATGCAGGTAAAGAATTCAATATTGCATCTACAAAAGAATTACAAGTTGTACTTTTCGAAGAATTGCGTCTTCCAGCTGAGAAAAAAACTCAAACTGGTTACTCAACCGATCACTCTGTTTTAGAATCTTTATTTGGAATGCACCCTATCATAGAAGATTTATTGGAGCATAGAAAATTTGCAAAACTAAAATCTACTTATGTTGATACCTTACCATCTCTGGTTAATTCAAAAACAAAAAGAATTCATACTAGCTACAACCAAACAATTGCTGCAACAGGTAGATTATCTTCTCAAGATCCTAACCTTCAAAATATCCCAATCAAAGATGAAGAAGGTAGATTACTGCGCCAAGGCTTTGTGCCTTGTGATAACAATTTTGAAATACTAAGTCTTGACTATTCTCAAATTGAACTTCGCATCATGGCTCACTATTCACAAGATCCTAAAATGATGGAAGCATACAAAGAGGGACTTGATATTCATAGGCGAACAGCAAGTGGATTGTTCCAAGTAGAAGAATCTAATGTAACATCGGAAATGCGAAATAAAGCAAAGATAGTTAACTTTTCTATTATTTATGGAGCAACAAGTTTTGGTTTATCCCAAAATATGAAAATATCCAGATCTGAGGCGAAAGAATTTATTAACTTATATTTCAACCAATACAGTGGGGTTAAAAAGTATATGGATGATACCATAGACTTTTGCTTAGAAAATGGATATGTTGAGACATTGAAAGGTCGAAAAAGATATATCCCAGATATTCATTCTTCGAATCGCCAAGTTGTAGAAGGAGCCAAGAGAGTTGCTATCAATACTCCTATCCAAGGGACTTCAGCTGATATGATAAAGATAGCGATGATACGAATACATGAAAGAATCTTAAAAGATAAATATAAATCTCGAATCATAATGCAAGTCCATGATGAACTTGTCTTCGAAGTAGAAAAATCCGAAAAACAAAAATTCTACGAGATGGCAAAGAAAGAAATGGAAACAGCACTTCCATTAACAGTTCCTATTCTAGTAGAAGGTAAATTTGGTAAAAATTGGGATGAGGCACACTAATTTTTACATTCTCGTAATAAACCTGTAACAAACCTATCTTATCTTTCTAATATAAGTGTAGATAAACACAAGAGGTTATTCATGAGCGTAGAAACAATTAAATCAACCATGAAAGCGAATAGAAAGCTAACTGTTCGAATTGCTGAAAATCAGTTAGAAATAGAAAGAGCATTGGCTTTGAGGTATGATGTTTTCAACCTAGAACTTGGCGAAGGTTTACCACAATCTTCTTCTACTAGAAAAGACCGTGATGAGTATGATTTATATTGCAATCATTTGATCGTTGTGGATGAATCAAATGACAATCAAATTGTAGGTACTTATAGAATTCTAAAAAGATCTGTAGCTAAAGAGAATATTGGTTTTTATTCTGAAAATGAATTTGATATAACCAATATTTACAATCTAGAGGAAGAAGTTGCAGAAATTGGTAGATCTTGTGTTCACCCACAATATCGTGATGGTTCCGTCATTACTATGCTTTGGTCTGGTCTTGCAGATTATATGATCAAAGAAAATGTAAGATACCTAATGGGTTGTGGATCCATTCATTCAACTGATTCAGTTATGGCTTCAGAAGTATATGCATTCTTAAAAGAAAAAGATGCACTTTCTGATGATAAATTTAGAGTGTATCCTAATCCAGATTATTTGATTCCTGGATTCAATGATAATCTAGAAGTCAAAGATTTAAAATCTTTAACCAAAAGTATACCTCCACTAATCAAAGGATATATTAGAATCGGTTCTAAAATTTGTGGTGCTCCTGCATTAGACAAAGTGTTCGGTACTGTAGATGTTTTTATTCTTTTTGATAGAAGCCTCATTACTGAGAAATACGGAAAGCATTACGATCTTTAATTTCTAATCTATGAAGAACATTGAAGAAATAGACTACCAAAATCCAACTTCCAAAGACCAGATACGATTTTATCTGGTCACTGGTTTTGCAGCCTTACTAATTACCTGCGGATATTTTTGGGGTTTGCCAGCATACTACTTAGGTTGGATGGCTTTTGCGGTAGCTACTTTCTCTGTGGCTGGGAACGACGCAGTTCAGACTGTAGGTACTTTTATTGAAAGTAAGAAATCTATTCACTGGTTACCAAAATTTGCTGTCTTAGGTGGATTGCTCATTGTTGTCCATGTGATAGGTTGGCTTAGAGATTCAGGGGAAATTCATTTTCAAAGATTGGACAAGTTTCAACCAGTTGAAAATTTCAATCTCTTTCAATTACTTGCACCCATACTACTTGTAGTCATTACAAGAATGAAGGCTCCCGTATCAACTACCTTCTTAGTATTGGGCTTGTTTGGTGGACAAAATATTGATAAAATGCTTACCAAGTCCTTCTTGGGATATGGAATAGCCTTTGTTTTATCCATAGTGATTTGGGCAATACTCGCCAAATTAGATCCACATGAATATGAAGAAGATCATATGCCTAATCCTGTTGAGGAACGTCGTTGGTCCAACCTTCAATGGATCTCAACAATTTATTTATGGGTTGCTTGGCTATTACAAGACACTGCGAATATAGCTGTATACTTACCAAGACAGCTCAACTGGATAGAGCTAGGAATTGCTTTAAGTATTCTTTTATTTGCCTTAGCGATTATTATTCGAACGAATGGCGGAACTATTCAAGAAGTTGTTTCTGAAAAATCTGATATCAAATGGGCTAAGGCTGCTACTATTGTGGATTTAGTGTATGGAACCATTTTACTCATTTTTCAACAAGTGAGCAACCTTCCTATGTCTACAACTTGGGTCTTTCTTGGTCTTCTTGCAGGTAGAGAAATTATACTTAATGTTCTCACTTTTAGGGATGTTCCTTATCTGGATACATTTAGGAAGGTAGGCAAGGATGTTATTCTAGCTTCTCTAGGAATAGCATTTAGCATTGGTTTTTATGCAATCTCAACTGTAGTCTATCCTAATTCCAATTCCTTTAAGTTTGAATTTTTTAAAAAGAATCCTAGCCCAGTAACAATCATAGAAAAATAAACACATCTGGCATGTTCCAGATTTTTCTTGAATGCTATAGCGAATTTAGTAATATAGATTCATGCCCCAGAAATCACCGTCCAAATTTTTCAAATACCAAACCTATTCCTTTATTTTAGTTTTTCTTGGTATTTGTTCGCTTTTAGTTTATATGTTCTTTGATTTCTTGAATTCCATGCTGTTTGCAGCTATCATTGCAGGTTCTTTTTATCCCTTACAGATTTATATTGAAAGAAAGTTTTCCTTCAAACGATCCATTTCAGCCTCTATCGTATGTATCGTCATTCTTCTTGTCTTAATCATTCCTTCTATTTATATTATTATGCGACTTTCTCAAGAAATTTTAGGTTTTTACCAAAATAGTAAAATGATTTTTACAGAAGAGAATATAAATAGATTCTTTTTTGAAGACCATAGTTATACACTTGTGTTAAAGAAAATTTTTGAATTTTTAAATTTAGAATACAATAGAACGACCATAGAAGAAATGATAGTCAATTCATTAAAATCTGTTAGTTTATTTCTGTTCGATCAAATCAATTCAATAGTTGGAAATGTTTTTTCCTTTTTATTTCAATTTTTTATTATGCTTATCGGAATATTTGTATTTCTGGTCGAAGGTGAGAATCTAAAGAAATTTTTCTTCTCACTACTACCCATTCGAGATGAGGATGAAGAACTCATTCTTATCCAATTTAACAAAATGAATTATATCACTTTGGTCTTCAATGGAATTGGAGGAATCATCCAAGGAGTTCTTGCCGCTGTTGGATTTTGGATTGTTGGCATCCAATCCTTAATTCTCTGGACTGTGATTATGGTACTGCTTGCCTTTATTCCATTACTTGGCATTTCTTTAATCTATGTTCCAGCTTGTATTTATTTATTGATAGTGGGCAATTATTTTTCTGCTGCCTTTCTCTTCATCTACTGTAGCTTAGTCGCACTCTTCATAGAAAATTGGTTCAAACCAGCCTTCATGGGTAAGCATGTAGAGATGAATTCACTTCTAGTATTCTTCAGCATTATCGGAGGAATGAGTGTATTTGGAATGGCTGGAATCTTTTATGGTCCATTGATCATTTCTTTATTCTTAACCATGTCTAAATTGTATAAAAAGAAATACAAACCTCTCCTAGAACGTTGATTCTGTTCAGGAAAATTCCTAATCAAAGAGAAAAGCATTAGTTTTGGAAGTTACCATGGGATAGGAAAAACAAAGTTCGAGTGATTGGAATTTGGTTCAAAAAACGAATTGTCAGGAATTTGTCAGTATTGTGATTGATTCTCAATATCTATTTAAAATCATGGACAGCATAGGAGAAAGGCAATGAGTTTAGCTTTAAAATTAAGAGAAGGAACCAGTCAGAACCATGACCAAGCTGAGGCAGCTGGATTTATTCGGTGTTTTATGAAAGGAGTCGTAGAGAAAGAAAGCTACGCCAAGCATCTTGAATCCTTCTATTTTGTATATTCAGCTATGGAAGAAGAATTAGAGAAACACAAATCAGATCCTATTTTATCAATAATTTATTTCCCAGAATTGTATCGTAAAGAATCCATAGAAAAGGATTTAGTCTTCTTTTATGGAAATTCTTGGAAGGATAAGATTCATTCTTCAAAAGCTACCCAAGAATACGTAAATCATATCCATGCCAGTGCTCATAAAAAGGCTTATCTTTTGGTAGCACATTCCTACGTTCGTTATTTGGGTGATTTGAGTGGTGGTCAGATTCTTAAAAAAATCGCAGGTAAAGCCATGAATTTAGGAGATACGGGTGGCTTGGATTTTTATGAATTTCCAAAATTAACAAGCCCCAATGATTTCAAGAAAGCCTACCGAGAAGCCTTAGATAATCTTCCTATTTCGGAAACTGAGGCAGATGAAATCCTGCAAGAATCCAGAATCGTTTTCGACTTGAACCAAAAGATCTTTCATGAATTGGAAGGAGACTTGATACGAAATATTGGAACTGAAAAATACAATTCCATTCTTCAAGCTTCATAAATTTAATTTTTGGAATCTTTCAATAAGGAGATCTAAGCTATGAATGCAAATCAATTTCCATCCCTCATTATGGCTTTGATCTTCTTTGCTATGTTGCCCGTTACGATGATAGTCCCAGTACTGAAAGAGGTAATTAAGGATATTCATCTTTCGGGTAATTTTTCTGTTGCACTTTTTACCAGCATATCAATGTTAGGCTCTTTTTTGTTTTCTCCTATAGCAGGAATGATTTCCGATCGCTTAGGGAATCGGCATAAAATTATAGGTATTGCTGCTTTAATCGACGGGGGCTTATTCTTTTCGCTGACACTTATCAATGATATAAACATTTTAATGTTGGTTCGATTTTTTGAAGGAGCAACACATATCTTTGTAATTGGACTGTTGATTGCTTCAATTTCTGATAGAGAGAATAACCCAGACTCAAGCTTTTATCAAAAAGGAAGACTCATGGGAATTGCAGGAATGTTTCTTTCTTTGGGTGCTGCTGTTGGTATGCCCTTGGGTATCTTGGGAAAATCCAATCCCCTGCTCCCTTTCTATGTGGGTTCAGGAATCTTAATCCTTGTAGGAATTTCTAGCCTTGTTTATGTTAAAGATTCTAAACATAGCAGTTCCAAGGTAGTTTCTTTTTCACAATTGATTCATTCAATACGAACCAATCCAGTGCTCTTGATTCCTTTCTCCTTCCATTTTATTGATCGATTTACTGTTGGATTTTTAGTTAGCTCATTTAACATACACATGCGAGAAGTTTTACTTTTTAATCCTGGCAAAGCTGGTGCCTTCTTAGGTTTAGTTCTTTTTCCTATGAGTATTTTATCTTACCCATCCGCTATTCTATCCAAAAAATATGGAATCCTTCCTTTGGTTCTAATAGGATCTTTGGTCTATGGTTTTTTCTTAGGCTTACTTGGTTACACCAATGATAGTACAAGCATCTTTATTTTTTTAGTTTGTGCAGGTTTAGGTGCAGGAATCATGTATGTTCCCTCTATGATCCTTGCCTCCCGATTGTCTCCCCCAGGACTCGATGCGACTGTAATGAGTGGCTTTACTGGTCTAGGCTCATTCGGCTTTCTCTTAGGACCCCTAGCATCAGTTGGATTGGAAAATTTCTGGAACCAATCTGAATGGGTAGGCAATCCTTTTGCTGCCCTTTCCACTAGCTTTGGAATTTTGGAAATCTTTATGGTTGCTGTGACCCTTCCCTTCCTATTTCAACTCCAGAAACTTCTGAGAAAATCATCTTAAAATCAGAAATTTTCTTGACAATCAAGAGTGCCTCTCCATATTTTACTGAGTTTATCCAATAAAACAGATATTTTATTTAATTTATAGGAGATTTGGTAGTATGCAAAAATATTTATTCCATCCATTCAAAACGAATCAAAAAGCCTTATTCTGCTTATTCATTTTAACTTTCCTTACTTTATCCTGGGCATGTAAGGATAAATCAGATTCTGTTCCCGAAATCAACTTCCTCAATGTCTCTTTTGATCCCACAAGAGAATTGTATGCAGAGATCAATACAGAATTTGGAAAACTATGGTCTTTAAATCATAAGTCAACTATTTCTTTCCAACAATCCCATGGAGGCTCTGGCAAACAGGCGCGCTCTGTGATCGATGGCTTACAAGCAGATGTCGTTACCTTAGCACTATCCTATGATATAGACTCTATTGTTGAAAAGTCGGGACTCATTTCAAAAGATTGGGAAAGTAAATTTCCGAATAATTCATCACCTTACTTCTCTACTGTGGTCCTACTTGTAAGAAAGGGAAATCCTAAAAATATTCGTGACTGGGATGATATAATCAAAGACTCGGTTAGCATTATTACTCCCAATCCCAAAACATCAGGTGGTGCTAGGTGGAATTATTTGGCTGCCTATGCCTATGCCAAAGAAAAAACCAAATCCAATGATAAAGCTAAAGAATTCATAAGCAAATTATATAAAAACACTTCGGTCCTAGACACGGGAGCAAGAGCTTCAACAACAACATTTATCCAAAGATCAATGGGAGATGTGCTAATCACTTGGGAAAATGAAGCCTTACTTGCTCTTAAGGAATCAAATACTAAGGAAAAGAATTTTGAAATCATTTATCCTAGCGTAAGTATCCTAGCTGAAACTCCAGTTGCTATAGTTGAAGTTAATGCAAAAA
>PEQN01000015.1 GCA_002786225.1 Leptospira sp. | reverse complement strand
TTTTATCGGGGACTTCACTGCCTACCATTCCTGACATTCATCTAACAAGTACGGATAGCACGCCAGTTAACTTTGTTGATGGATCTAGCTTTAATTTTGGAAGTTCCAAGTTAGGTGTTGAAGTAACCAAGGACTTCCGAATAAGAAATTTGGGGAACAAAGTCTTAAATTTGACTGGTTCTCCTCGGGTATCAATAACAGGAACGAATCCAACACATTTCTTCCTGGTTAGCCAACCAAGTTCAACAGTCGCAATCTCTTCCTTTTCAACTATAACAGTATACTACACTCCATTAGCTGAAGGAGCAAGTTCTGCATCTCTGGTTATTGCCAGTGATGACCCTGATGAGCCGACTTATACTATCAATCTTTCGGGTACGGGAGTAATAAATACGGCACCTTGTTTCAGTATTTCGAATTTTACAGCTAGCTTACCGAATTCTGCCTCCAATTTTTATGGGACAGGAAAGACCTTATTCTATTCTAATTTTATAAATATTGATATTGGGAAACAAAATCCATCAGCGATTATCCACATTGACCAAAACCATATTTACCAAGATCCAAATACAGACTATAGACCCTTACTATTCTATTGGTACAATCCATCTGGCTCTGCATCGGTCAACTTTAGGGGTAATCCTGGGGTCACATCAACTACTACTATGGTTCCCATAGGTAGTAATTCAGCCTTTTATTCTAATTCAACGGTTTGGGGAAATTCTTCTACCTTTAATTTTTTCCCAAGCTTCAATAATAATACCTTTAGATATGATGTAAACGCACCAGCTACTTCACCTTCTATGAGTGTGAACCAAGTGAGAAGTTGTTCTCAAGCCACTTACCAAGAAAGTTTATTTTCAATAGCTTCAGGTGGTGGAAGTTCTAATGGCTTATCTCATGTTTGGAATACACGCAAGAAGATGAGAGTTAACTTGATTTTTGTAGACGGAACTTACAGCCAACAAACAGTTGCTGGTTTACAAACTGCGGTGGATCGCATGAAGACGATTTATGCCCAAGATACCGTCAAAGTGGATCTTGATTTTACAGCAACAGTTCTAAGTAATAATGAATTTTTGACCATAGCAAATCTATCAGATGATACGGCAAATGTTACTTCTTCGCTGAGTAAAATGTATAAAAATACTGGTTCCGTTCAAGATGCAAACAGTCTGAATATTTATATAACAAAAGATGAGTCAGAAGTGGGAGGAGTGTTAGGAGTTTCCTCTGGTATTCCTGGTCTTCCAGGTATTACAGGAACTAAGAAGGCAGGTATGGTGGTATTCTTAGAAGCACATAGATCCTCAGGTAGTGTAGGGGACGTCTTATCTTCCGGAGATCAAATCTTTTTGGGAGATACCATGGCACATGAAGCAGGGCATTTCTTAGGTCTCTACCACCTTGTTGAAAGCTCGGGTCTTAACTCTGCTAACAACTCATCGGTAAAATTTAACCAAGATCCTCTGCTCGAAACACCTGTTTGTTTTTCTAGTAGAGATACGAATTCCAATGGAAGAGTGGATATCAGTGAATGCTTGGGAACTGGATCAACAAACTCAGGCGCATTAAACTTGATGTTCTGGGCAGGGGATGGTGCAACCTCCCAGACTCAGCTAACAGGAGAGCAGGGTTGGATCATTCGAAGAAATCCACTTGCGTATTAGAACTATTAGGCTTAATTTATCTATCAAAGAATTCAATATAGAATGAAAATTCTAAGGAAACAAAAATGAAAATGAACCATGAGATGACCCAATTAAAAAAGTATTTAGGTCTACAGAAACAAGTTTTTCTAAAGCAGCAAAATGTCTCCAGCCATTCACATAAGAGGGAATTGGATCTATCGATGGAAAAGAAAGGGAAGGGAATTATTTTTCTTTTTGGATTACTTGCAATGATTAGTGTCTATCTTCCCTCTCTAAATGCAGCACCCTTAGATTCTAATAAATTAGATTCTATCCGAACTATGTTATTACAATCTAGAGAAGTGGAATTAGAGAGCCTTAAGACTTCGATAGAAAAAATCACGAATGATCCCATTCCATATTTGATTGCAATTGCCGACCAAACGGATCTCAGAGTATATGTAAGAACTAAGGCAGTTGCCTTACTTTCCAATTACAATGATCCAAGCGTTACTTCCTATTTAGAGACAAAGATTGAAGATACTCATTTGCATGAATCAATTCGCAAATTTTCTGTAAAAAGTTATACGGAATCTTCTTATAAAAAATCACCTGAAAGAGTGGAAGAATTTCTCTCTCAAAGAGCCAATGATTCCGTACTTAGAAAATCTATTCAATCCAATCTAAAAACAGCTAGAGAGAATTTCAATCAAGCTGATAAGAAAAAGAATTTTAAGCCAAATCATAGCGAGCAGGAATTTCGAAAAAAATAAAATTAAGTTTTAGATACAAGAACATAAATTCTTGTATAGATTTTTGTTAGTTTCGTAAAATGGATTGCTTTTTTAGAATTCAGCGAAAACTGTAGGATTCAATCCTACGGTTTTGAGACTAGATCGCAGGCATCCTTCCATTTTTGCCATAGCTTTCGGAATAATTTCTCTTCTTGTTGCAGAAGCTGATCTAATCTGACTTTGGATTCTGAATCTAGTCTTTGTATTTCCGACTCCATTTCCGCCAAATGACCTTCTTCTTCAGCAAGAAGTCCATTTAAATGAAATCCAAAATTTCTTTGAATAAGAACTTCATTGTAAATCTTATAGAGATATGTTGCTCGGATCTCTATAGCTGTGGTGGTGTAGAGATAATTCAAATAGGTTCTATTGGAATGGCTTAGGTTCATTTGCCGTATGCTTTTTCGCACTGTGGCATCTAATTTCTGAAAATAAATTTTAGCTGAAAGTCCTGCAAGCAATTCATGGTTACTATAGCCTAGATTTAAATTCGGTAGGATGTATTCAATTTTCTTCTTAAAGAAAAGCGCATGTCTAGCTTCCTCAGATGCATGTCTCAAAATAAACTCAGTTGTATGTTCGTTGGATTGAGTAAGCAATATCTTCCTTGAACCTATGTGTTCCATCAGGGAAATTGTATTTAGAAATAAAGCATGGATACTTGGTGTCTCTATGATTCTTACCAAAAATAATTTTACTTGGGATGAATCACTTTGATTTGTAATTTTATCCTGTGAGATTTTTTCTAAAATCGATAACATAGATACCATGAAAAAATTTCTATGATTCACCAAAAGAAAATAATTATTAAAAAGAAAGTTTCACAAGTCAAAAAGAAAGATGAATCTATCTAATCCGATACGATTATTGTTTTTATTCTCCATCTTTCCAATTCCTGGGATTTCCAAAAGATCCGTGATTGGCTCATTCTTTTGAGGTTTTAATTCTTCTGCCATAATTCAATGATTGGTTTAGTTTATCTTGAATAGAGTAATCATTCCCAGAGTAAATTGCTCTGGGAATTTGATGCAATCAGAATTTATTTATTTCTCACACATCTTACATAATATCGATCGGTTTTAATACGAAGTTCCTTTTCTCCAAATCTTTTTCTTTCAAAGATGACCGCAGTTGCGGTTTGTCCAATTAAATCCTCAGGATTTGACCATGAACTCCAATAGTAGTCTTCAATAGTATTTGGGAAATGAACTGCGATTAATGCATTCCGTCCACCTAAAGTGAGCCTTTCCAATTCCAATGGATTCGGAACTCTCCATGCTGTCGCACTGTTTGTATTTGGTGGGTTGAGTGAATTGCATGATTGAAAGGCTTCACTGATTCCTGTGACAATAATTGAGGAATCACCTTGCAAGGTCTGTGGTATAGAAAGTTGATTGCACGCATTTGTGGCATTACTGCAATAGGCAAGCTGCCTTGCTCCCCAATTTATAGTATCTGCTCCTTGCGTAAAGAAAGGATTGGTTACAGATGGTCTTTGAATTCCTTCACAGTCATTGCTACCACTTCGGTAAACTTGGCCCTGGGTACATTTTTGCCAAACAAGGTTGAAAGAGTTATCTGTTATAGTTCCATCACGATTATCATTGTATCCTTGGTTTAGTAATAAGCCACTTAAGAGGACATTGAGTTCCTCGTCACTTAATCCAGGGAAGATTGTCTTTACTGGCTGCTCTTGGCAGTTTAAAATTAAAATGGAGAAAATTAATAGGGTGATCTTTTTCATGTTTTCCTCCTAGAAAATATGCTGAAAGTTAACAAATAATTGGCGGTCTTCTCTTGAAATTGCATAATCAAAATATATAATCGTTGATTGGTTCCAAGGAATTCTAAAACCTAAACCATACGAATATTTATAATCCTTAAGGTTCATTCTCTCAGCCCCATCCCAAACTCGACCGAAATCTACGAATGGAACTATTTGAAAATCAAAAGTAGATTTCTCAGTTGCAATAGATGCAAATTTCCAGCGAAGTTCTAAATTTCCAAAACCCATAACCTGTCCTAAAAATCTGTCCTGCTTGTAACCTCTCAGTGTTGTTCTTCCTCCTAGACCCACTTGATTCCCTTCTGTTCCCCACATATTTCTATACTCATAGAAGGGAGCATCTCCATTGGTTTGGACTACAGTAGCTCTACCTGCAACCACAAGTTTTTTGAATACGTTAGGTGCTGGGCTATAGAAGAATCTTCCTGAGGCAAGATTTCTATTGAATTCATATTCCGAACCAATACTTTTCATAGATCTTTCATGAGTCGTTTCAAGGAAAATCCCACTGTTAGGATCAGGCTCGAAATCTCGAGTATCATACACTAGGCCTGCTCTTATGGTATTTAAATTACCTCCATTGATACCTCGAATTTTTCCTGCTCTAGCTTCCTCTGTTAAGAGAGTTGTGCCATTGGGTACTGTGTTCGCAATATCGGGAAGAAATTGATCCCCAAAGATAGGGTCTTTGGCTAAAGTGCTCTGCCCATCAAAGGTTCTAACTATTTGTCTTGAGAGTCTTGTTCCTGCGACCAATCGAACTATCCCACCAAAGAAGCTTCTCTCCGAGGAAAGGTTTGCATTTGGATTTTCCATTTCGTATCGATTGTATTTGCTATCAGAAACGAAAGGAGCCTGACCTGCATCTCCTGGTCTTTTGTATAGACCCGCATCCATATATTCACTGAAGGTTGCATTTTGCCTTAGAGGTCGAGATTCATCATTATTTTCATGATAAGAAAGAGGAAGCAAGGTGTCTTCTCCCACTCCAAAGTATAAAAAATTGGGGTTTCTTTCATAAAGGAAATCCGCTCTAATTCTCCACTGAGTATCAAAAATATAAGGCGCATCAAAAGATGCCCAATGGTTCTGAGCATTCAAGGTTGTTCGAAAATACTGACCGAATACTCTATATCGGTAAGGTGTATATTCGAAAAATGGATCCTTTTGGTCTTTGTTTTGAAAATAAAATACTCGGACTCCGTAGCCAATACCATTGTTAGGGTCCGAGTTGAGTAGAGGTAAGCCTGTAAAAAAACTACCGACTTTTTTGCGCTTAATGTCGTAATCGGTGAGCCTTTTACTCACATTTATTTCAAAAGGAAGAGGATCGGAACCATCGTCCTCTATCGTTTTTAAAATATTGCCTTTTCCCTTTGATACAGGAGGTTTTTCACCAGTTTTTTTGTCATCTGAGGTTAAAGCAGAGTTCTTTCCCTTGTCCTTCTTCTGGTTAGGAGTAACCGCTTGCCCGAGCAATCCGTATGAAGCGAAAAAACAAATTGCTAACACCGAAATTATATGCGAAGAGTATTTCGTAAACATAGCATCACGTATTTACAATCATAAAAAAAAGCAAGATTTTTTTATGTATTTTTAGACCTTTTGTGAAAAAAAATTGAAATTTGTGTCAAAAGCTAAAAGTATACTTCCATTTAAAATACTATGCCATGAGTTAACAGAAAACTAGCTTCTTTATAAGAAAGGCTGAGGTGGCTAGAGGTTTTTGAGAAAAAATGAAACGGATCGCTTTTCAGCCTCTTCTTTGTTTGTATTCCAGATTCTTTCATGGCGGTTGCAGACAGGGATCCAAATCTCTTTGGGTTCTTTTGCTTTTGAAAACAGTCGATCCGAATGAGACACATCCACATAATCATCTTTGTCACAATGGAAGATAGAAATCGGTCTTGGAGAAATATTTCCAATTTTATCTTCCGGGCGAACGGTTTCGATTTCCATATCCCCCCGTATATTTAGGTAGGTCTGGACCACAGGTATCAAAGGGTAGTAGGGAATTCCAAAATCCCGCTTAGCAGCTTCTGATAATACATCCATAGCAGATGCATAACCGGAACTGAAAAGCCCAGCTTTAATTTGGGGATCTTCTTCCATAGTGATAATAGAGGTAGCAGCACCCATAGAAAATCCAAGGATTCCTATGGAATCTAAATTCTTTTCATTTATAAGGAATTGAACACCAGCCTTGGCATCTTTTACCTCATGGTAGCCCATACTTGCAAATTCACCAGCATTTCTTCTAAGGTTTAAAAGTAGAAGATTGAATCCAGCTTGGTGCAAAGCTTTTGCAAAGCGAAGTCCCTCATTGCGAGAGCCACCGTGACCATGTACTAAGACGATCCCTTTCTTAGAACCTAAAGCAGGAATAAACCAGGAGGGAAGGATTATTCCATCTGTAGTCTGAACTTTTACCTCTTCAAAGTTTAAATTCAGTTCTTGAGGCGTACTGCAATAGACATGATGCTCTGAGTTGCAATTAATTGGAGGATATAAGACTAAGGTTGAAAAATACCAAGGTATATAGAATAAAACGAGTAGAATTGGAGTTAGTATGAATAGCTTTTTTTTCATTATTTGAATCTGTCCTATGAATTAAATGATTTATAAAATAATATCAACAATTGCAAATTTTGCAATCTTAAAAAATATTTCTTAAAATTTAAAAAAAAATCTTGATTTGCCTTATCATTCTTCTGGAAATTTTGCTCCGCAGTGGTCACAATAATTTGCATTCAGATTATTCTTTGAGTTACAATGGATACAAGATTTGGTCTTGCCACTGACTTTTGACATTTCCATAGTAACAATACCAGTAGGCACGGCTAAGATGGCATAACCAATGATCATTGCAAAAGATGATATGAATTTTCCTAAGACTGATTTCGGAACCATATCACCATATCCTACAGTTGTTACAGTAACAATTGCCCAGTAGATGCTCTGTGGGATACTTGTGAAACCAGTCTCTCCGCCTTCAATAACATACATAAGAGTACCGAGAAAAGTGACTATTGTTAAGACTGCTGTTAAGAAAATACTTATTTTGTAAGAGCTTGCCACTAGCGCTTCGACGAGTACACTTGTTTCTGATGTAAATCTTGCAAGCTTAAGAACTCGAAATACTCTGAGTAATCTGAAGATTCTTATAATTAATAGATAATGATAACCACTTATGAATAAACTTATGTAAGTTGGAAGTATAGAAAGAAGATCGACAAGACCCCAGAAACTAAAAATATACTTTATAGGTTTTGGGCTTATCCAAATTCTAGAAAGATATTCAATTGTAAAAATAATTGTCAGTATCCACTCTAAATTGAGAAACAAATCTTTGTAGCGGATAGCGTAGCTTGGAACACTATCTAACATCACCAATACGACGCTACTCAGGATTGCCCAAAGCAAGAAAATATCAAAGTTCCTTCCAGCTTTTGTATCAGTTTCAAAGACGATTTTGTAAAGTTTTTCTCTAAGACTCATATTGTATCCTATTCTTTCTAAATAGTATTAATTAACAAATTTAAGAAATTTACAAGCGAAGAATTTTTAATTTTATTTTAATATTACAAACATACAGTTTAGTTTTTGTTTTGCCAGATGGCAAGTAAGGAAGCTAGGCAATGAGATACATTCATAGAATCTACAGTATCTGACATTGGAATGTGAAGAAGAGTATCGCATTGTTCTTCTAAATGCTTAGAAATTCCTTCTGCTTCATTTCCTAAAAGAAGAGCCCATTTCGTGGGGAAATTTATTTTGTAAATAGATTCATTTTTTGGATGAGAGAAATTTGCACTAGCACCTAAAAGATTATATCCGTCTTTTTTTAAATTTTGGATAGTTTCTTCAAGACTAGGTGCCTTATGAATTCTCATAGTAAAGATATTTCCCATTGAAACACGAACCGATCTACGCAAATAAGGATGAGATGATTCCTGATCGAAGATAAGATCCTTTATTCCAAATGCTCTAGCTGTTCTTAATATTGCGCCAATATTTTCTGAATCATAGATTCTATTTAGAATTATGATGGGGTTTTCTAAAGTCGACAAGGCTGGGTTTCTCGGAATCTCAGCTTCGGCCATAATTCCTCTATGAATGGAAAATCCAACTATCTCTTCAAGATTCTGTTTAGAGCATACGAACATTTTGTCCGGAGAAATCCCTTTGGCGGTTAAAAAAGTGATATTTCTTTGGATTGCTTGGTATGTTCCGAGGACAGAGTGAACTATTAATTGTGAATTGAGTAAGCGAATAACAACTTTTTCATTTTCAGCTATGAAAGTATTTTGTCCAAGTTTTGGTTTCTTTAGATTCGTATAGGCTTGGATTCTAGAGTCCTTAGTATCTACAATTTCAATCATAGTTTACAGTTTTCATCTTTTATAGTAGCATCAAGAGATTCAATTCCAATACCAAGCTTGATAAAAGAAAAAGCCTCCTATTGCTAGAAGGCTTTTGGGTTCATGAAGATCTCTTAAAAAATTCTTAACTGAAGAATCTTTTCTCTGCTTCCTCAGGAAGTTTCATAGCAGAAAGTTTTGCATGTTGGATCAATTCCCAGAAGTAACGGTATGTTGCTCTATCATGGAGATCTCCATCATGTTGAATCGGTCCCCAGTTCGCATCTTGAGCTTTTATCAAAATATCGCAACCAGTTACCACTTCAGCAAAATTAGGTTGCATAGCGTCAACAATGGATTGGATCTGTGTTGGGTAGATAGACCACATTCTAAGGAATCCAAATTCATCGTGAGCACGTTTTGCATCTGCGTAAGTTTGGTATTGATTTTTAAGATCTAAAGTTACATTGTGTGCGGGAACAACTCCATGTGCAAATGCAGCTGCGGATACTTTTGCTTTAGCACGTCTTAGGAGTTCATGGTCAAACTGTCCAGGACTCTTCATGCAGGAAGCAGGAATTGCACCATGGTATCCAGATATGAAATCCATTAGACCAAAATCAAGAACCTGCATCCAAGGAAGAGCAGCGATTTCTTCGACTTCAAGCAAAGCTCCGTGAGTCTCAATCAAAACATGGATAGGGATTTCTCTTTTGATTCCTGCTTTTTTCGCAGCGTCTTGGATATAAGAAATCATTTCTTTAACTTGGGCTGCTTTTGTTGGTTTAGGAATAGTTATATAGGCAATTTTCTCACCAGCGCCAGGAACGATGATGTCAACATCTTGTTTCCAATGCGCATTGCTGTAGTCATGAATTCGAACACCGGACATTTTGTGCTGGTTTAGTTCTGAGTTTTGGATACGAACTATCATTTCAGCGTGAGCTTTTTCTTTTCCAGTTTCTGCTCCATCTTCACAGTCCATGGTTATATCAAAGCGACCACCCATTTTGTTTTGGAGTTCGAGTGCTTTGGTTATAAGTTTTTCAGAACCAGCGAAATGTTCGCAATATGGAATTACAGGAAAAGGTTTTTCGCCACTGAATAGGGCGTCTTGTGGGTGAGTTAATGCCATGAATTTATCCTCAGGGTAAAATATTTCAGATATTTACCATTTCTTAGCGGTAAATCGAGTGGACAATTCAAAAATTAGCTTGGTATTGCTGAGTTTTCTAAGTCAGAAGTTCAATCAAATCCTCTTTGGAGATCTAAAACTTTGGATTCTATGGTTCCCTCAGAGTAGAGTTTATAAACAAAAACGGAATTTTTCTGACATTTCAATCAAAATTATATTGCTTTACATCTTTCTATTACTTAAGTATCCTTAAATTTATTTCTCTGAAGCAAAGCTTCCATTAACTCCGAAATAAAAAAATCTAGGTCTTTGAGGATTATATACTAAATCATATTCTTCCAAAAGATTATCAACTCCTGCAAATAATTCTATATGTTCGCCAATTTTCTTATGAATGCGAAGATTTATATTAGTATATGCATTAACCATTCTAAATCCAAATACAGGCTCAGTGTTGCAAGTTGGTAAATTTCTTTCATTGCAAAATTCTTGAGCAGCTCTTGGAAGATTAGATCGTATCTGACTAAAACTATCTGTAACAGGAAGTAAGTCATAAATTTCTCTTTTTATACTACCTGGTTCTGGAGAACAGAACAATCCGTCCAATTCACAATAAAATGGCTGCTTCCCAAATCCTACCACAAAAATAGAAAAGCCTGCTCGTATATTTTCATTAAAATACTTTATGCTTGCATTTACTCGATTAAAGACTACTCCCTCTATAGGAAGTTTGGTTATTTTATCCTTGCTATCTGTATATGTATATCCAAGGCTTCCAATCCACCTTTTAAATATTCGAATATTCATAGACGATTCCAAGCCGCGAGTTTCAGCTTTTTCAAAATTCGAAGTTTGAAAAACTTGTAAGCCAGAACTATCCCTGGAAGGTTGTAGTCTAAAACCAATTAAATTATCTATATTATTATAGAAAAAATTCCAAGAGATCCAAAATATTTTATTGGGTTCCCATTCACTTCCGAGATTATAACTTCTAGAAATCTCTGGTCTTAGTTCTTCATTGCCTGTCACTCTATATCCAGCACCAGGATTTTGAAAATTATAATATAAGTCTACAAAACTCGGAGCTCTATATCCCAATCCAGCACTGGCTCGTATGAGAAATTCTGAATTTGGATCCCAACGAAGGGAAAGCTTCGGCATGCTTTGACTTCCAAAAATACTATCATTTTCATACCTAAGTCCAGGAACAAGACTTAGGTTTTGAGAGCTTGCAATCTTCCACTCATCTTGCACGAAGATTGCATTTCTTTGTCTTGCTGCAGTTCCGCTGTCTCTTGCAACAGGTAGATTGAGTGGTTCATTTATGCAAAAGTTAGGAAAATTTTTGGCACAATCGGGTTGAATTCTTGGAGATCTAATATCTTCCCCCAGGCTTTCTGCACCAATTGAAATGGTATGATTTTGAATTTGAGACAAATCGACTCTAGATCGAAACTCATAAACATTACTTAAAAGAGCTTCGATTCTATCCAACTCATCGGATCTCCTTTGATCATAGGTGAATTTATCGTCAAACCTTGAATAGTTGGTATTTAGACTTAAATGTGTTTTATTATTGAGTTTAGATTCTAGGCCAACAGCTCCCATAAAATCATGAGTTTGATTTCTTCGATCAAAAACACGTCTTGGTGGGGAAGAATCCACAGCTTCTTGGTCCAAATACCTATATATCCCGTTGAACAAAAGATCGGTATTCTCACTCAAATGGAAGGTGCTGCGATTAGAAACATTTAAATCCTGAAACTTGTTTCCAGTTGTATTTTCTAAAGGAAGATTAATCTCTCTTCCAGACCGAAGAATACCTAGATTATTAATAGTGGAAGAATTTTCCTGGCTGGGATTATAACCTGGACGAAGTGATTGGAAGCGATTGTTTTTAGGTCCAGGACTTGCATCAGGAGTAAGATCGTAGCCATCAGCTCTGTGCCAACCTGCTGTAAATTGGGTAGAATAAAAATCTTCTTTTATTCCTATTGAACCTGAATTCCGAAATTCGCCTCCCGAACCATAATACAACCTTCTGCCAGTACCATACAAAGATCTAAAATCTGATTGATAAGAAGAAGTTGGTTCCCTGGTAATAATATTTATTACTCCTGCAATTGCATCAGATCCATACAATGCCGAAGATGCACCTTTAATTATTTCTATTCGATCTATATCTTCTACTTTAAATCTTGTTAGATCAATTGAACCATTAAATCTTCCCGTAACTCTTTGACCATCTACAAGGATAAGAACATTTTGTGCACTTAATCCTTGTAATCTAACAGATTCACCCCTCTGTCCTGGTTGTGCTGGTCTTACTTCTATCCCTGGCACATTCCCTAGACTGTCTGCCACAGTTCTTGCACCCATGGCATCCAAGTCTTCTCTGCTGATCACTTCTGTTTTCACTATGCTGTCCTTGAGTAATTTCTTTCTTCTCGATCCAGTCACTGTTATTATTTTCTCTGAGTTTTTCCATTGTTCTTCGTCCTTATGTTTATTTTTGTCTTCATTAGCTTGTTGAAGTTGATTTTCATTTTGTGTTTCAATTTGAGATCTTTGATCTTTCTGAATTATGCTATCTTGTGGATTTGTTTTTTCAATCGTTTGAGAATACAGGCTTCCAAACATAAGATACATGTAAGCAATCAGTATATAATTATGAATATACTTGGACATAAATCTCTTTATAATTTGGCCCAACGAAACTTAGGATATCCACTTGTTCCACTAGAACTATAATAGTCTAACATTTGTAATTTGAAAAACGAAGTGCCCTTCGAATCTCGAATCACATAGACATTATTTTTAGCTGTTAGAATTGTATTGTTATAGGTATACCAGTTGAATAAGACTGGGCTTGCGCTATCATTAACATCTGCAAAACCTGCTCCGTCTTGTGATTGATTCGTATCTACTTGAAAATTAGATAAACTAGCACAATTTCCTCTATTGCCAGTAGTAACACTTGCAAAATCTGTTAAACCAGTATCACAAGAACCGCCTTGCCCTGGTCCACTAGATCCACTATTGGTTCCAATCACAAATCTTCTCAATCTAAGATCCCAATCGATTGAATTCGTATCTACTTGAATGCCTCCACTGTTTAAGCTTAATAGCATCCAACACCTGGTGGACGTTGCATTGACTTCCGAAGTTAAAGGCGAGCCACTGGTAACTACATTGTTTTCTCTAAGATTACAATTTCGGTTTTGTGTTTGATTGCCTTCGGAACTTAATAAAAAAAAGGCGACGGCTGCGTCTTCTTCCGAAGTATCAGGCTTGGAGTTACAATCGAAAACAAATAGAATGAGAATGAATGTCCGTACTGTATGGAAGAGAATATTCATTAGATAATTTTTCATAGATTTATCCTTTTTTTTAAAAAAGATCCAGGGGCAGAATACCAATCTATCCCTGGAATCAAGGTAGTTTTTTTCATCACTAGAATATAACAAAAATTAATTTAATAATTAAAAGGTTTAGTCTTTTAAAACTGTTTCAGATCTTAGAATAACTTTAGTTAAACTTGCTCCATCGTTATCTCTATAGATAAAGTTTCTATCTGTCCTTGTTGCTACTAAACTAGTCCAGTCTTTCTTCTCATAAATTTTTGAATCGGCAGTTAGGGTGTTGAGTTCATTGCAGTTTGCATTATTGATTCCACTAGCCCAGATAGTAATTCTTGGTGAAACTCCCTCTGCTCCTTTGCTTACATCCATACAAACTGTAGATGGTCCATGAATTCCTGTAGCTTGGTTAGCTCCACCTGGACAGGTGCCAGCTGAAAAAGTAGGGGTAGCTATTGCAGTAGTAGTAAATAAATCTTGGGTTGTTAAATTTGTATTTCCGTTAATTCCGCTAAATCTAGAGACTATCCAAGAACGATTGCAACTGGAACTTGTTCCCATAAAGATTCGCCATCTTCCATCACCAGATACGGTAGTAGGTGACAAAGCGCCACCAAAGCCTGCTGCCTGAGGCCAAAATTCTGAGTTTGCACTTGGAGTTGGTGTCCCGTAGCCAATTAATAAATTGAGGTAACCATTGTTAGAAGTCATTCCAACATTTTCAAAACGAAAATGCCTAGCTTCACCAGCGGAAGGGCGACATAGTTCAATAGGGGTTTCTTTGGAAAAGTTGCTATCGGAGGCAACATTCGTTTCACATTGTTTGGATGCAGCATCCACAGCAACAAGACCCAGGGCTACTAGTGTATCATTATTCTTTTCCTGTTTATTGGAACACGCTATCAAACTTACTATGAGAAGGTAGGCGGTCAGGCAAATGGTGTTAAAATCGTTTTTCATATTCAATCTCCTGTTTTCTTAAATGAGAATAATTCTCAATAAGACCATGAAGATTTGCGGACTTTTTTGTCAAGGATTTTATTGATAATGAGAATTAAAATCAATAAGGATTGACAAAATTCCCCAACTTGAACAATTGTCCCTATGAAAAGTAATCAGAAAGTCACCAAAGCTGGATTCAATTTAAAGGATATAGCTCTGCTCTTTGCCTGTTTTCTTATATTACCACTTCATTCAGAAGAAAAGAGACTAAGAGTGGTAAGCTTGAATGGTTCTCTCACTGAAATGATTTATGCTCTTGGCAAGGAAGGTGTTCTAGTTGGAGCCGACACTACATCTTTTTATCCAGAAGAAGCAAAAAATTTACCAAAAGTTGGTTACCAAAGATCGCTCTCCTTAGAAGGAATCCTTTCTTTAGAACCAAATCTTGTAGTCGGTACCGAAGAAGCTGGACCACCCGAAATTCTAGATCGATTGAGAAGCATGGGTGTTTCTGTTCTAATTCATAAATCTTCACCAAGCTTAGCATCAACTATAGAGAGGATCCAATGGCTAGGTGAGCTATTGGATGCAAAGGATACTGCCTCTAGAATCTCAAGACGAATCCAAAAAAATGTAAACAAAGCAAGTACCGATCTACCTTGGAAAGAAAAACCAAGGATTCTTATGCTGTATTCACGAGGAAAGAATCTCGTAATGGTGGCAGGAAAAGAAACATCAGGCTCTGCAATCATAGAGCTTTCAGGTGGCGAAAATTATATTCATGAATTTACAGGTTACAAAACTTTAACTCCAGAATTACTTTTGAAAAAGGAGACCAAGATAATATTAATCACCGAACATTCATTAAATTCTCTTGGTGGGGTAGAAGAATTGTGGAAATTGCCTGGATTTAAAAATATACCCTTACCTAATCGTCCCAAAATAGTCACCATGGAAGACCTACTGCTACTTGGTTTTTCGACACGCTTAGACCAAGCAGTGAATGAATTACAGATAAAGATAAAAAATTCATTATGAGCAAGGACTTTGCATTTTATTTTTTGATGATTCTTATACTTATACTATTGATACCGAGCTATCTTTTTCAAGGTGCTGTTGACATTCATTGGAGGGACATTTTAAAGATTTCAAGTGATTCTTCCCTAAATGCGAACCTCTGGGCGACTCAGGTCTTTTGGGAAGTCCGTTTTCCTAGATTAATATTAGCTATGTTATGTGGAAGTGGACTTGCTATTGCAGGTGCTATGGTTCAAGGAGTTTTCCGCAATCCACTTGTTGAGCCAGGCTTGATAGGAATCACATCAGGTGCCGCACTTTTTGCAAGCTTTGCTATTGTGTTTCTAGAAAATTCAATACAAGCATTATTTTTACTACAAGGAATCTCCTTTTTGGGAGCAATTACCGTTTCTTTATTGGTTTATTTTATATCTTCTAAAGACGGTAAAGTTTCAGTGATTACTTTGCTTCTTATGGGTATAGGTATAAATGCTTCTGTAGGTGCAATCATGGGTTTACTTCATTATCTGGCAAGTGATACCCAATTAAGAGCTATTTCATTTTGGGGCATGGGTTCTCTTTCCCTAGCGAGTTGGGATATAATTCTATCTATTCTTCCGTTCAGTTTTTTATTATACTTTTCAATTCCTTTTTTTTCGGGAGGACTAAATGCTTTTATGTTAGGTGAAAATGAAGCTAATCATTTGGGATACAATACAGATAAATTAAAAATTTCACTTCTTATTGTAGTTTGCCTCTCAGTTGGTGCCTTCGTTTCCATAACAGGGATTATCGGTTTTATTGGCTTAGTAGTTCCCCATATAGTACGAATATGGGGTAGAGCAAATCATCAGTTCTTACTTCCAGCATCAGGTGTTCTCGGAGCAATCTTACTAATCGCAAGTGATGCATTAGCTCGAATTCTAGTCTCACCAAGTGAATTGCCAATTGGTATTTTGACAGCTGGTATTGGCTCTCCATTATTTTTGTATATTCTTTCCAAACAAATTAAACAATCATTATGATTCAAGCACATAAGTTAACGTATTATTACAATAGCAATAGAATACTCAACAATATAGACCTTGATTTACATCCAGGACAGTTAGTTAGTCTTTTAGGTAGAAATGGCGAAGGTAAGTCAACTTTGTTCAAGATACTTACTGGTGATTATCGACCGCAAAATGGTGAAGTTCTTTACAATGGAGTAAACGTTTTAGGTATGAATAGAAAAGAATTAGCTAGGATAAGATCTGTTCTTCCACAAGATTCTACTATTAATTTTCCGTTACGTGTATTCGAAATTATAGAAATGGGGCGAGCTCCTTATGGTAAGAATCATTCAAACCTTACTCTTTATGCGAATAGATCCATGGAATTAACAGATATTAAACATTTGAGGAATAGATTTTATTCTGATTTATCTGGCGGTGAAAAGCAAAGAGTTCAAATAGCAAGAGCGCTATGCCAACTTGATAAGGAACCAATATTACTGGAAAAGAATAGATCTAAAGATAGTAATTTATGCTCTCTTAAAGGTTATTTATTCTTAGATGAGCCAGTGAATTCATTAGATATCTTATTACAACATAAGATTATGAAGATTTTGCGTCACCTTGCAGATGTGGGTTTCATGGTATTTTGCATTTTGCATGATTGGAATCTTGCAGGCTTATATAGTGATAGAATTTTAATTTTACAGAATGGTCAATTGGTGCACAATGGTTTGCCTCAAGAAGTCTTAGATCAGAATAATTTAGAAAGTAATTTTAATATTTTAGCAAACGTATATCCACATGGAAATAAATTCGTAGGTGGGTATACCAGAGGATTATCTACTAGATGATAACTCTTCTTCTGCTAAATCTAGAGTCCTCAAAATGAAATATCTTAAGAATTATAAAAAACATTTTAAAATGCAATCAGATTGTTACAAGAGAAACTAGGTAGGTTAAAGAATGGATCACTCATTAAAAACTCAAACAGAAATTAAGGCAAAATGGGAAGAGCTTAAAAGAGAGCAACCATCTCTAAGGATTAGAGATAGTGCAGAAATACTGGGTATTTCGGAAATGGAATTGCTTTTAACGGAAAGGAATAGTGATAAAATAAATATACGGCTGTTAGATGTAAATCCAGCAGAGATCTTGGCTAGGCTTAAAGACTTAGGATACGTTATGGCATTATCCAGAAATGATTCTTGCGTTCATGAAAGAAAAGGTATATATGGTGACTTAGAATTAAATGGACAGATGGGATTGATTTTAGGCGAAGATATTGATCTTAGAATTTTTCTCTCTCATTGGAAGTATTCCCTGGCCATAGAAGAAAAATACAATGAAACCGAGGTTAAAAGAAGTCTACAATTCTTTGACACATTTGGTCGAGCGATTCACAAGATTCATTTGAATGCAAAAAGTAACCTACAATCCTTTCTAGAAATTAAAGAGAAGTATGGGATGGTGCTTGAAAATTTGGATGCATTGGAATTTGCTGTTTACAAACAAAATTCCAATGATCATTCAACAATTTCTGTAGGGATAGAATTTTTACAAGATTGGTCAGAACTAAAAGATACACATGATTTTTTTGGCTTGCTTCGAAAGCATAAAATTTCGCGTCTACAATCTATGGTACTTGCAGAAGGAAGGTTTACAAAGCGCTTAGATACGATTTCTTTGCAAATTTTGTTAGACGAATGTGTTTTGAATAGCATACCCATAATGGTTTTTGTTTACAATCCTGGCATCGTTCAGATTCACACGGGAGCTATCAAAAATGTAAAAGTATTAGGATCTTGGCTTAATATTTTAGATTCAGAGTTTAATCTTCATCTCAATCAAGAAAAATTAGCGGAAATATGGTGGGTTTCCAAGCCAACGAATGATGGAGAAGTTCAATCTGTAGAAGTCTATGATCACAATAAACAATTGGTTGTACAATTTTTTGGTAAAAGGAAACCAGGATTCTTAGAAAGGGAGGATTGGCGGGCGGCATTAAGAAAAATTCTATGTTAGTGTATCCTAACAAAACCCTTTGCGATGGACTGCACTTCTGGCGACTCTTTGCAAGACCTAACTGGCCACCGGGCGCGAGGAAGGTAGGCATTTCGTTATTCTGATTTCTCCAACAACTCAAGTATGATAGCCTTTTGGGCATCGAGTCGGTTTTCCGCTTGGCTGAAAATGATTGATCTTCCCGATTCGACCACTTCCCTTGTGATTTCAAAACCAGAGTGTATGGGCATATCGTGCATAACCTTTGCTTTGGTATGTTTGAGAAGTTCCATATTGATCTGAAAGGGCATCATGGTTTCTATGCGAGCCTCTTTTTCTCTAGAGTAATTCGGATCATTAAAAAACTCCATATCAACCCAGGTATCAGTATAGATATAATCCGCATCTCTAATGGCAGGAAGTAATTCATTTTCCCAAGAAATTGTTTTCTTTTTCTTAGCTCTTTCTATAGCCTGTTCAGAAATAGATTCTTTTTTGGCAATAGGTGTGACAAGAGTTAAATGAATTCCTAGAGCTGCTGTAATTTCTACCAAAGAGTTAGCAACGTTATTATGTACACCTATGTATACAATTTTGATATCTTGGGGTTTCTTGTCTATGTCGAGGTAAATGGTGAGTATATCAGCTAATGATTGGCATGGATGGTACAAATTGTCACATCCATTGATGAGTGGAACCTTGGAACCTTTGAGTAAGGTAAGAAGATCTTCGTGCTTTTTCAAACGAGCCATGATGATGGAAACATTGCGTGATAAGTATTCTGCTTCAAAATCTATATCGGATAATTGGAAGTTAGATGCTATCCAATCCAGAAAGATAGCATGCCCACCAAGTTCAGTCATTCCAGCTTCAAAGGACACTCGTGTTCTGGTTGAAGTCTTCTGAAAGAGCATAGCAAGGGACCGACCTTGCATATGACCTGCAAAGTAAACTCTGTGTTTTTTTACATAAATTGCAAAATCTAATAAGGATTCAATCTCTGAATCACTCCAATCTTTCCATGAAATAAGATGACGTATTGCCATAGTTTTAGTATCGGTAGCTGAGTTAGAAAAAGATAGCCCGCCACTATGGACGGGCCCAAAGATTCTCGGATGGAGTATTGTAGGACTAAATAAAACTTAAAAACAATAAGACTTAGGCAACTGCCATCAGTCTTGCAATCAATACATCAGGTAGTGTGATTTCTTTCGAAAAATTCACTCCGAATTGTACCGATTCTGCACTTTTTTTGATCCAAGAAATGGTTCCTTCGTATCGAATCTTGATTGCAAAATCTTCTCCTTCGATCACTCCAGAAATTACATCTGATTCTTTGAGATCCAAGCTTCCTGTTAAAGAACCAGCCATTCCGGATTCTGAGATATTTTTGATAAAACATTGAATGAATTCAGCTTCGCCGTTTTTTTGGTAAACTTTGATTTGGAATTCTCTCATCTCGCTAAAAGTTTCTCTTTCTCTATTTCTTACTTTCGTATTCATAATTAACTCCTCATTCTGAGTTGATAACATACTTGCAATTCTTGTGCCAATTGCTTCAATCAGGAACTACGTTCAAATACTGCTTCTTGCTCCTTCCCTAATCATATCCTAGATTGACTTGCTTAAATTTTAAGCAGAAAGATCTTTCTTTAGGATTAATGGACAGACTGTACCGTGAACATAGTTCATTATTGGGGGTCTTCCTTGCTTATATCTTTCTTGCTCTTGGGCACTCTCGAATTTTGGAGAAATCACTTCTTTTTGGGCGCAGTGGTGGATTTTTTTTTAAATCCCTAATTTTCCCTCATTTTTCTCCGATATTAGCTAGTAAGCAGAAGAAAAATCAATGCAGATTTGCAGATTCATGTTAAATTACTTGGATAGCAAATGAGTTTGGTTTTTCCAAAGAATAGAGGATTGTCGTAAGATGAATTCTTGCTAAAAAATAAAAATAGAATCGCTTGCGAAAGTGGTTCAGGAAAATCATAGATGGGAGAAAGTCTCATGGGGAAGTTCAAATCTTTAATCGTGATCTTGGCCTTGTTATTTGCAGCAAATAGTGTATTTGCTCAGGCAGCAGGAGCACAAGGTGGTCAAACAGGTGGTCAAGCAGCTGGAGCACAAAATCCAGAGGAAGGCCCATTGAAAAAGCTTATTTTGGATGATTTTGAAGAAGCAGAAGACTGGAGAGTGAAGTCAACAACACCTCTTGGCGAAACTAAAACTTTAAAAATGGTTCAAAGAGGCCTTATAAAAGATGTATTTGATGACAATACAGTGCCTGATAGTGGTGGAGATCAAATTGATAAGAACCACTTCTTAGGTGTCAAAACTTACTTTAATGTAAGAGGTTTTGACCGAGTTGAACTGTCTCCTCCTCATGAATATATCATAAAAGGTAAGGCTAGACAGGTTTCCGTGTGGGTTCTAGGTCGCAAATACAGGCATACTCTATTTGTTAAATTTAGAGACTACAAACAAAATACTCATAATGTTAGATTGGGTCGCTTGGATTTTTTCGGTTGGAGAAAAATGACAGCTACCATTCCAGGATTTATTCCACAAAGTACAAGATTTGCACTTTTGGATAAAAACCTTCATTTCGTTTCTTTATTCGTAACATCTGATGTTCACGAAGTCGGCGGAGACTTCTATTTTTACGTAGATGATCTAGAACTAAGAACCGATCGTAGTGAAGCAAAATACCCTGGTTCAGAAATCAAGGATAATTGGTAAGAGGAAGATTATGAAAGAAAATATGAAAGTTACCGTAATTTCTTCAATCACCATCGTTGCACTAGGACTTATTGGGTTTGCTTCTGCAGGTTACAATGTATCCAAGGGTGTTCAGACAGCCACAGGTTCTGACATATCCTCTATGGAGCTTAGAGCAATTACCATCGAAAGCTGGGATAATCCAGCTGCGGAAGCTCCTTATGGCTGGCAGGTTTTCACAGATAAAGATGGGGAAAACCGCGATGGCAACGGCGATATGAAATACGATGCCAATGCTCCTTACAATCCCGTATTAAACGATCCTAAAGCGGCTCCCCAAGTGATCCGTGAAGTGAAATTAATACCAGGAAAACCAGGGGATGTCAAGAACGTAGAGGCAGGAACAGCCAAAATTTTAGGCGTAAAATTCCAATTCATGTATCCAGGCCACAACGTGGTTAGTATTCGTCCTCCAAGAACCAAGGAATACGAAATCATACGATCTAAGCCCTACCTAGACTCAAACAATGAAAGAAAACAAGAAAAACTTTATGGATTAGAGCTTCCAGGTTCATCCAAGGCAGTCTCTGTTTGGGTATGCGGTCGTGGGAATGAATACAATTTAGAAGGTTGGTTCAAAGATTGGAAGGGTGATAGCCATATTTTCCAATTTGGATCCGTTGACTTTGTTGGATGGAGACCTATGTCCGTGAACATTCCAGTTGGTGTTCCCCAGGGTGTAGACTCTTATCCTCAAATTAAGACCTTGGTTTTTGAACAATTCAAGCTAAGATCTAAGCCAACAACTTCCCAGGAATTAGTTTATATCTTTTTTGATGAACTAAGAGTTCTTTCGGACACCTTTGAGGTTCATTTTGATGGTGCAACTTTGGATTTTGATCTAGAGGATTGTAACAATAAGCTCAAGCTTGAGAAAATGCTCGAAAAATCAGGAGCACTCAACACTGGAGCTAAGGTAAGAAAATGTGAAGGTGGAAACCAAGGTCAATAATCTCGGTTTTACCAAATTGTATTTGGAAAATTTTTCATCCTGAACCCATAAATCCTCACAACTTCCCGAGGATTTGGTTTAAACCCCTAGAAGTCTAGGGGTTTTTTTATTCTTTACAAAAGGACTCAATCATTTACCATAGGAAGAAGAGCTATTAGATTAGGTACGCCCTCGTAAATAACTAGCCTTCATGGATAAATCAAGAAACAAAACTCGGGATTACCGAGAAAAGATGGGAGACTGACATAAATGTCTGATGCTACTACTGTAGATACTGAAAAATCGGTTCAAGAAACCGACAAACTTACATCCTTATTCAACGAAGAAATTTATATCCGAATGGATGCAGGTTCCATTCCTGCTTCCAAATTCAAAATTTATGATGATATTCTTGAAGTTTACAAATCTTCCGACAGGTTAGACGAAGCCAAAACAAAAATTGAAGAACATTTAAGCGAACATCCAGAAAGTATCTCCGCCAAATATTTGTTAATGATCATCTCATTGATCCGAGATGTGAACTCCTTACAAGAGACTCCTCAATTGAAGAGCTTGCTTGAGCAGTTTAGAAGCCATGGCAAATGGGTGATTATTGAATACATCACTGATAATATAGCCAAATACGATCCTAATAATAAGATTGCTCTACGTTACAAAGCAGAAGCTCTTGAGAAACTTAAGAAGAATAAAGAGCTTAAGGTTGTACTTGAGAAGCTAGCTAAACTAGATCGTAAAAATCCTGAAATCCAGAAGAAGTACGCTCTCTCTATCCTAGATGAAGACAAAGAAGAAGCCATCATCTATTTAAAGAAAGCTGTTGAAGAGTTTTCTAAATCCAAGAACTTCCAAGCCTTAGAAGAAATCTGGCCCATTATTGTTAGCAATAGCTATGATGATATTCTCTTCATAGAGAAAATTGAAAGAATCTTCCTCGGACACCGTGAGAAACAAAGACTGGCAACTCTACTCTATCCTATACTTGAACCTTACAAGGGCCTAGAGGATTGGGACAAGGTTATCGTTTTCTTGAAAAAGATTCTCGATCATGAACCAACTGCTCAAAAAGCAAGGACTGAATTGATTCGCGTTTATCGCAAGAAATACAGCGACCACTCTCTTCTAGAGCACTTCCTTAAGATCTCTGATTTAGGAAATAACCGAAAGCCGGTTAAAGTTTGTTTAACCAATTTTGAACGAAACATTGTATTTGATACTGGTAACTATGTAATGCATAGAAACTGGGGAGTAGGAAAGATTGTTTCTATTTCTGATAATGGAGACTCTATCTATGTAGATTTCCGCGATAAGAAGAATCACAAACTTTCTATTCAGATGGCTATCACTTCTTTAAAGCCACTCAAACAAGATCATATTTGGGTTCGTTACTATGAAAACAAAGAAGAAATCCAAGACTTATTCTCAAATGATTTAGCAGGCTTTATACGGGATATGCTCAAGTCTTATGATAATGTTATGACTACGGGCGACTTGAAGCAAGAATTGATCGGTGAGTTCATTAAAGCCGAAGAGTGGTCTAAGTGGTGGCAGAAGGCTAAGCAGGCTCTTAAACAAGATCCTAATATTGGAATGAACCCTAAGAAGAAAGATGAGTTGAACTACCATGAACAACAAATCACTTTCTCGGATGAACTCATTGCAAAATTTGAAGCCCAACAAGATATTTTTAAGAAATTAGACATTGCTCTTCAAGTTGTGAAAGATCCAGAAGAGGCTATTGGTGCCGCAGAGCATTTCAATTCAAAATACAACCAAGAAGAAATGTCCAAGGACAATACTAGAAAAATCTTGGCTTATCTTTACTTAGATCAGTTGGATGATACATTCACAAAACCATACCTAAGGGAAAAAGCTAGCAATCCTGATGCCATCCCAGAGGTAGAAGTTGTACGAAAGTTGAAACCTCAAGACATCCAAGACCTGGTGAAATCTCTTTCTAAAGAAGAATGTGTTCAGTTGTCTGCATCCATTCCTATGTTAGAAGTAAAAAAAGGTTGGGTTGACTTAGTTGCAGAATACCATCCGGATTCGATTGATATTTTTATGTCCATACTTTTTGAAGTTCCAGTTAAGGTTAACAAATATGTGTGGAGCTTATTGCTAGACAAGGGTAAGATCAATGAACTCAATCATTTCTTGGACACCATTTGTCAGAAGGCAAAATCTTTTCCAGAAGTGTTTATCTGGATTATGAAGTTGATTTTGAATTCTCCAGAATCTTATTCCTACCTCAACTTTAAAATTAATGATCTTGTTTTAAGAGTTCTTCGTATCTTAAAGCCATTAAATAAGATAGAGAGCAAAGGGAATAAACTCAAGAACCAAGCGCAAGGTATCCTTATAGAGAAAGGCAATGCACAAGATGTACTCAAGCAAGCGATTGAATCAGGTGATGATGAATATGCTCGTAAGTTGTATGCCTTGTACAAAGAAATTCCTTACATTTCCGATGCTGAAAAAGAGAGAATGATAGAAATCATTTCTGAAATCAATACGAATGTTCAATGGGAAGATACAAGCTTAGAAGAAGAAGATGAAGATGATATAGTATCCAAGATTCCGCCTAACCATTTCTTGGTTACTCGCAAGGCAATCAGCCAGAAGAAAGCGGAACTTGAGCACATGATCAATGTAGAGATGGCAGAGAACTCTCGTGATATTGGGGAAGCCCAAGAGAAAGGGGACTTACGTGAGAACGCTGAATACAAGGCAGCCATGGAGAAACAAACACAAATCCAAGCTGCTATCAAACGTCTAGACCAAGAATTGAAAAATGCTTTAGTCTTGGAAGATTATGTTTCCAACTTTAAAGCAGATAAGATTGGAGTGGGCTGTACTGTTAAATTGAAATCAGAAGATTCAGGCGAAACAATTAGCTATTCTATTCTTGGAACTTGGGACGCTGATACAAGTAAGAATATTATTTCTTACCTTGCACCACTTGCTAAGACTTTGATTGGTAAGGCAGTAGGAGACACAGCTAGTTTGAATTTAAGTTCTCAAGAATCTATTTATACGGTTCTAGAAATTACAAGGTTCACTTCTGTAGAAAGATAAAACCAACAAACTAATGTTAAATAAAAAAGGCATCTTTTTAAGATGCCTTTTTTTTATGGAGGAAGACCATTGTGAGTTCTCTTTCCTAATGTATTGTAGCAGGGATTGCCTCAGATAGAAACTCCACTTGCAGTAAACTAAAACTAAAACTAAAATTAAAATTAAAACTAAAACTAAAACTAAAACTAAAACTAAAACTAAAACTAAAACTAAAACTAAAACTAAAACTAAAACTCAATCTTCCGCTTTAAGAATTTCTGTGAAGGTTTTACCTACATTACCAGCCCAATCTTTTGGCTTGATTTCAAGAAGTAGGTATTTCTTTTTCTCAAAAGCTTTCTTTGCCAAGGAAATATGAATCGCTTTACGGTCTGAATCATAAATAAAAGGATACTTTTCCCCATCCAAATAAACCTCTGGATTTGTAGTATAACCTGAGCCAGAATCACCGAGATAATAGGTTCGTTCCATGATTCTTGGATTGGATGCCTTGGGTAATTTGATATTCTTTGAAAATGCAAAAGAATAGGAAACAAAAGGTGGGGAATCATCAGCTAGAACTCCCAAGATTCCCAGTTTAGCAGTCTTAAACTGAAAACCTTCCGATGTTCTTTTTGACCAAACGGATGAAAATCTTTGGATGGATGAGTCATAGAAATACAAGGTTTCCTTTACCGTTGGCTTGTTGTTTGTGCGAATCAAACCCTCCACCTCTCCCTTCCAATTGAAATTCTGGACCGATATCTTATATGGTTCACTCACAGGCGATAATCCCTTGGGTATTTTAATCTTTTGCTCATCCCAAGTTGTTTTACTTAGTATTGGAAAGCCGTTTCCATAGGTTTCATTTTTACGAAAGTCTAATTGCAATTGTTTATCTGTGGTCATATAGATGCTACCAGTTTTAACTGGAGGTTTTTCGGGGATAGCTGGTTCAATTATTTCACCTATTTCAAGCGGAATGATTAATTCGGAACGGTTACCGCTTGCATCTTCTAAGTAGGCAATAAAATTTTTCTTATCACCTAACTGCATTTTTGTAGTGTCTATGCTAAAATCTTGTTCTAGGTCATATATGTTATAATAATAAACTGGCGGTGTAAGTGAGGAACGATTTGTATCATAGAAGGCTTGGCGGTTGGAGGATTGAGAGTAGGGCACAAAAAGAAATTGATTTCTATATAAAGATATATCTTCATTTCCATATCCCTCTTGCTTAAGACCAAAGGCAAAAACATTGTTTTTATTTCGCGATCGAATATAGTCATAGCCACCAAGTTTAATACGAATTTTCCCACGAGCAAGCAAGGGTTCCTTCAATTTGTATCTTCCCTCTTTTTCCTTGATTGGAATGATTTCAAGTGCACTTGACCTTGCCGTATCTTCCCAAATTAACTTCAGAATCTCTGGGTAGCTAGTATCTTTGTGCTGGTAGGCTGAAAAATACAGTGGATTGATGAAGCCCTTGTCATCTCGGAATTCAAGATGAAGGTGTGGCACCCCTGTTCCACTTTCCCCTGTAAGACCTATCCACTCTGCTTTCTGAACTGGGAAGGCATTCGATGGTAAATTGAAGTAGAATTCATCTTTTCCAAGCAACAATAGTATGGATTGTCTGAGTAACTCTACTCTTCCATCGGAACCTAAAAAGGAATGTAAGTGGGCATATTTTGTTTTGATTCCTATGGAGGGAGAATGAATATTGAGTGAGACTCCGTAGCCTTTTCTGGATTGAGAGATGTGTTCAATATAACCATCGTAAGTTGCTAAAATGGGATGTCCATTTAAACCATAGGATTTGAAGTCAGCCCCCATATGCATATTATAATTTCTATATTCACAGAAGGTCCCAGAGATAGGAGAGTAAAAAGACAAGGGCCAAGCAACTTCTTTGCGGATGGCTTCATAGGGAACTTCTTGGGCGGCTACTGTGCTGAAATGTAAGAATAAGGATAGCAGAAGTGAAATTTTAGAGGAATAAGTATTTTGCAAGAGTGCCATTGGTTTGATTGGTAGCTCAGCTCAAAAAAGGTCAAGTCTTTCCTCAGCGAGTTGACAATGCCAAGCAATAGGAGAGGCTTGTCTTATGGATTTTTTTTGGATGAGAAAGCTGTCTTTTTTTAAGGGAGTTTTGGTTTTTTTTCTAAGCCTAACCTTGGTGCATTGCTCCTATTTTACAAGAGAGCCAGGAAGACCACCCAAAATTGAAGGGGTGCCAATTCCAGATAGCCAAAGAACTATCTACATCCAAAACCTAAGAAATGCAAGCTATGCTCCCGCCTTGCATACAAGAATTACTCAATACTTAATGGCAGAAATTGACCGCAGAGGAAGATTTATTCAGACCAGAGACAAATTCAAGGCAGCCTACAGAGTGTACGGTGAAGTGATACACTACCAATTGGTGGGAGATTTAATGGATACAGGCGACCAGCACCTTACTTCAGAAATGTTCTCTGTATGCAGGATGGAACTGCAAAGAGCTGATACAGGAGAGAAAATCTATCTTGAGCGAGATGAGGTTCCTGGTAGAGTATTCTTCTCTAGACAATTAGGTTATAGAGAGTCTGAAGCCCAAGCACAAGATCGTATGGCAAGGGTAATGGCTGTGAAAATGGCTGAAGAATTAGAAAGAGCATGGTATTTTTCGATTGCTAAGAATATTGAAGAATAAGAAAAAAGAAGTAGAATATGGCTGACGATAGCATTTACGAAATCCACGAAGACACCTCCATGGAGATGACGACCTTCTCCAATTATCTCAAGAAGAAGGGACTCAAGATTACCACTCAGAGAATGCTTGTTGCTGAGAAAATATTTTCCATTCACAACCATTTCACAGCAGAATCTCTCCAAGAAGAACTGAAAGATCGTAGAGATGAGATTTCCAAAGCAACCATCTACAGAATTCTTTCTATAATGGTGGAGGCTGGTCTATTGCAGGAGCATAATTTCGGCAAAGATTACAAATACTACGAACACATCATAGGACATGAGCACCACGATCACATCATTTGCATAGAATGTGGAAGAATTGTTGAATTCATGGATGAGAAAATTGAAGAGCTGCAAAGAAAGGCAGCTCGTGAAAAAGGTTTTACAATAACTGGACATGATTTGAATATCTTTGGTATTTGTGACAATCCTCCTACCTGTACATACAATAAGAAAAATTCTCAGTGATTTTCAAAGAAAAGAACCGTATCAGCTCTGGTTATGCTAGAACTGGAACCTTAGAAGTTGCTGGTCAAACAATTGAGACTCCCATCTTCATGCCTGTGGGAACTCAAGGAACCATCAAGGCTTTATCTACAGAGGACATATCTGAGTTAGGTTACCAACTAATACTTTCTAATACCTACCATCTTTATCTCAGACCCGGTACAGAGGTCTTGGACCACTTTGGTGGAATAAAAAAGATGATGGGGTATCCCAAAGCGATGTTAACTGATAGCGGAGGATACCAAGTCTTTTCATTAGCAAGTCTTTTTAAATTCTTTCACGATGGTGTGAAGTTTCAATCTCATATAGATGGTTCCCATCATACCTTCACTCCTGCCAAAGTTCTTGATATCCAAAATTCTATAGGCTCTGATATATGGATGGTCTTAGATGACTGTGCGCCTTTTGATAGCAATTCAAAACGTATCAAAGAATCTTTAGATAGAACCCACAGATGGGCAGAGGATTCCGTAAAGCATTGGCAAGAGAAAGAATACTCATCCAAGTTATTTGGAATTTCACAAGGAGCCTTTGATTTAGATTCTAGAAAATTTTCTTTAGAAAAGATCCAATCTCTTCCTTTTTCAGGTATTGCAATTGGTGGTTTATCGGTTGGTGAACCTCGTGAATGGTTTATTAAGGTCATTGAGAGTCTTGCACCTTTTATGGATCCTTTGCGCCCACATTATCTTATGGGAGTTGGGACTGTTCCAGATATACTAGATGGTGTACGCAATGGAATTGATATGTTCGATTGCGTTCTTCCTACGAGAAATGCAAGAAATGCCCAAGTATTTACAAGAAAAGGTAAATTGAATTTACGGAATGAAAAGTTTAAATTCTCAGATGCGAAGATTGATGAGCATTGCACTTGCAAGGTTTGCCAGAATTACAGTCTTGGGTACCTAAGACATTTACATAAGGCAAAGGAAATTTTAGCCTTACAACTTTCCACATTTCATAACCTTCAATTTATGAAAGATTTTATGGAAATGATACGAAATTCCATCAATACAGGCGAATTCCTTGAATTTTCCACAGAATGGAAAAATTTATACAATTCTTCCAATTAAATCGTTGACGATAATTCCTTTCCTGATTCTAATTGTTTGGGATAGGCTTAGCATATCATTTATTCACATAGGAGTTTCTAAAGACGCATGGAGATAACCAGAAGGGAAAAAAACAATATCATCCTCCTAGACATTAACGGGGAAATAGACCTTTATAACGCTCCCGAAATTAAGGACGTAATAGCCAAGCTAATCGAAGAACAAAAATATTGTATTATTATCAATCTAGAAAAAGTTTCTTATATTGATTCATCGGGTATTGGGGCTCTTATTTCCAGCTTATCCAATTTGAAGAAATACCAAGGTGGATTGAAGATTATTAATGTTTCTGGTTCTGTTCGAAAAGTATTTGAGCTAACAAAACTTACTTCTTTCTTTGAAATTTTTGATAATGAAGATGATGCAGTTTCTGCATTCAAATAAATAACATTTCTTATACCACCCCCATCCTCTGGGGGTTTGTTGGAGTCAGTTTCTATGAAAAAAAATAACAAAACTTTCAGTTTGGTGGTTTCTTTATTGGTTCTTGCTACTTTAGTAGCTTGTAAGAGTGAGTTGCCTATCCAAGAGATGGCAAATGCTCGCGGACAAATTGCACGAGCTGAGAATTTGCAGGCACAAGAATTTGCACCCGAAGAGCTTGCTGAAGCTAAAAAATCATTATTCAAAGCTCATGAAGAAGCGGCAAATGAAAATTCTAAAGAAGCCAAGACGAATTCCGAATATGCTACATCCAAAGCCAACGATGCTCTTGAAAAGACCCTACCTAAACTGGCAGCAAGAACGAGAGACGAAGCAACGAAAGAAATTGATGCTGCTGATGCTTCCTTTGCAACAGGTTTAGCCCCAGAGCAGTTTGATCGTGCCATCCAACTGCGAAAGGAAGGTGATTCTGCCTTGGAGACTGCTGACAAAAATCTCAGTGATTCTATATTAGAAAAGGACGACCTTAAGAAATCTGAGTACAGACAGAACGCATTCAATGATTATGAAGCAGCTTATAAGAAATTTTCTGAGTCCAAGAAGACAGCAACCCAGGCAAAGGAAATTGCTATTAGCAGCAAATCAGAGTTAAAGCAAAGTGGGCGGTATGTTGAAGAAGACTTAAATACTGTAGATAGCTACCTGGGTGGACCCAATGCTAAGACCCAAAAAGAAAGAGATAATCTAGCCCAAGCCTACTCCGATATTGACAACGGGAACTTAAAATCAGCTTACGAAAGAATTGAAGCATCCAAGACCCAAAGTCGAATTTTACTCTCCGAATCTATTCAAAACTATGCAAGAGAAAGAAACATGACTGCTACGGAAGTAGTTGAGGACGCGAATGCTAGATTTGAAGAAATTAAAGAAGATTCTCTAAAATCAAATGAGTCTTCCAAGAAAGCTTATGAAAATTCTAGAGAAAATTTGGGTGCAGCCAATGAGTCTCTAGCCTCAGCAGGTAATCTTTATTCTCAAGAGAAATACGAAGACTCCATTCGCCAATCGGAAGAAGCAATTCGTTTGGGTGAGATCGTTATAGAGCAGACTGCAAAGCTGACTCCTCAATCTCTTGCTAAGAGATCTACGAAAAGCCAAGGCGATAGTAATATTTCAAGTAAATCAAATACTAAAACCAGCTCTACCACTTCCAATGATTCACAGTTAGCTGCTGGTTGGTCCAAATACAAAGTTCGTAAACAAGATCCAGAGGATTGTTTGTGGAGAATTGCTAAGGATAAATCCAATTATGGAAATCCAAAGCTATGGCCTAGAATCTATGAAGCAAACAAGTCAAAAATTAAAAACAAAAACCTTATCTATCCAAACCAAGTTCTTTACATTCCGCCAAAATCAGGTCCAATAGGATCTCCTTTTAAGAAAGATGCAAATGAATCAATGGAAACGCCAAGTCCTGATGAAGACTCTCAGAACTCAGAAGAGTCCGGCACTATGGATAAAAAAGAACAAGTCGGTAAGCCAGTCAATGGTCCTGACGAGGATTCAACAAAGACTGGTACTGAGGATGAAATTTTAGAAGAAGAACCAATAGAGGAATAGAAGGAAATACATTCAATCTATGGTTTTTGATGAAAGTAGGGGTTATACGACCCCTATTTCTATTTTAGGGCAAGAGGATTTTGAGGTTATTCTCAATCTTGCTTTAGATGAGGATGCTCCTAAAGGAGATGTGACATCGGAATCTATTTTTCCACTCAACCATAAAAGTAAGGCGATTTTGAAAGCTAGAGAGTCTGGTGTTCTCTGTGGCATTGGTGTCATAGCTGCCCTATCCCGCAAATTTCCCAATCAAATTCGATTTCATATCCACCTGGAAGATGGAGCAGAACTCAAGCCAGGAACTATCATTGCTGATTTGGAAGGAAATACTCAGATTTTATTTCGTATAGAAAGGATACTTTTGAACCTTCTTCAGTATCTCTCAGGTATAGCTTCTGCAACCTCCCTTTTAGTTCATAGATACCCCAATTTAAAAATATTAGATACAAGAAAAACCCTCCCAGCCTATCGTAAGCTTGCTAAGTATGCAGTTCATACAGGTGGTGCTTGGAATCACAGAATCCATCTCTCCGATATGGCAATGATCAAGGACAACCACATAGAAGCAATAGGCTCCATCACCAAAGCTGTGCAATCTATTCGGCAAGCTCATCCAGCTCTAAAAATTGAGATCGAAATTGATAGATTGGATCAATTGCAAGAGGCAATTGCTAATTCACCAGATGTTATTCTTTTAGATAACTTTACTTTGGAAGATACTGCTAAAGCGGTTTCATTGATTCGATCTTCTTCAGATCCTAAGTCTATATTAATCGAAGCCTCAGGCAATATAACACCAGATAAATTAAATGCATTATCAGAAATAGGTGGAATAGGAGTTAGCATGGGTTATCTGACTCATACAACTAGATTTTTAGATATTGGATTAGATATGGTATATTAATTATGGGTCTTAGACAAAAAAATATCACCAAAGAAGAATTATTTGATCGTGTCCAGGGCCGTCTTGGCGAAGCTGCTCTGAAATTAATCGAAAAAGCATATACAATTTCTGAGACAATGCATGAAGGTCAGAAGAGACTTTCTGGCGAGCCTTATATCATTCATCCACTCAATGTCGCAGGTATTCTCGAAGAACTAGGATTAGATGAAAGTGTGATAGCTGCTGGACTTCTTCATGATGTTGTTGAAGATACAGTTTATACCAAGCAGGATATGGTAAGAGATTTTGGTACTGAAATAGCTAACCTTGTTGAAGGTGTGACTAAAATTTCTGAACTTAAATCCCAATCAAAAGAGACAGAGGCAGCAGAAAATATTCGAAAGATGCTTGTTGCAACTATTCAAGATGCAAGAGTCATTTTAATTAAACTTGCCGACAAGACCCACAATATGCGTACTCTGAAATTTCAACCGCCTGAGAAAGGACAGAGAATTGCCAATGAAGCCCTTGCTTTGTATGCTCCGATTGCGGGTAGACTTGGTATGTACAATGTTAAAGTAGAATTAGAAGATCTTGCCTTTCAAATAGTAAACCCTAAAGAATTTAAGACGATTAAAGAAAGTGTATCGCTTAAAAAATCAGAAAGAGAAGAATACATTGATAAACTGAAAATCATACTCAAACAGAGGCTTTCTGAAATACATATAGATGCGAAAGTGGAAGGAAGAGCGAAACATTTTTACTCAATTTTTAAAAAGATGACAACCAAGGATAAGTCAATAGAAGAAATTTTTGACTTACGAGCAATTCGAATCATCACAAGTGAGATCAAGGATTGCTATGGGGTTTTGGGTATAGTGCACACTCTTTGGCCTCCCATTCCTGGTAGGTTTAAAGATTATATTGCAACACCTAAGACTAATTTTTATCAATCTCTTCATACAACTGTTATCGGGCCTGATGGTAAGCCACTAGAAGTACAGATTCGAACCAAGGATATGAATCGTATTGCTGAGGATGGTGTTGCTGCACATTGGGCCTATAAGGAAGGAACGGGTGTTAAATTAAATTTAGCATCTGGTATGCAAGATGAGATCATTAAAGAAAATCCATTTAGGCTTAAATGGCTAGAAATATTGAACACATGGCAAGACTCAAGTCTTGATTCCAAAGAATTCTTAGAAGATCTAAAATTTGATCTTCATGAGGATGAGGTTTTTGTTTTTACCCCCAAAGGTGAAATTGTTGAAATAGGCAAGGGTGCGACCGTACTTGATTATGCCTTTCGAATTCACACAGATATTGGAATCCATGCTAGGGGTGCAAAAGTAAATGGTCGTATGGTTCCACTTCGTACGGAACTTAAGTCAGGTGATCAGGTAGAAATCCAAACAGATAAGAAATCTAAACCTTCACCCATCTGGTTGAGAATAGTTAAAACAGCCTCAGCAAGACAGAAGCTAAGGCAGTATTTTAGAAAGATACAAGAGGAATCAGAGGGAAGAATAGCAGCTGAGGTTGAGGATTCACCAGCCGCAGAAAAGGTTATTCACGAAATTCAGAAAAAGAATAGAAAACGACCGCTTTCTAAAGCAGACAAACTGAATCCAAAAGAAGCAAGTATCATTGTTGCTGGAATTAAGGACATCTTAGTTAGGCGTGCATCTTGTTGCTCTCCACTACCAGGGGATGAAATTATCGGCTTTATTACAAGAGGGAGAGGAGTGAGCGTTCACAAAAAGAATTGCCCAACGGCTAATTCTCAAATGGATAAGATGAAAGTGATTCCTGTAAGATGGGATGGAACAACTGACCCTGTCCCAGTTCAAATAGAAGTAAAGGCGAGAGATGTACAAGGTATCTACTTATCTATGGTTGAAACAATATCCGGAACTCAGACCAATATTATTGAAGCGGGAGCCTCATCCATAGGAACAGGACATCTAATTGCAAAGTTTATGATAGAAGTGGATCATCTTGATCAATTGAAAGAAATAATTGACAATCTAAAAATGTTGCCAGAGGTCGTTACTGCTGAGCGTGTAAAGGTTACAAAAAGTTAATGTTCTTTGGGAAATAGAATATTTTGAATTTACAAATTACTCTACAATCGGATTGTAAAAAATTAAAAGAATATGGCAACTGAAAAAAGCGCTGAATTAGTTTATAACCCTAAGTTGAATTTAGTAACAAATATCCCTGATATTCAATTCGAAATCCAAGCAAATGTGCCATATCATTTTAAATTTTTCAATCATAATGAAGACTGTGAGTCGACACTTGTTCAGGTTTTAGATCGCTTCTTATTGCACCTAGATATAATTTTTCTTAGGGATTCCCTTCTTGCGGCACTTAGAGAATCTATAACCAATGCGGTTAAGGCTAACTCAAAAAGGTTGTATTTTAAACTAGCGAATGCCAATATCAATGATGAGTCAGATTACAAAGAAAAAATGAACTCATTCAAAACTGATTATCTTAGGAATCGAACAGAATTTGAAAGTAAATTAGAAGCAAATGGATACCAAGTTGTAGTTTCCTTTATTCATAGTAAGGATTTCTTAAAGATTCGAGTGATGAACAACACGTCCATTGCAAAGGAAGAAGCGAATCGTATCAAAACACGAATTGAAAAGTCCAAGTCATACAATGATTTAAGTGAAGCCTTCATGGATTCTGCGGATGATACAGAAGGCGCTGGTCTTGGTTTGATTATGACATTTTTAATGCTAAAGAATGATGGTTTAGGTTTAAATCCGTTTCGATTTGAGAGTGCGGAAAATAAAACTATGATAACCTTTGATATACCCTTAAAGGTTACTCAATCCAATTTCCAATTACAAAAAGCGGATACGATTCTAAAGGAAATAGATAATTTACCTACCTTCCCCAAGGCAATTTCCGATATTCAATCTGCTATTGATAAACCAAACTCAAGTATCCAAGACATTGCAGAAATGATTAAGAGAGATATTTCCTTATCGGCAAATATACTAAGGCTATCGAATTCAGCTTCTTTTCGAAGAGGAAATAAAGTAGAAACTCTGGATCGTGCCATACAAATGATCGGTCTTAAAGAATTGCAATCCATACTTTATTCTCTTGGAACCAAACAAATTCTGGAAGATAAATTTCCATCCTTTCAATATATTTGGGATAAATCAAATGAATCAGCTTTCTATGCTAAGTTAGTTGGTCAGAAAATGAATCTATCCAAAGAGACTATGAATTCACTTGTTTCTGCTGCTTTGCTTCATGACATAGGTGAGATCATTCTACTTTCGATAGAGAAAGATAAAATGGGCAACATCCAAAATTATTCCAATTCTAAGGAACTTTCTTCAGCCCTTTCTATGGAAGAATCTGCTTTTGGTATCACCCACACCAAGTTAGGTTCTATGGTTTCTGAAAAGTGGCAATTCCCAGATTTATTTACTAAGGCTATGGAATACCACCATAGACCACTTTTAGTCGACGATACTTATAAAAATATAGTCTTCCCCATCTATTTAAGCGATATGATGATTCGAATCAACCTTCAGGAATCCAAGGCATCTGAGATACCAATTGAAGTTTTGAAACATTGCAAAATATTTTCTCATTCTGAGTTCCAATCCTTTCGAGCTAGAAGCCAAGAATTATTTTCAAAAGATTAGTACAAGTGCTTTCAATTTATTGAAAATTGAGATTTCTATAATCTAGAACCAGCCAATGAGCTTGGCTAGGATGAAGCTTAAAATAAAATCCATACTCAAGCAATTCCTTCATATTGTGAGAATAATAACTATCATTGATTATATCATGGAACATGCAACTTTTTAGGGTTTTGCAATTATCTGGAATTGTGTCAGTTACCATAGCTCTACCTGAAACAATGAAGTCATTAGGATTCCAAATAAAAATTTCCCACTGAGAGGGAGCAGTTAGAATCACTCGAATAAATAGTTTGATTGTATTGCTTTCATAACTAAAATAATTTGGATCAGCAAAATATGGGATATTTATTTCTATTGAGTCAAGTGATGAATTCGAATCAAATGCATTCAGGAATAGAGAATCAATATCTTTTGTTGTTGATTTTCTCAGTTTGAGTACCGAATGAACTCTTCTGTAAAAATTGATGATATCTTGTTTGGGTGCTTCTTCCTTGTATCTACCTAATTGGACAGGAACTTTCTCTAGTAAACCTTGACTTTGCTTCTCATGAACCAAAACAGCTCCCTCTAGAAAATTTAATAAGGACCAATAATTCCTAATATTATCTTTGAAAATTAAAGTTGCTCTTTCCTCATCATGATTTTCTAAAAATCTTAAACTATGCTTTTGGTATTCTCTTTCTGCTTGAAGGTGTCCCAATATGGGGGTAGCCTGCTTGGCTTTGAGTCTATCATAGAGAATTTTATCATAGGTTAGGTGGAATCCTTTCTTTTGTAGTTCATATTCTCTGTTCCAATATACTTCCGCTATCCATATGAAATTGGGAAACTTATGATTGATTGCTGAAATTATAGAGTCCCAGTAAGGAAGAGCCTGCTTAGTATGAGTTTTATAAAAAACATCCTCCAAAGGAAGCATTGCCATATCACAACGTACACCATCCGAATATTCTGCAATCTTTAATAAAAATTCAATAGCAAGATCTATACTTTCTTTGTTTGAAAAGTCAAATTGAACTGTGTCTGTCCACCCAGAAAAATAAGGATCTCTTCCATGGGCATAGATTCTTCCATTGCCGTGTTGGAAAAAATTTGGATCGTTTTGTGAATAATTCGTTTTATCCTCTTTCTCAAGGAAGGCATTAGGTTTTCTTTCTATCCAAATACTATCAACAGAAAGATGGTTGGGTACGAAATCTAAAATAAGTTTCTTCCCTGCCTCGTTTAAAGTTTTTTTGAACTCAAGTAGATCTTCCCAAGAATCACATAAATTAGTATTAGGTATGTAATCAAAGATTGCATAAGCGGAGCCTATGACATCATTTTCCATATAGTCAGAAAGATATTTCTTGAAATCCATTTGAAGTCCTGGATGGGCTTTAGCGATTTCAATAGAAGCAGGTGAAAAGGACCAGATTCCCATAGCCCAGAGTATATCACAATCCTGGACTTCAGGGAGAGATAAGTAGGCTTTAGCTAAGTCTTTCCCAATCTTTAAATTCCATTCTTTACAAAAAAGTCTTGTGTTCGACTCGAATATTGAAGTTTGATGAAAGGGATGAAGAGCCATTTAGTCATTCAACCTTATTCCCTATCAATAATTCGCCAAGTTTTTTCTATTGTGATTTCTCTATTTCTAGCAACGAACTTGGCATTTTGCTCAGAAGAAGATCCTTCCAGAGATCCTTTGAAAAAAATTGAGACTCTGCCATGGACAGGAGATCCTTCTTCTATACCAGTGCTTATGAGAGCAAGCAATCCGGTTGCAAGTTCTGAGGCAAGTCAAGGAGGGAAATTTGCAATTTATAGCAATCAATTTCCTAAATCCTTGAATTACTATCTGGATCAGTTCACAACGACTGCTAGAATTTTTACATCTTTGTATGAACCCTTAACTTCTTACCATCCTTTGACTCTTGAGACTATGCCAAATCTAGCAAGTGATTGGAAGATATCATCTGATAAAAAGAAATTCACTTTTTTCATAGATAAAAATGCACTCTGGTCTGATGGGAAACCTGTTACGGCCCATGATGTCTTATTCACGTATAATACTATTATGGATAAAAATAACCAAACGGCTGTTTTTCGAATTGGGTTATCAAGATTTAAAGTTCCTAAGGTAATTGATGATTATACCATTGAATTTGAAGTAACAGATACACATTGGAATAATTTTAATGAGATAGCCTCAAGTCTCTGGATTTTGCCTAAGCATTATTATGAAGGTAAGGATTTCAATAAAGAGCATTTTGAATTTCCTGTAGTTTCTGGTCCTTATAAGTTAGTTGAATCCAAGAAAGGTAGATATGTGAAGCTAGAAAGAAGACCTGATTGGTGGCAGAGAGCTTATCCATTCAATAAAGGCAGATACAACTTCGACCAAATTGTACATAAAGTCTATAGTGATGAATCAATCGCCTTACAAGCATTCAAGAAAGGAGATATCGATTTCTATCCAGTGTATACAGCTGCTGTATGGGTAGACCAAGCCAAAGGCGAAGCCTTCGATAAGAATTGGATAGCAAAACAAAGAATTTTTAACCAAAAACCAATAGGTTTTCAAGGTTGGGCAATGAATATGAGAAGAGATCTCTTTGCTGATGTGAGAGTCAGAAAAGTAATCAATTATTTAGTAGATCGAAAGCTCATGATAGAGAAATTAGCATATAACGAATATGCTGCGACAAATTCTTACTTTCCAGATTTCTACCTTCTTGGTGAGAAGAATCCGAATGAAAAGATAGAGCTCGATGTGGAAAAGGCAAGATTGCTACTTAAAGAAGCAGGTTGGATTCCAAATAGCAAGGGAATACTTGAGAAGGATGGCAAAGAATTTAAATTTACCATTCTTGATAGAGACAAGAAGACGGAAAAATATTTTACAGTTTTTCTTGAGAAAGCAAAATACTTAGGCATTGATGCTAAGATTGAAACTACTGATCTTGCAGCCTGGAGTGCAAAAATTGATAATTACGAATTTGATATGACTTGGGCGGCCTGGGGTTCTGGTGTATTTAAAGACCCGGAAGCACAGTGGAGTAGCAAGTATGCAGATGAAAAGGGGCAACCCAATCTTTCTGGTCTAAAGAACGCAAAAGTGGATGAGATGATCACTAGGCTAAAGACTGAATTCAATGTAGGTAAAAGAAATGCCATCTTACGGGACTTAGATCAAATTGTTTATAAAGAATTTCCGTACGTTTTGTTATGGCATTTAGATAATACAAGATTACTCTATTGGAGAAAATTTGGTATGCCAGAGAATTCTTTGGGAAGATATGGTGATGAAAGTTTTGCTTCTGACTATTGGTTCTATGATCCAAAAGCAGCTGAGTCACTAAAGGAAGCTACAAAATCCAATTCAAAACTTTCGAGTTATCAACCTATACTAAAGTGGAAATAAAGCTCTATGGCTGATTCAGAGAACCAGGGAGGGAATGATTGGAATACTTGGAAGGAGCGATTTGTTGATTTCTGGAGCAACAACCTTTCCTTAAACAAAATTCCAAACTTCCTGGATCTTCTAGAAAAAGGTCTCGAAAAAGAACTTCCCTTAGAGCCAGGGGAAGAGGAAAGCAACCCAATTCCACTTGGGCAGATTCCTATAGATGCCAAGCTTCGTGATTCTGGTTGGATGCGGAAATCTTATGAGAAAATATTTCCAACTTCTCATATTTTTCGTATAACATTTAGATATGGAAGAGAATTCTTGGATAATTTTATGCCTATATCTAATGGTGATTATATTGGTCGAGGTTCTTATAAGTTTGTTTATAAATTACCATGGAACCAAGTTGTCAAAGTGGGAAAGTCTAAGTTTCCTTCTGATCCCATATTTGGTTCCCTCTATAAAGAAGTTTCTAGGAATATGGAGAAGTATCTTAAACCAGAAGAATTAAATCTTAAGACTTATCTGCAAGCTAAGGCTAATACTCGATCAACTAAGGATGATTTAGAATTTAGATTTAGGCGACTAGGTCTTGAGCGTTTGCAATATTGGAAATTAAAAACTTTAATACCAGACTTGGTTCTTCCAACTAGATTTTATATGGGATGGAAAGTGAGGACAACTCCTTGGGGAGTCCCACTTGTAGCCCTAACTCCTTGCGATAATCAAAAACTTCTACCTGGTAAACATATGAAAGAGTTTATGAATCTTCGGGAAAAGATTCCACAAAATCCAATTGCGGACACTTTGTTCCCAAAATGGAAGTTGAATTTTGACACTCACCAATTTGGAGTAATAGGAAGAGCTCATTTAAAAAGAATAGCATTTGATTTTCATAGAATTATAGAAGTTACTAAATACTTAGCGAATGAAGAAAAATTAATATTTGATGTTCACTCCGAAAATATAATCATAACTTATCCAGATTTTACGTTGAGATTATTTGATTTCCATTTATTTGATGAGCATCTTTATGAACCTAGTCAAGAAAATCCTAGTCCTGAGTTGGATCATATTCATATGATAGAAGAATTTATTCGCTCATTTGAGTTGTGAGTTATGGAAGAAGGATTTTCTAGATATCTACATATCTTTAAGAACTCTTTGATGAATTGGCTTAGTAAAATAGACTTGCATACGGATAGTAAACCTTGGTATCTCTTATGGATTCCAACGGTGTATGGAATTTTTCATGCAATTCAATTGGCTTGGACCTGCGATGATGCTTATATTTCTTTTGTGTATTCCAGAAATCTCTGGGAAGGAAATGGACTCGTATTCAATCTAGGGGAAAAGGTTGAGGGCTATACAAACTTTTTATGGACATTAATGATGAGTTTAAGCTTCCCTTTAGGAATCCGAATTGAAGATTTTGCAAGCGGTTTAGGAATATTATTTTATGGTTTAACAATTCTTATTTTACCTAGTATTTATACTGTTGTTTGCTTTGTTTTATTTTATCATGGTGCAATTTTTGCAACAAGTGGACTTGAGACTTCCCTTTATACATTTTTAGTAACTATCCTTTATAAATTCTATACTCAGAAGAAGTGGAATGCTATGATTTCAATTTCTTCTATGAGCGTCTTAGTACGTCCCGATGGATTTATTTTTTTTCTTGGATCGATTCTACTTACTTTCTACCATCAATTCGAAAATGAACAATGGGAAAAGGTGCATAAAAATTACCAAGATAAAGACGAAAATCACACCTCAATCAGTAAACGACAGATCATTGACTTAATTAAATCTTGCTTTCATTGCAATTTACCTGCTATTCTATTTTCACTCGTACTGGGTGGGATCTACATACTTAAAGCAATCTACTATGGTAGTATATTACCAAATACTTTCTATGCTAAGGCTGATGCAGGAGAATACTTCCAACAGGGTTTACAATATTTCTATCTTTTTCAACAAGAATATCTTGTGTTTTCCTTATTCCTTGTAGTTGGAGTACTTTTTTCTAAATCAAAATTTAGTTGGTTGATGATTGCATATTTAGTTTACGTATTGTACATAGGTGGCGATTTCATGTTCGCACGTTTTATTATTCCAATCATTCCCATAGCTATACAACTAACATGGGTCTTACTAAAAGAAACCCAATCAACTTGGATTTTACGTTTCCCTAAGTTTGGTAAATCCTTTAGTCTTATTGTTCTTTCTATTTTTCTTTTGAGTCCCTTATATCGAACTGGGATTTTAGCAAAAGAAGGTTGGAAGATTTGGGAAGAAACCGGAATAGCGGAAGAAAGAAATTTTTATAAGAGCTTGGGTAGTAAAGAATTAATTTATGAAGTGGATGCCTTTAAAAATGTAAGAGTAGCCTTCTTTGGGGCTCAGGCTCATTTTGTTTATTATCTTAGACCAGCTTATGCCTTAGAGTCAACAACGGGTTTAACAGATTACCAACTAGCAAGAACTAAATTAAATTCTCGTGGCAGAATTGGTCATGAGAAAACAGCTAGCTTTGATTTGCTTTCTGAAAGAAAAATAGATTTGGTTTTATCGGATCATTATAAAGAACTAGAATCATCCCCTGATTTAATTTATACTTGGAATGGCAATCGATTGCTCTGGAAAATTTTAATCTTACCGAATCAGAATTTAGATAATAAAGCTATAAACGATTTAACAAGTAAGCCTAACTTTACTATCGAGTCACAATAATGGAATTTAAGATAACAACTAATTATGGAGATATTGTTCTTTCTTATTTAGGAAAGAAATATTTTGCTAATACCAAGCAAGATAAATGGAAATATTTTATCCAAAAGAGTTTGAATAAAGAATTCGAAGTTCCAAAAGAGAAAATATTTTCTCTTACTCAAGTCCATGGCGACAAATTCGTTACTAGCTCTGAACTCTCCAAGCATCCTGACTTAGAAGTAGAAGCAGATGCCATTATAAGTGAGAGAATAGATGAGCTTCTTGTTATTCGAACCGCTGATTGTGTTCCTATTGCTATTTGGTCTTATGATTATCCTTTAATTGCAAATATCCATTCTGGCTGGAAAGGTACTAAGGAAAAGATTTTAGAAAAAACTTATTTCCGAATGAAAGAAATTCTGGCTACTAAGAATATTCACCATCCTAGGTTCGGGTTTGCAATTGGACCAAGAATAGCTGGAAGACATTATGAGATAGATTATGATGTAGCTCAGTATTTTAAGGATACTTTAGGATTAATGAAAAAGGATGGTTCGAAATTTAATTTAGATTTGGGTAAGCTAATTGAAGTAAAAATTCGAGAAATAGCAGAAGACCCTGTAATTTTGGATTTTACTGAATCAACTTATGAATCAGAGAATTGGTTTAGTCACAGGGCTAAAGATGAGGGTAGAAATTTAAACTGTATTAGAATTAAAATCTAACTATTTTAATTGATTAAGCTATTAAAATTATAAATTTTGGAAATTTGGTCATTTAAACTCTTGGTACTTTAGAAATAATTTCTTTCACTTTTTCTAAAATCTTTTCTCTTTTTATGGGTTTCACTATGTAATCCATAGCACCACCATCTAACAAGCTTTTGATAACAGCAGGTGTGTTCTCTTCGGATATGAATAGTATTCTCGGAAGAACGCCCTGTTCCTTGATTTCCCAAAAAGCAGCATATCCATCCATTACAGGTAGGAATATTTCGATAGTGATCAAATCTATTTGTTTGTTTTTCTTATAAAGCTCAACTAAGTCCTTGCCTGTCTCAGCAACTCCTACTACTTGATAACCATCAGATTCAAGAATTTGTTGCAATTGCTTAGATTGAAATTTAGAATTCTCAGCTATGATTACTGAATAGGGTCGTCCTGATGGTGATATACCTGTCTGCATATGTTATTCCTTTATAAAAGATAGATTGGGTTTTTGGCTATCATAATTCTTTTAGAATTTCAGCACCAATTTCTTTGGTTCCCAAAACTTTCGCATCCTTCTCAGCTATGTCCCTAGTCCTAAAACCCTTCTTTAGAACGGAACGAATCGCATTTTCAATTTTTACAGCTTCCTCTTCCATAGAGAAAGAATATCTAAGCATGAGAGCCCCACTTAGGATTTGTGCAATAGGATTAGCTATGCCCTGTCCAGCGATATCTGGGGCTGAACCACCAGATGGTTCATATAAACCAAAACCTGATTCTGAGATAGAAGCAGAAGGAAGCATACCTATAGAACCTGTGATTACAGATGCCTCATCTGATAAGATATCACCAAACATATTTTCACATAAAACAACATCAAACTGAGATGGATTTACAACCAATTGCATGGCTCCATTGTCAACATACATATGATTTAAAGTGCAATCAGGAAACTCTGTCTTATGAATATTGACAACGACTTCTCTCCAGAATACGGATGTTGTAAGAACATTTGCCTTATCTATGGAAGTAACTTTTTTATTTCTTTTGCGAGCAGCCTCGAAAGCTTTGCGTGCAATTCGTTCAATCTCACGTCGCGAGTATTTCATGGTATCATAAGCAAATTCTTCCGCTCCAGATCCTTCTCGACCTTTTGGTTGTCCAAAATAAATTCCAGAAGTTAATTCTCGCATAATAAGAATATCCAAGCCATCACCGACTATGTCAGCCCTAAGTGGAGATGCTTTCTTTAACTCTGAATAGATGATAGCAGGACGCAAATTAGCAAATAAATCAAAATGCTTACGTAAAGGAAGAAGTGCTCCACGTTCTGGTTGGTTTGCTGGTGGAAGGTTCTCCCATTTTGGTCCGCCAACAGATCCAAAGAGTATAGCGGCTGAAGATTCACATAATTTGAGAGTTTCTGGAGGTAGAGGAGAGCCAGTAGCATCAATTGCTGCACCACCTACCAATGCTTCTGTAAATTGAAAGTCCGAACTTTTTGAACCCAGTGCTTTCTTTACAACCTCCAAGGCAACAGACATCACCTCTGGACCAATACCATCTCCTGCTAGAACTGCGATTTGTTTCATTTGAATTCCTTTAAAGTATATTCTAAAATAGTTAAGCCTTCTTCCATCTTTTCTTGGCTTATATTGATTGGGGGCATTACTCTTAATACATTGTTAGCTGTAGCATTGATTACCAGTCCATTTCGAAGGCATGCCTCTGCTATGGGTCTAGAAACTTGGTTCAGTTCAACACCTATATGCAATCCTATTCCTCGGATTTCTTTAATGATAGAATTGCTCTTCTGTATTGACTTTAATCTTTCCATTGCATAATGGGAGACATTTACCGTATGGTCGAGATAATCTCTAGAAAGTATAACTCGAAAGGTTTCAAAAGCTATAGCACATGCTAGGTGGTTTCCTCCGAAAGTAGAGCCATGCACACCTTTGCTCATAACTTTTGCAAAATCATCTGCAACAACAAGTGCTCCAATAGGAAAACCCGAACCCAAAGCTTTTGCCAAGGTGAAGGCGTCTGGTCTGAATCCAAAATGCTCAAAGCAAAACATCTTACCTGTTCTTCCCATTCCAGTTTGGATTTCATCAAAAATCAAGAGCGAGTTTGTTTCCGTTGTGAGCTTTCTTGCCATAGCTACAAATTCTTGGGTGAGGGGAATGATGCCACCTTCTCCAATTATTGGTTCCATGATAATTCCTGCTAGTCGATCACCATACTGATCAAAGGCGGCAATCAATGAATCTTCATCATTCTCTTTGACAAAATGAACGTCAGGTAATAGATCTCCAAAACCTTCCCGTATGGAATTATTCCCTGTCATAGACATGGCAGCAGACGACCTTCCATGAAAACTTGAGCTGAGTGCTAGAATAACTGGCGAAACTATACCTCTGTCAGTTGCAGATTTTCTCATCAGCTTAAATGCAGCTTCATTCGCTTCTGTCCCAGAATTGCAGAAGAAAACTTTGCTTGGAAATGAATTCATAACTATGGTTTCGGCTAACTTAGCTTGTTCTTCTGAGTAGTAAAGATTAGAAGTATGAAAGAGTCTGTCGGATTGAGTTCTGAGCATCTCTATGATATCAGCTTCTCCATGACCAAGATTGGTTACAGAGATTCCACATTGAAAATCTATATAGGACTTATTATTTGTATCAAAGAGTGTCTCGCCGACACCATATCGAAATGCGACAGGATAACGGTTATACGTTCCAAGAATATATTTGTCAGTGAGTTCTTGGATTTCTTTGAAGCTTACATTTACAGTCAAAGTCATGTTAAACCTGCCATCTTGCAAAATTCGGATTCTGCAAATTCAATTTCTTTCTTCAGTTCAGCCATTGCGTATGGAATTTCTTCTTTAGAGGATGGTTGGTTCATGCTTGCAAAAGAAGAATAGATCTTAACTTTGGGCTCAGTTCCTGAAGGTCGAATGGTTAACTTCGCATTTCCAGAAAGTTCTACTTGAATCACATTCGAAGAAGGCATCCCTTGAAAAATATTGGATTTTGCTTGTCCTTTTACCAATTTTTCTTTGTAATCTATAAAAGAAACAACTTCTCTACCACCTATCTTCTTCCCAATAATATCTTGGGTACGTAAAAGATTTAAAGCTTTGTTAATTTTTTCTTTACCAACAGATCCCTCTAAGGTAAGTGATTTAAGCGATTCTAAGTAGAGTCCGTAGTTCAAATAGATTGCGTCCAAGTAAGCTAATATATCCTTCTTCTCGGCTATGACTTCTAATAGCAATAAGGCGGATGAAATGGAATCCTTATCTCTGACAAAATCTACAGGAAGATAGCCGTAGGATTCCTCGCCTCCAAACAAAAATTTTGCATTTTTCTTTTTATCAATATCTTTCATTACTTCAGCAATGTACTTAAATCCTGTTAGAACATTTTTCATTTTAATTTTGTTCTTTTTGGCTATACTAAGCTGAAGGTCAGTTGTAACGATAGTCTTAACGATGTAATAATCTTTCTTTTTCTTTCCCGCTTGCTGATTGATTCTTTCAGCAAGATAAGCTGCTAATATACTTCCAATCTGGTTTCCATTCAGAAGCACTGTTTCATTCTTCGAATCGAAGACACCAATTCCTAGTCTATCTGCATCAGGATCAGTAGCTATGAAAACAGAAGACTTAGTTTCTCTAGCCCATTTATCACAGAGAGCAAGAGCTTCTTTTTCTTCAGGATTGGGATACTTTACAGTTGGAAAATTACCATCTGGTTCAGATTGCTCTGGAACCAAGAATACATTTTTATAACCAAAGCTATTTAAAGCCTTCTTCATATAAACACCCCCAGTGCCATGTAGGGGAGAATAGACGATCTTTAAGTTCTTTCTGTCCTTGTTAGTAGCTATGCTACTTTGGATTTTTGCTTTCTTTAAATCTTTCAGATAAGACTGGAAACAATCCTTACCTACCTTCTTCACATTTTTTTTGAAAACAGGGTCTTTCTTTGTTAGAAATTGAATTGTATTCCAATCATGAATGGATTCAATATTTTGAATGATTTTTGCATCATCGGGAGGTACTAATTGTCCACCATCTGCAAGATAAGCCTTGAATCCATTATACGCTGGAGGATTGTGTGAAGCAGTGATGACTACGCCTCCAGTTGCCTTGTAGTATCTTACCGCATAAGATAGCATAGGCGTTGGTGCTACCTCAGGAAAGAAATAAACCTTAATGCCCAAACCAGCTGCAATTCCTGCTGTTATTTCGCAGAATTCCTTACTATTGTTTCTAGAATCATAGGCAATGACTAGGATAGGTTTCTTAGTTTTTTTAATTAGGTATTGAGAGAATCCCAAGGCTGCTCTACCAACGGTGAATGCATTCATTCTTCCAATTCCATTCCCCATTTTTCCCCTGATCCCTCCTGTCCCAAATTCTAAGGGAATAGAGTAAGCTTCTACCAGATCCGAGGGCTTATTTGAATTGAATTCTTCGAGTGCGATTTTTGCTTCGGATTGTATGCTTGGAGAGAAGGGTTCTTGGGTCCAGGAAGTGATGAGATCTTTTGCATTCATACTTCCAGAGACAGTTTTGCGAAGCGGGAATCAAGTGAAATTCGATTGGATGGAAAAGCCTTAGTTTAAAAAATGGAAGCTATGCAACCCAGGGAATTCTTCATTGAAGATAGATTGGAAAAGTATAGACTGCATGCTGAATGCAATTTAGGAGAATCTGGGATACGAAACTTTTCTCTTTCAACTGTATTCAATCAAATCGGGATTGATGCCAATGAATTATGCAGCATCTCTTTGGATGATTCGCCTAATAATGGATCGCTAGAGCTTAGGAAAGAAATTGCAAATCTCTATGATGGCAATGTAAGCCCTGACAATGTTCTAGTTACAACAGGAACTTCTGAAGCCTTGTATATTTATTTCCATCTTTGTCTTGCAAAAAATGACCAAGTCTCACTTCTTTGGCCTGCCTTCCAAGCTCTGTATGAAATCCCTATGATGTTACAAGCAAGCATTCGAAAAGTTGACACTAGATTTACAGATCTTTTGCATAAAGACAATCGTTTAACAATCATTAATCATCCTCACAATCCTAGTGGTCAGGGCTTATCTGCAATGGATTGGGACCTCATCGAAAAATACTCTAATTTGTATAAGTCTTCTGAAATACTTTTTGATGAGCACTACCGCTTTTTAGATTTTGAGAAAGATCTATCCAGATCAGGTGCTTTGCTTAGTGAAAATTGTTCAGCAACTGGCTCTATAACAAAATGCTTTGGAGTAGTTGGTCTCAAAATTGGTTGGCTTATAGCAAGAGAGGATATAATCTCTAAAGCGCGTTCCTTTAAGGATTATCTAACACATACAGTAAGCCCTATTTCTGAATTTCTTGCTTGCAAAATTCTCCAAAATCGTTTATCCATTATTGGTCCCATCAAGAAAAGAATCCAAGAAAATATAGCTTACTTTTCTTCCAAGGCAGAGAAAATTCCTAGCTTAGAGAAATTTGTTGAACCTAAGTCTGGATTGGTGAGCTTTCCAAAATTAAGAGATGAAATTTTATCTGAGTCTTATGCGGACGATTTGTACACTAATACGGGAGTATTTGTCTTACCTGGAATAAATTTTGAAACAGAAGGCTATATCCGTATCGGTTTCGGAGAAACAGTGGAAAGATTTCGAATTGGAGTCGATCGCTGGGTAGAATGGGAAAGCCATAAAAAATAAATTCATGCTAAGACATACTTTCCAACATATAACAGGCATAGATAAATTCATGGAAGCTAATTTATGGAAATCTGGCATAAGCTCCTGGGCTAAATTAAGAGCTAATATTGGTATTCTCAAGGAATTGGGGGATGAAAGATTTTTCCCAGATGAGGTTCTCTGGGAATTGGATCATTCTGAAAGCGCTTTGGCCAATCAGGATTCTCATTTCTTTTGGAATAAACTTCCGTATGAAGAAGTCTGGAGATTGTATGATGATCTCCCTCAAACATTTTATGCATTAGATATAGAAACAACGGGCTTGGATCTTCCTCATAAAGTAACCTGTGTTTGTGTGTATGATGGCAAAGAGATATACCAATTCACAAGATCCAAAAATTTAGATGATTTCCATGATTTCTGGATGGGTCGAAATTCTCCAATCCTAGTGACTTACAATGGTTTTAAGTTCGACCTACCTTTTCTTGCAAGGTCTATGCAATGGAAGAATCCTTTTCCTCATTTAGATCTCATGCATGTCTTACACAAAATGGGGATAAAGGGAGGCTTAAAGGGTTCGGAAGTAAAGTTAGGAATCATACGTGAGTCAGCTTTGAGTGGGATTGATGGATTCCAAGCTGTTCGCCTATGGAATCAATATGTAGAGACTGATATATCTGAATATTTAGACCTCTTGGTAAAATACAACCAAGAGGATACCATAAATCTCCATAGAATACTTAGAATCGTTTATGATACTAAGAAATTTGAACTAGGAATTCTGTTTTCTAATTAATGGTCCATTGTCTAAGAAGACCAAGATAGTTCTGGTTAGATAAATTTATCTACCTTACTGAAAGGATTGGCTAAAGATTCAACCAATGTGACTCCTTTGTTAGTTGCTCTCTAAAGTCTGGATGAGCAATTGAAATCAAAGCTTCTGCTCTTTGTTTCAGATTCTTTCCAAAAAGATCGACTATACCATATTCTGTTGCTATAAAATGAACATCTCCCCTTGAAGTTACAACACCTGCTCCTTCTTTGATATAAGGAACAATGCGAGTTTCTTTGCCACCTTTCGCAGTGGATGGGAGTGCAATAATTGGTTTGCCACCTTGTCCTCTTGATCTCGCAGAACCTCTAATGAAGTCTAACTGACCACCAATACCACTATAAATTTGGTTTCCTATAGAATCTGCTACAACCTGTCCTGTAAGATCAATTTCGATAGCAGAATTTATAGCTGTCATCTTATTGTTCTGAGAAATTAAATATGGATCATTGGTTAGATGGCTTGGATGAAATTCAAAGAAAGGGTTGTTATCAATTTCATCGTAGAGTGCCTGTGTTCCCATTGCAAAACCTGAGATAACTTTTCCTCTATACAAACCTTTTTTCTGATTTGTGATTACCCCAGCAGCAATCAAAGGTAGAATACCGTCGGAAAACATTTCCGTATGAATTCCAAGATCTCTTTTATTGCCCAAGCATTTCAAAACAGCATTCGGAATTCCTCCTATTCCCATCTGAAGAGTTGCACCATCTTCGATAATCGATGCTATATGCTTACCAATTTCTAACTCTACTTCGGAAGATTCTTTCTTAGGCAATTCAACCAAGGCTTCATCTTTCTCAACAAAAAAGTCTACATCATTCACATGGATGAAGCTATCTCCATAAGTACGAGGCATTTTGGCATTGACTTGAGCGATTACGATCTTTGCCGCTTCCGCACAAGGCTTAGTAATGGAGACTTCGGCTCCATAGGACATGAATCCATATTTGTCTGGTGGACTTACATTTATCAATGCAACATTGATATTCCATGTTCCCAAGCGAACTAGTGTTGCAATCTGTCCAAGAAAGATTGGTATATATTGTGATTTGCCAGTATTAACAGCCTTACGAATACTTGGACCTAAGAACCACGCATTGTTGTAGATCTGAGGTTTATCAATAAAGGGGTCATCACCAAATGTTAAGAGGTGATTTAACTCAATATTAGAAAGATGATCTGCTCTTTCTGCTAAGGCATTCACTAAGTGGTTTGGAGTTGTTACATTTCCACTTAAAAAAACTCTATCGCCTGATTTGATATTTAGAATTGCTTCAGATGCGGTCACAAGATGGTCTTTATAATAATCTTTCCAGTTCATTTTCTTTTCCTTATCAAAGTTAGAATGAATATAATTCTAAAAAAGATGAATCTTAGAGAAGATTCCATCTAAATTTTAGATTTTAGCAACCGTAACTAATGGCAAGCCAAAACTTGTCCGAATGAAAGGAATCCAATCAGTCATAAGAGCATATTATTTTCCTTATTTGGTCCTTTCCCTTGCTATGGAAATGGAATTTTAATATATAAGCTAACGAAAGATATGTGAAAATTTGTAAATTTTCCGATGAAGAATTAGAATTGATAGGTTGAAAAATTTCTAATAGGAAGATATATTATTTTTATATCGTAAAAAAATTACAAAAAGAAAAGATTTGTATTCATAAAATGCTAAGTAGATAAGATTTCAAATAGAATCCTTACCAGATTTTGCATGAAGTAGATTGACTAGTCTAGAGTCCAGCTTCCTAATCTAACTAAAGTACTAGCCCCAAAAAGAAAAATACTAATCCAAGCTGTCAATTTTTATTCCTTTTTTGAACCTTAATACTTTATATTTAGTTAATTTATTGACTGATACAAAGAAAACTACGAGTCTTAACGATAATTTCATTCTGTTTGGGGATAAAAGAAGGAAGACCCATCCTCTCATTACATCCAAGAAAGAAAGTGAATTGAAATTTAAAATGAAAATTACCAAATTATTGCAATTCAATTTTTCAAGAAACTCAGTTTATCCATTGTGGATTGTAAGATCATTTCATTACATTCTAGTATTCGGAATTTTTTTTACCAATTGTAATTTACCAGGAATCTTTCGATTCCCTACAGAACTCTTCTATTTCTTGAGGAATACTTCCGATTACAGAATCTCTGGAGAGATTCTCAATTTAAGAGGTTCAGGATTAAAGATTTCTATTTCTGTGCAACTATCGTCGGGAATCACTCGTACTGAGGATTCCAATCCAGCTAGTGGTTCAAAAATATTTTCAAGTAATTCTTTTTATCCAAACCAAAGTAAGTATTCTGTAGAGATTCTTAGCAATCCAACCAATCCTGTTCAATTCTGCTCTCTAAGCAATGGAGTAGGTTCCATTAACAACACTGAGGTGAATTCGATTTTAATTAGTTGTGTAGATGCTGATACGAGTGTCTCTCAACCTGTATTTTCTTTGCCTTCTGGAGAGTATCCTCTTGCACAAAATATAACTATCACCACCTCGACTCTAGGAGCTTCTTTGTATTATACCTTAAATGGAAGCAACCCTACTTGTAGTCCACTAGCAGGGACTTTGTATACGGGAGCTATACTTATACCGCAACCTTCCTTGCCGTCCATCAATCTTAGAGCAGTGGCATGCAAGGGAATTATGAGTTCTGCTGTTGCCTCAGTTAACTATACAATTACCAACGGTCTTTTAAATCCTCCAACTTTGAGTATAGCTCCAGGAAGCTTTGGGAGCTCGCAAAGTATTACAATCACAGCACCCGCTCTCCCTTCTGGAGTTGTAGTTCATTATACTACCAATGGCGTAAATCCAGTGTGTACGGATCCTATTGCTTCGGGTCCAATATCCCTGACCTATTCTCAAGTATTATTGGCTATTTCTTGTTTACCAACCTACTCGAGATCAACTCCAGCAGGCGGTTTTTATGAAATTATTGGCACAACCGCCACTCCTAGTTTTTCTTTACCATCCGATACCTACTTCAATGATCAGACTTTAACCTTAAGCACTTTAACTGCTGGAGCATCTATTTATTATACCAAAAGTATTGGATCAGATCCTCCGCTTCCAAGTTGTAGTTCTACTTTGTATACAACAGGCATTCCAATTACAACGAACGATACAAGAATCCGTGCTATAGCTTGCTTTTCAACTTGGGTGGATTCACCTCCTACTCCTGTATATACTTACGGACTTCGAGTTGCCACACCAAGCTTACTGCCCACTGCAGGAATATATAAAACAGATATAGCTCCAATCGCATCCACCTCAACAATAGGAGCAATCATCCGTTATAGTATAGGGACAGATCCGAATTGTGTGACCTCATCAACATCTGCTATTCCATTAAGTGCAGGGAATGAGCTTACTACAAGTTATAGAGCGATAGCTTGCAAAGCAGGCTACCTCAATTCTCTAATAGCCAATGCATCTTATACTTTAACAGGAACACTTTCTCCACCTAGTTTTTCTTTGGCGAGTGGCTCCTATGCTGGAAGTCAACTTGTTACAATCAGTCCTCCTTCTATCCCTGCTTCAGGTTCAAATATTCATTATACAACCAACGGAACTACACCGACTTGCTCTAGCCCCTCTACTCCGAATCCCCTCAATGTGAATGTTACTTCAACCTTAAGAGCTATTGCATGTAAAACTTCACCTGAATGGAACCCTTCTTCAGAAATTGTCGAAACTTATACTATCAATGGACAAGTCTCAGCACCTACATTTTCAGCTAGCCCTGGATTGGAAGCTGGGATCTATGCAAATAATCAAACTATCACAATTGCCTCTGCTACTCCAGGAGCTTCGATCCGTTATACGATTGGAGATGGTTCACAAGCCTCTCCCACTTGCGTCTCAGGAATCTTATCTTCTTCAGTTCTTATTACGAGTAATGCGAACAATAAAATCAAAGCGATAGCTTGCAAACCGTCATTTTTGGATTCGAATTTAGTTGTTTCCGATTCATATACTTTAAAAGCAGCAACACCAAGCCCGAGTATTCTGCCTGGAACATATACTTCAAACCTATCCATAGATTTTTCTTCCCTAACTTCTGGTTCAGATATCCGTTGGGCTATAGGATCTACACCTAATTGTAGTTCATCCTCTGGTTCGGTCAATTTAATTCAAGCAACAGGTTCTCAAAATGTGCAGGCAATTTCTTGTAAGGCAGGCTATGAGAATTCTATCATTTCAATTGGTGTCTACCAAATGAATGGAGTGGTAGCACAACCTACAATCATAGGGCCAAGCGGTTTGCAAAATCAAATTACTGTCGTCAAGAACCCAAGCCCAGCTCTAGGTTTACAAACTGCTTGCTATAAGCTGGATGGAATGCCGCAATGTTCTCTAGTCTCAGGTGGAACTAATAACTCTCAAGGCGGTTTCTGTGCATTAGGCTCCATACCGTATTCAACTTCTGTTCCAATTTCTGTAAGTTCTACTTTCCAAGTTAGATCTTGCTCTTCTGGTTGGGAAAATTCGTCAATAGCTACTCTTCCCGTTTCAATTGCAAATACTTTGGGAACTATTGTATTCACTCCAGATCCTTCTATAGAGGCTAATAACGATTACAGCATGACTCTCAGTTCTACGGGCTCTACCAAGATTTTTTATCGAACTGATGGAACGAACCCTGATTGTTCGGGTCTAGGTTCTATAGAATATACTGCGCCAATCTTAGTTAACCAAGATTCGATAACATATCGAGTAATCGCATGTGCAGCCTTAAATGATCCAAGTCCAGTAGCCATCAAGACTTCTGTAATGAAAGTAGCTCTTCCTGTAGTTACTACATCTGCAATAGATGGAGTCAATAGCAATACGGTTTTGATTACCGCCTCGCAAGCTACATCGGGTGCAAGCAATTACTACAGAGTTGATGGGGTGAATCCGAATTGTGCAAGTTTGTCTGCGCCTGGAACAAATCTTTTTCCTGGGGTAGGTGTAACTTTTCCAGATGGAAGTGCGACAAATTACAACCTCAGAATCTTGGGTTGTAGAACTAATTTCCAAAGTTCCAATTCTGCTTCCAAAAATTATACTTTTTCTGCTTCCGAACCTTATCTTTCAACTCCAATAGGAAGCATAATTCCTAACATGAGTTCACTCAATAAGACGAGCTTTTTTCCAAAATCCACGACTCTAAGCTCTTGGATCTGTACAAGAACGGGAGGTCTAGATCCTGGTTGTGGTGCATCCTTGAACACTTGTTCTGTTGGATCTACACTAAGCCAAAATACAAGTGGAAGCTTGTCTTTCAATATGGAATCCACTATAGCTAATCTTAAAGCAATCACATGTAAGACTCATTTTACTAGTTCTCCTGTAGTCACTTGGAATTATACTTTGGATGATACTAAGTTAAGAATTTTCAAGACCACACAAAGCTATCCTGGTAATTTAAACCTTGCAGCTATGGATGCAGCTTGTGCAAGTGATACAGCAAGACCATTTTATGGTTCGGGAGGATTCCCTTTTGTTGGACTGCGAATCGGCTTAGGTGGTGTAGGAGATACCAGAACTCTTACCAATGACTTCCCTTTGAAACCAAATACACAATACTACCGAGAAGATGGTGTAACCTTGATCGGAAGTACCAACTCAGCCAATAATGGATTCGTTTATCCAATGACTCATTCCATTTCAGCACTTCCTTCTATAGCCAGCGATTTCGCATGGACGGGCCTAGATGTAAGTGGTTCTGTATGGAATTTGGCATCAAATACTTGTAGTGGCTGGTCCAGCCCAGGGGGTGCTGGTGCAAGTGGGTCACCTTGGTCAATAGCGACTAGTGCGACATCAGGGACTAACAATTCCTGTTCTCTTCTTGGATCTTTTTATTGTGTAGAGCGAATCCCTCTCTTAGAGCCTTTTTACCGATGGAGGTTTGAGAACAATTATCAAAGTTCAACGGCTAATGCCAAGACAGGAACTGAGAATAAATTTGGGGGTGGTGCTTCCAATTTTCCTGACTTCGATAGCAACCAAAAAGAAGGAAGTCGTTCTCTTCAATTCACTGGTCCTTTGAACCAAGCTTACAATTTAGGTTCCTCGGTAGATTTCGGAGCTACCAATTTGGGATCTCAATTTTCATTTACCCTATGGGTTCGTGTGAACAATGTATCAGGTAGTTATGGTGAAAAATTGTATACCATCCTTTCTAATCAACTCAATACGAATGGTGAGACACTGGGTTTTTCTTTAACTGTGAATAAATGGAACTTGGAAAATCGGGTTCTTCATGCACAATTTGGATCGGGATCGGTAAAAAGAACAGTTGAATCCAATCCGAATGCAATCAATTACGATACGTGGACACACATTGCTTTAACAGTTGATTATACGACAGGGATTGCAAAATTATATAAGAACGGAATTCCTTTACTACTGGCTACTGCCGAGTCTCTTCCAGCCATCGTACCTGGATCTCAAAGTTTTAGGTTGGGAACCCTTGCTAATTTTTTCAACTACAGAGGCTTTATGGACGATGTGCACTATTATAATAAGACATTGACGGACGCAGAAGTTCTTAGTATTTACAATTCTTACTAAGAAGCAATTCCGAGATTATAGTTAATGAATAAATAGTTAATGAATAAGTGGGATTGAAAATTCCCTAGCATTTGAAGGAATTCGGATTACGAAAACTGTTTTTTTTCTTGTCAATAAATTAAAAGAATTGGATGATTTTCTCTGACCTTATTTCATTGCTTTGAAGTATGTTAAGAGTTATATTTTATTTATTTTGAGAAGTATAGATGAGCGAATCAATAATGCCTAAAGTAAGAGCCGTCCAATTTATCAAAAGAAATTGGTTGGATTTATTATTAGGATGCATTTTATTTCTATCTTTGTTTGATATTTTATCCCATGATATGAAACTTACTTGGGATGGCCCTGGGCATTATGTACAATTAAAAATATTTTCTAACTTGGGCAAATCTTTTATTGCGGAAGGTTATTCGAATGAATGGTTTGGTGGCTATCCTGCATTCCGCTATTATGCTGGATACTTTTATTTCTTAGGTTCCATTCCCATCTGGACGGGATTGGATTTATCACAAGCTTTACAAATCATTGTACTATTTTCTGTTATATTATGGATATTAGGATATTTGTTTTTTATTTCTTATTTTTTAAAAAATAAATTTATTTGGATAGCTTTATTTTTTTATCTTGGTTTCCAGGGTCCTTCTCCTATGGGAGTATCCCTAGTTGGAATTCTTGGCGGAAATTATACTCATACTTTAGGGATGGCTTGGGGTTTCTTAAGTCTTGGATTTTTAATTCGCAAAAGATTTTTCGAATCCTTCGTTTTTTTAACAATACTAAGCTTTACTCATTATTTAAATTTTGTTTTTTTTTCAATACTGACTATCTTCTTTTTTATTGAAAATTATTTATCTTATAAAATGTTTAGAAGCCTTCCATGGAATTATCTTATAGTTTTAATTTTAGTTCCCATATCTTTTTGGGGAATTCTTTTGAATCCAGGGGAATCCTTAGCTGAACCGCAGTTTGCCTATTATCCCTTCTTGGAGACAATACTCGGAGGTCTATCCAATCAATCACTAGGTCATATATTTATTGCTTCGCCTCTGTCCATTTTTCCAATATTTATGCTTTGGGGATATTTAAAAACATTTAAGACTAACAATACTTTAGCGATAAGCATTCTGCCCTGGTTAAGTATTTTGTTTTTGTTTATGACTCAGGATATTTCTTTCTCAAGAATGTTCCCTAATATGGGCATTCATTGGTATAGATCTTGGGATATTTTTTATTCCTTATTTGCAGCTTTGAGTGCTTATGGCTTTTCAAAGGTTTCTTATTCTAAAAACTTATCTTATATATTGTTGGGACTTTCTTTATTTTTTTTCCTCATTCAAACTAAAAACATAAATAAAGAAATGCAAGAAATTGATCAATCTTCACAACTTCTACAAAAGTCATTTTCTCTAGATAAGATAAATAGTTTAATAGATAAAAATTATAGAATTTTGCTAGAGACAACAACTCATGATCAGAATCATAAATTGCCTCATTTTAGTATAATAGAATATATGAATTTAAATCTTCCCATTGACAATGGATTAATGGTTGAATCTAGTCTTACACCATTTTTGCAGAGAATATATTTGCCAATAAGTAATAGGAATGATTTTCAATGGGGATTTACTGATCCAAGATTAAAATTAACTCTTCCACTGCCATCAAAACTAGTCAGTGAGAGGTTCCTATGGGAACGGAATATTGGTTACATAGATTTTAAATCACAAGGATTAAATAAAAATTTCAGTAATATACTTCTACATAATCCTAGCAAAGATAATTTTATCCCACAAAAAATAATTGGAGTGCTATCGGAAAATTCATATTATATGATAAAGAAAGATCTAAATCCAAAAGATTATTTACTGGAAGGGTTTTTATTAACGGAATCTTTTCCTGATAATTATTTTTTGGATATATCTGCTCACTGGAATTTAAATTCAAAGATAGAAGATTTTCCTATTCTAGATGCAATTTGGATTTTAAATTTAGACAGGCATGAAGTCGTACATCATTTAAAAAGTTCAAAAGGATGCACTGCCCAAATAGAAAGGTCTAGTTATTATCCAACTATAGAATTAAAAGGAATTGATTCTACTTTATTTCGAACTCAATTTAATACAATCGCATATTGTTCTGATGAAAAGAATAGAGGAATAGTAGAAAAGATTCAACAATCCGATAGTAAAGGAAATAAACTTACTTTGCCACCACTTCTTGGTTATTTAAAATTTATTATTTATTGTATAATAACTCTTTTTTTATTTTTGTATACTTGCACTATTTTGAAAAAGAAGATAATTTTCATTAGAATAAAGAAGTAACCATTTAGGAGAAGACTGGAAGTTCCTTAAAACAAAATCTGATTCTCTTTTTTGATTTAGAACTACTATCTCATAATTTAAATATTCCAGTATTCGATTTTGTTCTACCTTGCTGTCTATCCAAAATCTACGAATCATTTTGTACCTATCTGAATTCTTTGTGTAAGCATACAAAGGATTCAAACCAAACGGATATTCCTTATTGCGACAATAGTAAGAGAATTCTGGAAAATCATCCCAACGGATCCAGATTTTTTTTACGTTATTGAATTGCTGATTGCATACTTGCAAGGCTGTAAGGTGAAGATTTTTCTTTGCATATAACTTACTATGTAGCTGTATTGATTGACTTAATGTTTGAATTTGGAACAGCAAGAACAATATTCCCAAAGTGATACCAAAAGGCTGTTTCCAGTTTGCTAGAAAAAAATTCTGATGGTAGGCTAAAGAATTCATTAAGAAAAGTATAAAGATTGGAAGGCTCCATTCGATAGCTTTAGTATTTCCCCAAGATAAAAAGATTCCGCATGCCATTAGGAAAAGCAAAGAGAGATTCTCATTGAAAAAAGTTTTTAATTCAGATCTATGACTGTAAAAGTATAAAACTAGTATCATCATAATATAAATATATGTATTAAAGAATAATTCTGAACCAGGTGGATTCCATTCGCTAATTCTTTCCAATTCTGGATTACTGAGCAATTGATTCCACCATTCCATTTTATATGCCTTCCATTGAAACGGGAAGGAAGGATGGATTACCAAGCCCATGATAAATCCTAGAAAGGTCATATAGAATATAGGGATAAAAATTCTTATCTCATCCCTCTGATTTATAAGGATATCAATGAATTTAACGAAAGATAGCACTAAGAGCAATGGTGCAAGAGGATAAGTCCATACAGCAATCCAAGTGAGTAAAAACACAACTTTCTTGGATGATACAATGAGAAAATACCAGTACCAAAAAAGGATAGGTAAAAAGATCAGCAAACCCTTTCCTAATAAGAGCCTTCCAGTAAAAGGTATAGAACCAAAAAGAAATATGAATTGGATGAGAATCATATTTATAATAAAGTTCTTCGTATTTATTTTAAGACTAGTTACATTTATAGAATTTCTTTGCCTTGTATTACTTTGATTGTTAATTGAATTTAGATTCAAAAGAAAATATATCCAAGCCAAGGAGAAAAGATTGATAAAAAATCCAAAAGCGATAAATAGTTTCCAAGAACTTAAACTAAAAAATCTCAGGATCTGGTGGTAGAAAAAATGTGTATCCCCAAATCCATCTATCCAAATCGATTCTATGGACCAGGGAATTTTAGAAACAAAACCAAGTCTTGAGTATTCTTCTGCTACAGAGAGATGAAAGTAAAAATCCGAATCTAGTGGAAATAGTATTTCATCTAATAAGAAATAAATGATGTATGATAAAAAAAAAGAACTAATTAAACATAGAAAGAATGGTAAGTAAGGGAATTTCCTATTCAAAATTTAAGCAGTATTAGTTGTATGTACTCATCCAATGCACTTCACCAAGTTCTAAGTTAGCTGAATAATTGAAAACCTCAACTGGTACTCCATTCGCATTAAGCTCATAAATAAAAATAGTTCTCTCACAGGTAGGACAAGCGCTTGAGTTTTTGGTATATCTTACAGCAAGATATTTTCCGTCTGGGCTTAAGGAGCCGAATGCTGGTCCCACACTATCTGATTTGGTAAAGTTATTTGCTACAGAAATCTCTCCAGAGTTCAAATCATGATTTAATAAAACGACCGCAGGATTATTCGTGCCATTTAAGCCGATTGCATAAATCCATCGATCATTTGGATGGAGCAGAATAGTAGAAGAGAAAGGTGGAAATTGTAAACCTAGTCCACCCAAGCTATATTCTGCTATAACATCCGATAGCAAACCAGTTGCACTAGGTAATTCTCTTTTTAAGATTGAATTGACTTTAAAATTATTAACACCTGGCACATCGGTATGAGGAATAGAATAGAAAAACGTATTTGATTTACTTTTCCAATGCTTCGACAATCGATTGGCTGTGATAGGGTCTGTGTAATCATTTGTTGTAATTGAAAGAGATCCATCTGTATTCACTCTACTGATTCTGAGTCTTCCCGGATTAACTAAAGTAATCGCATGAGGTTGGATTATGAAATCACCTCTAGCTGAGGAAAAAATTTCTCCAGATGAACAAAATGTACCAAATGGACCAGCAAAACTAGCGACGTCTCCATTGCTTGCATTGTAGGAAATCGTTCTCATCTCATTCCCTGAACCTGAAGCCAATATTCTGTTTGTATTAGGTATGTTTGTTAAGTAGTTGACTGACCCTGCACCTACGAAAAGACTTGAGACATTTTCAACCGCAAGAGAGGCATTCAAACGATATCCTAAGAGAGTACCAGCATCAGCATAATAAAGAAATTTATTTTGGTTAGCGCTTGTAATGTTTTGAGTAAAGCCAGAAAAATGGCTTAAATTATTATCTAAGATCTTAGTTGTTTCATTCCATCGAAGAGAATACAATCCTCGATTTCCAATTGGATTCAATACTGAATAAAATAATCGAGCAGGCTTTGCCACATTCACTAGCATTTTAAAATTTAAAGTTTGTGTAGTCGCCTCTGGTTCGATTATAGGAACAGTCAACTTCCAGGTAACTTCAGGTTGACCACCAGGAATAATGATAGCATTCATGGCCACTTCCACTCCTGGCTCCCAAGGATCAGGAATCTGACCAGCTTGTGGTTGTAATTCTAAGCTACCATTGGAGTTAGATTCTATCTTGACCCTTTCGGTTTTACTAATTCGGAATTTAGAAGTTCCTGTGTTTTTTATAATAAAGCTTCTATTGATAAGTTGAAAAGAGTCCGCCATCCCAAGATCAATCGTTTCGCCAGGATTATAAGTTGTATTTTGGTAGATTAAAGATAGCCTTATGGGAGGGATTGCTTCTTGAGAATTACTCAATCTAGCTATGAGATTTATCAATGCATACTCGGATGGTTCGGTCAAACCGGGCAAATTGCACGTTCCTAGGAGTAAAATAGAAATAATTCCAAACCTTTTGAGCATAGTATGATATTAATTAATAAAAGTAATTTGTCAAAAATAATTTATGTATCAAAGTGAGCAATTTTTGAGTCTGAACAATGTTTCTAAGTGAGAAAAATTTAGCTTTATATTAGAAGTATCTATAATTTAATTCATGTCTCCAATCTAACCAACCATTTATAAAGAATAGATTCTAAACTCTTTCTATCAATTGGTTTACTTAAATAGTCATTCATACCATAATCCATACATTTTTGTTTCTCACCTATCACTGTACCAGCAGTTAGTGCTACAATTGGAACATTTGCTTTTGTGACTCTTTCAAGCTCTTTGATTTTTGCAGTTGCCTCATAACCGCTCATAATAGGCATTTGAATATCCATCAAAACCAAAGCTGGGTTTTGTTGTTTATAAATATCGATAGCAATTTCACCATTCTCAGCTTCCAAAATATTTGCCTCGGGCAATATACTTAGCACCATACTTTTGGCTAATAAGCGGTTCATTTGATTATCATCTACAATCAGTATCTTGGGCTTCCCCTTGAGATGAATCACTGGTTTTTTTTCTAAAATGCTAGAATCGTTTAACAAAATTTGTTTAGATCCTTCTACTTGAAGAAAAATATTAAAGAAAAAGCGACTTCCAACATTAAGCTTACTTTCTAATTCCATGTGGCTATCCATCAATGCCAAAAGTTTGTTGCTGATAGTTAGTCCAAGACCTGTGCCTCCATACTTACGAGTAATAGAAACATCTTCCTGTGAAAATGCTTCAAAAATATTCTTTTGCTTAGAATCAGAAATACCAATCCCAGTGTCACTAACACTAAACTGAAACATTTGAAAGCCTTTATCGTTGAACTCTTCAAAGATTTCTAATTCAATTACAATTTGTCCATGTTCAGTAAACTTAAAGGAATTAGATACTAAGTTAATTAATACTTGTCTTATACGAATTGGATCAATATAAACAAATTCGGGAACATTAGATGAAATAATAATTTTCAATTCGATTTGCTTTTGACTAATATTTATTCTAAAAATTTCAGTGACTTGTTCAATTAAATAACGAATATTAGTTTTCTCTAATGAAAGTTCCATCTTCCCTGCTTCGATTTTTGAGAAGTCAAGAATATCATTTACAATATCTAGAAGGTTATTCCCAGAAAGATGTATTGCTTGCATATATTGCATTTGATTTTCACTAATTTGGGTTTGCATAAGTAATTCTGAAAATCCAATCACGCTATTGAGAGGAGTTCTAATTTCATGGCTCATGTTTGCTAAAAATTCAGATTTGAATCGACTGGCTTCTTCAGCTTGTTCTTTGGCAAGTTTCAAATTCATTTCTAATTCACTTCTCTCAATAGCCGTAGCTAAACTATCAGCAAAACTATGAAGTAAAGCAACTTCTTGGTCTGACCATACTCTTTCTTTATATAGGTCATCAAAACCTATAATACCTCTCAATGAATTATGAAGTAAAATTGGTACGAGAACTAAAGATTTTATATTTTGTTCCTCGAGAAATTTTTTAATAGGTTCCTTCTCTGAAATAGAAACAACTATGTTTTGGTAGCATTTACCTTTGATGAGTGCATTTAAAGGCTCTTGGAAAATTTCAAGTGGCAGATTTTGTAAGCTTGGAATATTGAAAGCATCAGGTCTTTCATCAGCATAGCATTCAAATTCTAGAGAACAAGTTGCTTGCTTGCCTGAGTAATCAAAAGAAAAATAATAAGATTGGTCTGCTTCTAGACTTTTTCCTATCCTTGCTAAGGAATTTTGGAGTGAAATTTTCGTATTGGGGTTTGCAAGTAGTTCTGCTGTCGATTCTGAAATCGCCTTAAGCATTTTTTCACTTCGATTCAGTTGATCTAGAATAGTCTTCTGATCATTGATATCTTGGAAAGTACCGTACAATCTAACACAGGCTCCATTCTGCATATCAACGTTTCCCTTTCCCCTGACCCAAAGTAACTTTCCTTTTCCAGTAATGATTTGTAATTCTAGATCATAATCTTTGCCTTCAGAGAGTGCAATTTGTATTGTATTATGTAATTTTTCTCTACTTTTCGGCTCATAAAATGATAGCATTTGTTCATAATTAGGAATAAAATCTGGATCAACTTCATGGATTTGGTGAATTGTATCTGTCCAGATAATTTCTCCTGTGATAACATTGTATTCCCAGCCTCCAACCTTAGCTACTTGGTTGGTTTGAGCTAAAAAGTTTTTGGTCTTCTCCAATTCTCTTTGTACTAAGGCTTCCGATGTTATATCTCTAGCGATATAAAGCACTTCATTATCTTTTGCTTTTACCATGCGTCCTTCCCAATGGCGTACGGAAGAATTATGTTCTAGAGAATATTCGAATTTTACTAACTGATTGCTTCGTAAGGTTTCTTTTATTTTTGCGAGAGCTAATTTAGCCAAGTCACTTGGTATTACTTCACTGATTGATTTACCAAGGAAGGCTTCCGGTGGCATAGCAAGCAGACTTATATCATTGCTATTATAATCTAAAAAAATTCCTTCTGAATTAAAACGAAAAATAAGATCAGGCAGAGCCTTAATTATGGATGCATAACGACTCCTATTCTCTTGAAGTTCTAATTGAACCAGCTTACGTTCTGTAACATCTGTCAATGTGCCAAACCATTGCCATGTATTATTTTGAAGAAACGGATACGATACTAAATGCAACCAACGTACTTCACCTTTAATTATATGTCGAATCTCTTGGTCAAAGTGTGATTTATTTTCAATAGCTATTTTGTTTGCATCTAATAATTTATCTAAATCATCGGGATGTATTAAGCGAAGGACTAAACTTGAGTCAGCTAAAACTTCTTCTTGTTTGAGGTTTAGTATTTTGCACCAAACGGGGCTTACATATTTAAATTCAAAATTCTCAGTGACCTTATAAATACCAATAGGGATATACGATACTAATTGTTCGTAATTATTCTTACTTTCTATGATTGCTAGTTCTGATTTTCTACTTTCAGTAATATCGTGAAACATTCCAATCAAACGAGTAACTTCACCATTCGAAAGAACGGGATAACCAGAGGATCGAACCCAGCGTAAATTCCCCTTTGCAGTAATAAATCTGCATATAACATCAAATGGAATTTGTTTGATTACAGTATCATCGATTGCTTTTGAAATTATAGATCGGTCTTCAGGATGATAAAATTCTATACCATTTAACTTATTATGATCAAAATCTTTTTCTACTTCATGAATTGAGTAAACTTCATCCGTCCAGAAAGTTTTGCCTGTTATAATATCAAGTTCCCAGGCACCAAGTTTGGCTATATGCTGAGAATGATTAAAGAGAGTTGTTGTTTTTTCTAATTCTTTATTTTTATATTCTAGAAGTTTTTTTGATTCTTCGATTTGTTTTCTATTTTGGCTTAAAGTTTCTTTGGCTTCTAGTAATTCTTTCTGTTCTTTTCTAGTGAGAATATTATGGACAACTTCTTCTGCGAGAAGTATCAAAGATTCTTTTTGATTTTGGGTTAATTTTCTTGGTATTCGGTCAATAACACAAAGAGTTCCAAGGATATGACCATCTGGCATAACAAGGGGACTTCCTGCATAGAAGCGTATATTTGGATCATTAACAACCAATGGATTATCCATGAAACGAAGATCTAGTTTAGAATCTTCTATTTCTAAAATTTTATTCTCCATAATCGCATATTGGCAAAAGGAAATATCTCGAGGTGTTTCTTGGCTTTCAAGTCCGACTTTCGATTTGAACCATTGCCTATCTTGATCTATTAAGCTTACTAAGGCTATAGGTACCCCACAAATAGATGCTGCTAATCTAGTGAGTCTATCGAATTGATCTTCTGGAAAAGTATCGAGTAAGTTATAACTTTTTAAAGAATCAAGCCTGGAATCTTCATTGGGCGGGATGAGAGGGTTAGTGATAGGTTCTTGCATTTCTCGAAAAATTACATCAAAATAAATTTACTCAATATTTTATTGACATTTATCTTGGAAAGTCATATTGACCTAAAAATATTAAAGTGGT